>NZ_KE136479.1:913409-1629355 GCF_000407165.1 Enterococcus haemoperoxidus ATCC BAA-382 | reverse complement strand
GATTTTACAAAAGACGAATTAAATTACTTGATCGATTTTTCT
Organism: Enterococcus haemoperoxidus ATCC BAA-382; assembly: GCF_000407165.1. Taxonomy (NCBI): domain Bacteria; kingdom Bacillati; phylum Bacillota; class Bacilli; order Lactobacillales; family Enterococcaceae; genus Enterococcus; species Enterococcus haemoperoxidus. Next base: position 1,629,313 of record NZ_KE136479.1, on the reverse strand, counting down.
ATCCATTTAAAAAAATTGAAAAAACAAGGAATTCCACATCATTATCTTGAAGGGAAAAATATTGCGCTACTTTTTGAAAAAACATCGACTCGGACACGATCTGCGTTTACAACTGCTTCAATTGACTTGGGTGCGCATCCTGAATTTCTCGGAAAAAATGATATTCAATTAGGCAAAAAAGAATCCGTTGAAGACACTGCTAAGGTCTTAGGGAGTATGTTTGACGGAATTGAATTCAGAGGCTTTAGTCAAAAAGTTGTGGAAGATTTGGCGAAATTCTCTGGCGTTCCTGTTTGGAATGGTCTAACAGATGAGTGGCACCCAACGCAAATGATCGCTGATTATATGACGATTAAAGAAAATTTTGGTACGCTTGAAGATATTACACTTGTATACGTTGGTGATGGGCGTAATAATATGGCGAATAGTTTGTTAGTAACAGGAGCCATTTTAGGTGTAAACGTTAGAATATGCGCGCCAGAATCACTATTTCCTGAAGAATCTGTCGTGGCTTATGCGAAAAAATTTGCGGCAGAGTCAGGCAGTGAAATCATGATTACGGATGATGTGGAACAAGGCGTTAAAAATGCGAATGTTCTTTATACAGATGTCTGGGTTTCGATGGGTGAAGAAGATAAATTTGAAGAACGAGTTAGAGTGTTGAAAGATTATCAAATCAATATGGACATGGTCCAAAAAACAGGTAATGCCGATGGTAAGTTAATCGTCTTACATTGTTTACCAGCTTTTCATGATGCAACAACAGAATATGGCAAAATGGTCAAAGAAAAATTTGGCATCAGTGAAATGGAAATCACAGATGAAGTATTTAGAAGTAAATACGGACGTCAATTCGAAGAAGCTGAAAATAGAATGCACTCGATCAAAGCAATTATGGCAGCAACCTTAGGTAACCTTTTTATTCCCAAAGTTTAAACAACAACAATCATAATGAATAAAAAGGAAGAAGGGATTTTATGAAAAAAACGACAATTGTGATCGCTCTAGGCGGGAATGCAATATTGTCGAAAGATGCAAGTTCACAGGCGCAACAAAAAGCATTGACTTATACGGCGAAACAATTAGTTAAGTTGATTCAAAAAGGCTATCAACTTGTTATTTCTCACGGGAATGGTCCTCAAGTCGGGAATCTGTTGATCCAGCAACAAGCTACAGATTCTAAAGAAAATCCAGCGATGCCGCTAGATACTTGTGTTGCCATGACCCAAGGCAGCATTGGTTATTGGTTGGAAAATGCATTGGCCAAAGAGTTGAACGATGCTGGAATCAAAAAAGAAATTGCAACACTTGTCACACAAGTGATCGTATCAGAAAATGATCCAGCTTTTGACAATCCGACCAAACCGATCGGTCCATTTTTAACAAAAGAAGCAGCGCAAATCATAATGAGCGAAAATAATACCTTATATAAAGAAGATGCCGGTCGTGGTTGGCGTAAAGTTGTTCCTAGCCCTAAACCAATATCAATCCAAGAACACGAAGTAATTAAGACAATGATCAAACACGATATTATTACGATTTGCGGTGGTGGCGGTGGTATTCCTGTTACGAGCAATGAATTAATTGGGGTTGAAGCGGTTATCGACAAGGATTTCTCTTCAGAAAAAATAGCTGAATTGGCGGATGCTGATCTGTTTGTCATTTTGACTGGGGTTGAAAATGTTGCAATAAATTTTGGCAAAGAAAATGAACAACAATTAAAACAAGTCACTATAAAACAGCTAGAAGAATATATAAAACAAGGGCAATTTGAACCAGGAAGTATGTTACCAAAAGTGGAGGCAGCAATTCAATATGTAAAAGCCAAACCTGCTAATAAAGCCATTATTACTTCATTAGAAAAATTAAGTGATTTTGGTGAACATGAGGTAGGGACAGAAGTTATCTTTGAAGGATAGAACACTGCCGTCTTTATAGCATTAGTAGAGAAAATTATTGACTAAGTTGGAGTTGAAGAAAATGACAGTATTACAAGAGAATGACTCACTAAAAGGATGTCCCTATTTTTCAGAATTAAATGAAGAAGAATCTATCGTCATCCAGAAAAATTCATATTGTAGAGCATATAAAAAAGGCCAAGTTCTTTTTGATGCCGGTGATGAAAGAAACCGTATGTTTATTTTAAAAAAGGGGCTTGTGAAATTTGAAAAAATCGATCAAACCGGTACACTTTTCTATTTGAACTTTGTCAAAGACAGCGCGGTATTTCCATTAACTGGACTTTTTACAGACAAAAACTATCATTTCTCAGCGATCGCTATGACAGATATTGAAGTGTGTTATCTCTCAACGAAAGTTTTTGAAAAAGTGATACAGGGAAATAATCAGCAGTTGCTGTTTTATTTTAACCAAGTGTCTTTGACTTTAAAAAAACATGTGCTCAAAATTGAAAGCTGTATAACTTCTAGTGCCTCTCAGCGTGTTAAAAATACGCTAGCGATCTTAATGCATGATTTAGGTGAAAAAAATTATTTTAATCAGGTGGTTATACCCTATCCGATTCTAATGAATGATATTTCCCATAGCAGTGGCACGACAAGAGAAACGGCCAGCCTTGTAATAAAGAAACTGGTTAAAAAAAAGAAAATCCAGTATCTGCATAAAGAGTTGATTTTTTTTGATCCAGCTTACTTTTCGCTAGATCATGACTAGCATTTCCCTGTATTTTTCCCCTCTTATTTTGAAATGAACGAAAAAATTTGAAAGGAAAAGTATGGTTTTCATACAGAAAGAACAATGGACAAAAAAGAGCAGAAAAAGCAGAAAAAATCTTTATCTTCATTTAGTATTTTGTTTATTATCATTATTGCGTTAACAATCATTTCTTGGTTTCTATCAGGTCAAACATTTACACCAACCATTCCTTCTGGTGGGACAAAAGCTGTTGATCACGTTGTGGGTGCAAAGCTTTCTGATTTGGTCATGTCTCCTTTTAACGGATTTAAAGATGCCATTGAAATTTGTGTATTTATCTTAGTTTTGGGCGGATTTTTAAATATTGTTACGAAAACTGGAGCCTTAGAAGCTGGAATTCAACATGTTGTTAGAAAACTTAAGGGGAATGAATTGATTATTATTCCCATTTTGATGGTTTTATTCTCTATCGGAGGATCGACTTATGGAATGGCAGAAGAGACATTGCCTTTTTACGCATTGATCACAGCGACAATGGTTGCTGCAGGGTTTGATACGTTAGTTGCTGTGGGGACGGTGTTACTTGGAGCTGGATCTGGAGTAATTGGTTCCACTGTCAATCCATTTGCAACAGGGGTTGCCATGGATGCATTAAAAAGCATTGATATCAAACCGAACACAGGAGTAATTTTGATCATAGGATTGATTTTATGGTTTACAACGACGACATTTTCAATTTTTTATATGATGAAATATGCCAAAAAAGTGAAAGCAGATAAAGGGTCAACGATCCTTTCATTGCAAGAACAAGCGGATATGAGGGAATATTTTGGTCAAGATGAGAATAAAGAGTTACCATTCACGAAAAAGCATAAGATTATTTTGAGTATATTTTCTTTTGGGTTTCTTATTATGGTTGTTTCCTTGATTCCTTGGGAGTCTTTCGGGGTTCATATTTTCAATGGTTGGACTTCTTATCTTACGGGAACTAGCTTTGGTCATTGGTATTTTGGAGATCTGGCCATGTGGTTTTTCTTGATGAGTTTGGTGATAGCTATTGTATATGGATTATCAGAAAAACAAACAATCACGACATTTATCGAAGGGGTAAAAGATATTTTATCTGTTGTGTTGATCATAGTTGTCGCTAGAGGTGCCTCTATTTTGATGGCAACGACTCATTTGGATTTATTCATATTAGATAAATCAGCTTCAGCACTCCAAGGATTGTCGCCTGTTTTGTTTGTGATAGGTGCCTACGTTTTGTACCTGTTACTATCTTTCTTGATTCCGTCGACCTCCGGACTAGCTTATGTTTCTATCCCGGTAATGGGAGGTCTAGCTCATAATATTGGGTTAAGCCCCGATGTTATGGTAATGATCTTCACAGCTGGTTGTGGTTTGATAAATTTAATTACACCGACATCTGGCGTTGTGATGGGAGGCTTAGAGATTTCTAAAATTGAGTACTCGACATGGACTAAATTTATGATGAAACCAATTATTGTTATAAGTCTGCTGAATCTTTTGATCTTGATTGGTGCTATGTTGTTGTTATAGTCTATAAAATGAGGACGTGTGAAAATGAATAAAGAGGAACGTCAAAAAATCATTAGACGGCTTGTCACACAAAATACGATTGAAACACAAGATGAGCTGTTAGCTTTACTCAGGAAAAATGGGGTAAATGCAACACAATCAACAATTTCAAGAGATGCTAGAGAATTATATATTGTAAAAACGTATCAAGAAGACGGAAAAATAAAGTATAGCATTGTAGATCAAGAATCTCAGAAAAATAGTGAAAATAAGCTGCGTGAATCTTTACAAGAGTCATTGAAAAAAATAGAACAAGTAGGTTTTATTGTGTTGATTCATACGGAAAATGGACTAGCAGATGTCATTACTAATTACATTGATGAAGTAAAATATGAAGAAATTGCTGGCACAGTTGCAGGGAGTGATACGATCATTATCATCACGTATTCAGAGAAATTGGCACAAAATTTTGTCAAGAAAATTGAAGTATTGTATAGCAGTAGAAGTGAAAATAAACACTAGTAATAATGGGCACCAAATCTTATGTGAGCCGTATCGGAAAACATACTTGCTGCAAAAAAAGAAAAAGTTTTATAAAATGTATTTGCATGATTCGGTTTTGTATAGTAGACTAGGTAAGTCTGAAAAATCAATACCTTAACAAATAACTATCCTTATCCCATCTCTTGTGAGGTGGGATTTTACTTTTTTAAGGAAAATAAGGAAGTGGCTAACAAGTTAAATTAGTATTTTCTCATAAATGAAAAAAAAGGTATACTTCTATTTAATAGCATCGTATAATAACAAATGTAGTATAATTGTAATTTAAATTAATAGGTCATTTCATTCGTAAGGGTGTTTTAATTCCTCTTTTTTTATCACAAAGGTATTGCAAAAATTAATCGTGCTAAAAGCACTAGGAGGAACACATTTATGAATACAGGTACAGTGAAATGGTTTAACGCAGACAAAGGTTTTGGTTTTATTACTCAAGATAACGGAACAGATTTATTCGCTCACTTTTCAGCAATCCAAGGTGACGGATTCAAATCTTTAGACGAAGGCCAAAGCGTATCATTTGATATCGAAGAAGGTCAACGTGGACCACAAGCAGTAAATATCGTAAAAAACTAATTTAAAGACTTTCAGAACGACCTAATATTTTATTAGGTCGTTTTTTTTAGAATAACGCAAAAATAACTCACCATATATGGTTTAGATGTTTGGAAATAATTTAAATTTGAAAAAAACAGGATTTTGTGACTACATTATTTTAATTATGTATAGTTTCGAGGCTTATTACTTGAAATTTTATTTATTTAAAGTTAATATACAACTATACCAACAACAACCCTTTTTATTTTTTCATTTTACTCTTTTAGAGTAAAACTCCTTTTCCCATCTTTGAAAGAAGATGGGATTTTTTTTATTTATTTCAAAAAAGAAAACGTTCTAAATTTATTTTTAAAAAAATAGTGTATATACGAGGGATAATAGTTGATAATTAATTCAAATAATAGTATTATAAGTACATACCAACAACAACCCTTTTTATTTTTTCATTTTACTCTTTAGAGTAAAACTCCTTTTCCCACTTTCAATAGAAGGTGGGATTTTTTTATTTATCAGTATAGATCCATAAATAAAAGATAAAAGAAACATCAAGATTTTTAATCTTGATGTTTCTTTTATCTTTTAGTTTATCCAATCATAACACTTTCGTCTGGGTATTTATATTTAGCTTGCTGTTTTTGACCTCTTGTTAATAATGAAAAGCCAACAGTATAAATCCCGACTCTTCCAATATACATCAATAACATAATAATAACTTTACCAAGAACACTTAATTCAGGGGTTAATCCCATTGTTAACCCAACAGTTCCAAATGCAGAAAATACTTCAAACGCCACATATTCTATGCCAGAGGATTCAGGAATATTTTCCGTAATCGTCAAGAGCATGATTGAAAACACACATAAAGTCAATGTGATAAAAAACAATGTCAAAGCACGAAAGACAGTACTGTTTCGAATCGTTCGTCCCTGAAATTCTGCCCGTGTACGTCCTTTAAATATTGAAACAATTTGAATTACCAATACCGCAAAGGTCGTGGTCTTAAGACCGCCAGCAGTAGAACCGGGTGTTCCACCTACATACATTAAAAATATGGTTGTAATCAGTCCTGCATTTGTCATCTGCATGTAATCAATTGAATAATATCCTGCAGTTCTGGGTGTCACAGACATGAAAAAAGTATTCGCTAACCGATCAAAAAAATTAGTACCAGCTGTTAAATCACTTGCGTTATGTTCAGTGACAAAAAATAAGATAAAGCCACCAACCAACAGAGAAAACGTTGTAATCAAGGCTATTTTAGTGTGTAAAGAAAATCTACGTATCTTTTTTAATTGTAACAAATCCTGCCAAACGATAAAACCAAGACCACCGGAAATAATCAAGCCACCTATCACCAACAATACAAATGGATTTGTTTGGTAAGGAGTCAAACTATCACCTAATAAATCAAAACCAGCATTACAGAAACTTGATATAGAATGAAACAGTCCGAAAAAGAGACCTTTCCTCCAGCCAAATTCAGGAACAAATTGAATTGAAAGTAAAATTGCCCCTACAATTTGAATGATTGCTGCTAGTTTGACGACATATATCATCAAGCGAAAGGCTCCCGACATATCATCTAAATTAAGAGCCTCACGTAATAATATACGGGTACTAAGAGTAATTTTTTTTCGTAAAATAAAATATAAAAGAACAGGCATCGTCATGAAGCCTAATCCGCCAATTTCAATTAAAATCATAATAATCAGCTGACCATAAGCATTCCAATGCAAGGCCGTGTTAACGGTTGTTAAACCAGTTACACAAACCGCGGAAACAGAAGTGAACAATGCATCAATAAACGGTGTTGCGTTACCACTACGTGAAAATAGTGGTAAGGATAAAAGAGCTCCGCCGATAAAAATTAAAACAATAAATCCTAAAGCTAAAACCTGAACAGCTGATAAACGTTTTTTTACAATGCTAGTAATTTTCTTTTTTTTCATCTTTTCCTCGGTAAAATACTGACCTGAACAGTATTTTTTTTATTTTTTATTTGATAAATCCAAGTGTACCATTTTATGAAATAATTACCAGTAATTAAAAAAATATAAATCATTACATGGTAAGGTTTAGGATTTTAGTTTTTTGACTAAGATTTGAAAAAAGTTTTAGTTTTTAAAAAGAAAACGCTTGTAAAAAAAGAAATAATAAAGTATTATACAAATACAGCTGAATTGTATATACAAGTTAATTGAGAGGAGCTAAGGAAATGGGTAAGTTTCAAGAAGATGCAAAAAAACTGTTAGAATATGTAGGGGGAAAAGAAAATATCGCTGCTGTTTCGCACTGTGCAACTAGGATGCGTTTTGTTCTTAATGACCCAAGTAAAGCGGATACTGCAGCAATTGAAAAGATACCTTCTGTAAAGGGAACCTTTACGAACGCTGGTCAATTTCAAGTGATTATTGGGAATGAAGTCCCACAATTTTATAATGAGTTTTCTTCTATTTCAGGAGTTGAAGGCGTTTCCAAAGAGCAGGGGAAAGCAGCTGCAAAACAAAATCTAAATCCGGTACAACGGGCGATTTCAGTTTTAGCTGAGATTTTTACACCGTTGATCCCAGCATTAGTTATTGGTGGGCTGATTTTAGGTTTCCGTAATGTATTAGAAGGAATTCCTTTTGGTTTTTTAGATGGACAGAAAATTGTTGAAGTTTCACAATTTTGGAGTGGTGTAAATTCATTTTTATGGTTGATTGGTGAAGCAATTTTTCAGTTTCTACCTGTAGGTATTACCTGGAGTATCACTAAGAAAATGGGCACAACTCAAATTCTTGGAATTGTTTTAGGAATCACTTTAGTGTCGCCGCAATTATTAAATGCTTATTCTGTGGCAAGTACAGCTACCGCTGATATTCCTTTTTGGGATTTTGGTTTTGCTCAAGTGAACATGATAGGGTATCAAGCTCAGGTTATTCCGGCAATGTTGGCAGGATTTTTACTTGCTTATTTAGAAATATTTTTCAGAAAAGTTATACCACAGGCAGTTTCGATGATTTTCGTCCCGCTGTTTGCTCTAGTTCCAACAGTGATTGCTGCACATGTAATCTTAGGTCCTATTGGCTGGGCTATTGGAAGCTGGATTTCAGATATTGTTAATGCTGGGTTAACCTCATCGCTTAACTGGTTATTTGGAGCTGTATTTGGTTTCATGTATGCGCCTTTAGTAATAACCGGGCTGCACCACATGACAAACGCGATCGATCTACAGTTGATTGCTGATTTTCAGTCGACAAACCTTTGGCCGATGATTGCATTGTCTAATATTGCTCAAGGATCTGCTGTATTGGCTGTTGTCTTTATGCACAGAGGGAACAAAGAAGAAGAACAAGTATCAATTCCAGCGATGATTTCTTGTTATCTAGGTGTCACAGAGCCTGCAATGTTTGGTATCAATTTGAAATATGTTTACCCATTTGTTGCCGGAATGATCGGTTCTGCATGTGCTGGATTATTTTCAACGCTGTTTGATGTTAAGGCAATCAGTATTGGAGTTGGCGGATTACCTGGTATTTTATCTATCGTTCCTCAATATTATCTGGCATTTTTCGGCGCAATGTTGATTGCAGTTGTTGTTCCATTTGTTTTAACTTATATTTTCAGAACAAAAGGTATTTTTAACAAACTTGATCCTGTCGATGAAGCAACTGGGAAATTATTTGTAGAAGAAAATCAATAGGAATAGAGTGTTTTAAATAAATAGAGGAAATAGTGAGCAGGGCAAAAAAATTGTTGCCTTGCTTTTTTTGTTACCTAAACCAATCAATCATAGATAGAGCTATTTTTAATAAGAACTTCACGAGATATTTCATGTTTAAATCAATAAAATAGTTGGCTTTTTTGTTTCTTTCGGGTAGACTAAATAGGGCTTAATAAAAGGGAGAATGACAGATGGATATTTATTTAAAAAGTGCAATTTTACACATTATTGATCGTGAAACCGGAACTCCGGTATTTTCAGCAAAAGAATTAGATTTAACGACAGAATATATTCGCGTTTATCTAACAAGCAAAATAACAAAGCTGTCAACGGCTCAAACGAAAACAGGTATTTTAGCAGAGGAAAGTTCATTCGTTGATAAAATGCGAGGTATTCCTAATGACTTTATTCAAAAAAGTCAGCAACTAGCTCAGCATTGGTATGATGTTTATTCAGGGAGTGAAGATGCGCCAAGTGCGGATGTTCTTTTTATTTTATATGAATTAGATACAGTGATGCATTTAGCAATGATCAAATTAAATTACAAAGAAAGTTACACTCACTATGTAGATTATGAAGATGAGGCTGTTTATAACAAATTGATCATCAACCGAGCTATTTTACCTTCAAAATCACAAAAGCCTGATGAAGGGATGACCGTCAACTTAGATACTTTAGCATATGAGCTTTTAGAAAAACGTTATGAGTTTTCAGGGGAAAAAGTTTGGTATTTTTCTGAGAAAGTAATTGAATCACAACCAGCACCTTCTATAGAAGAAAACATGAAAGAAATTAAAAAAGCCGTAAAACGGATTGGTAAAAAATTCAATGAAGACGAATTCGAATTGATTGCATCTGTGAAAGAAGCAGTCTATGAAAGCATTGAAGAAACTGGAACAATTGACAATGAGCAAGTAGCTGAATTGGTTTTTAAAGAAAATATTTCGGCACGCATGGCTTACCAAGATGAGGTCAATGAATCGAAGTTTGTTGATAAAACGCCGCCTGTTCGTGAAGCTAGAGAAATTTCAGAGAAAAAGTTTGGTAAGCAAAAATTAAAGATGAGTAATGGGATTGAATTGATTGTTCCAATCGAAGTATATCGAAATGGGGACTTAATCGAATTTGTTAATAATCCTGATGGAACAGTCTCGATCGTATTGAAAAACATTGAAAAAATTAGCAATCAACTATAATAAAAAAACTTCTCATCAAACTTGATGAGGAGTTTTTTTAAATCATTTAATGTTACTCTGACAATTTTTCAAGTGCTTTTTTCGGAACAGCCGTCTCAGGAACTTCTTCCCAGCTGAGCACGCCTTTTCTAGGATTGACTTTTAGTTTTAAGTAAGCATTGATTCGTAATGGTTTATCTCTAATTTCGTATGTCTTCTGCACTGTTTTTTCACCTTGTTTATTATAGGCAGTTTGTATGTAATCATATTCTGTATATTTTTCACCATTTGAGAAGTTTCCTGTTTTTACTTCATTTGGTGCTTCCACACGAGTATAGTAGTCTTTGCCGCCAAAATAATAATTATAACCAAACCAGATACCGCCAGTTAAAAGAGTGAATGGCAGGATAAAAAGTAGAAATTTTTTCAATATAGTCACCTCTTAAATGTAGTATGCCTTTTTTTTAGTTGGGATGCCATTGAAATGACTTAAAATAATGTGACAATTTTGTTAGAAATTGAATTTTGGAGTTCATAAATTCGTCAAGTAATAGTTACACTTTTTTTAGAAACTCATGATACAATATAGAAAAGAATAGGGGGAATAAAAATGATGCCTTTTTATGCAATATTTGACCCAACATATATCCTAGTAATTGTAGGATTGTTGATTTCAATGGCTGCATCAGCATACGTAAATAGTACGTTTAAAAAATATGATAAAATTCAAAGTCGGAATAATGTAACAGGTACAAACGCCGCGCAATATATTTTGAAAAAAGAACAAATCAATGATGTTGGTGTTCAACAAATCGCAGGCGATTTAACTGATAATTATAATTCTGGTAATAAAATATTAAGTTTATCTGAAGCGACAGCACAATCAACTTCAGTTGCTGCAATTGGTGTAGCAGCACATGAATGTGGTCATGCGGTACAAGATCATACGGGTTATAGTCCATTAAAAATTCGTGCAGCTATCGTCCCTGTTGCGAATTTCGGCTCGGCATTGTCATTTCCAATTATTTTAGTCGGTGTGTTATTTAGTTGGAACCAGACATTGATCAATATTGGAATATTGGCGTTCTCATTGGCATTACTTTTCCAATTAGTTACTTTACCAGTGGAATTTAATGCGTCTCGTAGAGCGTTAAAAATTCTATCAGATGGCAATATTTTGACAGAAGAAGAAGTACCTATGGCAAGAAAAGTCTTATTTGCGGCAGCTTTGACTTATGTGGCAGCAGCTTTAGCTACGTTTTTACAATTACTTCGCTTGATTATTTTGTTTGGTGGTAACAATCGTAGAGATTAAAATTTGCGATGTTTTGTTTTATTACCTCAATTTTTAAGAGTGTGTTATCATAAGAATAGATAGTAAGAAGGAGCTGAAGAGAATGAAAACATCAACAAAAATTAGTATCGGTTTAAGTATTGCTGCGGTAGCAGGTGTTTCAGTTGCGGTGATCGCATCTGAGAAAATTGTAAAAAAAGTGTACCATGTCTCAAATCGTTTTAAAGCAAAAAAATTTGTAAACGATAAATTTGGCGGCAATGAAAAATTGCTAGGAATTGTAGATGATTTATCTGATGATGAGCTTGATTCTATGATGAACGTTTTAGGTAAGGTCAAAGACGGTAGAAAAAAAATCTCTTCTTACGGAGAATCTTTAAAAGACAATACGGAGAATTTGAAAGATCGTTTAGTCAGTTTTGTTGAAGAAATGATGTAAAGATAAGAGTGACTGAGGTGTATGACTCATAGAGTTATGTCCCAGTCACTCTTATTTTATTTTGTGATCAATAAATAGCAAAATACAAGATCATCCATTCTCTTTAAAGAAAGTCCTGTTTGCTCGTAGAATTTTTCTAAACGGTAATGAAGAGTATTACGATGCATGTATAAATCTTTGGCAGCTGAACTAATATTGCCTTGATTATGCCAAAGAGCAAGGATGATTTTTTGAAGTTCACTTGTTAAAACCAGTTGTTTGGCAAATGTTTGTACGATCTTGCTTTGATTCATTGCCTCTTTAGTGAAATAATGCAAAGCCACATCAGACAAAGAAAAGGTGGATTTAACCTTAAGATTGTCTACTTCTGCTTTAAAAATTTGTTGCTCTTCTTGGAATAATGTCAAAATACCATCACTAGCTAAGAAGAAATTTCCTACATAAACAGTCGTCGAAGAATCAAAATCTGCATCTAATGTTAAGAATATACTTTGGAGCTCTTCTAAGGTATAGTGATTTTTGGCGTATTTTTCTATTAAAACGCCATCATTTTCAGTAGTGAAAAAGAAATCATCGAGATTAGGGAAGATTTCTGTGATGCTATTTTCCCATTCTGATTGTAAAAACGCTTTCGGTTTTTTGAGTTGAAATTGCATGATACGAAATGTCCCGTCAACATCAATAGGCATTTGATCGAATAAATAGCCAAACCAAGGATGATTTTTTTGATTGACAAAATATTCCTTTGCAGGAAATAAGGTTTCCAATAAACGAATTTCTGTCTCTTGTAGTGCTTCTTTGGCAAGGACAAAATATTTTCCGTTGACCGGTAATGAAAGAGCTTCGCTTGTGGCTTTTGTTTGTTGGATTTTACCTGCGGGATACAATTCAATTAATTCTTCAATAGTCATAGACACACCTCACTAGTTTATTGTACCATGAATGAGGGAAAAGTATAAAGAACGAGAGGCGGAAATCGCTTGAATGAAAAGACAAGCAGTTTAACGATCGAAGAAAAAGAAAAATTTATGACAGAAGCCATCAAGGAAGCTAAAAAAGCGGAAGCCATTAAAGAAGTCCCGATTGGTGCAATTATTGTTTTGGATGGAGAAATTATTGGTCGTGGACATAATCTTAGAGAAGAGAGCCAAGATGCAACGGCTCATGCAGAAATCTATGCTATTAAACAAGCTTGTGCAACGATTGAAAACTGGCGTTTAGAACGTGCTCAATTATTTGTCACGTTAGAGCCGTGTCCTATGTGTAGCGGTGCAATGATTCTTTCTAGAGTCAACGAAGTTTACTATGGGGCAAAGGATCCAAAAGGTGGAACAGCTGGTACTTTAATGAATCTCTTGGAAGATGAGCGATTCAATCATGTTGCTTACGTTGAATCGGGAATTTTAGAGCAAGAATGCGGTGATTTGCTTTCAAATTTTTTTAGAACACTGAGAGAAGAAAAGAAATTTTTAAAAAATCAACAGAAAGACTAGCCAAGCATCAAAAAATGCGGTATACTAAATCTTGCCGAAAGGCTAGGACAATGGTGGGCTTACGAAGCGTGTCAGATCCGGAAGGAAGCAGCACTAAGTAGGTGCCGCCATGTGTCTGAATGAATAGTTGATTTAACAAGGCTGTTAGGCCTTTTTTTTGTCTAAAAAATAACAGAAATGAAGAACAGATATGTTGAAATTAATTGCCGAAGATTTTATTAAACTTGAACATATTGAAAAAGTTGTCCCTCTATCCTCTATATAAAAAGCTAGTAGAAAAACAAAGAGAGAATCTCAAAGTGTTGCATATTGATCAAACTGCCCCCGGTCATTTTATTTTTATCGAAGAGTGGCCGAATGAAAAAGCGTTAAACAATCACGTTGAATCATAATATTTTAAAAGATTAGTTCCACAGATAAATCAATTTATTTGAGAAGACGATACTTTTTTACGAATGCAACGATTTTTGGATAATAACGAAGTAACAAATCGTTGATCATTAAGAATAGGGACAGTAGTCAATGGAATTACGACTGCTGTCCCTGTTTTTTTAGTTTTACATTTCAATCAATTATTATTTTAAGTTGATCATTCTTTTTCCCAGTTCTTTTCCAGCCATTCCTTGATTTGCTTTTAATTTAACTGGTGTTTCTGTATCCTCTAAATCATAAGAGATGACTGCTTTGGCTGTACCACCAGGTTTTATGTCATCTAATTGATGTTCTGTGTATTCAGTAAATTTTTCATCTTGTGGCGTCATACCAACAGTTAGCTTATTGATTGTGTTTTCACCTTCTTGAGTCAGTCCCATACAAGCTATCCAGACAGTAGAGGCAGAAATAAGCTCATCGCTGTCATTAGTAACCTCATAGGTAATCGCTAATTGAGGTTTTTCTCTATATAGGCTTTCATCGGCTTGTAATACCTCAGTAGAAAGTATTTTCAAGGTTGCCATATCTATTTTTAAGGTATCATCTTTAAAATAGACTTCGTCAGTTTTCTTTTGGGAAGTTGCTGTATGTTCAGATTTTTTCTCGTTAGTAGAGTTGTTATTTCCTGTGCAAGCAGCTAAGGTTACACTGCATAATGTTAAGACTCCTAAACTTAGTAAATTTTTCATCAATATATCCTCACTTTATAAAATAATGGTTATAGAAGGCCCAAGTAAGATAAAAGCTAAATCATTTATTTAAGGGCTATTTTACTCTATACTACCTTGTATTTTGCTAAATAACAAGGTGACTTTTGTTAGTAAACCAATTATTTGAAAAATAAAAAAATACCAGTAGAAAACATCCGATTTATAGATAAAATATTCGTTTATTGATATAAAGAAGATAGCAGTATTGCTAGTGTTATGAAAGGACATAATAAAATCCCCATTCAACAACGATGCTCATCATTGTTGAATGGGGATTTTATTAAACGCTAGTTTATTTAAAAACTGCGACCGCCGCCGCCAAATGTTCCTCCACCAGTGGAGTTAGTGCTACTTCCACCACCAGAACCACCACCGCTGGAATTGTTTCTAGGGATACGACGAGTAGTAACGAATGAATTGATCAGTACATCATTTCTGCTAGTTAAATTAAGACTAGATTTTTCTCTAAAAGGGTACTTGTATGTCCCAAATTTTAATTGATATTTTGAAATACTAACAGCAAAGAAAATGCCACTTAATAACATTGCTGCCAAAAAAGCAATAATAATTTCTGTTTTAGTCAAGCTTTTATATCGAGTGATTTTCCCGGTTTCAGTATCAACACGGTAATGCCCTCCTGGAACGCCTTGATCAAAGTAATGACTGGTATTGTTTAGGAAACTTTGAGCTGCTTGAAAATAATTACCAGCGATCATACTAGGCTCAATTTCATCTAAGGTTTTATTGATTCGTTTATCATCCAAGTAATCGATCATATTCCCAGAAGTTGAAATTATAAACTTTCTCTGATTCATATCAAAATAAAAAGTAATCCCATTCGTATCCTTGCCAATACGATCAAGCATATAATAATCCGCAAAGCGTTTTGAATCAATATCATTATCAGTATTTGTTACAATGAAAACACGAGCTTTTGTCTTGGCTTCGATAGGGACGATCGCTTCTTTTAACTGAGTAATCTCTTGAGATGTAAAAAGTGAAGCTTGATCATCAATCGAATCTTCTGCTGCTTGAACATCCATTGAAAAGCCGAAAAGTATAAAAATAGCGGTAAATAAGCTAAAAGCAAGCTTTCTCATATAAACCACCCTCCAATCAGGAAAATAGCTAAAATTGTAGCAAAAATTCCAAAAGTAAACAATCCTAATCTTTTGTAACTTACAGGTAAAATACCGCTGACTTTTCCAGTTTGACCGTTCATAGCGTAGTAATAGACTTTTTTAGACTGCTCATTGCTGCGATAGGTCACGACCCAAATCGGCAAAAGCATATAGTGATTTTCTTCATTTTCTAAGGAAATATCTGTTTGTAATTTTGTTAGGGTAGTATAGCCGGAAGCTGTATCTCTTAGAATAGATTCGGAGTAATTTTTCAGCTCACTTTGGATAGATTGTTGGATTGCATCATATTCAATGTCGCGTTTTTCCGCTTGGAATCCAGCCAAATATTGACTTTTAAACGATACGGCTTTATCTAATATAAACGGTTGAACGGCTTCAACCATTTTTTGTTGGACATTTTTAGAGAGCGCATTTTTGATCAATTCCTTAAATGAAATCTTCCCTTTACGCTGGACATCGAACTGTTTTGTTTCAGTATACTCAATGTCACCGATACGCCAGATGCGAATTGTTGTCCCCATACCTTGCATTTGACCATCAATTTCAGCATCTACAACCCAGTAGGGGAAATAGACACCAGTCATTTTATCGATCTGTTCTTTATTGAAGAAGTCTTTAGGAATAAACCATTTTTTCTTTGTCCAAGCCAAAAACTTCTCAACGGCTTCTTCTTTTTCAATTGCAAATGGCAAGACTTTTTCGGGTAGGAAATTTCCAGTCAGTCGTCCAGCTAAAACAACCGGATTGTGACAATAATAACAATAAGTAGCAGCAGTTGTGGCTTCGGTGACGATTTGCGCACCGCAACTTGGACAATTGAATAATTCCATTGCGCCTTCCAATGTATCCTCTTCCATTCCGTCAGTTCCAGTTGCTTCTTTAAAAGCTTCTTTTTCCTCAACCGTCATTTCGTCTACTTGTGAATCGGCTGAAAATGTAAGTTCTGGTTCAGAGGCTTGTTTAGGGCTTTCTAAATGTGCTTCGTGCTGCGTTTTTTCATAAGCGGTGACTTCATCCTCCGTATAAACACTTAAGCAGTATTCACAATGAAATTTTTGATCTTTAGGGTCGAATAACAAAGGTCCGCCACAATTTGGGCATTTGTGTGTAAATGTATCCGTCATGATTATTCCTTTCTTTGAAAATTCATTAAAATTATCGTAACTTGATTCTAATACAAATTTTTAGTGTTTAAATTAGATAGAAAAAGGGCAGGACACGGTCGCCTAGCCCTAATCATTTTTTATAAAGGAATACCTTGGAACGGTTTGCCACAATGTGGACAGAATTTTGGAATACCATTAGATAAATCAACAACTTCGCTACATTCACTGCATTTCATTTCTAATTTAGGTTTTTCATTCGTTGGTTTAGGTGTTCCACAATTTGAGCAAAATTTACCATTATTTTCAGTTCCGCATTGTGGGCAGGTCCAAGTATCGGAAGAACCTTGAGCGTTTTGCTGATTTTGTTTTTCCTGCATTTGTTGTTGATTGGTTTGAGAGGCTTGAGCAAAATAGTTCCCGCTTGTATTCATTCCCATGCCAACACCCATAAAGCCATTCATGGCACCACCCTCGTTACTTCCGGCTGCTTCCATTCCACGAGCCATCGAGCCTTGCACATACCCTTCACGAACACTAGCGTCACTAAGCATGGCACCTTGGTTACGCATATTGATCAATTTAGTAGAATCATCTGTATAAGAAATGCTGGCTACAGCAACAGAAACAATTTCCATACCGCGTAACTCGCGCCATTCATCATCTAACGCTTGCCCCATATATTTACTTAATTCTAAACTTTTAGATGGTACATACGAAATACGTTCGCCGTCAGCAGACATTTTATTGATCGCAGATTGTAGTGCTGTTAAAAATTCTGCCAAGTATTGTTCGTTAATATCATTGATATCAACTTGGCTTTTATTTCTAGGAATCGCATTTGAAAAAAATAACAACGGGTCAGTAATTTTGATTGAGTAATTCCCATGTGCACGTAAAAATAGTTCTGCATTGTAAAAATTGTCAAAATAATTGATTGGTGACGATGTCCCAAACTTGATCCCTTTGATTTCTTGTAAATTGATATAAAATACTTGTTGTTTTTGAGGTGTTACACCACCAAATTTAAAGCGATCGAATGTTTCAGAGATTGCATCTTTTAATGACCCGTTGAATGCTGAAGGCGCTGAATCATTTTTAACAGTGTAGTATCCTTCTTCTGCAGTATAGTCAATAATCTTACCGCCATCGACTAATATCATCATCATGTTTGGATAGACATGGATAACAGAACCGTCTGTTAAAACATCTTCGGTTCCTTTGCGATTTGAACCACGTTTATCATTTTTACGAACAAAAACACCTTTTGTCATAACCGTCGTATCGCCCATATTATCAGGCTCGATAACTTCGATCCACTGATCAGCTAAGCCTCCACCGATAGTACTTGTTGCTGCTTTTATAATTCCCATCTGAAATCCCTCCTAAAATTGAAAGCCTAGCTGAGTCGTCTTGAAGAGACCTTATGCATGGCTAAATAAAAAAGTAGTATGTGAAAATAGTATACCACAGGTAAGTGTAAGAAAAATACTGCTAGAGACTGATTGTAAAACCAAATTGAAGGATAAAAATGGAAGATCGTAGTCAAAAATTTTATATTTTGGATAAAACTTTTATTTTTCTACCTTAGATTTTGACTGATAGGGTATAATAAATAAAACAGATTGAATTAAAGAGTTGGGGGATTGAAAAATGGAAAGAAGAAGTAAAAAAAAATCAAATAAAACAGTGTTCTTAGCCCTTGGTGGTGTTGTTGCAGTGGCAGCAATAGGAGGCGGTTATTTTGCCTATAGTTCTTGGCAGAAAACGCAAGAGTTAAACAAAGCAGAAAAATCTGCTAAAACTTTTTTAAATTATTTTTCAAAGCAAGAATTTGAGCAATTTCCTGAGTTATTGAATGAAGCATCAGTTAAGAAAAGCGGTTATGACAACACAAAACTCGTTGAAAAATACCAAGCAGTCTTTTCTGGAATTCAAGCGGAAGGAATTAAAAGTAAAGATGTCCACGTAATTCAAGACAAAGAGGGGCAGTATACGTTTACTTACAAGTTAGAAATGACAACACCATTAGGTAATTTAAAAGATTTATCCTATAAGACGACGATCAAAAAAACAGGAGAGAATTATAAAATCAACTGGGCTCCTAATTTGATTTTTCCCGAAATGTCAGGTCAGGATAAGATTTCTATTGGCATAGATGCGGCCAATAGAGGTGAAATCGTCGATCGTAAAGGCGAAGGACTTGCGGTCAATCAAGCATTTGATCAGGTTGGAATAGTACCAGGTAAACTTGGTGAAGGGCAAGAAAAAACAGATAATATTAAAGCGTTCAGTGAACAATTTAAAGTTTCTGTTGACGAAGTTGAACAAAAACTTAAACAAGATTGGGTCAAGCCGGATGCGTTTGTTCCGATGACGATTTCTTTTGAACCAGTGACAACGTTGCCGAAAGGTGCTGCCTCACAAGATACGATTGTTCGCTACTATCCTTTGAAGGAAGCGGCAGCTCAATTAGTAGGTTATGTCGGAACAATCACAGCAGAAGATATCGAAAAAGACTCTACACTAAGCAGTAACGGTGTGATTGGAAAAGTTGGATTGGAGCAGGCATACGATAAAGAACTTCGAGGTCAAGATGGTGGGAATATCTCGATTACTGATGAAAACGGGGCTGTCAAAAGTGTTTTGCAAAAAGTAGATAAAAAAGACGGCGAAAAAATTCAGTTGACGATTGATAATAATGTACAATCGCAATCCTATGCTATATTTAATAACCGACCAGGAAGTGCGGTCATTATGGATCCACAACAGGGAGATTTGTTAGCAGCAGCTAGTTCGCCATCATTTGATCCAAATAAGATGGCAAATGGAATTTCTCAAGCCGATTATGACGGATACGCGAACAATGAGAATTTACCATTTACGGCACGATTTGCAACAGGCTATGCGCCAGGTTCGACCTTTAAAACAATTACTGGTGGAATTGGTTTAGATGCCGGCACTTTAAAACCTGATGAAGAAATTGCTATCAACGGTTTAAAATGGCAAAAGGATGCTTCATGGGGAGATTATTTTGTCACTCGTGTAAAAGAAGCAAGCCCAGTAAACTTAAGAACGGCCTTAGTCAATTCTGATAATATCTATTTTGCAGAGCAAACCTTGCGTATGGGAGAAGATACGTTTAGAAAAGGGTTAGACAAATTTATTTTTGGTGAAAAATTAGATTTGTCCATTCCGATGAACCCAGCACAAATTTCCAATGAAGACAAATTCAAGTCTGAAATTTTACTAGCAGATACAGGTTACGGGCAAGGACAGTTGCTGGTGACACCTATCCAACAAGCGACAATGTACACAGTGTTCCAAAATGAAGGGAAATTGATTTATCCAAAAATTGAACTGAATAAAGAAACAAAAACTAAAGAAAATGTTATTAGTTCAAATGCCACAAACACAATCGTGACTGATTTACTTGGCAGTGTAGAAGATGAGACTGGGTATGTTCACAATATGTATAACCCAGAATTCTCGTTAGCAGCAAAAACTGGTACTGCTGAAATCAAGGATAAACAAGATACTGTTGGAAAAGAGAACAGTTTCCTTTTAGCGATGGATCGGACGAATAATAAATTCCAAGCGATGATTATGGTGGAAGATTCTAGAAAAAATGATACAGCGACCAATATCAGTAAACCATTGATCGATTATTTAGAGGCGAATATCAAGTAATGATCAAAGTTGGGGCAAGCGCAACAAGCGTTTTTGCCCCTTTTATTTTGATGCCTCGTTTTTTTACGAACGAACAAAAATATGCTACAATTAACCAACTACATGATGAAAGAAAGGGATTTTTTGTGCGCATTTTAGCAATCGATACTTCAAATCAGACACTGACAGTTGCTGTTTGTGAAGAAAAGAAGATAATAGGACAATATACAATCACTGTAAAAAGAAACCATAGCTTGACCTTGATGCCGGCAATTACACAATTAGTGAAAGATGTTGGCTTGACCCCAAATGATTTTGACCGCATTGTAGTGGCTCAAGGTCCAGGTTCATATACAGGTTTAAGAATAGGTGTAACAACAGCAAAAACACTTGCTTATACATTAAAGAAAGAATTAGTAGGTGTGTCCAGTTTAAAAGCCTTGGCCGCAAATTGTGTTGAGGTAAAAGGGCTAATCATTCCAGTTTTTGATGCGAGAAGAAATAATGTTTATACTGGTGCTTATGAATATGTCGAAGGTGTTTTAACAGCGGTGATTGCGGATCGACATATTGCGATGGAAGAGTGGTTGGAGCAGTTAAAAGAATTTGATCATTTATACTTTGTTGGAGAAGATGTTGAAAAATTTCGTTTACAGATTGAATCAATTATACCAAATGCTGAAATTTGTGACATCTCCCAATGGCAAATCCCAAACGGTGCAACCTTAGCAGAACTTGGCAGATTAGCTCAACCAGAAGTGGATATCCATCACTTTTTACCTAACTATTTAAAACGAGTAGAAGCAGAAGAAAATTGGTTAAAAGATCATACATCTGAGGTAGAAAATTATGTTGAAAAAATTTAATCTTTTTCATAGTATTCTGGGGATTTTTTTTAAGAATCGTCCATATGATGAAAAGACTGTAGAAATTTCAGATCAGGAATATTTTGTTCGTGGGATTACACTGGATGATATCAAAGATTTGCTTTCAATCGAAAGAGAAGTGTATGCTGGAGAATTGCCTTGGACAAAGACAGCTTTTTTAGTTGAGCTTCAATCATCAGAACCTCATCTATACTTACTTATCCAAAAAGAAGGAAAAACAATTGGTTTTATAGGTTGCCGTATTTTTGGTAAAGATGCTCATATTACAAATGTTGCTGTTTCATCGCAAAATCAAGGAAAAGGGATTGGCAGTTTCTTGATTAGAGAAGTTCGACAGTTTGCCAAAAACAACGATTGTGAAACGATTTCTTTAGAGGTACGTATCAGTAATAAAAACGCCCAGCGTGTATATCGACAACTTGGATTTGTCTCAAATACCATCAAGCCTGATTATTATACAGAAGATAAAGAAGATGCACTAGAAATGATTTTATATTTAAAAGAAGAGTGAAGCGATGTATTATTCAAAAGAAAATTTACCAACTGAACAATCTGCTGAAAAACTTTGGTTGATCAGTGAACATTCATATAACCATGGATCGCCTTGGTCTGAAAAACAATTTAGGGATGATTTAGCGCAAAAAGCGAGTGACTATCTTGTCTTGATCCAAAAAGGCGATTGGATTGGTTTTGTCAGTTATCATTTAGTTTTAGATGAAGCTGAAATTACCCATGTTGTGATTCATAAAGAATTTCAGCAAAAAGGATATGGCAGTCAATTGATCGATCGATTGATCCAGCGTTTTTTTGAGCAAGGAGTTTGTCAGGCCTTTTTAGAAGTTCGTGAGTCTAATGTAAAGGCACAAAGATTATATGAAAAAAAAGGATTCAACACAATCAACCGTCGAAAAAATTATTACAGTCGTCCTAAAGAGGACGGGATCGTTATGTGTTTGAACGTTAAGGAAGTGAAACAATGACTTTTTTTAATAAAGAAAGAAAATTAATACTGGCTATCGAAAGTAGTTGTGACGAAACAAGTGTTGCAGTTATTGAAGATGGTGCTAAAATTTTATCGAATATCGTAGCTTCCCAAGTGAAAAGTCATCAACGTTTTGGCGGAGTTGTACCAGAAGTTGCCAGCCGTCACCATGTAGAAGAAATCACGTTATGTATTGAAGATGCATTAGTTGAAGCAAACGTAAAACCAAGTGATTTAAGTGGTGTTGGCGTTACTTATGGGCCTGGTTTAGTTGGTGCTTTATTGATCGGCATCTCTGCTGCTAAGGCATTTTCTTGGGCACATGACTTGCCATTGATTCCAGTCAATCATATGGCTGGGCACATTTATGCTGCTCATTTTGTGGAGCCACTGCAGTTTCCGCTGATGGCATTATTAGTGAGTGGAGGTCATACGGAATTAGTTTACATGAAAGAAACAGGTTCATTTGAAATTATTGGAGAAACGAGAGATGATGCAGCCGGCGAAGCGTATGATAAGGTAGGCCGGGTTCTTGGTTTAACCTATCCAAGCGGAAAAGAAATTGACGAGCTAGCTCACCTTGGACAAGATACGTATCATTTTCCTCGTGCTATGATCAAAGAGGACAATTACGATTTTAGTTTTAGCGGGTTGAAAAGCTCATTTATCAATACCGTCCATAATGCTGAACAGCGTGGTGAAGAATTGAGAGTGAAGGATTTGGCTGCAAGTTTTCAAGCAAGTGTTATGGATGTACTAGTGGATAAAACGATTCGAGCCTGTAAAGAATACCCAATCAAACAATTGGTGATGGCGGGTGGAGTTGCAGCGAATAAAGGCTTGCGTGAGCGTTTGAGCAGTGAAGTGGCTAAAGAGCTTCCAGAAGTAACATTCATTGTTCCACCACTTAAACTCTGTGGAGATAATGCAGCAATGATTGGTGCAGCGGCATTTGTCGAAGCTGAAAAAGGTCATTTTGCTGATTATGGCTTAAATGCGGATCCTAGTTTATCCTTTATGACGATTTAAACGTAAAAATCAACAGACAAGACTAGGCATAGAGAAAAAAATTTGCTATAATGAACCCAGTTTAATAATGATTCATTGATAAAGAGAGTACTTCATTTCCTATTATTCAAGCGATTTCGGGAAGGTGTAAGCCGAAAATGATTAAATGAAGGAAGCGCACTTTGGAGAATCTGCTTAGGCAGACGGTTATCTACCGTTAATAGATTAAGTGGGTTCGTCTTTATAAAAGTACGAACAATTAGAGTGGTACCGCGGGAAAATCTCGTCTCTGGTGTTTTTTAACACTAGGGACTTTTTGTTTTGTTGTTCATCATCGATGTTCCCGAATAATAAAACAACGCATTAGCAAAAATGGTATCATTTCCCAAAACTAAGAATAATTAAGCTAGAAAATGATGAAGAATCATCACCTAGCAAGTTTCTGTTAAACAATAAAATCAACCCTTAGGAGGATATCTATGAACAACAAAGAAATCGTAGCAAAAGCCATTTATGATGTAGTAAAAGAAGACCTATCTTTAGAAAACGTTACACAATTATTGGAAAATCCAAAATCTGTCGATCACGGTGATGTAGCTTTTCCAGCTTTCTCATTAGCTAAAGTTTACCGCAAAGCACCACAACAAATCGCCGCAGATTTAGCCGAAAAAATCACTGGAACAGACTTTGAAAAAATCGAAGTAGTTGGACCTTACTTAAACTTTTTTATGAATAAAAAAATGGTCAGTCAAGCAGTGATCGGGCAAATCGCCAAAGAAAAAGGGCACTACGGAGATAGCTCGATCGGAAATAAAGGGAATGTACCAATCGATATGTCTTCTCCAAATATTGCAAAACCTATTTCAATGGGGCATTTACGTTCAACGGTAATTGGGAATTCTATAGCTTTTATTCTTGAAAAAATTGGTTATACGCCGATTCGCATCAACCATTTGGGTGATTGGGGCACACAGTTTGGCAAATTGATCGTAGGTTACAAAAAATGGGGTTCAGAAGAAGCGGTTAAAACGGCACCAATCACCGAATTGTTGCGCTTGTATGTACAGTTTCACGAAGAGGCTGAAACACAACCTGAATTAGAAGAAGAAGCTCGTGCATGGTTTAAAAAATTAGAAGAAGGCGATGAAGAAGCCACTGAATTATGGCAATGGTTCCGTACAGAATCATTAAAAGAATTCGATAAAATTTATTCTATGTTGGAAGTTTCTTTTGATTCATACAATGGAGAAGCTTTCTACAACGATAAAATGGATGAAATCGTAACAATGCTGGAAGAAAAACATCTATTGCAAGAAAATCAAGGGGCTGAAATCGTTGATTTATCTGCGTATGATTTAAATCCTGCATTAATCAAAAAATCAGATGGTGCAACTCTTTATATCACGCGTGACCTGGCTGCTGCTGTTTACCGTAAACGTAACTATGATTTTGCGAAATCAGTTTATGTTGTCGGAAATGAACAAAGCAATCACTTCAAACAATTGAAAGCTGTTTTAAATGAGCTGGGGTTTGACTGGTCTAAAGACATGCATCACATACCGTTTGGTTTGATCACACAAGGTGGTAAAAAACTATCGACACGTAAAGGAAAAATCGTCTTACTTGAAGAAGTGTTAAATGAAGCGGTCGAGTTAGCAAACAAACAAATCATGGAGAAAAATCCAGATTTACCAGATCGTGAAGAAGTTGCTAGACAAGTAGGGATCGGCTCTGTTATTTTCCACGATCTAAAAAATGATCGTTTAAATAACTTTGACTTTGTTTTAGAAGAAGTTGTGCGTTTTGAAGGCGAAACAGGTCCATATGTACAATACACTCATGCTCGTGCAATGAGTATTTTAAGAAAAGCTGACTTCACTATCGATGAGACAAAAGAGTATGCATTAGATGATAAAGAAAGCTGGGAAGTGGTTAAGTTATTACAAAAATTCCCAGAGATTGTGATGCAAGCTGCCGAAAAATATGAACCTTCTGTTATTGCAAAACATGCGATTCAGGTTGCCCAAGCATTTAATAAATACTATGCGCATGTCAAAATTTTGGCTGAAGATGAGCAAAAAGAATCACGTTTGGCATTAGTTTATGCGATGGCAACAATTATTAAAGAAGATATACGTTTACTTGGTTTGCACGCACCAAATGAAATGTAACAAGTAAATGAACTGAGACAAAGCTGTGCTTATTAAGTTTTGTCTCAGTATTTTTATATAAAAAACACCCGCTTTCACGGGCATTTTTTATTTATTCCATTGTTGCTGCATTTGATCTAGAAGGTCAATTACATCTTTTGTTAAAAAAAGTGAACGGTTTGGTAAGTTTCCTTCGATCATTTTAACCATATTAGTGATTTCGTAATTTAACGCTTGACTAGTGTTTCCAGATACAACTGTTTCAATGGTACCATCATTAAAAAATATTTTTGCTTCATCAGCTCTGGGGTATTCATTGATCACAATGTAAGCATTTTCGAAAGCAACAACACCTTGCTTAGGCATTTTTGCTTGGAAACTTAAGGAGACTGTTGCCATTTCTTGTGCATCATTTTGTAGAATAGTCGCCGATTGTTCGTCTACTCCAGTTGAGAATGGCTGCATGACAGACGCAATGACTTTAGGTTGAGCAGTAAAGAACCAGCGGGCAA
This sequence comes from Enterococcus haemoperoxidus ATCC BAA-382, assembly GCF_000407165.1. NCBI lineage: Bacteria > Bacillati > Bacillota > Bacilli > Lactobacillales > Enterococcaceae > Enterococcus > Enterococcus haemoperoxidus. Next base: position 1,603,301 of record NZ_KE136479.1, on the reverse strand, counting down.
AGGAAACTGCATACGTCCCAATATCTAAAAGGGCACCGCCAGCTAAGTCTGGATTAAAGAAACGATTTGTTGGATCTGGATCCTTATAGCTACCAAAAGGTGCTTGAATCATTTTTAATTTACCGAAACGGTTAGAATCAATTTGACTTCGTAATTCGTGATACAATGGCATGTTAAATATAGTCATCGCTTCAGCTAAAATCAAGCCCTTTTCCTCGGCTAATTTCATTGCTTCACCTAGTTCTTCGCTATTCATGGTAATCGCTTTTTCACAAAGAACATGTTTCCCTGCTTTTAAAGCTTTTAAAATATGTTCGAGATGTTGGCGATTCGGAACAGCGATGTAGATGATATCGATTGTTTCATTGGCTAAAAGTTCTTCAAATGACCCATAAGCTTCGGGAATACCGTGTTCTTCAGCAAAAGTTTTTGCTTTCGCTAACGTTCTAGAGGCAACTGCCGTTATCCTACTATTTTCTTGTTGAAAACTCTCGGCAAAACTAGTTGCAATATCTCCAAGGCCAATAATACCCCAGTTGTACTGTTTCATAAAAAAATCCTCCTTAATAGTATATAGATAACAATCTTATTATACATGAGAAGTCCAAAATGATGGATTATTTTGGACAGAAGTACTAAATTGTCTTATTATTTATGGGAAGAGGCTGAATTTTTCTTAAAAATACAGAAATAAGTGATTCAAAGAGATGCATTTTCGGGATAATTTAAGTAAAATAAGAAGAGGAGGCGAAAGTCATGAACCAAATGTATATAGATATTCTTATTGATGCAATTATAGAGCAATTTGAAACAGAAGAGCACTTTTATACAGACTATCTCCAAATTACAAAAGAAAATTGGGATAATTGGAAAAAAGGTAGAATCAATTTAACCAATGAAGAAATGCAAAAAGTGAAAAATTTGTTTTCTGATTATGAATGGATGTTGACGCAAAAGATACTGCGTCAAACAATTCTATTTCCGGAAAAACGAAATATTGCCGTTTCAGAATATAAACGTTTAAAAACATTAATAGCTAAAAAATGGCTACAGTCTGGAGCAGGGATTGCTGAATTGATACCGTCAAAAGCGAGCCGTGAAGAAAAGGAGCAAGCTTTTATTGATTTAAAAGTAACGGTTTCTTATGGAGAGTGGGGCTTTGACGATATTGTAACGTTCCGATTACCAGCTAGATTACAGGGACAACTAGAAGGATCAAAAGTAGAACTACTTGATTGGGTAAATGAAAATTTGATGGGTACTTACGTTGGTGAATAAGTAAGTAAGGGAGTTTTTTTTTGAAACAAATTTTAGGAATTTTATCCGTCATCATAGTCTTAGGTGCTGTGATATTTGTTTTTTTCGGTCATTCTGCACCAAAGGAAAAACCAAAAAATACTAATGAAGATACGAACCAAACGAGCATAACTGTGACAACAACCACATCTGAAGTACAAATGAAAACATCGACAACTACGACTACAACAGCTGTTGATTGATTGTATGAAAAAAAACTGATATAATCAATCAGCTATTGCTCAAAGCTGGCTAAATCTAGTGTAAGAGCGAATACAAGATAAAGTAGGGAATGTATGAATAGTCCAAGGTATAAGAAGAAAAAAATGAGAAAAACAAATTTACCAGCGCTTTTTGCGGGTTTGTTAATTGTCGGTGTGGCATTTATCTTTTCAATAAATGTATTGTCAGATAGTTCAAAAACAGTAGAAGAATCTGCTCAACAAAAAGAGCAAGTATCAAAAGAACAGTTTATTGATAGAATAAGTCCTCACGCTAAAGAACTACAAGCTTCTTATGGTGTTTTACCTAGTATTATCATAGGTCAGGGGATTTTGGAATCAAATTGGGGACAGAGTACTCTGGCCTCGAAATATAATAATTTATTTGGGATCAAAGCATATGGAGAGCAAAAAAAGGTCAACCTAGAAACTCGTGAATATATCAATGAAGAGTGGATCGTTATTCAAGGAGACTTTAGAGTATATAACACATGGGAAGAATCGATGGATGATCACACACGTTTATTTGTTAATGGTGTAACGTGGAATCCACGTTTGTACGAACATGTCCTTTTGGCAAAAAATTATAAGCAAGCTGCACAGGCTTTACAAGATGCAGGTTATGCAACAGATCCTACATATGCAGATAAAGTGATACATGTAATTGAAAGTTATGATCTTAATCAATATGATCATTAATCAACAAAGCAAAAGGAGTGGGTTGAATGGATGAAAAGTGGGTGCCGGAAATTGTTACGCCATTAAAACAGGATATTGTGCAAGTGCCGAAAGTTATTGCACAAGCGAGTGGAATTCGAATTTTTGGAAAGAAAATCAAATCAATTATTTTTACAACAGATATTGCTATTATTAGAAATACGGATGCCAATGCGGTAATTGCTGTTTATCCATTTACACCTCATCCAGCAATTACTAAAAGTATTATTGAGGCAGCCGACATTCCTGTTTTTTCAGGAGTTGGGGGTGGCTTAACTCAAGGACAACGTTGTGCATATATGAGTTTATTCGCAGAAGCACAAGGTTCGATTGGCGTAGTGCTAAACGGACCAACGCCAGTTGAAACAGTAGAAATGGTTTGTGAAGTTGTTGATATTCCAGTAGTTAGTACCGTAACTTCTGTCCATACGCCAATCGATGAGAAAATAGCAGCAGGTGTAACAATGATCAATATCAGTGCAGGGAAAGAGACTGCTAAGACAGTTAAATTTTTCCGTGATAAATATCCCAAATTACCGATTATTGCAACGGGGGGTCCAACTGATGCATCCATCACAGAAACGATTGAAGCTGGAGCGAATGCAATCACATATACACCACCAAGTAATGGGGAACTCTTTAGCCATAAAATGGATAAGTATAGAAATTTGGAAAAAAAGAATGATGTATAATTAAATTCTAGAATTTTTTTGTGAAGCATAGATGACAAAAAATGAAAAAAGCGTTTTAGAGATTAGAAATTTCCATGTATTTAACAAAAAATGGAGGGAGTTTGTCTCGAAAAAGATTGTTAAATGATGAATAGAAATGACAAGAGACTCTGTAAGATTTCAATGAAAAATATTTTTTTTCATTGAAATTTTCAGAGTTTTGTACTATTGTATACTAATACGAGAAGCTTATATATGGTCATAATAAGGATGGCCGTCTCTACCCAACACCGTAAATGTTGGTCTATAAGTGAAAAAGTGTCTGAGACCCTTTTTTGCTTACGCAGAAAAGGTTTTTTTGTTTTATAAGGAATGACGCATTGAAAAATTGGTGAAGGAGTCGGAAGAAATGGAAGAATTAGTACAACGAATCAAAGAAGATGGTCGTGTTTTGGGGGAAGGCGTCTTAAAAGTAGATAGCTTTGTTACCCATCAAGTGGACCCTAATTTAATGGAAGCAATCGGCTATCGTTTCGCGGAAGTTTTCGCAGAGGTTGGTATTACTAAAGTAGTTACGATAGAAGCATCAGGTATTGCACCCGCTCTTTTTGCTGCAAAAAAATTAGATGTACCGATGATTTTTGCTCGTAAAGCGAAAAGTTTAACGATGGATGAGGAGTTGTTGACGGCATCTGTCTATTCGTTTACTAAGCAAGTGACAAGCCAAATCTCGATTTCAAGAAAATTTTTATCAAGTGAAGATAAAGTATTGATCATCGATGACTTTTTAGCCAATGGGCAAGCTGCTAAAGGATTAGTTGAATTGTGCCAACAAGCAGGAGCCCAAGTTGATGGTATTGGGATTGTGATTGAAAAGTCTTTCCAAGATGGACGGGATTTATTAGAAGAAATGGGGATGCGTGTTGTTTCGTTAGCGCGTATTGCTTCCTTGAAAAATGGAGAAGTCGAATTTTTTGAGGGGGATGCGTAAACTTGGAAAGTAAAACAGAACTAAATGGATCGATGAATCAGCCTGAAACTGAGAATGGTAAAGCTGCTGTTTTAGGGCTTCAGCATTTATTGGCTATGTATGCAGGTGCTGTAGCTGTACCGTTGCTGATAGGAACTGGTTTGAATTTTAATTCAGAGCAAATGACGTATTTGATTTCAATCGATATTTTTATGTGCGGAATTGCAACGTTACTGCAGCTGACGGTCAATAAATTTTTTGGTATTGGTTTGCCTGTAGTACTTGGCTGTGCGATTCAAGCGGTAGCTCCGTTGATCATGATCGGTAGTGATAAAGGTGTAGGAGCGATATATGGCTCGATTATTGCCTCAGGTATTTTTGTTGTGCTAGTCTCAGGTATTTTTTCGAAAATAAAAAAACTATTTCCACCTTTAGTAACAGGAACAGTGATTACTGTGATCGGTTTGACCTTGATTCCGGTAGCAGTTGAAAAAATGGGTGGAGGATTGGCAACAGATGCTAATTTTGGTGATGGAACGAATCTACTTTTGGCCTTTGTAACAATTGCTTTGATTATTGTTATTCAGGTTTGGGGTAGAGGGTTTATAAAGTCGATTGCTGTGTTAGTTGGCTTGGTTGGCGGCACTATTTTAGCGGCTATTTTAGGACAAGTTGACTTAGCGCCAGTGGGTGAAGCAACTTGGTTCCATTTTCCTCAACCTTTTTACTTTGGTACACCAACCTTCGATATTTCTTCAATAGTGTTGATGATTATTATTTCAATCGTGAGTATGGTTGAATCGACAGGTGTTTATTTTGCTTTAGGTGATATCACAGGCAAGCACATCGGTGAAGAAGAGCTAAAAAAAGGGTATCGTGCAGAAGGGTTAGCTGTCATTTTAGGCGGTATTTTCAATACATTTCCTTATACTGGTTTTTCTCAAAATGTTGGTTTAGTTCAGCTTTCTGGAATTAAAACAAGAAGACCAATTTACTATTCAGCTTTCTTTTTGATTGTATTGGGTCTGTTACCAAAAGTTGGTGCGGTCGCTCAAATTATTCCAGAACCTGTTTTAGGCGGTGGGATGTTAGTGATGTTCGGTATGGTAGCTGTGCAAGGCATGCGTATGTTATCAAAAGTTGATTATAATAATGATAAAAACTTATTGATCATTGCTATTTCAATTGGTTTCGGATTAGGATTTAATATGCTTCCAACATTATTTCAACAAATGCCGGAAACGGTGAGAATGTTTACGGGTAATGGAATCGTTATGAGTAGTTTAACTGCGATTATCTTAAATTTATTGATTAATGGTTTAAAAGATGAAGAAGAACCTACCGAGTTGTAGAAACGGAAAAACCGGACATTCTCCCGGTTTTTCTTTTTTTGTTTGTTTTATACGAACATTAAGATTAAAAAAAACTATAATATTCGATTTAATTTTGACACCTATGATTTCCATTGATAAAATATAATGGACAATAAAGAAAGGGGAATGTTATGACTATCGTGGTTTCAGTGATTATGGGAAGTATATCAGATTGGGCAACAATGAAGCATGCGTGTGATAGTTTAGAAGAATTTGGCATTTCTTATGAAAAAAAAGTAGTATCAGCGCATCGTACACCAGATTATATGTTTGAATTTGCTGGACAAGCGCGTGATCGTGGGATTAAAGTTATTATTGCAGGTGCTGGAGGTGCAGCACATTTACCGGGAATGGTTGCGGCTAAAACAACGCTACCGGTGATTGGTGTTCCAATTCAATCGAAAGCAATGAATGGCCTAGACTCGCTGTTGTCCATCGTTCAAATGCCTGGAGGCGTTCCGGTTGCGACGACCGCAATTGGAGAATCAGGTGCCAAGAACGCCGGACTACTTGCAGTTCAGATGCTTTCCATGTATGATGTAGAGTTAGCAGGGAAATTAGACGCTAAGCGTAAATTTCTTGAAGAAACTGTGATGGAAAGTAGTGATGAACTTGAATAAACCTTTATTACCGGGACAAATGATCGGTATTATCGGTGGCGGACAATTAGGCAGGATGATGGCCTTGAGTGCACGAGAGATGGGTTTTCGTGTGGGTGTTTTGGATCCGACTGTCGATTGTCCAGCTGCCCAAGTTGCTGATTGGCATTTATTAGCTGATTACGATGATATAGAAGCGTTAGAAGAACTTGCTAAGCGTTCTCAAGTTTTAACCTATGAGTTTGAAAATGTAGATGTTGGAGCATTGGTGCAGGTTCAAGATTTTGTAAATATTCCTCAGGGAACAGATCTTTTAGCTATTACTCAAGATCGTTTGCTAGAAAAATCTTTCTTAGAAGCAAATAATATAGTCATTGCTCCGTTTGCGACAATTGTTAGTCCGACAGATATTCAAGACGCTATCGATGGTATTGGTTATCCGTGTGTTTTAAAGACCACACGTGGCGGATATGACGGAAAAGGGCAATTTGTTCTATATAGTACCTCTGATTTAGCACCTTCAATGAATATTCTTAGAGAAGGAACGTGCGTATTAGAAGCCTGGATCCCGTATGAGAAAGAGATTTCGGTATTAGTGAGTGGAAATGGATCGGGTGATATTAAGGTCTTCCCAGTAGTTGAAAATATTCATCGAAATAATATTTTGCATGAAACAATTGCACCAGCGAGGGTGAATGATGACGTGGTCGAAGAGGCACAGCGCATTGCCCGTGTCATTGCAGAAGCGGTTGATTTGGCTGGCACTTTGGCTGTGGAGATGTTTCTGACAAGCGATGGTGGTATTTATGTCAATGAACTAGCACCAAGACCGCACAATTCAGGACATTATTCGATTGAAGCGTGTTCCACAAGTCAATTTGATGCTCATATTCGCGGTATTTGTGGTTGGCCTTTGCCGGATATTGAACTTTTATCCGAAGCGGTAATGGTCAATATTATAGGGAATGAAGTGTATGAGACAATGGATTTGATTTCTGAAAAACCAGATTGGCACTTTCATTACTACGGGAAAGCTGAAGCGAAAAAAGGCAGAAAAATGGGCCATATTACTGTTTTAACAGAAGATATTTTTGAAACATTAGAAGAAATCTATCAAACCAATATTTGGGATTAAAAAGGAGCAAATAATCGAATGATCGATCGTTATACACGACCTGAAATGGGCGCTATTTGGACAGATGAAAACCGCTACAACGCTTGGTTAGAAGTTGAGATCTTAGCAGACGAAGCATGGGCTGAATTAGGTGATATCCCGAAAGAAGATGTACAAAAAATTCGCGAAAATGCGTCGTTTGATGTAGCGCGGATATTAGAAATCGAAGCAGAAACAAGACACGACGTAGTTGCGTTTACTCGTGCTGTATCAGAAACGTTAGGTGAAGAGCGTAAATGGGTTCATTATGGTTTGACTAGCACAGATGTTGTTGATACAGCCTATGGCTACTTACTGAAACAAGCAAATGATATTTTACGAGAAGATCTAAAGAAGTTTACTGCAATCATTCGTGAAAAAGCGAAAGAACATCAACATACAGTAATGATGGGGCGTACCCATGGTGTACATGCTGAACCAACAACGTTTGGGTTGAAATTGGCATTATGGTATTCTGAAATGAAACGTAATGTTGAACGTTTTGAGCATGCGGCGAAAGGTGTAGAAGCTGGGAAAATCAGTGGAGCTGTGGGAACATTTGCGAATATCTCACCTTTTGTTGAAGAATATGTTTGTGAGCATTTAGGGATTCGAGCACAAGAAATTTCTACCCAAGTGTTGCCTCGTGATTTACACGCAGAATACTTATCAGCAATGGCTTTGATTGCAACTAGTATTGAGAAATTTGCGACAGAAATTCGTGGCTTGCAAAAGTCAGAAACTAGAGAAGTAGAAGAATTCTTTTCAAAGGGTCAAAAAGGTTCGTCTGCGATGCCGCATAAACGTAATCCAATTGGTTCTGAAAATATGACGGGGCTTGCTCGTGTGATACGTGGTCATATGGTGACAGCCTACGAAAATGTCACATTGTGGCATGAGCGTGACATTTCACATTCATCAGCGGAACGAATTATTATTCCAGACACAACTATTTTACTTGATTATATGCTGAATCGTTTTGCTAATATCGTAAAAAATTTAACGGTATTTCCTGAAAATATGAAGCGAAATATGGATGCAACTTACGGCTTGATTTATAGTCAACGTGTCTTGTTAAAGTTGATCGACCATGGTATGACCAGAGAAGCTGCGTACGATTTGATACAGCCGAAAACAGCTTTTGCTTGGGATCATCAAACAGCGTTCAGACCATTACTTGAGGCTGATGAAAAAATCACCTCGATTTTATCGACAGAAGAATTAGACGATGCGTTTGATTATAATTATCATTTGAAAAATGTTGATATTATTTTTGAACGTGTGGGCTTAGCCTGAGTTAAAAAAATAGTAGTAAACTCGCGATTTCTTGTGAGTTCACTACTATTTTTTTGTTTAAAATATTTCGACATAGCTGTTAAAATAATGATCAATGAAATACGTTTGTTCAATTATTGATGGTTCAGAAATGCTTGTTTCTTCTGGAATCATGATCCATTCGGTTTCATTAGTAACAGTACTCATTTTTTCAGAAAGACAAAATAAGCATTTAGAATATAAGCATTTTGTTCTTCAACATCCCGGTTTCAAGCTATTCTCTTCGTTATATTATAGTTTGTTTTAGTTTTCAAATTGAAATTTCTTGGAAGTTACGCATCGGTCTAGAGGTTGGTGCTTTTAAAACAGAGAGCAAGCAGTCAATAAATAGGTAATTATATTCTTGTGAATTAAAGTAAACGTGTATACAATATTTATTTTTGAAAAAATGCTGCTCATGAATTTGATGTATAATTAATTCGTTATTAAAACTATTCATATAACGAAACGTCCGTTTACGTCTTTCTGAATGACGATGAACAGCTCGTTTTAAGTTTTTAAATGTGTAGTAAGAACTATGTTGATTTAATTTGTGAACTTCTTCTAATGCTAGTAAATCATTATACAATTTTGTTCTTTCTTCAGGTATCAATCCTGTCAAAAAATCCTGCGCCAAACTATCGTAATCGCTAGTCATTCCTGTGTTCCCTCCTAAAAAAACATCACTGGTAGTAAAAAGTTTAAGCGTGAATATTCTATAAATCTAGTTTCGATCAGCATACCATTTTTCTTAATAGTTGTAAATGCTTACAGGAATTCTTAATATTTATAATTTAAAAAACATTAAACACGAACATTGTTTAGTTGTTTCGCGATTATTGTTAATAAATAGTTGACGGTTTGTAATGACCTTGTTAAACTGAAAATGAATAGACGAACTAATATGGTGTTAAGTGTTTATAATGTACGGAAAAGGAGTGTCATGACTAGTGAGAGATAATACACTATTATATGAGGGAAAAGCTAAAAAATTATACACGACAGATGATCCGAAGATATTAAGAGTAGTATATTTAGATCAAGCAACTGCATTAAACGGCATTCGTAAAGATATTGTACAAGGGAAAGCAGTCTTAAATAATCAAATCACATCACTAATTTTTGAGCATTTTAAGCAAAATGGGGTGAAAAATCATTTTATTGAAAAAATATCGAAACACGAACAATTGGTAGAGGCGCTGAAGATGATTCCACTTGAAGTTGTCGTTAGAAATGTTTCTGCTGGCAGTTTTGCCAAACGCCTAGCTATCCCAGAAGGACAATTGCTCGAATTTCCTGTTTTAGAATTTTACTACAAAGATGATAACCTTGACGATCCAATCATCAATGATGACCATGTTAAAATTTTAAAAATTGCAACTGAGAAAGAAATAGACACGATAAAAGAGGAAGCCTATAAGATCAATCAAGTGTTGATTGAGTTATTTAAGAAAGTTAGCATCCGCCTGATTGACTTTAAAATTGAGTTTGGTAAAAACAATGACAGAACAATATTATTAGCAGATGAAATTACGCCAGATACTTGCCGTCTATGGGATGAAAAGACAAATGATCATTTAGATAAAGATGTTTATCGCAGAAATTTGGGAGAGCTTATTCCAGTTTATCAAGAAGTTTTAGACCGCTTAAAGCAAGTACCCCATTAAAAATAAAGGAGAGTTGTTTTATATGTATGATGTAAAAGTGTATGTTACCTATAAAGATTCTGTCTTAGATCCTCAAGGGGAAGCAGTTAAAGGAGCCGTTCATCGTCTAGGAGTTAGGGAAATTGAAGAGATTCGTATTGGAAAGTATTTTGAAATAAAAGTTAGAAAAACAAACAGACCAATTGAAATTGTAATCGAAGAAATCTGTGATAAATTGCTTGCCAATGTGAACATGGAAACCTATCGATATGAGATTAGAGAGGAAGTTTAAGATGAAATTTGCAGTGATTGTTTTTCCAGGATCAAATTGTGATATGGATCTACTCTGGGCAGTCAAAGATATTTTAGGTGAAGAAGCTGAATACGTAAGACATGATGCAGATAGTTTAGTTGGATTTGACGGGGTATTAATTCCAGGGGGATTTTCATATGGAGATTATCTTAGATGTGGTGCAATTGCTCGTTTTTCAAAAGTGATTCAAGAAGTGATTCGTTTTGCTGATGAGGGGAAACCTGTATTTGGCACGTGTAATGGTTTTCAAATATTAACAGAAGTAGGTCTTTTACCTGGTGCTTTACTTCGAAATGATTCCCTTCATTTCGTTTGCAGAACAGTTCGTTTAAATGTAGCAAATAATCAGACCAAATTCACCTCAGAATATCAAAAAAACGAAATTATTCAGCTACCAGTAGCCCATGGGGAAGGGAAATATTATTGTGATGAGGTCACTTTGAAACAGTTGAAGGCAAATCAGCAAATTGTTTTTACTTATGCTGATGAAAATCCCAATGGTAGTTTGGAAAATATCGCGGGAATCATCAACGAAAAAGGCAATGTTTTAGGAATGATGCCTCATCCAGAACGTGCAGTTGAAAGTTTACTTGGTTCTAATGATGGGTTGATTTTTTTCAAATCTATCATTAAAAATTATGGAAAGGTTAGGGCAAATGGATGATGAAAGTGAAAGAGCCTACACCTCAGGAAATTAAAAATTTGCGAATGTATTCTGAATGGGGCTTAACGGATGAAGAATATCGCATGATTGAAGAAGATATCCTGCATCGTATGCCAAATTATACAGAAACAGGACTATTTTCTGTGATGTGGAGTGAACACTGTTCTTATAAAAATTCAAAGCCAGTACTAAGCAAATTTCCAACACACGGACCTCAAGTCTTACAAGGTCCTGGAGAAGGCGCAGGAATCGTGGATATCGGTGATGGTCAAGCAGTTGTTTTTAAAGCGGAAAGTCACAATCATCCATCTGCTGTTGAGCCGTATGAAGGAGCGGCGACTGGTGTTGGTGGAATTATTCGGGATATTTTTAGTATGGGGGCTAGACCAATCGCAATTCTGGATTCATTGCGATTTGGTGAGTTGACGAACGAACGAACAAAGTATCTTTTGGAAGAAGTTGTAGCTGGGATATCAGGTTATGGGAATTGTATTGGTATTCCAACAGTTGGTGGTGAAGTGGCTTTTGACCCATGTTACGAAGGGAATCCGCTAGTAAATGCGATGTGCGTTGGGTTGATTGACCATAAAAATATTCAAAAAGGACAAGCTAAGGGTGTAGGGAACGCTATTATGTATGTCGGAGCAAAAACAGGACGTGACGGCATTCATGGTGCAACATTTGCTTCTGAAGAGTTTGTAGAAGGAGAAGAGCAGCAACGTTCAGCTGTTCAAGTAGGCGACCCTTTTATGGAAAAATTATTACTTGAAGCTTGTCTTGAATTGATTCTTGAACACGCAAATATTTTAGTGGGAATACAAGATATGGGTGCGGCCGGTTTAGTCTCTTCAAGCGCAGAAATGGCTTCTAAAGCAGGCTCTGGTTTAACCTTATATTTAGATGATGTACCTCAAAGAGAATCGGGAATGACACCTTATGAAATGATGTTGTCTGAGTCGCAAGAGCGAATGTTGATTTGTGTCGAAAAAGGACACGAAGCTGAAGTTATTGACCTGTTTCAAAAATATGAATTAGACGCCGTGACGATTGGAAAAGTAACGGACGATGGACTATATCGTTTGAATCATAAAGGTGTAGAAGTAGCGAATTTACCTGTAGATGCATTAGCAGAAGATGCGCCAGTCTACCATAAGCAATGTAAAGAACCAGCAAGGATCAAAACATTTGAAGCATTAGCTGATTTCAAACCTAATATAACCGATGGCACAAAAACACTGTTAAAGCTACTGCAACAGCCAACGATCGCTTCTAAAAAGATGATTTATGAAACGTATGATTCCCAAGTTCGAACAAATACCGTAGTTTTACCAGGAAGTGATGCGGCAGTTTTGCGTGTTCGAGGAACGCAAAAAGCTTTAGCAATGACCACAGATTGTAATGGGCGTTATCTGTATTTAAACCCAGAAATTGGAGGACAAATCGCAGTGGCAGAAGCTGCAAGAAATATTGTAGCTAGTGGAGGCAAACCATTGGCAATTACAGATTGCCTGAATTATGGCTCACCTGATAAACCTGAAGGATTCTGGGAGCTTTGGACCTCGGCTGATGGGATTGCTAAGGCTTGTGAAATCTTAGGAACACCTGTTATTTCAGGGAATGTTTCTTTATATAATGAAACAGATGGGCAGGCTGTTTATCCTACTCCAGTAATCGGAATGGTGGGCTTGATAGAGAACTTATCTGATATTACAACACAAGAATTTAAGGATGTTGACGATTTGATTTATGTTTTAGGTGAAACAAAAGCTGATTTTAATGGAAGTGAGCTCCAAAAAATGACCCTTGGACTGATAGAAGGGAAATTAATGAACTTTGACTTAGCAGTTGAAAAAGAGATACAGCAATTAGTGTTAACGGCAATTAAGTCAGGTGTGATTCAAAGTGCACATGATTGTTCAGAAGGTGGGTTAGGTGTGGCGTTAGCTGAATCTGTATTTGAAAAAGAGCTTGGTATAGAAGTAGAGTTGCCGATGCCGGTTTCGTTGCTTTTTTCGGAAACACAGTCAAGATTTGTTTTATCGATAAAGCCAGAAAATAAAGAGAAGTTTGAAGAGTTAATGAACGGTAAAGCACAATGGATTGGGAAAGTAACAGATAATAGAACAATCAGTATTCAGACAGAAAATCAAAAAATCGAGGTACAGACGGAAACAGCCAAAGCGTTGTGGGAGGAAGCTATTCCATGTCTTATGAAGTGAAAAGTTTAAACGAAGAGTGTGGTATTTTTGGTATTTGGGGACATCCGGATGCTGCTCGAGTAACCTACTTTGGTTTGCATAGTTTACAACATCGTGGGCAAGAAGGTGCTGGGATTGTTTCTAATAAAGACGGAAATTTAAATGGACATAGAGGATTAGGATTGCTTTCAGAAGTGTTTAATGATGATCGTTCTCTAACGTCATTAAATGGAGATGCTGCAATTGGACATGTTCGATATGCTACTGCTGGTAACGGAAGTGTAGATAATATTCAACCGTTTTTATTCAAGTTTTATGATGGCGCGTGTGGTTTGGCTCATAATGGTAATTTAACGAATGCTAAAAGTTTGCGAAAAGAATTAGAACAAGATGGCGCAATTTTTCACTCTAATTCTGACACTGAAATTTTGATGCATTTGATTCGTCGCAGTAAGCAACCAACATTTATTGATCAACTAAAAGAAAGTTTACGGACGGTCAAAGGAGGCTTCGCCTATCTTTTAATGACTGAAACGTCAATGATCGCAGCACTTGATCCTAATGCGTTTCGCCCATTATCTATTGGTCAAATGAAAAATGGAGCCTATGTAATTGCCAGTGAAACATGTGCACTAGAAGTGATTGGAGCTGTTTTTGTTCGTGATGTGGGTCCAGGAGAAATGATCATTATTAATGATACTGGTTATACAATTGAAAGTTATACTGAAAATACACAATTTTCGATTTGTTCAATGGAATATATTTATTTTGCCCGTCCGGATTCAAATATAGCCGGAGTAAACGTGCACACAGCTCGTAAAAATATGGGGAAACGTTTGGCACAAGAAGCACCAATTGAGGCAGATATGGTCGTCGGTGTTCCTAACTCTTCCCTTTCAGCGGCTAGCGGTTATGCTGAAGAGAGCGGTATTCCTTATGAAATGGGCTTAGTAAAAAATCAATATATCGCTCGAACATTTATTCAACCTACACAAGAATTAAGAGAACAAGGCGTTAGAATGAAACTTTCAGCTGTTCGAGGTGTGGTTGAGGGCAAACGAGTAATCATGGTAGATGACTCGATTGTTAGGGGAACGACAAGTCGTCGGATCGTGAAGTTGCTGAAAGATGCTGGTGCTAAAGAAGTACATGTACGGATTGCTTCTCCACCGCTAAGGTTTCCTTGTTTTTACGGAATAGATATTCAAACAAGAAAAGAGTTGATTGCTGCAAATCACTCTGTTTTAGAGATCAAGAATCTAATTGCTGCGGACTCATTATGTTTTTTAAGTGAGCAAGGATTGATCGATTCAATTGGATTGAATTATGATGCACCATATTCGGGACTTTGTATGGCATATTTCAATGGTGATTATCCAACGCCTTTATATGATTATGAAGAGCAGTATCAAGTGTCGTTGAAAGAGAAAATCATCTTTAACTAAGCGAACTTAAAGTATGAAACAAATAATCATTCATTAAAAACAAGGAGGAACCCTAATGGTAAATGCCTATGCAAAAGCAGGCGTTGATGTGGAAGCCGGTTATGAAGTGGTGGAAAGAATCAAAAAGCACGTTAAAAGAACCGAACGCATCGGTGTAATGGGAGCGCTTGGTGGTTTTGGCGGTTGTTTTGATTTAAGTAAGGTGGAAGTGAAGGAACCTATCTTGATTTCGGGAACAGATGGCGTGGGAACAAAATTAATGATTGCGATTCAGGAAAATAAACATGATACGATTGGGATCGATTGTGTTGCAATGTGTGTGAATGATATTGTTGCTCAAGGTGCAGAGCCACTTTATTTTCTAGATTATATCGCCACAGGGAAAAATAGACCAGTGCGCTTAGAACAAGTCGTTTCTGGTGTAGCTGATGGTTGTCTTCAAGCAGGTGTGGCACTTATTGGCGGTGAAACTGCTGAAATGCCTGGTATGTATGGCGAAAATGATTATGATTTAGCAGGATTTGCTGTAGGGATTGCTGAAAAAAGTCAATTAGTTACTGGAGAGAATAGTAGAGAAGGAGACGTTCTTCTTGGCTTGCCGTCTAGCGGGATTCATTCAAATGGTTATTCCCTTGTGCGTAAGATCTTCTTTGAAACACATCAACTTACAGGAGAAACTGTCATTCCTGAGCTAAATGAAAAACAATTAGGTGAGGAACTTTTAACGCCAACTAAAATCTATGTAAAGGCATTACTACCACTAATAAAACAGGAATTAGTGAACGGGATTGCGCATATTACAGGTGGTGGATTTGTAGAAAATATTCCTAGAATGCTTCCAGAAAAGTTAGCAGCAGAAATACATCTTGGCAGCTGGCCAAGGCTACCGATTTTTACAACAATAGAAAAATATGGGCAGATTTCAGCAATGGAGATGTATGAGATTTTTAATATGGGTATCGGGATGGTTTTAGCGATTTCACCAGAAAAAATCGATGATGTTCGAACCATTTTAAGTGAACTAAATGAATCGAGTTATATTATCGGAAAAATTACTGCAAAAGATAAGCAAGCTGTCGTCTTTAAAGAGGTGTGAGGATGAAATTAGCGATATTTGCCTCAGGGAATGGTAGTAATTTTCAAGCGATTGCCGAAGCTGTCGAAGAGGGGGAAATTAGTGCGGAAATTGCTTTATTATTTTGTGATAAAAAAGATGCCTATGTCGTTCAGCGAGCTAGATCAATGCAGATTCCAGTTATTTCATTTTCACCAAAAGACTTTGAATCAAAAGCAATGTATGAAGCGGAAATCCTTCATTTACTTGAAGAAGAGCAAATCGATTTGGTGGTTTTAGCTGGCTATATGAGGATTGTCGGACCGACTTTATTAGAGGTATTTTCAAATCGGATGATCAATATCCATCCATCGTTGTTGCCGCAGTTTCCAGGTTTGTCTGGGATTCGAGACGCTTTTTACGCGAATGTATCAGAAACAGGTGTAACGATTCATTACGTAGATGATGGTGTGGATACTGGCCCAATCATTGCTCAAGCCAAAGTAGTGATTGAAGACACAGACACACTTGATTCTTTAGAAGAAAAAATCCATAATGTTGAGCATAAACTATTTCCAAGTACCTTAGCGAAACTTATTAAAACACTACAGGGAGAGAGCCGTTCATGACAAAAAAAAGAGCATTGATCAGTGTTTCAGATAAAACAGGAATCATCGCTTTTGCCAAAGGATTGGTAGAATTAGGAGTAGAAATCATTTCTACAGGAGGGACGAAATCTACACTTGAAGCAGAAGGGATTCCAACAATCTCCATCGAAGAGGTCACCGAGTTTCCAGAAATGCTGGATGGTCGTGTGAAAACATTGCATCCTAAAATTCATGGTGGTTTATTGGGCCGTCGGGATGTGATGAGTCATGTAAAAGAGATGGAAGCAAATGGTATTCAGCCAATAGACTTTGTTTGTGTGAACTTATACCCGTTTAAAGAAACGATTTTGAAAGAGGAAACAACACAAGAACAAGCAATTGAAAATATTGATATTGGCGGGCCGAGTATGTTAAGAAGTGCTGCAAAAAATCATCAGTTTGTGACGGTTGTTGTTGATCCTATGGATTATGATCAATTATTAGCTGAACTTTCTAAAACAGGGGAGACAACCTTTGCAACGAGACAAAAATTAGCTGCAAAAGTTTTTAGGCACACTGCAGGATATGATGCTATGATTGCAGAATATTTGACAGAAGCAGTAGGTGAGAAGGAACCCGAGTCTTTGACTTTGACATACGATTTAAAACAAGTTTTGCGATATGGTGAGAATAGTCATCAAAACGCAGCTTTTTATCAAAACGCAATTCCAGTTGATTTTTCGATTGCTAATGCTAAACAACTTCATGGCAAAGAATTATCTTACAATAATATCAAAGATGCTGATGCAGCTATACGTATTTCTAGAGAATTTGATCAGCCAGCAGTTGTAGCAGTCAAACATATGAATCCTTGTGGAATTGGTATTGGTGAAACGATCAATGAAGCCTATCAGTATGCTTATGAAGCGGATCCTGTCTCTATTTTTGGCGGAATCATTGTTTTGAACCGTGAGGTTGATAAAGATGTTGCAGAGAAAATGCATCAGTTATTTCTTGAGATCATTATTGCACCAAGCTTTTCAGTAGAAGCATTCACCCTTTTAAGTGCTAAAAAAAATCTTCGTTTGATGACGCTAGATTTCTCTCAGAAAGATCAAGCTATAGAAGATGAAAAAGTTTCTGTTTTAGGCGGATTACTTATTCAAAATCAAGATATAGTTAAAGAAAAATCAGAGAATTGGCATGTTGTAACCAAAAGACGACCTACAATAGATGAGTTAAACGCGTTAGAATTTTCCTGGAAAACGGTCAAACATGTGAAAAGTAACGCGATTGTTGTTGCAAATAGTCACCAAACATTAGGAATTGGTGCAGGGCAAATGAATCGTGTTGGTTCTGTTGAAATTGCTATCAAACAAGCAGGAGCAAAAGTCAATGGTGCGGTCTTAGCCAGTGATGCATTTTTTCCGATGGGAGATAGTGTTGAATATGCTGGGAAAAATGGAATTAAAGCAATTGTTCAACCTGGTGGAAGTATCAAAGACCAAGAATCGATTGATATGGCTGACAAATATGGGATAGCGATGATATTTACCGACATTAGACATTTTAGACATTAAAAGGAGAATTCGATGGGTTTAACTATTTTAGTTATTGGAAGCGGAGGCAGAGAACACGTCATCGCACAAAAGTTGATTCAAAGTCCTAAAGTTAGAACTGTTTACTGTGCTAAAGGAAATGCAGGTATGAAAAATGACGGGATTACGTTAGTAGATATTGCAGAAAATGATCATCCTGCCTTGATTAAATTTGCTCAGGAAAATGGGGTTGATTGGACATTTGTAGGACCCGAGATCCCGTTACTAAATGGCATTATAGATGACTTTACAGATGCTGGTTTATTAGCATTTGGACCAGTCAAAGCAGCGGCAGAAATTGAAGGCTCTAAAGATTTTGCTAAAGATATTATGAATAAATATCAGGTTCCCACAGCAGAACATCAAACATTTTCTGATTTTGCAAAGGCACAAGCTTATGTAGTGAAAAAAGGTGCACCAATCGTTATCAAAGCAGATGGTTTAGCAGCTGGAAAGGGCGTTGTAGTTGCACAAACTGATGAGGAAGCAATTAAAGCGCTAAAAGAGATGCTTGAAAAAAACAAGTTTGGTGCAAGTGGCGCTAAAGTTGTTGTTGAAGAATTCCTGTTTGGAGAAGAATTTTCCTTACTAGCTTTTGTTCGAGGTCAAGAAGTTTATCCTATGGTGATTGCTCAGGACCATAAACGTGTTTACGAAAATGATCTTGGCCCAAATACTGGCGGAATGGGTGCATATAGTCCGGTACCCCAGATTTCAGATGAAATAGTCAAAGAGGCAATAGAAACAATTGTAAAACCGACAGCCAAAGGAATGGTAGAAGAAGGTAGAGCTTTTACAGGTGTTTTGTATGCTGGATTGATTGTGACAGAAAGTGGGCCTAAAGTCATTGAATTCAATGCCCGCTTTGGGGACCCAGAAACACAAGTCGTATTGCAACGTTTAGAAAGTGATTTTGCCCAAATTATTGACGATTTACTAAAAGGCAAAGAGCCCCAAATCAAATGGAAACAAAATGGCTACAGTTTAGGAGTAGTTGTAGCAGCTGAAGGCTACCCAAATTTTTATAGAAGAGGCTGTCAGCTTCCTGACTTTTCGGATTTAGAAACAGGGCAGATTTATTATGCAGGTGTAAAAGAAGAAAATGCTCAGTTTGTTTCAAATGGCGGACGTATTTATCTTGTCGAGTCTAGTGGGAAAACGTTAAAAGAAGCACAAAAAGCAGTTTACGATGTTTTGAAAGCTGTCGATACAAAAGGAACATTTTATCGTAAGGACATTGGTTTTAAAGGAATTAAGTAAAAGCAACGAATTGAAAGGCGTATTATGTCAATGCAATAATGTAGGGGACTGTTTTCTGTTTATTTTTGCTGCTATATACTGATTAAGGGGTGAAAAAATGAAAAAGCACTTCACACCAAAAATCTGTATGATATAATCATTTGGAAAGGGAGTTGCCAAATGAACAATAAAGTGAAACAAGATGTAGCATTTTCAATTACAGATGTAAAACAGTCGCCTATGACAATCTTTGAAACAGCAAAAGAAACAAATACTGGTGTCTATATTTATAATAGAAAAAAAGTTGCCGGCGTTATGTTGTCTGCTGAACAATATGAAGCATTGATTAAGAAAAAAAAGGCTGGGCAAGGTCAAGACATAAAAATAGCTCAATTAAACCAGGCAATTCGTCAAAAAATTGCTTTTGGTTCATTAATGTCTACTAAAAATTTAGATGATCACTTAGTATCATTAGGTTTTATTACTAGAAAAGCTGAATCAGACGACTATAGTGAAATGATGAATGAATTGAATGAGACTGGAAAAATCGATTATCATTTACAAAAAAAAGAAGACCGGACGAATATTTTTGCTGAAGTGATTGGAGAACAGAGTAACCAATCTCATTTATCAGACAAACTGATTGTAAAAAAAATCCATCTTAGAATAGACTAAAGACTAAATCATTTACTTTAATTTCAGATGATGTGTACAAAGCTTGTCAAAGTTTGTACCATCATCTTTTTTAGTCCAAAATTATTGGAAATCAACCATATGTCCACGGTATCGTTTCGGTAAATGGGACAATTGAGTTCGCTCATTTTTACGTTCTTGAATAGTGACTGCTTGGAGAAAGGTACGCCAATTTTCCTGAATATCTTGTTCAGATTCTCTAGTACTAAATGGTGGCGGATTGCTGTTTTCAATAAAACGTATATGTCCTTGTTTAATAATACCAAGTAATCGATGTGTTTCATCGTAGATCATGATGGTTTCTTGCGGATATCTTTGAGCGAAGTGAGGGCATAAGTAAGGCAATGAAAAATGTTTAGGTGCAATAGAACTATAAAGTAAAGTTCCTATGTATTCAAACCGAACAAACCCTTTAAATAAATGAACTTCACCAAACAACGCTTTTAAAGATTTTTCCAATGCTAAAATTGAAGGATGTCCCAAATGGTTTGTCAATAAGTCTTTTGACTCTAATGCGATTTGAATAGCATCTAACAAACACCGGTCTTTTTCTTTTAATGAGCAATAAAATCCATCAATAATAAACTGAACATTTTCTTTTCTCAATCGTTTGGTCAGTCTTTCATACATTTTTTGAGCTAAAGATTCATCTGTATTGATCCAAGAACTAACAAACAAGCTTTCTACAGCAGTTTTTGGGGTTAAGATGATTTCAGGAAATGTTTTTTTTGAAAATGCTTGGTAGACTATTGTCAGAAATCCATAAAAACTGCCATCATATTCCCAAATTTCGTCGGTTTCTTCAATTTGCATAACGGGATTCCTTTCGTTTATTTGTTTCAAAACGTTCAACATCAAATAACGATAACTGTTCTTGTCGTGACTGGCTGTTTACTTTTTTTAAAGTCTCGTATTGGCGCGATGAAATTAGAGACGAGATGATCCATTCCGGATCATTTACTAGTCCAGGCTGACAAGCACCGTTACAACTGATAAAATATTGGGCTCGCTTGATTACTACGCCCAATTTTTTCAAATCAGAGAGGTGTAATCGATAATATTTTCTAGCCTTTAGAATATTAAGGGCACTTTTAGGACCAATCCCAGGAATTCGTAATAACTGCTCATAAGAAGCCGTTTGAACATCAATTGGAAACTGATCATAATTTTGAACAGCCCAATTGGCTTTAGGATCGAGATATAAATTGAAATTAGGCTTATTTTCGGACAAGATTTCATCAGCGGAAAAATGATAAAATCGTAACAACCAATCTGCTTGATACAAGCGATGCTCTCTTAATAACGGGGGCTCAGTTGTGATTGCAGGTAATAAAGAATCTTTATTTACAGGGATATAAGCAGAGTAATAGACTCTCTTTAATTCATACTGTTTATAAAGATTTTCAGCAATCTTTACGATTGAGTGATCACTTTCTGGAGAAGCTCCGATGATCATTTGAGTAGATTGACCAGCTGGAACAAAAGAAGCAGGTTTTCGTAAAGTAGGAACTTGTGACAATTCTTTTTTCTTATGTGTGATTTGTTTCATTGGCTTGTATAAAGCAAATGGATCTTTATCAGGAGCTAATAGTTTAAGACTTTCTCTGGAAGGCAGTTCGACATTGACACTCATTCGATCGGCTAAAAAACCTAACTCCTCAATCAAATTTTCATCTGCTCCAGGAATGGCTTTAACATGGATATAGCCTTTGAAGCCTTTTTCATAACGTAAAATCTTTAATGTTTTGATCAATAGTTCGCTTGTGTAATCAACGTTTTTTATAATAGCAGAGCTTAGAAAAAGCCCTTCAATATAATTGCGCATATAAAAATCCATCGTTAAATCTGCAACTTCCTGTGGTGTAAATGTAGCTCGAGGAATCGAATTAGATTTTCTGTTGATGCAATAATGACAATCGAAAATACAAGCATTTGTAAATAATAATTTTAAAAGAGATACACAACGACCATCACTGGTGAAGGAATGACAGATTCCAGCTGCGGATGTGCTGCCGATAGCTCCTTGTCGTGTATTATTCATAACACCGCTACTGGAACATGAAACATCATATTTTGCTGATTCAGCAAGAATCTCTATTTTTCTAGACAAATCCAATCTAATCCCTCATTCCTAAAAAATCGAACGTACGTTCTTATTTTAGCAAGAGCTTTTGATTTTGTCAAAGGTGAAAAATCAAAATGACTAGAACACAAAGCCGTATGGGTTGTGTTCTAGTCATTAAATTTATTGCTTATTTAACTCTAAATATTGTTCTAAATAATCAGCTAAGCCATCTTCATCATTGGTTTTTTCAGTAACATCATTTGCGACAGCTTTGATTTTGTCAGTCGCATTTTTCATAGCAACTCCCCAGCCAACATAATCCAGCATTTCTTCATCGTTATGTTCATCACCAAACGCGATGATATCCGAACGTTTCACATCTAGATATTTAGCGACTTGTTCCACGCCTTTGGCTTTTTGTATCCCTTTGGAGACGATTTCTAAAATAGGTGTTGGGCCGCCCCAAGTCCTAACGTCTACATAATCTCCGTATTGCTTCATTAACGAGTCTGAAACGAAAGCTGCTTGATCTTTTGAAGTTCGAACCATCATAGAAGTAGGATCCGTAATCAAATTTTTAGCAGTTAAAAGATTACTTGGTGTAGCTTCTGAGGCAAAGAATGCGGAATCAAAGTAATCTAAACTATCGATATAAAATGTCTCTTTATTTTCAGCAGCGACAAAATCAAGGTTCAGCGCTTTTTTTTGCGCTAAAATATCAAAAACTAAGTCTCGTTGGATTCCTGTTTCCTTTTCATCTGCCCATTGTTTTTCAGGCATGTGAACAAGAGCGCCATTAAAATTGACCATTGGCGTTGCTAAATCTAATTGGCGATAAAACTGACCGCTCATTCGATAGGGACGTCCTGTAACGATACTGACATAGTGACCATGTTTCATAGCATTTTTTAATGCTTTTTCAGTTGTTTCACTAATTAGTGACTGTCCATTTAAAGTTGTTCCATCTAAGTCGATTGCAATTAATTTTTTCAAAATCATTCCTCCCGGAAATTTTTCTATAACTTAGTCTAGCATAAAATGGTAGAATGACAAGTTTTCAAGAAAATTTTAGAAAAAATTTTCTTTATGATACACTAGATAAAAAAGGACGGTGAAAAGTTTGGTTCAAATATATCGTTGGTCAATACGAATAGCAACTGTAGTGTATTGCTTCTATATGCTATTTGTTGCTAGAAATTATCATTTTATGGCATTGAATGTCTTGTTAGGTTATATTCCACTTGAACTTAGTTTTCATTATAAGAAAGTGAACAATCAATTGTTTCTTCTATTAGGAATATTATGGTTATTATTCTATCCCAATGCACCGTATCTGTTCACAGACTTTTTTCATTTAGAGAATTTATCTATTTATCAGGGGATGAATCAAATTTTCGGCCAGTCATTGTCTGCATGGTTTTCTTTTAGTTTATTGACGGTTGGAATCTGTGTATATGGTCTTTTAGGGATGGCAACAGTATTTACAACGCTTAATGAATGTTTTCAAAGAAATATTTTGAATAAGAAATGGCAAGGGTTTTTGTTTATTATGATTGTGAATGTATTATCCAGTTTGGCTATTTTTGTTGGGCGATTTGATCGTTTACATAGTGTTCATTTACTTACTAAACCTATCCAGACACTACAAATTATTTTTTTTAATTGGTCAGTGAACAAAGTCTTATTTATCCTTTTATTTACAGGGATGCAGTTCCTTTTATTGGCGGCTATTTTTGGATTGAAAGGATTGAGATTGGTTGATGAAGGTGAGATGTAGTGTTGACAGCGTGTGAGGAAATTGTTACTCTTTAACTAAGTATGTTTGGAAATAATTGAAGAGGAGTTATCAACATGAAAAAGTGGCAAAGCTCTTTGTTGACTGTTTTATTTACTATTGGGGGAATTAGTGGTAGTGTCGTTGGAACTAGCAAGCTTGCTGATGCACAAACGGTCAATGATATAGAAAATAGCAATCAGTTAGTGGAGCAACAATCACAAGAAGAGAAGATCCCCTTTCAAATTTTGGGCATCAATGATTTTCATGGTGCTTTGAATACAACAGGATCTTTTTTTGATGACGAAGGCAATAAAACAGCAAACGCTGGGACAGCCTCGCTTTTAGCAAGCTATTTGAATCGTGCGCAAAAGCAGTTTGAAACCGCTGACAAAGGTGCGCAAACAATACGTGTTCAAGCTGGTGATATGGTCGGAGCAAGTCCAGCAAGTTCAGGTCTGCTTCAAGATGAGCCGACGATTAAAGTGTTGAATCAAATGAATTTTTCTGTGGGAACCTTAGGAAATCACGAATTTGATGAAGGTTTACAAGAGTTTAACCGAATCATGATTGGTGAAAAGCCAAAAAATGATCCGTATGGGATTTTAATGGATTATCCAAGAGAGGCATCGAAAACGGAGATTGTAATCGGAAATGTCGTTAAAAAAGGAACAGAAGAAATCCCTTTTGGTTGGAAACCTTATACGATCAAAGAAGTGGGAACAGAAAATAATAAAGTAAAAGTTGGTTTTATCGGCGTTGTTACAACTGAAATTCCTAATTTAGTTTTAAAGGAACATTATGAAGCGTATGACTTTTTAAATGAAGCTGAAACGATTGCCTATTATTCTAATATACTACAAGAGAAAGAAAAAGTGAAAGCAATCGTTGTGTTAGCCCATGTTCCTGCTACTAGCAAAGAGAATAAAGTGAACGGTGAAGCTGGAGAAATTATGAATAAAGTCGCTGAAATCTATCCTGAAAATAGCGTAGATGCATTTTTTGCAGCGCACAACCACCAATATACAAATGGGGTAGTCAACAAAACAAGAGTAGTTCAGTCAACGGCTCAAGGAAAAGGCTATATCGACTTACAAGGAACACTTGATCCTGAAACAAAAGATTTTGTCGATGTTCCTAAAGCAAAGGTTTTACCAGTAGATCCAGGTGTAAAGGATGCTCCTAAGCTTGATGAAAAAGTGGAAACAACCGTAAAAGATGCTGAAAAACGTGTAGCAGAAGTTACGAATAAGAAAATTGGAACAGCTAAAGAGAATGGGGCAATCACTCGGGAAGTCAATGAGTCGAAAGAATCACCGCTTGGTAATCTGATCACTGATGGTCAAGTTGCGATGGCTAAGGCTCAAGGAATTGATGCTGATTTTGCTATGACAAACAATGGTGGTATTCGTGCTGATTTAGCTGTTGGAGAAAATCGTGATATTACGTGGGGGGCGGCTCAAGCAGTGCAACCTTTTGGGAATATCATGCAAGTAGTCGAAATGACTGGCGCACAAGTTGAACAAGTGCTAAATGAGCAATACGATGAAGAAGGACGTTACTTCTTACAAATTTCTGGATTATCCTATACTTATGTAGCAACTAAAGATAAAAATCAACCCTTTAAAGTCCAAGATATGTATAAAAAAGACGGTACTCCGATTCAGACAGGTCAAACATATCTCGTCGTAATCAATGACTTTTTATTTGGCGGAGGCGATGGCTTTTCTGGGTTTACCGGAGGGAAGTTAGTTAATGCGATTAAACCCGATACAGAGACATTTGTTGGGTATATTGAAAGTAAAGAAGCATCCGGAGAGCTGATTGAAGCATCCATTGAAAACCGTAAAAAACTAATTGATCCGAGTTCGCCAATAGACCCGGGAGCACCGGACTCAAAAGAAGCAGAGGACAAAATCAAAAAAGCGACCATTTTTGATCCTTTGTATGAAGATGACGAACTTTTGAGAGGTGTTACACTACCCAATGCAACGATTTTACTCTATGATGGTGAATTTCCTCAAACAAATGCAAGAACAACAGAACTTCCAGATGCTGATTTAGCTGGACATGCTGATTCGGAAGGGCGTATTAAAATCGATGTTACGTCATTAAAACTTAACGAGAAGAAGCAATTGACTGCTCTTGTATTGGATGAAGAGAAAAATAAAATGGCATTTCCAATAGAAATTCTAGCTAGAAAAGAAGCAATCTTGATAACGTCGAATACTAAAGAACTTCCTGAGACAGGAGCTAAAAAAGAATTACCGAAAACTGGTGAACAACAATCTAGTCATGCAATTTTAGCTGGAACTATGGCAATCAGTACCTGTGTTGTTGTTATATTGAAACGAAAAATTCTATAGAATAAAGAAACTTTACAGTTATGATTTTCATTCAGTACCTGTAAAGTTTTTTATTAACATCGAGTAATGAGTAGAAGAAACAATTGGTTGTTCCTAAAACACGAACATTAAAAAGAAAAAACAGTGTGAAAGTTAATATTTTGTTGAAAAGAAGAAATGGCTGTCTTATACTTTAAAAGTATTCATCAGGAAACAGGAACATGCACTTATTATTTACAGACAGTTGGCTCTCTAAATAGTTATTTCGACGAGCAAACTGAATCATCCTGATAAAATTTTTTGGTAAAAAGGGAGCGAGACAATTTCATGGAAAAGTTTTTCAAATTAAAGGAAAACAAAACAACGATCTCAACTGAAATGGTGGCAGGGGTAACGACATTTTTTGCGATGAGCTATATTTTATTCGTAAATCCGTCGATTTTATCTCAAACGGGAATGCCGTTTCAAGCAGTATTTTTAGCAACGATTATTGCATCGATTATAGGAACTTTGATCATGGGACTATTTGCAAATGTCCCTTATGCTCAAGCACCAGGCATGGGATTAAATGCGTTTTTCACCTTTACTGTGGTTTTTGGCTTAGGGTATACCTGGCAACAAGCATTAGCAATGGTGTTTATCTGTGGACTAATCAATGTCTTGATTACTGTCACAAAAATACGAAAGTTGATCATCAAAGCTATACCAGAAAGCATGCAGCATGCAATTGGCGGCGGTATTGGAATTTTTGTTGCATATGTAGGTATCAAAAATGCAAAATTATTGGATTTTACAGTACAAGCTGAACCTACTAAGGGTGTTGTTAATGGCAATAGTATCGTTCCTGCTTTGGGAAATTTTAATAATCCAGAAATTATATTAGCTGTGATTGGATTAGTTTTGACCACGGTTTTAGTCGTGTTAAATGTTCGAGGTGCTATTTTGATTGGTATCGTAGCCACAACGATCATTGCGATTCCGCTAGGTGTCGTTGATTTGTCAGCGATTGACTGGCAAGCAAATTCTTTAGGAAATTCTATCAGTGAATTAGGGACGACTTTTGGTGCGGCTTTTGGTGCTGACGGTATGCAGTCGTTATTCAGTGATGCCTCAAAAATCCCTCAAGTTTTGATGACGATTATTGCGTTTAGCTTGTCAGACACATTTGATACGATCGGTACTTTTATTGGAACAGGACGCCGTACAGGAATATTTTCCAAAGAAGATGAGTTAGCATTGGAAGATAGTAAAGGTTTTTCTACAAAAATGGATAAAGCTTTGTTTGCAGATGCAATTGCAACATCAATCGGTGCTGTTTTTGGAACATCTAACACTACGACCTATGTTGAAAGTGCTGCAGGTATTGGAGCTGGTGGACGGACTGGCTTAACGTCAGTTGTGGTTGCTGCCTTGTTCGCATTAAGCAGTCTATTTTCACCACTGATTGCAATTGTTCCAGCACAAGCAACTGCTCCTGCACTGATTTTAGTGGGTGTGATGATGCTTGCTTCATTTAAAGATATTGAATGGACAAATTTAGAAGAAGCAATTCCTGCATTTTTCGCTTCTATTTTTATGGGATTATGTTATAGCATTTCTTATGGGATTGCAGCAGGCTTCATTTTTTATGCAATTGTTAAAGTTGCAAAAGGGAAATTCAGAGAAATTTCACCAATTCTTTGGGTCGTTAACGCACTGTTTATCCTGAATTTCATTATTTTGGCGATTTTGTAAGCCACTATTATTGATAAAGCTTAGCTGTCATTTAGATAGTTAAGCTTTTTATGTGCTTGCGTAAAAATTTTTTGAGAGATTTGAAAATTTGGAGTATAGTTAATAGTGAAGAACTTGTGAGGTGTGCTTTAAAATGAAAATTGATTGGAAAAAAAATTTAATGGTTGCCTGGTTAGGCTGTTTTTTTACTGGTGCAAGTATTAGTTTAGTGATGCCCTTTATCCCCGTCTATGTTGAGCAGCTAGGAACACCAAAGAGTCAGGTTGCGTTGTTTTCTGGACTTGCCATATCTGTTACGGCATTTGCCGCTGCAATCGTAGCACCTATTTGGGGTAATTTAGCGGATAGAAAAGGGCGAAAGCTCATGATGATCCGGGCAGCAGCTGGAATGACAATTACGATGGGGTCGTTAGCATTTGTACCAAATGTTTATTGGCTCTTGATTATGCGCTTTTTTAACGGTATATTGTCTGGGTATATTCCAAATGCAACCGCCATGATCGCGTCTCAAGCCCCAAAAGAAAAAAGTGGATGGGCATTAGGAACGCTTTCCACAGGTGCTATTGCTGGAAACTTGATTGGGCCATCTATCGGAGGGGCGTTGGCTCAATGGTTTGGGATGGAAAATGTTTTTATTATCACTGGAATTGTATTGTTGATTACGACAATGTTAACGATTTTTATGGTGAAAGAAGACTTCCAACCAGTTGAAAAGAAAAATTTGTTAAGTACAAAAGAAATTTTTTCAAAGATGGACCATGTGTCTATTTTGATTGGATTATTCATTACAACGTTGATTTTACAAATTGGCGTTACGAGTATTAGCCCGATTTTAACGTTATATATTCGTTCATTGAGTCATGATACTGGCAATATTTTATTCATTAGTGGTTTAATTGTTTCTGTTGCAGGTGTATCAGCGGTGATTTCTTCGCCAGTTTTAGGGAAACTAGGGGACAAGATTGGCAATCATAAGGTTTTGTTAGCAGGGTTGTTTTTATCAATGATTTGTTATATTCCTATGGCATTTGTTAAAACTCCTTTTCAACTAGGATTATTGCGCTTTTTCTTAGGATTTTCAACTGGAGCTTTGATGCCGTCGATCAACACCTTAATCAGCAAAATCACGCCCTCAGAAGGTGTTAGTCGTGTTTATAGTTATAATCAAATGTTTAGTAATTTTGGACAAGTCTTAGGTCCGATGATCGGTTCGACGGTGGCTCACGGTATGGGGTACAGCGCGGTATTTATTGTAACAGCCTGTTTTGTACTGGGAAATATTTGCCTATCTTTGTTCAATTTCCGAAAAATTTTAAATAAAAAGCTATAAACAGTTGAAAACATAAAAAAACCAGTTACAATGTTTGTAGTAACTGGTTTTTTTATAATCATGATTTTCAACTAATAGATGGTCAGTTCAAAAGCTGTTTTGAAAAATCAGCTTAAGATAGCAACTTAAGAGTTATTGAGCACTTTTAGTGGTTTCTTTTTTTGGTAATGCGAATTGACCAATCAATAAGATAATCACGCCGGTAGTCAATGACATAATCGTTGTCAGCATAAAATCATAGGTTCCGCCGTTTAAGGCACCACCGATATAGCCGACCACTTGTCCTAGTAAAAAGGACCACAACAATACAAGAATGTAACGCATGGATTGCACCTCTTTTCTAGCTATAGTTTAGCACAATTTTTGTAAATGTAAAGAAAATGAAAGTTACATTTTTGATTTAAAACCATCACATGTAAAAGGAGATGTCCTATGCCCTTTCCACAATTATATACAATTACTTCCTATTCATTACTCTCCAGTACTATTCGTATTCAAGAATTAGTGCAACAAGCAAAAAAATTAGGTTATACGACGTTAGGAATTACGGATATAAATGTACTTCACGGGGCAATCGAATTTTTTGAAGTCTGTAAAAAGGAAGCAATTAAACCAATCATTGGTTTGACGTTAGATTACACCCCAAAAAAGTCCGAACAATCGGCTCAATTGTTACTCTATGCAAAAGATATAGAAGGCTACCAAAACTTGATGCGGATTTCCACTGCGAAAATGAATAGCGAAAGAATTTTTTATTTAGATGCAATTAAAGAACATTTAACGCATTTGTTTGCTGTTATGCCCTCTGACAAAGGAGAAGTTTCTTTTGCTTTAAAAAGAAATGAAGTGGAGGCCTCTGAAAGTTTAGATCAGCTAGTGCAATTATTTGACCCGTCGTCTTTTTTTGCAGGTGCCTCATTTACATGTAATCCGGAAACTGATCCAGCACTTTTTAAGTTTTATGAAGCAAAAAATCAGCCGCTCCTTGCTTTGCAGGAAACTCGTTATTTAAACCGAGAAGACGGCTTTGCGTTGAAAGTATTAGCGCACATTGATGAAGGCCAACAGATGACGTTAAATGCCGAGGAAACAAAGATTGAAGGCCCCTTTTATTTAAGAAATCAGACAGATGCAGCAGAACAATTACTCATAAAGGTGAATGAACAAGCTGTCCAAAATGCAGAAAAGCTTGCTGATTCTTGTATTTTGGAGATTCCGTTACATCAACGTTTACTACCGCATTATCCGATTCCAGAGGGGAAACAAGCAGGAGAATTTTTAAAAGAGTTATGCTTGAAGAAACTACCTGAACGCATCTCGAATGTTTCAGTTGAATATGAAGAACGGTTAGTAAAAGAACTTGATATTATTCATACGATGGGATTTGATGATTACTTCTTGATTGTATGGGATGTAATGGCCTTTGCTCATGATAGAAAAATCGTAACAGGTGCAGGTCGTGGTTCTGCTGCGGGTTCTTTAGTGTCATATGTTTTGTCGATCACAGATGTCGATCCAATCAAATACGACTTACTCTTTGAACGATTTTTAAATCCAGAAAGGCATTCTATGCCCGATATAGACTTAGATATTCCTGATAATCGGCGTGAAGAAGTGCTGCAATATGTTCGTGAAAAATATGGACATTATCATATGGCACAAATCGCTACTTTTGGTACAATGGCAGCAAAAATGGTTTTAAGAGATGTTGCTAGAGTGTTCGGTTTATCTCAAAGTGAATCAAATCGCTGGTCTAATGCCGTACCTAGTGCACTAAAAATGACCTTGAAAACAGCATATGCTGATTCAAAAAATCTTGTCGAATTAGTAAATTCATCTGAGACAAACCGCTTGTTATATGATACAGCTGTTCGTTTAGAAGGGTTACCTCGTCATGTCTCAACTCATGCAGCTGGCGTGGTGATCAGTGACTTGGATCTTTTAGATGTCGTCCCATTACAACCGGGTTCAAATGATATTTTCCTGACGCAATTTACAATGAATGATGTTGAGAAGATAGGACTACTAAAGATGGATTTCTTAGGATTGAGAAATCTATCGATCATTGATGATACGATTAAGTCGATTAAACGCGTCTACAAAAAAGAAGTGATCTTAAATCAAATTCCTTTAGATGATGAATTGACATTATCCTTGTTTAGACGAGGGGAAACAAGTGGCGTTTTTCAGTTTGAGTCAGCAGGTATCAGAAATGTTTTACGAAAACTTGGACCATCAAGTATTGAAGATATTGCGGCTGTTAATGCTTTATACCGACCAGGTCCAATGCAAAATATCGACCTGTTTATTCGCAGAAAAAAAGGGATAGAACCAATTGATTACCCAGATCCTGTTTTAGAGCCGATTTTAAAAAATACTTATGGTGTTATTGTGTATCAGGAACAAATCATTCAAGTGGCTTCTACGATGGCAGGATTTAGTCTAGGGCAAGCAGATATTTTACGACGTGCAGTAAGTAAAAAGAAAAAAGATGTACTGGATGAAGAACGCAAGCACTTTGTTGAAGGCGCAATGAAACAAGGTCATAGTGAAGAAGTTGCAACGACTATTTATGATTATATCGAGCGATTTGCTAACTATGGATTTAATCGATCTCATGCGTTTGCTTATTCTTTTATAGGCTTTCAAATGGCCTACTTAAAAGTACATTTTCCAGGGGCATTTTATGCAGCAATTCTCCATTCTGTACGACATAATCCGACTAAAATCAAAGAATATATCGGCGAAGCACGTAAAAATAAAATGGCGATCATCCAACCCTCCATCAATACTAGTCAATACAGCTTTTACCTAAACAATGATGATCAAATAACGTTTGGTTTTAGCTCGTTAAAAGGGATACGTAGAGATTTTATCCAAAATATCATAGAGGAACGTAAAGAACGTGGACCGTTTAAATCTTTTGACCAATTTCTATTGCGTATCGACCGAAAGTGGCTAAAAGCTGAAAATATTCAACCTCTAATCGCCATTGGTGCCTTTGATGAATTACAGTCAAATCGCCGTCAATTAGCTGTTAGCTTAGATAGTGAAATTCAAAATATTATCTATAGCGGCGGCAGTATGAATCTTTTAGAAGATACGCTGAAATTGAAAGAAGTAGAAGTAGCCGATTACACTTTAGAAGAGAAATTAGAACAAGAAGAACAATTTCTAGGTGTTTATTTATCAGGTCATCCTACTGAGGAATTCAAAAAAACTCGTTTGGCCAAACAAGTGATGTTAGTCAGCGACGTAGTGGAAAATCAAGCGGCGCGCCTATTGATTTATGTAAAAGATATCCGAGTGATTCGTACAAAAAAAGGCGAACAAATGGCTTTTGTAGAAGGTGATGACTTGACTGGGGCAATATCTTTGACACTTTTTCCTACAGTTTTCAGAACCCTTCGTCAAAATGTTGAAAAAAATCAAGTTTATTTCGTAGAAGGTAAAATAGAAAAAAGTAACTATAATCAAGAACTTCAATTATTGGTAAACCAGATTGAAAAAGCTAGTGAAATTGAAAATAGTATTAGTGCAACAACTTGTTATTTAAAAATTATTGAAGCGAAAGATCAAAAAGAGGTTCTGCAAAGCATTCACGAAGTCATTCAAAAACACAAAGGCAATACGCCGGTAATCATTTATTTTGAAAAAAATGGGAAGAAATTAGTCTTAGGAGAAGAGAATTGGGTAACGGATACAGTAGATGCAAAAGAACAATTAGAGGCGATCTTAGGTGGTCAAAATGTTGTTTTCAAATGATTTACGGTAAAAAATACTAATTGTTTTCATCTTTTTTCAATTATTTCTTCTTAAACCAAGACATTTTGCACTATTAATGGTAAAATGAGTGACGTAATATTTTTGAGTAATGAATAACTGTAACAAAATTTGTTACAGCTTAAAAGTATATTATATGAGGTGAAAGAACGAATGAAACGTATCGGTATTTTAACCAGTGGGGGAGACGCCCCAGGAATGAACGCTGCAATTCGTGCAGTAGTACGTAAAGGTATTTTTGACGGAATCGAAGTTTATGGGATCAACTACGGTTTTGCAGGTTTAGTGGCAGGAGACATCCGTCGTTTAGACATTGCTGATGTTGGTGACAAGATTCAACGTGGTGGAACATTTTTATACTCTGCTCGTTATCCAGAATTCGCAACAGAAGAAGGACAATTAAAAGGGATCGAACAATTAAAAAAATTCGGCATCGAAGGACTAGTTGTTATCGGTGGAGACGGTTCTTATCATGGGGCGATGGCTCTTACTAAACGTGGATTCCCAGCTGTTGGTATTCCAGGAACGATCGATAATGATATCCCAGGGACTGATTTTACTATCGGTTTTGATACAGCGATCAACACAGTATTAGAATCGATTGACCGTATTCGTGATACTGCAACTTCACACGTACGTACATTCGTTATTGAGGTAATGGGACGTGGCGCAGGCGATATCGCTCTTTGGTCAGGCGTAGCAGGTGGCGCTGATGAAATCATCATTCCAGAGCATGATTTTGATATGGTCAATGTTGCTCAGCGCATTAGAGAAGGCCGCGATCGTGGTAAAAAACATTGCTTGATCATTTTAGCTGAAGGTGTTATGGGCGGTAACGAATTTGCTGACCAACTTTCTGAACATGGCGATTTCCACACACGTGTATCTATTTTAGGACACGTTGTCCGTGGTGGCTCACCAAGTGCTCGTGATCGTGTATTAGCAAGTAAGTTTGGATCATATGCTGTCGAATTATTAAAAGCAGGCAAAGGCGGACAATGTATTGGTATGCTTGATAACCAAGTTGTTTCAGCGGATATCGTTGACACATTGGAAAACCACAAACATAAACCCGACTTATCACTTTATGATTTAAATCAAGAGATTTCTTTCTAAGGATGAGCTTAAAATTT
The DNA here is from genome assembly GCF_000407165.1 of Enterococcus haemoperoxidus ATCC BAA-382. Taxonomy (NCBI): domain Bacteria; kingdom Bacillati; phylum Bacillota; class Bacilli; order Lactobacillales; family Enterococcaceae; genus Enterococcus; species Enterococcus haemoperoxidus. Next base: position 1,569,386 of record NZ_KE136479.1, on the reverse strand, counting down.
GAGCTGTCTTAAGCATCGCTTGAGGAAAATAGATAATCTTCACAACGTATAAACAAAAATGGAATAGGAGCGTTTGGTAATGAAAAAAACGAAAATCGTATGTACGATCGGACCAGCTAGTGAAACTGTAGATATGCTAGTCAACTTAATTAATGCAGGAATGAATGTTTGCCGTTTGAACTTCTCACATGGTGACTTTGAAGAACATGGTAACCGCATCAAAAATATTCGTGAGGCTGCAAAAATTACAGGAAAACGTGTAGCAATCTTACTTGATACAAAAGGTCCTGAAATCCGTACGAACGAAATGGAAAATGGCGCAATCACTTTAAGAACTGGTGATTCAGTACGTCTTTCTATGACGGAAGTTTTAGGAACTAACGAAAAATTCTCAATCACTTATCCAGAATTGATCAACGATGTAAATGTTGGTTCTCATATTCTTTTAGATGATGGATTAATCGATTTAGAAGTAACTGATATCGACCGTGCTGCAAACGAAATCGTTACCCTTGTTAAAAACGAAGGCGTTCTAAAAAATAAAAAAGGTGTTAACGTACCTGGAGTTTCTGTAAATCTTCCTGGTATCACTGATAAAGATGCTGCTGATATCCGTTTTGGTATCGAACAAGGTGTTGATTTTATCGCAGCAAGTTTCGTTCGCCGTGCAACTGACGTTTTAGAAATTACTAAAATTTTAGAAGAAGAAAACGCAACCCATATCCAAATTATTCCTAAAATCGAAAACCAAGAAGGTATCGATAACATTGACGAAATCCTAAAAGTTTCTGATGGCTTGATGGTCGCTCGTGGTGACATGGGTGTTGAAATTCCAACAGAAGACGTTCCAGTTGTTCAAAAAGAATTGATCAAAAAATGTAACGCTTTAGGCAAACCAGTTATTACGGCAACTCAAATGTTAGATTCTATGCAACGTAACCCGCGTCCAACACGTGCGGAAGCAAATGACGTTGCCAATGCAATCTATGACGGAACAGATGCAGTAATGCTTTCTGGTGAAACAGCTGCGGGGGATTACCCATTAGAAGCTGTTCAAACAATGGCTCGTATCGCAGTTCGTACTGAAGAAGCATTGATTAACCAAGATTCATTTGCCTTGAAACTTTACAGCAAAACAGATATGGCTGAAGCAATTGGACAATCAGTTGGTCACACTGCACGTAACTTGGGTATCCAAACTATCGTTGCAGCAACTGAATCAGGCCACACTGCTCGCATGATTTCTAAATATCGTCCAAAATCTCATATCGTTGCGATCACTTTCTCAGAACAAAAAGCTCGTAGCTTATCATTATCTTGGGGAGTTTATGCAACTGTTGCTGACAAACCATCAAGCACTGATGAAATGTTCAACTTAGCAACACACATTTCTCAAGAAGAAGGATTTGCAAGTGAAGGTGATTTGATCATCATTACAGCGGGGGTACCTGTAGGCGAGAAAGGTACAACCAACTTAATGAAGATCCAAATGATCGGATCAAAATTAGTACAAGGTCAAGGGATCGGTGAATCATCAGTTATTGCTAAAGCAGTTGTAGCAAATACAGCTGAAGAAGCAGTAGCAAATGCAGTAGAAGGTTCGATTCTAGTTGTTAAAACAACTGACAAAGATTATATGCCTGCAATCGACAAAGCAATTGCTTTGGTTGTTGAAGAAGGTGGATTAACTTCTCATGCAGCAGTTGTTGCAATTGCGAAAGATATTCCTGTAATCGTTGGTGCAGCTGATGCAACAAACTTGATTGCTAACGATGAATTAATCACTGTTGATCCTCGTCGTGGTATTGTATACCGTGGCGCAACAACAGCAATCTAAACTTTTAATTATAGCTTTAAAAAGAGTGAGAATGAATCATGCAAAATGATTCATTTTCACTCTTTTTTATGTATGTTAAACAAATTTTCTCATATTGTGAAATTATTCTCAAAAAGACTGTTAAAACGATTTCATACATGGTAAAATATAATTGTTACCATATAATATAAAATACAGGAGTGATAGAATGAAAGCAGCTGTTGTAACGAAAGAAAATAATGGAAAAGTAGAAATCAAGGAAGTGAGTCTTAGACCACTTGAAGCTGGGGAAGCTTTAGTGGATGTTGAATATTGTGGTGTTTGTCATACTGACTTACATGTGGCTCATGGTGATTTTGGTGAAGTGCCAGGACGAGTAATCGGTCATGAAGGAATCGGGATCGTTAAAGAAATTGCTCCTGGCGTTGAAAGTGTTAAAGTAGGAGACCGTGTAAGTATTGCTTGGTTCTTTGAAGGATGCGGAACGTGTGAATATTGTATTACAGGCCGTGAAACTTTCTGTCGTCAAGTGAAAAATGCTGGATTTTCAGTAGATGGTGCGATGGCTGAACAATGTATCGTTAAAGCTGACTACGCTGTTAAAGTACCAGAAGGATTAGATCCAGCTCAGGCCAGCAGTATTTCATGTGCGGGCGTTACTTGTTATAAAGCAATCAAAGTGTCAGATGTAAAACCAGGACAATGGGTTGCTATCTACGGAATCGGTGGATTAGGTAATTTAGCGATTCAATATGCTAAAAATGTATTTAATGCTAAAGTAATTGCCGTTGATATCAATGATGATAAGTTAGAATTTGCTAAAGAATTAGGCGCTGATTTGGTTTGCAACCCACTAACAGATGGCGATGCAGGAGCATGGATTCAAGAGAAAGTCGGCGGTGCTCACGCGGCAGTTGTTACGGCTGTTTCAAAAGTTGCCTTTAACCAAGCGGTTGATTCTGTAAGAGCTGCTGGGAAAGTCGTTGCAGTTGGATTACCGCCTGAAACAATGGATTTAGCAATCGTTAAAACTGTATTGGATGGGATTCAAATCGTAGGTTCATTAGTTGGAACACGTAAAGATTTAGAAGAAGCATTCCAATTTGGTGCAGAAGGTAAAGTAGTGCCAGTTGTAGAAACACGTTGTCTACATGAAGTCAATGACATCTTTGAAGAAATGGAACAAGGCAAAATCAAAGGTAGAATGGTTGTTGATTTAAAAAAATAAAACAATTCTAAGGTAAAAAACAAATTAAATAGTAAAGACCCTTAAAGAAAGAGTTAAAATTCTAACTTTTAAGGGTCTTTTTTTAGAACAACGCCTCTCTTCTAATTGCTTTGATAGCTTCTTAAAATAGATTCTGTTACTATTAATAATAGAATTATGTATTCGTTAAACGAATCAATAAAAAAGAAGTATCCCATTTAACTAACGTGGTTTTCATCATAATCTAAACTATTATTTTATAAAATAAGTCATTAATTTTAGGAGGAGCAATTATGAAAGAAAGTGCCAAAGCAGGAATTTCATTTGGATGTGCATTAGCTTTAGTTATTTCGTATGTGAATTGGCACAGTATTATTTGGGCTGTGTTTCATGGTGCATTAAGTTGGTTTTATGTAATTTATTACGCAATTGTTTATGGTTTAAATTGAAATAAAAGAAAAATACTAGTTATAAAAATAACGCTTTGAGATACTATTTGTGTCGTGCTTCAATCCATCAAATGATAGAATTTAGTTATTGCTATCTATAATAAACAACTTATTTCTTTGATTAATTTTCCCTATAATCTGTAAGAATAATGAGATTTCCATTTATTTCTGTTTCATAAAAATTAAAAAAATTGTTAAACACGGGATTTTCAGGAAATTTCTGTTAATAAATGGACAAATTATGCTATAATTACATAATTAAGATGGGAGGTTTTAGTGCAAATGGAATCCATTTCAAAAGATTTTGCCGTTCAGCTGTTGAACGATGATGCACAAAGGATCATGATGTTGATCCGTAATCAAAAAAATAGCCTATGTATTTCCCAATGTAAAGCCTTTGAGGAAGTCGTAGATACACAAATGTATGGTTTCTCTCGTCAAGTGACTTATGCCATTCGATTAGGTATTTTAAGTTCAAAAGAAGGACATCAATTGCTAAGTGATTTGGAAAAAGAACTTAACCAATTATATAGTGACGTTTATGAGGAAACACAAGAAAAAAAAGAGATTGGCAAGGAGGGTTAAACTTTGCCAAACAAGATAAAAAAGAGGCATCTGTTAGATTATAGTATTTTGATCCCGTACTTAGTCCTTAGTGCGATAGGATTGATTATGGTTTACAGTTCAACATCCTCTTTACTAGTATCCAAAGGAGAACCGCCAACTGGAATGGTTGTCACGCAATTACAATTTTGGCTTTTAAGTTTGGTCGCAATGTTTTTTATTTATAAAATGAAAACTACTGTTTTTCAAATTAAAGGCTTCATTATGTTTGCGATTGTAGTTATATCCGTATTACTTCTAGCTGTTCGTTTTACAAAGTTAGGGGCTGAGATCAATGGTGCTAAAGGTTGGATTCAGATTGGGTCATTTTCAATGCAACCAGCCGAATACCTTAAAATTATGGTCATCTGGTACCTAGCTTATATTTTAGGTCGAAGACAGAAATATATCGACAAAGAATTTAAAAAAGCTGTTTTTAGACCAATGCTTTTGGTTGGTTTTTTAATTTTCCTTGTAGCGATTCAACCCGATTTAGGTAATGCGGCAATTTTGACTTTATTGGTGATTATCATGGTGCTTGCCAGCGGTGTTAATTATATGTACACATATCTTGTTGGTGGTGTTGGCATTATAGGTAGTATCGCTGTGATTCAAACCTTGCTTTTAACTGGAGGCAGTTTTATTCCAGATCGGTATCAATATGTGTATCAACGTTTTGCAATTTTTTTAAACCCGTTTAAAGACGAACGGAATGCAGGACATCAGTTAGCAAATTCTTATTTCGCTATTAATAATGGTGGTTGGTTCGGAAAAGGCTTAGGAAATAGCATTCAGAAAAAAGGTTTTTTACCTGAGGCTCATTCAGATTTTATCTTTGCTATTACGATTGAAGAGTTAGGCTTATTGGTGTCACTTATGATACTAGCAATTTTAATGTTTATGATTGCTCGGATTATTTTAGTTGGGGTGCGCTCTAAAAAACCATTTAACTCATTGATGTGTATCGGTATTGGCTCAATGTTACTGTTACAGGTTTTTATCAATTTAGGTGGTATTACAGGTGTAATTCCTTTAACAGGAGTAACGTTTCCTTTCTTAAGTCAAGGAGGAAATAGTGTACTGATTATTTCTATCGCTGTCGCTTTTGTACTAAATATCAGCGCAGACGAGAAAAAGCAAAAAATGGACCAAGAATACCAATTACTTGGTAATTAATAAATGAAGACAAATATAGGATGAAACAAAAGCGACTACTTTGCTCCAATTCGATTGCATCACGAAGGATTCGAATTGAGAATTGAGCTAGGTACTGCTGTTTTAGCCTCAACAAAACGGGTAGGAGTGAAAAAATGAAAAAAGTTTTAGTAGCAAATCGTGGAGAAATTGCAATTCGAATTTTTAGAGCCTGCACAGAGATGCACATCGGGACAGTGGCAATCTATGCAGCGGAAGATGAATATTCAGTTCATCGTTTTAAAGCGGATGAAGCGTATTTAGTTGGTAAAGGTAAAAAGCCAATTGAAGCCTACCTTGACATGGAAGATATTATCCGGATCGCTAAAAAATCTGGTGTTGACGCCATTCACCCTGGTTATGGATTTTTATCCGAAAATTTAGAGTTTGCTCGTCGTTGTGAAGAAGAAGGACTTATTTTTGTTGGCCCTTCATTACATCACTTAGACATTTTTGGAGATAAAATCAAAGCAAAAGAAGCGGCTGTTGCAGCTGGTATTGCGTCTATACCTGGTTCTGATGGGCCGGTGGATACAATCGAAGGCGTTTTAGAGTTCGGCCGTACACATGGTTTTCCGATTATGATTAAAGCCGCACTTGGTGGTGGTGGTCGCGGAATGCGAGTAGCTCACGATGAAAAAGAAGCTAGAGAAGGCTATGATCGAGCTAAAAGTGAGGCAAAAGCCGCTTTTGGTTCAGATGAGGTCTATGTAGAAAAATATATCTCAAATCCAAAACACATTGAGGTTCAAATCTTAGGGGATACTCATGGAAATGTGGTTCATTTATTTGAACGTGATTGTTCAGTTCAACGTCGTCATCAAAAAGTTGTAGAAGTTGCGCCATGTGTGTCAATGAACGAAGAAAAACGTAAAGAAATCTGTGATGCTGCGGTTCAACTGATGAAACATGTTAATTATGTCAATGCAGGGACTGTTGAGTTTCTTGTTGAAGGCGATCATTTTTATTTTATCGAGGTAAATCCTCGTGTTCAAGTAGAGCATACAATTACAGAAATGATTACAGATATTGATATTGTAGTCTCTCAATTGCAAATCGCTCAAGGGCTTGATCTACATAAAGATATGAAGATCCCACAACAAGAACAAATCACTTTAAATGGAGCTGCTATCCAATGCCGGATCACAACCGAAGATCCGCTGAATCACTTCATGCCGGATACTGGCAAAATCGATACGTACCGTTCACCAGGTGGTTTTGGTGTTAGGTTGGATGTAGGGAATGCGTATTCAGGTGCTGTAGTGACACCATACTTTGACTCTCTTTTAGTAAAAGTTTGTACACATGGTTTCACTTTTGAAAAAGCAATTCAAAAGATGGAGCGTTGTTTAAGAGAATTTAGAATTCGTGGTGTTAAAACTAATATTCCATTTTTACACAAAGTAATTGCTCATCCTGAATTTCAGTCTGGTGAAGCCAAAACGACATTTATTGATAGTACGCCACAATTATTTGAATTTCCGAAATTAAGAGACCGTGGTAATAAGACCATGAAATATATTGGCGAAGTAACGGTCAATGGGTTTCCTGGAATTGAAAAATCAACGAAAAAATACTTTGATGCACCACGTGTTCCAACTGATTTAGAGTTACGTAGTGATTATGTGACTGCTAAAAATATTTTAGATAAAGACGGTGCAAAAGGCGTAATCGATTGGGTTAAAAAACAAGAAAATGTTTTATTAACTGATACGACTTTCCGTGATGCACATCAAAGTTTATTAGCAACTCGCGTGAGAACACAAGATTTCAAAGAAATCGCACGATTGACTGGTGAAGGATTACCTGAGCTATTTTCTAGTGAAATGTGGGGCGGGGCAACCTTTGACGTTGCTTATCGTTTTTTGAATGAAGATCCATGGCAAAGATTACGTAAAATTCGTAAGCTAATGCCTAATACGTTATTACAAATGCTGTTTAGAGGATCGAATGCTGTTGGCTATCAAAATTATCCAGATAATGTTATTGAAGAATTTATTAAAGAGTCAGCAAAACAAGGTATTGACGTTTTCCGTATTTTTGATAGTTTGAATTGGCTACCACAAATGGAAAAAAGTATTCAAACAGTTAGAGACACAGGGAAAATTGCAGAAGCTGCTATTTGTTATACAGGTGATATCAATGATCCAACGAGAGCAAAATATAATGTTGAATATTACAAAAATATGGCAAAAGAACTTGAAAAAATGGGTGCCCATATTATTGCAATCAAAGATATGGCTGGTTTATTAAAACCACAAGCTGCGTATCGTTTAATTAGTGAGCTAAAAGATACAACGGATTTACCGATTCATCTGCATACTCATGATACAAGTGGTAATGGTATTATCACCTATTCAGCTGCGACTAAAGCTGGTGTAGATATCGTAGACGTAGCAACAAGTGCAATGAGTGGTGCAACAAGTCAGCCGAGCATGAGCAGTTTATATTATGCTTTAGTCAATGGAGACCGTACACCAGATGTTAACATCGACAATACGCAAAAGATTAACCATTATTGGGAAGATGTTCGTATGTATTATCAACCATTTGAAAATGGTTTGAATGCACCACAAACAGAAGTCTATATGCATGAAATGCCAGGTGGACAGTATTCTAATCTACAACAACAGGCTAAAGCTGTTGGACTAGGCCATCAATGGGATGATATTAAAAAAATGTATCATACCGTCAACTTGATGTTTGGTGATATCGTAAAAGTGACACCCTCTTCAAAAGTTGTTGGTGATATGGCACTGTTTATGGTTCAAAATAATTTAACTGAACAAGATATCTATGATAATGGAGAAGAATTAAGTTTTCCAGAATCAGTAGTGACGTTTTTCCAAGGAGATCTAGGTCAACCAGTAGGCGGATTTCCTAAGGATTTACAAAAAATTATTTTGAAAGGACGTCCGGCCTTTACAGAAAGACCAGGAAGTTTAGCAGCACCTATAAAATTTGATAAAGTAAAAGCAGAATTGGCTGAAAAAATCGGCTATGAACCAAAACTAGAAGAGATATTGAGCTATTTAATGTATCCTCAAGTATTCTTGGATTATCGTACCTCTTATCAAAATTTTGGTGATGTTACTTTGTTGGATACGCCAACATTTTTCCAAGGGATTCGTCAAGGAGAATCTGTAGAAGTTCAAATCGAAAAAGGGAAAACTCTGATTATTCGTCTAGATGAAATCGGTGATCCCGATATTGAAGGAAACAGAGTACTATTTTTCAATTTGAACGGACAACGTCGTGAAGTCGTTATCAAAGATACTTCTATCAAATCTTCTGTTCAAGCAAAACGTAAGGCTGAACCAACCAATAAAGAGCAAATCGGAGCAACAATGTCTGGCTCTGTCCTCCAAGTTTTAGTAAGCAAAGGAGATAAAGTTAAAAAAGGGGATGCCTTACTTGTAACGGAAGCGATGAAGATGGAAACAACGATCGAAGCACGTTTTGATGGTATAGTTGAACATATCTATGTTTTTGAAGAGGAACCGATCAGTTCAGGTGATCTATTAATTGAAGTAAAAGAAAATTAAAAGAAAAGTGGGGGAAAAGATGAAACGATTTTTAGCTTTCTTAGGCGTTTTCTTTGTAGTCCTGATAGGTGGTTATTTACAACCTGTCTTTTTCCCTGCTGATAAAATGCAGCAAGAAGCAGATAAAGGGAGACCAATCGTCTCCCACACTGCTTTACCTTATGAAGAAATTTCAACTTCTGGTTATGCTGCTTATATAGGTGAAAAGATCACTGATTTTATTGCTGAGTTTGGTGAGCCACTTGAAAAACACAAGACAGGAATGGGTTATGAACTTTGGATTTATGGTGAAGAAGATGCTGATTATTTAGAAGTGAATATCCAAGAAGAAAAAATTTCTGCAATCAAAGCTTTTAATGATTCAAAAGCAACAACACCCTTTTCAATTGGAATGAAATTATCAGATGTTTCAGAATTGATGACTATTTATTCAAATTTTGCATTTACATATAAAGAGAGTAGCTATAATGTCGAATTAATGGAAGAAGATATGAATTATCGTCCTTTAATTGCTTTTGACAATAAGACATTTGCTATTTTATTTTTTAATCATGGTACTGGTAAACTTTCAGCTGTGACGTACTTAGACAAAAAATCATTATTGACGCTAATGCCCTATCAACTTCTTGAAGGCGAAGCCACTCCACTTCCTATAAATGAACAGTTGAATGGTTTTGATGCGGTTAAAAGTAATCAGGTTATCCGAATAATCAATTTGTTAAAGCTTAAAGAAGGTTTACCTATCTATTATACGAACACAGACAGTCAAAAGAATGCTCAGAAACTCTTTGAGACCTTAAACAAAAATCAAAAAAATATCCTTTCACCGGAACGAGCAGAAAGTTGGCAGTTTAGCAAAGAACAAATGACTGCAGAAGCTATTTTCACATTGACGAATGATGAATATCAAAAATTGTTGAAAGCTGGTCAATTAGATAAGAAAAAAGCGACAGGTATGTATACTGAGCCAATCTATGATCCAACATTCACAGTGCTTTCGTGGTTTTCTGATTCATTATATCATTCTCGCTTTGCACACCAAGAAAATGAAAATATTGGCGTTGCTTTCTCTAAAGCAAGTATGTTAGTCTTATTACAAGAGACAGAAAAAGAAATATCTCAAACAGAGGAAAGTGAATAAGTATGATAGTGACAGAAAAACTTTTTGAAATAGAAGATCAAACAGAAAAACTTGTTCAAGCGATTTTAACAAGTGACAGCATTGAATCTTATAAAATAAATCGTCAAACAATGTATGCATCAAAAGATGTACGAGACAAACAAAAAGCATTTTTGGATGCAAAAGATGCCTTTGAACGGATCGAAGCATATGGGAATCATGCACCAGACTTTCGTACTAAACAACGAGCAGTTCGTCAGGCCAAAAGAGCATTGGATGTAAGTGATGAAGTCGCTGAATTCCGTTTTTCTGAAACAGAGATTCAAACGATTTTAGATTTGGTAGGTATGGCGGTAGCTAAAACAATTTCAAATGATATTAAAGTAGATGCCGGAAATCCTTTCTTTGAAAAAGGGAGCCATTCAGGTTGTGGAGGTAATTGTCATGCAAGTTAATGAAGAAAAAGAATTTGTAATACAAAAACGACGCTGTTTGGTTGTATGGGTATACAGCTTAAAGCAATTGAAAACATTGAAGCGTTTCGGACTGATTCACTATGTATCTCGTCGGATGAAATACGTTGTTATCTATATGAATGAAGAAGATATTGAAAGTTCAGAAGCTAAAATCAATGGGTTGCATTTTGTCCGTAAAGTGGAACGATCATATCGTCCTGATGTAGAAATGAATTTTGCTGAAAAAATCGGTACAAAAGCTGCTTACCAGTATGAAAAAGAAGAAGGCTTTGAAGTTGAGGAATTAAGTACTCAAATTCGTTTAGCTGAAAATGTGTAAAAATTAAGATGGAAAATGTGAACGAACTTCAAACATTTTTCATCTTTTTTTCTGTATATTTGATATACTATTAACGTATATTGGACGATTATGTAAAGGAGCGTTAAAAAGATGCGAGTTATTTCAGGAGAATATGGGGGACGGCGTTTAAAAGCACTAGATGGCGATAATACTCGACCTACTACTGATAAGGTAAAAGAATCGATTTTTAATATGATCGGTCCATATTTTGATGGAGGAACGGCATTAGATTTATATGCAGGCAGCGGTGGTCTTGCAATTGAAGCTGTGTCTAGAGGTATGGATTTAGGGATTTGTATTGAAAAAAACTTCTCTGCCGTTAAAATTATTAAAGAAAATATTGACATAACAAAAGAACCAGCCAAGTTTATCATCAAGAAAATGGATGCCAATAAAGCATTGGAATTTTTGAAAGAAGAAAAAACAAAAGTCGATTTAGTTTTGCTTGATCCGCCGTATGCTAAACAGGAAATTGAAAAGCAAATAGAGCGAATGCTTGTGTATGATTTACTAAGTGAAGACGGAGTTATTGTTTGTGAAACGGATAAATCTGTCAAACTTCCCGAAAATATTGGTACATGTGTAAAAATTCGTGAAACAACGTATGGTATCACGCAAATAACAATTTATAGACAGGAGGTAAGTAATGACTAAAATTGCTCTTTTTCCTGGAAGTTTCGATCCTTTAACAAATGGTCATTTAGATCTGATTGAACGGAGCACGAAACTATTTGATAAAGTCATTGTAGGGGTTTTTGTGAATACCAACAAAAAAGCTCTTTTTACTGTTGAAGAAAAACTTGTTTTAATTAAAAAAGCGGTCGCACATTTAGAAAATGTGGAAATAATCATTCAAGAAACAAAGCTTACTGTTGAAAGTGCGTCAGATTTAGGTGCTAACTTTTTAATTCGAGGAATAAGAAATGTAAAAGACTACGAGTACGAAAAAGATATTGCGATGATGAACCATCACCTAGCACCTGAATTAGAAACCATTTTTTTGTTAGCAGATGAAAAATATGCGCATATTAGTTCGAGTTTATTAAAAGAAGTGCTGAAATTTGGTGGAGATGTTTCCAATTATTTACCAAAGAGTGTCAATCAAGCACTAAACCAAAAGAATCGTGAGATGAAGCCAAATGAAGAATGAGCATGAAGAAAAAATTTCGATCAAATCGATGCTGCCTTTTGCAGTAATCATATTATTGATCATTCTAATGATTTTCCCTATTCCATATTACATCGAAGGTCCCGGAACAACTGAGAATTTAAAAGAATTTGTAACAGTGAACAATAAAAAGGATTCAGAGCCAGGTGCCTTTTATTTAACAACAGTGGGCGTTCGTAAAGCAACATTAGCTTCAGCGCTAAAAGCAAAATTTTCGAATTTTGAAGAATTGGTTAGTAAAGAAGAGTTGATGGGATCAAGCACAAGCAGCGAATACGATCGAATTCAGCAATATTATATGGATTCTTCAAAAAATGCTGCTATTGAGCAAGCGTTAAAACTCGCTGATGTACCCTATAAAATGAATTTTAAAGGTGTATATGTTTTAGCAATAGAAGATAATTCAAGTTTTAAAGGAAAAATTTCTGTTGGAGATACTGTTACAGGCATCGACGGGAAAACGTTCAAAAGCAGTGAAGAATTTGTGAATTATGTAAAAAATCAAAAGGTTGGACAAAAAGTTACTGTAAGCTATTTACAAGATGGTAAGTCAAAAGAGGCAGAAGGTAAATTGATTGAATTGCCCACAGATAAAAAAGCAGGTATTGGAATTGGCTTAACTGATCATACAGAAATCGAGTCTTCAGTTCCGGTTGAAATTGATGCAGGAGATATTGGAGGACCATCAGCAGGTTTGATGTTCACCTTGGAGACCTATGAGCAATTAACGCAAAAAGGAATTCGCAAAGGGCATAAAATCGCCGGAACAGGTACGATCAATACTCAAGGAGTCGTTGGCCGGATCGGCGGTATTGACAAAAAGGTTGTCACAGCTAGCAAAAACGAAACCGAAATCTTCTTTGCACCTGATGACGAGATCACTAAGGAAATGAAAAAAGCTGAACCAGATCTCAAAACCAATTATGAAGAAGCAAAAGCCGCTGCTGAAAAAATTGGAACAAAGATGAAAATCATACCTGTTAAGAATGTGCAGGATGCATTGGATTATCTTGAAACATTGAAAGAAAAATAAGCAAAAGAACAACGAAGACTTTTTTACTTCGTTGTTCTTTTACGTATTTTAGTATAAAAGCCACATGGAAATCATTTGCAAAGCAGGTTCTGTAGTAAAATCAAACAATGATTTCGTTGGTCCGATGTGAAAGAAGCCTCCCAAAGCTAAGAGGATAAGAAAAATCACAGCAACTGCAAGAGGTAAAGAATACATAATTTTATAAGCCAATACAGGATTATTTACGACTCGATCAAATTTATGTTTTCGGTAAATGTTTCTCGTAACAAGAATATCTTGCAATGCTGGGATTTCTGATAATTGCCTCTTTAAAATATCAGCATCTCGTTGCCCTAATAATTCTGAAAAAATATGATTTTCCGATTCAAAATCAAAAGTATACGTGTAAAGTGCTACTCGTTTAGGTGGAAAAGAGTCATCCCAATCAAAATAGTTCATTTTATTTTCTTTTAATGTGATTGCCTTGATTGTTGTATAAGGATAACTAAAAAATGTTTTTTGATCTAAAAATTCTATGATTGTTGTAAAAATCATTCGTTGATTGGTGAAAATCAGAATCCGATTTCCCCTAAGATCATTGAAATTTTTAACATAAGCTTTTGCTTCTTCTGATTCAGGGTGATACATACCCAAAAGACCAAGACCAACAGCAGAAGCATTTTGACCGTCATTTGTCATAGGGAGATAGGCATGGATTTCTTCTCCTTCTTCTAAGTACGGCTTCACTTTTTCGATAAAGTCTTGTAAAAATATATACATTTTTGTTTGATTGAATAGATTCTGTTTCTGTTGTTGATTCAATTCGTTTTTTGAATTTTTGTCTATTTCGTTATTAAGTTGATTAATCACTGCTTTGAATGGATTTGCCATTTGGAATTCCTCCTTAGTTTAAAAAGTGTAGCCCGCAAAACAAGATATATAAGAGCGTAACAGGCTCTTTTATACATTCAAATCGAATTGTTGTTTAATTTTTTTCCGTCCTCTGGATAGATGATTATAAACCTGTGAAACATCCATCTTTAATTCTTTTGCTATGTCACTTGGTGCATCTTGATAATAGTAGTATTTTAGGAAAATCAATTGATCTTCTTCAGTTAAATAGTTCAACAAATCCAAGAAGTTTTCTTTTTCAAAATATTTATCTTCTGAAGCATGCTCAGGTAGTTGCGCCATTGGAATAATATTTTGTTCACGAATGATCGAGCGTTTTTTATCCAAACAAATATTACGTGTAATCGTTAAACTCCACGTCTTCAAACTACTCTTATCTGTATCATAACTAGAAATTTTCTGCCAAATACGATAAAAAACCTCATTTTCTGTTTCTTTTCGAAAGGTTATTTCCTCTGGATGATTTAAGATTGCCCGGATACATTTAACGATATCTGTACCAAGAAAATCAATGAACTTTTCTAACCCCAAAAAATCTTTCTTTTGTAATAACAAAATAATTTCCTTCTCCATCTTTATCACCTTCTTACTCTATTATACGATGAACTTTTTTATTTTCTATCATGAAAAAATAAAAAGAATGCGTACCTTTATTTAGAAGGGGGAAAATCATGGATTATCGTATGTTGTTAAAGAAATACAAGCAGTATATATTCGGCGGTATAATTTTGCTTAGCATGGCTTGTAGTATTATTGTCTTTTTTTTAGTGAATGCCACTTCTAATAAGCAGCCTGATGATGAGTTGGCTGTACCTTTATTCAGTTCGTCTCAGTCAAACGAGACAGATTCGTACTCTCAGCAAATATACGTGGATATAAAGGGTGCTGTGGTAAAACCAGGAATGTATGAAGGAAATGCGAATATGCGTGTCTGGGACGCTGTGATGCTTGCTGGAGGGGTAAGCGATACGGCAGATACAAAACAAGTCAACTTTTCTGAGCGAATTGTAGATCAGATGATCATTTATGTTCCTAAGATAGGTGAAGAAGTAGAGGTGCCTGAGAAAAGTAGTGCATCACAAGAAAGCCAAAGTAAAGATACAAGCAAAATCAATCTTAATCAAGCCAGTGAGACTGAATTACAATCTTTACCAGGCGTTGGTCAAAAGAAAGCACAAGAAATCATTCGTTATAGGGAAGAAAACGATGGGTTTAAAAGCATTGAAGATTTAAAGAATATTTCAGGTTTTGGTGAAAAAACTTTTGATAAATTAAAAGAGTCAATTACTACGTAAACATATTACTTGAGCTAAAGGGATGGAAGTCTAACTATTTTACAAATATCTTATGCAGGTTCTTGACGAGACTTTTTCTATAATTTACTATTTGTATATCCTATTAATAATTTGAAAATCAGCAAAAACAGTTTTTACAATAAATACTTACAAAAAAAGGAGCAGAATATGACATTAGAACGAATTCCTTGGGATCAATATTTTATGGCACAAAGTGTATTATTATCATTAAGAAGTACTTGTACTCGTCTAGAAGTTGGTGCAACGGTAGTTAGAGACAAACGCATCATTGCTGGTGGTTATAATGGATCAGTTAGCGGAGATGTTCATTGTATTGATGACGGTTGTTATATGGTCGACGGTCACTGTGTTCGAACGATCCATGCTGAAATGAATGCCATCTTACAGTGTGCTAAGTTTGGTATTCCGACGGAAGGTGCTGAAATTTATGTGACCCATTTTCCATGTTTGCAATGCACTAAGATGATCTTACAAGCAGGAATCAAAAAAATACATTATCTAAAAGATTATCGGAATAACGAATATGCTATGGCTTTGATCAAGCAAGTTGGCGCAACTGTAGATCAAGTCACACTATCAAAGAAATACTTTGCTGAATTACAATTAGGGGAAGAAGAGACTGCTTCAGTGGAAGAAGCACCTCAAACAGATCAATAATTACTGGATTTTTCCAGTATTATTAGCTATAGGAACAGTTTTTTTAGTTTTAGAACCAAGCATTCTAACAGGTACTATTTGGTTTTATTTTATTAGTCGAGTTCTTTGGACGGGAAACAAGGCGATTATCAGCATTAGTTTTTTGTGTATATTCATTCTGACGATTTCTTGCTTTAAAACCATAGATAAAGAACAACAAGAAAAGCTTCCAGAAGCAACTGAAATGAAAGGACACTTATCTGTATTACCTGATAAATTTAAAATCGATGGTGATCGTCTTCAATTAGAGGGAAGTTTCTTTACACTAAAAAAAGAAAAACGTAAAGTAGTGGCCTTTTATCGACTTACATCTGAACAGGAAAAACTAAGCTGGCAAAAAGAGACTCGACCAATAAAAATTAAACTATCAGGTGAATTTGAAACACCATTAGCACAAACCAATCTCAATGGGTTTGATTATCGAAAGTATTTAAAAGAAAATGGAATATATCAAACATTATCGATTAGTAGTATCTATAAAATTGAAACTGAAAGTTCAAAACTTTATGATGGTTTAGCCTGGTTAAGTCGTTACAGAAAAAAAGCTATTGATTACTGTGACGATACATTTTTGAAAGAAACAGCAATGCATCTTAAAACGTTGATTTTTGGGTTTAAATCTAGTGAGTTTTCTCAAAAAGAAGGCATGTTAGCAAATTTAGGTATTCTTCATTTATTTAGTTTATCTGGAATGCATGTGACATTTTTTGTTGGATGCTTTAGGTATTTATTTTTACGATGTGGGATCACCAGCGAAAGGCTATTTTGGATGCAGCTATTGTTTTCAATTGCTTACGCAGGATTAACTGGCTTTTCCATCAGTGTTGTTCGTGCGTTGATGCAAAGTATGATTTCACTTACAAATCGCAAATTTAAATGGTGTTTATCTGGGTTAGATTGTTGGAGTGTGTCATTAATGGTCAGCTTGATTTTTCAACCGTATTTATTATTTTCTGCAGGTGGCCAGTTAAGTTACGGTTTATCTTTTTTTATTTTATATGTGCATCCTATTGTAGCAAGAATAAAGAATCATTATATTCAGATGTATTGTTTTTCTCTGTTGTTAAACATTACGATGATTCCTTTGATAGGGCTAACATTTTTTGAATGGCAGTTAACAAGTAGTCTTTTTACCTTTTTATTATTACCAATTTTTGAAAAAGCAATCTTGCCGATGTTAACCATTAGTTTGTTAAGTTCATTTGTCTGCAAAATCAAGTTATGGATTGATGGTTTAGAATTGTATTTTGTGATTCAACAATCTGTTTTTGAATGGCTAAGTCGTTACAGCACGCTTACATTGATTACGGGAGCATTTTCACCAGTGCTTTTTCTGTTGATTTGTATTTTCCTTTTCTTCTTCCTTCACTTGATATATATACGTTCAAAAAAAGCCTATTTAATAGGAGCAGGGCTATTGTTGTTGATGAACAATAAGTATTTTTCTCCTAAGGGGACGATTGCTTTTATCGATGTTGGACAAGGAGACAGTATCTTTATTCAAACGCCATTTCATCAAGAAAATATTTTGATTGATACGGGTGGAAAGGTTAATTTTGAAAAAGAAAAATGGGCTGTTAAAACAAAGCAAACAGCGAATGCTGATTATTCGGTGATTCCTTATTTGAAAAGTAAAGGGGTAAAGTATCTTGACAAAGTTTTGATTAGTCATGGAGATATGGATCACTGCGGTGATTTGCTTGCACTCAATGAAAAAATTCCGATTCGTTCACTTTATTTCCCTGTAGGGACAGAAAACAAACCTGCTTTTCGACAGATACTAGAGCGATTAAAACTCAAGGGAACAAGAAGCTATCCAATCTTAGCTGGCGCATCGATCAGTCGTTCGATTTCTTTAAAAATACTTGCTCCAATTGTTCCAGGAACGGGTGAAAATAAAGATTCAATGGTGGTTTATACGAAGGTATCCGGCCGTAGCTTTTTATTTACAGGTGATTTGGAAAAAGAAGGGGAACAACAAATGATAAAACAATTTCCAACATTGAAAGTAGATGTATTAAAAGTAGGTCATCATGGGAGCAAAACGTCATCTGATTCTTTATTTATTCAAACGATTGCTCCGACAGATGGTATCATTTCTTGTGGGCGTAATAATCGATTCAATCATCCACATGAAGAAACAGTAACTACCTTAAAACAAGATGGGGTAACTCAATTTCAAACAGATAAAAATGGAATGATTTATTATGAATGGACACCATTTTCAAAAATGTCTCGAGCTAAAATAATCATGGAAGAAGACTAGCATTTCTTGAAGTGCCATGATAGGATGGAAAAGAGAAATGAGGGAATTTATGAACTTACAAGAGGCATTAAAACAATTGAGGCAGCAACACTTTGCTTCTGTTTATTTAATTCAAGGAACAGAAGGATATTTAGGCGAACTATTTAAAACAGAATTGATGAGTCAATTGATAAAAACAGAAGATGATCAATTTAATTATTCTTCTTTTGATATGGAAGAAACGCCACTATCTGTAGCAATGGAAGAAGCAGAAACAATTCCTTTTTTTGGGGATTATCGGTTAGTTTTTATAGAAAATCCTTATTTTCTAACGGCAGAAAGAAAAACGAATGGATTGGACCATGATATTGATAGTTTATTAAATTATTTAGAGCAACCATCACCGACGACAATTTTAGTATTTATTGCAAATGTTGAAAAATTAGATGAACGAAAAAAGGTAACCAAAGCTATAAAAAAACAAGCTGAAGTCATTGATGTTAATCCAATGGGGGAACGTGAAGTAAGACAATATGTGGAACAGACGATTCAAAGTGAAGGGTATGAGATTCGCCCAGAAGCATTTGATTTATTGTTACAATTAACGGATTTGAATTTATCAAAAGTGATGGGGGAACTACAAAAACTATTTTTGTATTCTTCTGACAACAAAATTATCTCACTAAATGCGGTCAAAGAACTTGTACCGAAATCATTAGAACATAATGTATTTGATTTGACTAATGATGTTTTATCTGGCAATGGTGAAAAAGCAATTCAATTATATGAAGACCTACTACTCCAAGGTGAAGAAACGATTAAATTGAATGCGATTTTGTTAAATCAAATTCGTTTATTTTTACAAACAAAAATCCTTGCCAAATTAGGCTATCAGCAAGCAAATATTGCTGAAACATTGAAGATTCATCCGTATCGTGTAAAACTAGCTTTGCAACAAGTTAGACGATTTGAGCTGGATCGTTTGGAAGCAATTTATGATGAATTAGTAGAGAATGATTTTAAAATGAAAACAGGTAAGATGGACAAGGAGCTACTTTTTGAATTATTTATTCTCAAACTATCTGAACAAGTGAACAGATAAGGAATTTTTGCGAATGATCCAAAAAATAGTTGAAGTTACTTTCAATGGCGTTCGTTGTGAAAAAATTGAAATGGACCAGCTAAAATGAATGAGTACGGGATTAAAATCGTTTCGATTTTAATCCCGTTTTTTTTAATAAAAAAGAAGCCAACACATGGTCAGCTTCTACAAAATCATTATTTTGCTAATTTTTTGCTTAGACGAGACTTGTCACGGCCAGCTTTGTTTTTATGGATTAATCCTTTTGTTTCAGCCATATCAACAGCTTTAATAGCTTCTGTATATAACGCATCAACATTGTCAGCGCCAGCAGCTACAGCATCTTCAAATTTCTTGATAGCTGTACGCATTGCATTTTTTTGAGATGAATTTTGAACATTCTTATTAGCGTTAGTACGTACACGTTTAATTGCAGATTCAATATTTGGCATTTCTTTCACCTCCGATAAATTAAGGTCTTACACAGGAAAATCCATATGTAATTCAACACTAATCATTATACCTAATCCAAACAGGCATTGCAATAAAAGATGACAAGTTTTTTTCCTTAACAGTGAAATTATTGATTTCATCATGTAAAAATGAATTTGTAGATAAGGTAAATAGGAAAAATAGATACTTTTTATAAAAAATATGCTATCATAACAGGGGAAAAATGAAATGGTGGTGTCAATGTGAATATTGCTTTAATTGTAACAGTTACTCTTGTAATGGGTGTTATTTTTGTCAATGGTTGGACAGATGCGCCAAATGCAATTGCAACCGCTGTCTCAACTCGTGTTTTAAAACCAAATGTTGCGATTTGGATGGCAGTTGTGATGAACTTTTTGGGTGCGTTAGTAATGACTTTTTTCAATGCTCAAGTAGCTGAAACGATCAGTAACATCGTTAGTTTTGATGCACAAGGAAATGCATCGCAAGTTGCGTTAGCAGCAGCGTTGTTTTCAATTGTGGTTTGGTCTGTAGCTGCTTGGTATTTTGGGATTCCAACAAGTGAAAGTCATGCGCTAATCGCTGGTCTGACAGGATCTGCAATGGCTCTAGGTGGACTTGGAGCAGTCAATGGTACAGAGTGGACAAAAGTCCTTGTCGGTCTAGTGGTGTCTACTGTCATGGGATTTGGCGGTGGTTTTCTTGTTACAAAGCTAATTGTAATCCTTTTCAAAAATGTAGCCAGAAGAACCGCGAATAAAGTTTTTACATACGGACAAGCATTTGGTGCTGCTGCGAATGCTTTTTTACACGGTGCTCAGGATGGTCAAAAATTTATGGGCGTATTTATGTTGGGACTTTATTATAATAATTTAGCAGAAAAATCAGGATCGGGATTTATAATTCCTATTTGGGTCATGGCTCTTTGCTCTGTAACAATGGGATTTGGAACGTCTGTAGGTGGTATGAGAATCATCAAATCGGTCGGCATGGATATGGTAAAGTTAGAACGGTATCAAGGTTTTGCTGCTGATTTGAGCACAGCAATTTGCTTATTTGCCGCTTCTATTTTTGGTATTCCTGTTTCAACTACACATACAAAAACAACTGCAATTATGGGTGTAGGCGCTTCAAAACGTGTTTCTAGCGTTGATTGGCGTATTGTAAAAGACATGTTGATTGCTTGGATTTTAACATTTCCAGGTTGTGGAATCATTGCCTTTGTAATGGCAAAACTATTTATAGCAGTATTTTAAGGAGAGAATAAAATGGCTAGAAAAAAGCAATTTGATTATTTTGGTGAATTGGAGCATTTAGCAAAAAATGCACATCAAGCAGCAGAAATTTTAGAAATGATTGCAATTGATTATTCACTTGAAAAATTGGAGAACGAAGCAGAGAAGATTCACGTATTGGAACGTGAAGGAGATAAAATCGTTCAAAAAATTATGAGTGAATTATATATTTCTTTTATCACGCCAATTGATCGGGAAGACATTGTTGAAATTACTCAACGATTAGATGACGTATTAGATACGATCAATAGTATTGCTTATTTATTAAGTAGTTTAGTTGTAAAAGAACTGAATGATAACGCCATGGTTTTTATCACATACGGAGTAGAAGCTACTGCTGGTGTTTTGACCGCAACAAAAGAATTTGCAAAATTCAAGAATTCAAAAACATTACATGCAATGATTGATGAAGTAAGTGATATCGAAGGGAAAGCTGATAAACTATACAGTGATGCTTTGAAAAATTTATTTACGCTTGAGAAAAATCCGATTGAGGTTATTCGTTGGAAGAATGTCTACGATCAATTAGAAGAATTCTTAAATGCTTGTGAATCAGTTGTTGATGTAATTGGTGGATTAGTAATAAAAAATAGTTAATGATTTTTTTATTAAATAAATGAGTAAGCTTGTCCCAACCGCATTGTTGTTCGCTGAATTGGAGGGGTTTTATGGAGCATCAAAAAATGAAAGCAATCAAAGATTTCACACAGTCAATAATGGAAAAAGACAAATCTGGTCATGGCATGGATCATATAAATAGGGTAGTACGTTTAGCAAATAAAATTGCAGAAACTGAAACATGCGATCATTTTATTGTTACAGCTGCAGCGTATCTTCATGATACTATAGATGAAAAACTTGTTTCTGATTCGGAACGAGCATATCAACAGTTAAACGATTTTCTAAATGGAATTAATATTTCTACTTTTCAAATCGATAAAATCATTCATATAATCAAAAATCTTTCGTTCAGTCAACAGCTTAATGGAACAACGGAAAGGCTTACGAGCGAAGGCCAAATTGTCCAAGATGCTGATCGCTTAGATGCTATGGGAGCAATCGGTATTACACGAACGATTTATTATGGAGGGTATAAAGGCAATCCAATTTATGATCCTAATATAAAACCTAGAACGCTACAATCAAAAAGTGAGTATCGTGAAGAAAGTACCATCATCAATCATTTCTATGAAAAAATACTTTTACTAAACGATCGTTTAAATACGAAATATGCTAAAGAAATTGGCGCGAAACGTCAAAAATTCTTGGAAGATTTTTTAGAAGAATTTTTTGAGGAGTGGGATTAGTTAAATGAGGCCGAGACAAAAGCGTTTATTTCCGAAGGAGCTGCTTTTTTCTCGCCGTTTATTCGGATTTAGAGCGCGAAACAAAACTGTTTTTCTAGTTTTGATGTGCGCTCTATTTCTCAATTAAACAAGCTTTGCTGTTTGTGATGGATACTTTATTTTAGAAGGTTTCTCTAGAGGAATTGTTTTTAACATCCTTAATCCATTTAAAATAACAAGAATTGTACTACCTTCATGTCCTATAACTCCCAGAGGTAAATTAATAATTTGGAAAAAGTTCGATAAGACCAATAAAAGGATAATTCCAGATGAAAAGACAATATTTTGAGTAACAATCCGTTTTAATTTTTTTGAAAGTTGATGACTCATTTGCAATTTTTCCAAGTCGTTTTGCATAAGTACCATATCAGCTACATCCATCGCAATATCAGTTCCTTCCCCCATGGCAACACCAATCGCTGCGTTTGCTAAAGCTGGAGCGTCATTGATACCATCACCAACCATTGCATTTATGCCGTATTTTTCTTTTTGTTCTTTGATCAGAAGGGTTTTATCTTCCGGTAAACAATTTGCATAAACTTGATCAATTTCGAGTTCAATTGCAATAGTTTCAGCTGTTTTGTCATGATCGCCCGTAATCATTGTTGTAAGGATCCCATTTTCTTTAAAGTAGTGAATTACACTTTTTGCTTCTTGCTTAGGGATGTCTAGCAATCCAAAATAAGCTACTAATTCTTGATTTTCAAAGAGGTAAATCACTGTTTTTCCATTATTTTGCAATTGCTCAGTTTTATTTTGTATATCTTTGTTGAGCTTGATCTGATCATTAAATGATTTTTTTCCAACACGCCAAATGCTAGTATCAATTATTGTTTCCATACCAAAGCCGATAATATTTTTAACGTCTATTTGGTTGTAGCTGACAGTAGTTTCGTTATTAAAGCGATTAATGATTGCTTGAGCTAAAGGGTGGGTGGAGTGCATCTCCATTGCAACAAGGCTATTGATTGCTTTTTGCTTATTAGTTAAAAATACTGCATCTGTAACAACAGGTGCACCATGTGTTAATGTTCCTGTTTTATCAAAAGCGATTGCCTTTAATGAGGCTAAGTTTTCTAAATAAACGCCACCTTTAAATAAGACACCATTTCTCGCTCCGTTGGAAATAGCAGCTAAAGTAGCTGGTGTAGCGGAAGCTACTAGTGCACATGGTGAAGCAACAACTAGTAAGACCATGCCTCTATAAAAACTCTCATTCCATGACCAACTAAAAAGTAAATAGGGAATTAAAATCATCAAAGGGATAGCAATTAAAACGATTTTTACGTAGCGATTTTCTAATTTCTCAATGAAACTAGCTGTTTTTGATGGTGTATTTTGTGCTTCATCTACAAGACGGATAATTTTAGAGAAAAGAGTATTCTCACTGTTGGTGGTAACTATCATCGTGATTGCATCCCCTAAATTAATCGTTCCACCAAATAAAGGATCATTTTTTGTTTTTTCAACTGGAACTGATTCTCCTGTGATTGCAGCTTCATCGATAGTTGAAACGCCAGCTGATAGAGTACCGTCTATCGGAACACTTGCTCCTTTAGGAACCAATATCAAATCCCCAATCTGCAATTCATTGACAGCTGTTTCTATTGTTTTCCCTTGCTCATTAAGTAAAAGGGCAGTTTCTGGTTGCATATTCATCAAACTAGCGATTTCGTTTTTGCTTTTATTTGTTGTATATTCTTCCAAAGCACCACTAAGACAGAAGATAAATGTCAGCATAGCCCCTTCAAACCAATTACCGATGATGCATGCGCCGACTGCAGCTAAAGCCATTAGTAAATCGACGTTTAGATGTTTATTTTCCAATGTCTCAATTAACCCGTCTTTCGTTTGCTTAAATCCACCAAAAAAAATAGCTAAAATAAAAATGATTGGATAAAAGGTTAGTCCGTTTTTTTCAAAAATGAAACCTAAGATCATAAATATCAAACATAGAATTGTCGAAAGAATAGATTTTTTCTCTTCTGTCAATTTCACGATTATCACTCCTTATAAAGAGCATAGCATACTTAATTTGTAAATGATAATAGAAATGTCTAAATGAGAACGATAGTGATTCTCATTCACTTGTTTGTTGTTATGTAGGGTTCTTTATTATTTTATAAAGATAGTTATTCTAATTAATAGTGATAATCATTATCATCAGAAAATAAAAAAAAGTATCGTGTCTATTTACTTAGTAAAGTCTATTTTTGACGTTTAAAGATAGTTATACAAACAAAAAAAGAACCGATTCAAAAATCGGTTCCAAAATAATTATGAAAATAACCAATAACTGATTAACAGAACACCTAGTACAATTCGATACCATCCAAAAGCGGTAAAATCGTTACGTTTAAGGTAGTTCAATAAGAACTTGATTACTACGATTGACACAACAAAAGCTACAATCGATCCAGTTAATAAAATGAATGTTTCGGTGAATCCAAATGAATTTCCTTTCATAACAAACTTTGCAATCTTCAAAAAGCTTGCGCCGAACATAACAGGAATTCCAAGGAAAAATGAAAATTCTGTCGCAACAAATCGCGATGCGCCAATAATGATTGCCCCAAGAATCGTCGCACCTGAGCGTGATGTACCAGGGATCAGCGATAATACTTGGAAAAAACCGACAATTGCTGCGGCTTTATACGTGAAGTCTCTTAGATCAGTACACTTTGGTTTACGGTCACGATTTCTTTTTTCAATTACAACAAAAGCTACCCCATAAATAATCAGCATCAATGCAACTGTAAAGAAATTATGAAATTTTGCTTCGAGCCAATCGTCCAAAGGAATACCAATTATTGCAGCAGGTGCACAGGCCACAACAACCTTTGACCAAAGAATCCAAGTATCTTTCTTCTCTGTCTCATTTTTTTGCGGCGAAAAAGGGTTTAGCTTGTGAAAATAAAGAACGACGACAGCCATAATTGCACCAAGCTGAATGACAACGTTGAACATTTCCATAAAGTCTTTACTGAGATTCATTTTAATGAATTCATCCACTAAAATTAAATGGCCAGTACTACTGATCGGCAGCCACTCCGTTACTCCTTCGATAATACCTAGAATAATTGCTTTCCATAAATTTGATAAAAGCATAGATTCAATCCTTTCCAGTATAAAATATTAAATCACTAATAGTATACCTTTTAAAATTGGAAAAACCAACTAACTTTTGTGTAGGATTAGAAAAATTTCGAATCAAACACATTCATTGTTGTAATTATTCAGAGAATTTTCTATACTATTACTATTCATGAAAAGTGGAGGAGAAAACAAATGTTTGGATTTTTGAAAAAGAAAGAACCAGTTCAATTAAATGAAACGTTATATGCAATAACAACAGGTAAGCTAATTCCAATTAGTGAAGTCAATGATCCTGTTTTTTCACAAAAAATGATGGGAGACGGCTTTGCTGTTATTCCAGAATCAGGAGAGATTTATGCACCGATTGCGGGAGAAATTTTAAGTGTTTTTCAAACGAAACATGCTATTGGGATGAAAATGGCAAATGGACTTGAAATTTTACTTCATATGGGAATCGATACTGTGGAACTTAATGGCGAACCATTTGATATAAAAGTTAGTGAAGGGGCTAAAGTATCGCAAGGGACATTGGTTGCAAATGTTGATTTAGAGGCAATTAAGTCTGCAGG
Source organism: Enterococcus haemoperoxidus ATCC BAA-382 (assembly GCF_000407165.1). NCBI lineage: Bacteria > Bacillati > Bacillota > Bacilli > Lactobacillales > Enterococcaceae > Enterococcus > Enterococcus haemoperoxidus. The sequence continues at coordinate 1,543,447 of NZ_KE136479.1, read as the reverse complement.
GAAAGCAACTGATATGGTTGTTGTGATTACCAATATGGACGCGGTAAAAAGCTTTGATCTTAGTCGAATTGGACAAGTTAACACTGGGGATGAAGTTGGTACTGCTAAAGCATAATGTAAAAATATACTAAGATTAGGTGCCGAGATAAATGTGTTGGTTTTATCTCAGCGCTCTTTTTTTTACCTTTCATGAAAAAAAGTTTCATTATATATGTAAATTAAAATTAATGGTTGAAATTATATTTCATTTGAATTATAATGAAAGCGTATTAGGAAGGAGCAAATGAAAATGTATGGTATTTCGATTTTTTTGAGTGAAGAGATAACGGATGAAACACGTACATATATTCAAGAAATGAGTAACATTGGTTTTAAAGGCATCTTTACTTCGTTACATATTCCAGAAGATGATGCGACATTATATGCAAAAAGATTGAAAGAACTAGGTCAAATTGCCCAAAAGTTGGATATGAAATTAATGGTAGATATTTCAGGCGAAGCTTTAAAACGCGCAGGTTTTTCTTTTGAACGTTTAGATGAGATTTTAACTTTGGGCGTTACTGGTTTACGTATGGATTATGCTATTTCAAATCAAGCAATCGCTGAAGCTTCTCAGTATTTAACGATCGGTCTGAATGCTAGTACCATTTCAGCAGAGGATGTGGAAGAATTACAGACATTTAACGCAGATTTTACAAATTTTGAAGCTTGGCATAATTATTATCCTAGACCTGAAACTGGTTTATCTAGTCAATTTTTCAACGAGAAGAATCAGTGGTTGAAGCAATCTGGGTTTCGAATATTCGCTTTTGTTCCAGGAAATCAGCAATTGAGAGGACCGTTACAGGAAGGTCTACCAACACTTGAAAAACATCGGTATGACAATCCCTTTTCAGCGGCATTAGACTTGAACGAGAATTATCAAGTCGACGGTATTTATGTTGGGGACCCTAAAATTTCCAAACGTACGATACGTCAATTTGAAGCATATAGTCGTGATCAAATTCTTCAGTTAGAAGTGGCTGATATTGGAAGTAATTATTATTCGAAAATTTTAGGAGAACATAAGAATAGACAAGATGATGCTCGTGATGTAATACGTAGTGCAGATGCACGATTCAATAAAATAGTAACGGTCGAACCTGAAGTCTTACTGGAACGTAAAACAGGGAGTGTAACGATTGATAATCATCTTTATGGAAGATACATGGGCGAAATACAAATAACAAAAAACGATTTGCCAGCAAACAAAAAAATCAATATTGCAGCACAAATCGTGACAGACGACATCTCCTTACTAAAGTTAATAAAAGCAGGCAGAGTGTTTAATTTGATAGAGAAGGGAACTTTATAAAATGAATTTAGAAAAATTAACTACAGAACGTAGAAATCAAGAAACTATGAACCTAGATCAACTAACGATAAAAGAAGCATTAGATAAAATGAATCAAGAAGACCAGAAAGTCGCTTTAGCAGTTAGAGAAGCACTTCCTGAAATCGAACTAGCTATAAAAGCAATCATCAAATCATTTAACGAAGGCGGTAGACTAATCTATATGGGCGCTGGAACAAGCGGTCGTTTAGGTGTGCTAGATGCTGCAGAGTGTGTCCCAACTTTCGGAGTTGATCCTACTATGGTTCAGGGGTTAATTGCTGGAGGCCAAAAAGCAATGACTGTAGCTGTTGAAGGAGCAGAAGACTCAAAAGATTTAGGGCAGCAAGATTTAGTGGACATTGCACTAACAAATAAAGATGTTGTGATCGGAATTGCTGCAAGTGGGCGAACGCCTTATGTGATTGGTGGTTTGTCTTACGCTAACTCAATTGGTGCTGCGACTGCTTCGATTTCATGTAATAAAGAAGCTGAAATCAGTCAATATGCTAAGATACCGATCGAAGTTGATGCAGGACCAGAATTTTTGACGGGGTCAACACGCTTGAAATCAGGGACAGCACAAAAAATGATTTTAAACATGTTATCAACTATTTCAATGATTGGAATCGGTAAGGTATACAATAATTTGATGGTAGATGTAAAACCAACAAATGAGAAGCTAGTGGAACGATCAAAACGAATTATTATGGAAGCAACGAACTGTGATTATGAGACAGCTACAGCCTATTTTGTAAAAGCCGATGAAAATGTAAAACTCGCTATTGTTATGTTGCTGACAAATGCCACAAAAGAAGAAGCGGCGGAAAAATTAAGACAAGGTAATAATTTCATAAAAAATACAATTTAAAAAGTTTAAAGGAGGAAAACATCATGGCAGAAGATAAAATCAAACGTTTGGCTAGGGAAATTTATGAAGAAGTAGGCGGTCAGGGAAATGTAGAAAAGTTACGCCATTGTATGACACGTGTTCGTATGGATATTCGTGATTATGATAAAGTAAAATTAGAAGAATTAAAAAAAATTGATGGTGTAATGGGGGTTGTAGAAGACGATACCTTGCAAGTCGTGATCGGACCTGGAACTGTCAATAAGGTGGCACAAGAAATGGTTGATATGGCGGGTGTCAAGCTGGGAGAAGCATTTCCTAACCCAGATGAAAAACAAACTGAGCTTTCAGGAAAGCAATTAGTTGAAGAAAAAGCTGCACAAGTCAAAGCTGCACAAAAGGAAAAAAATAAAAATAACTCTGGTTTTAAAGCAGTTTTGAAATCGATTTCTAATATTTTTGTTCCAATGATTCCAGCCTTTGTTGGTGCTGGGATTATTGGTGGGATTGCTGCCGTTATGTCCAATCTACTAGTTGCGGGAACAATCGGTGATTCTTGGCAACAATATATCGATGTTCTAAACATTATTAAAAATGGAATTTTTGCTTATCTAGCGTTATATACAGGGATCAATAGTGCCAGTGAATTCGGTGCAACGCCAGCTCTTGGTGGTGTAATTGGTGCGGTGACAATGCTGACTGGAATGAACCCAGAGGCACCATTACCTAATATTTTGACTGGCGGTACTTTATCAGCTGGTCAAGGCGGTATTATTGGAGTCATCTTTGCAGTTTGGTTACTTTCTTTAATAGAAAAACAATTGCATAAAGTAATTCCAGATTCAATTGATATTATTATAACACCGACTGTTTCTTTACTTGTGATTGGCTTGATTACAATATTCTTAATCATGCCAGTTGCAGGATTTATTTCAAATAGTCTTGTTGGGGTAATCAATATTGTATTGGAAAAAGGCGGAATGTTAGCTGGGTTTACTTTAGGCGCTACTTTCTTGCCAATGGTCATGTTTGGACTTCATCAAATATTGACACCGATCCACATTGAAATGATCACTCAAACGGGTATGACGTTATTATTACCGATTCTAGCAATGGCTGGCGCAGGACAAGTAGGTGCAGCATTGGCGCTATGGATTCGCTGTAAAAACGCTACTAAACTTGTCGAAATGATCAAAGGTGCATTGCCTGTGGGGATTTTAGGAATTGGTGAACCTCTTATTTATGGGGTAACATTACCACTTGGGCGTCCTTTTGTTACAGCGTGTATTGGCGGTGGTATTGGTGGCGCTGTGATTGGTGCTTTTGGTAATGTTGGCTCGATTGCAATTGGACCAAGTGGCGTGGCTTTGATTCCGTTAATTGCGAACAATCAATGGCTAGCTTATGTGTTAGGCTTATTAGCAGCGTATGCTGGAGGTTTTGTTGCAACATTTTTCTTTGGAATTCCAAAAGATCTTCAAGAAAAATAAAAAAGTAATTTCAGCTAGTAATGATTAAAAAACTGATTTCTTAGTAGAGTGCTAAGCTAATTGAAGTCAGTTTTTTTATGAGAAAAAAGAATTCATTATTTAGCGAATACATTTCTTTTCTGTTTCATTTTCGTTATAATAATATAGTAAGCTGTTGAAACATTCGCTAAATATGTTTGACTTCGGCAGAAAAAAGGATGTGTAGGGAATGCAGCAAAATATAATTTTAACGATTCAGGATCATCTTAAACACTTGCCTGGTTCTGAGCAAAAAGTGGCAGAATACATTTTAGAAAATACTAGTGCAGTGATTAATTTGAGTGCTAAAGAACTTGCTAAGAAATCTGGTTCCAGTCCAGCAGCAATTATTCGTTTCTGCCGATCAATTGAGGTTAGTGGTTTCACTGATTTAAAATTGTTACTTTCGGCTAATCTGGGAACTGTTGATACACAAATGTATACAGAGGTCGAAAACGGTGAAACAACAGCTGCAATCAAAGAAAAACTACAGCACCGTCTGATCCATGTTCTAGAACGGACGAATGAACATTTAGAAGACCAAGCAATTGATCAGGCAGTTAAAGAACTGGAGACGGCAGAAATTATCTTTGTTTACGGTTTAGGTGCATCATCATTAGTTGCACAAGATATTTATCAAAAATTTACTCGTCTAGGGTTAAGTGTATTTTTTACAATGGATCATCATTTGTTTGCATCTGCAATCGGGACAAATAGACTAAAAGGAATTTTTATCGGAATCTCACATTCAGGTACAAATCAGGAAACGAATGCACTCGCAGATCTTGCGATTGAAAAAGGATTGACAGTAATCGGTTTGACTGCTAATTCTGATTCAGCTTTGGCACAAAAAAGTTCTATTTTGTTATTGACGCCAATTGGAGGAGAAGCCCCATTAAGAAGTGCTGCAACTGTTTCACTAACAGCTCAACTTTATGTAGTTGATGTTTTATTTTTTGCCTATGCGGCCAAAAACTATAATGAGACTTTAGAAAAAATCCAAGATTCTAAGGAAGCAGTTGAAATCGTAAAGAAGGATTTAAATTAAGAAAAAAAGTCATTAAATAAGCGATAGAAATAAGAGTATGAGAGAAAACAAAACTTTTGTTCTCCCATACTCTTATTTTTGAACGTTTAATTATTTGATGCAATCTCACGACCATTCTCAATATAGTGGGTATCATTGACGGTGTCAATCGTAAATTTACCATTCTCATAGATAAGTTTAGTCACACTGCCATTTTCAAGGCCAATTTGCATAGGCAAGCTATTATCGATCAATGACATTAAAAATGAAATCGTCAATCCATGAGAGACAATCATCACATTACCGCCACCATTTTTTTCTCGATAGTGAGCAATATCTTCAAACCCGCTCCAAACTCGTTCACGAATTTTTTCATAAGGTTCGGCCCAATTTGCTGTGTCAGCAGCGATGATAGCGTCAGCCAAATCTTTATAACTGATTCTATTGGTCATCATGTCATCATAATTTTTAAAAGCTAAAATCCTAGGGACCACACCCCAAAGCTCGCCATCATACCCACCATCTAAAGAGCCAAAACACCATTCGCGAATACGACTATCTGTAGCATAAGGAATATCAGCCCCATTTGGATGTTCTTGTAAAATAATGCGTGCGGTCTGCATCGCACGTCCGCTGTCACTGGAGTATGCCTCTTTAAAATTAGTCTCTTGCAAACCAAGGCCTAAATAATGAATTGTCTTTTCTCCCTCTTTCGTCAACGGCGTATCTGACCATCCCTGAGTTCTACCTATTGTATTGAACATGGTTTTCCCATGACGGATAATGTATAGCGTTGTCGGTTCATTCATACCTTAATTCCTCCTTTAATAGCTATATAATAAGGTTTTGTTTCTTCTTTAGTTGAAAAATGGATTTGTTTTTTTCTCATGTTCGATCGTTGTAGCATCACCATGTCCAGGGTAGGCTGGAAATTCATCAGGCAATGTGAAAAGATAGGTGTTGATACTGTGAAGTAACTGTTGCATATCTCCTGTGTGTAAGTCAGTTCTACCGATACTTCCTTTAAATAATGCGTCTCCTGTGACAACGAAGTCATCGAAGACAAAACTTACACTGCCAATCGAATGGCCAGGTGTTGGAACAACAGAAAACTTCATTCCACCCAAATCATAATCGGTCAGTTCAAATTCTTCCTCAGCAGGTTGAACAATAATATCAGCAATATCATTATGACGACCTAATCCAGATAAGTTGAGGACTGGGTTTGACAGCCATTCTTGTTCTAATGGACTAACATAGACAGGAATGTTGTATTGATGGCGAAGCTCTTCAACTGCGCCGATATGATCATAATGTGTATGTGTCAGTAAAATAGCAATCGGTTTTTTACCTGTTTTTTCAATCAAAGCGGCTATTTTTTCTGCTTCAGCACCTGGATCGATGATTAATAAGTTTGTTTCATTATAAATTAAGTAACAATTTTCTTGGATAACACCAGTTTGGATTCGTTCGATTTTCAGCATAGTCATTTGCCTCCTAGTAAGTATGGTTCATCTTTAAGTATAACTCAATTTTAGCTAGAATCAAAAGGCAGTGCTGTTCTTTTAACTGATTGTTATAGATTAGGTCAAAAAATAATGAAGGAGTCGATAATTTACTTTTGTTTTACTATCTATCATAATAAAGATAGTTACTTAAAAGTGATAGCCAGAAAAGGAGTCGACAAGAAATGCAACGAGAGAAGCGGTCTTTAGAACAAATTCCAGCATTATTATCTAGTAAAGTGTCCGTTTTTATCTATATATTTCTTTTTTTCTATTTAGTTGTTTTTGCTGTTTTAACTATGTGGATTCCTCTGTTGAAAAATCTACATCCATCCGCTAGTGTTCAGTTGATTTTAGGGAATTATACGAATGTCTTGGGTACCTTAGGCGCCTCTTTGGCAGCAGGAAGTGGTACGCTTATCCACCATAGCCTATCAACATTACATAAAAAACATGATAATATGCATGATGAATTACAAAAGACGACTGCTGATCTTCATGATAAAATCGATCGGTTGGAAGAAAAAAACAAACAAAATGATGAAACAGATTTTATGCTTGTAAAACAAGACGCTGTATGTTTTGTTTTACTTTTTTTGCTTGAAATTCACTATTGTTCGTTTTTTGCTGTTTTTAGGAGAGTTTTTAAGAACTAGAAAAGAGAAAATGTGGAATAAATGCGAATTATTATATATAATGATGCTTGTATCGTTATGAGAGGAGCGTTTATATTGTTTAAATTTGTCGTTAAAGGAACAGCATTTTCAAGTATTGATTCAAAAAATGTAAAAGTTTTAGAGAATTCACTATTTGGCATTACAGAAACAGGGAAGATCGGTGCTATTATTTCTCCAGAAGAAAAAAATTATGAAGCTATTATTCAAGAATATTCGGAAAAAAATAAACTTCAAGAATTACCTCAAGGACAATATATTCTTCCAGGTTTTATTGATCTTCATGTTCATGCACCTCAATGGGCACAAGCTGGGACAGCACTTGATCTCCCATTATATGAATGGCTTAATACGTATACTTTTCCGCTGGAAGCTAAATTTTCTGATGAGCATTTTGCGGAGAATGTGTATTCAGACTTAGTTTCACAATTAATAAAAAACGGAACAACGACAGCACTGTATTTTGCAACAGTTCATCGTCAGTCTAGTCTGCGCTTAGCAGAAATCTGTAGTGAAAAAGGTCAAAGAGGTTTAGTTGGTAAAGTCGTAATGGACGATCAAGAGCAAAATCCTGATTATTATCGAGATGCTACAACGGATGAAGCACTCGCAGAAACAGAATTATTTATTCAAGAAGTACTAAAATTAAACAAGGAAACACCTCAAGGCGTTTATCCAGTTGTAACACCTCGTTTTATTCCAAGTTGTACAGATGATTCTTTAAAAGGATTAGGTGCTTTGGCTGCTAAGTATGATGTTCATATCCAATCCCACTGTAGTGAAAGTGATTGGGCACACGAATTTGTTCAAGAGCGTTTTGGCAAAAATGATGCTTTTGCGTTAAATGATTTTGGATTACTTACAGAAAAAGCTATTATGGCGCATTGTGGTTTTCTGTCAGATGAAGATATGGAATTGTTTGCTGAAAAAGGAACAGCAGTAGCTCATTGTCCAATTTCTAATGCCTATTTCGGGAATGCGGTGACACCAATTGCCAAATTATTGAATGAATATCAAGTAGAAACGGGTTTAGGTAGCGATATTTCTGGTGGTTTTTCCCCAAGTTTATTTGATAATATCAGACAAGCAGTTATATCATCGCGAATGCTAGCAGATGGTGTTGATAAAGATTGCTGTAGTGAAAAACGTGGGATTTCAGGGTCAAGTATTACCTTAAACGAAGCATTTTATCTAGCAACGGCTGGCGGTGGAGAATCATTGAGCTTACCAATTGGAAAATTAGCGGTCGATTATGCTTGGGATGTTCAAATTGTTGATAGTAAAAAGTTACCAATTTTTTCTGAGTCAGAACCCTTGATGGAAATTTTTCAAAAAATTCTCTACCTGTTACGACCTGAGGATATCACTGAAGTTTGGGTTCAAGGAAGAAAAGTTCATGATAATAATACGAAAGAACAAGAGGTGCAAGTTTAAAATGACTGAAACTCAAATAAATAAATCAAAATTAACGGTAGGACCAAATGATGATCTATCAATCGGGCAATCAGCTCTTTTAGGAATTCAACATGTTTTAGCGATGGATGTCTATGTGGTGCCATTTATTATCGCATCCATTATTGGACTGTCGACAAAAGAATCTTCAGCGTTGATCCAATCTACTTTTATTGCAGCAGGAATAGCGACAATTATTCAATCCTACTTTTGTATGAAACTCCCTGTTGCACAAGGTCCATCGTTTATTCCGATTGGGGCTGTTGCAGGTATTTACTTTGCGAATAGTCAAAGTGGTAATGGTTGGGGTACGGTTTTAGGTGCTAGTTTGATTGGTGCCGTTTTAGTGATTATTTTAGGGGTAACAGGCATTTTTAATCGTTTGATCAAAGCCTTTGTGCCACCAATTGTTGGCGGCACAATTATTTTTATTGTGGGTTTATCATTAATGCCAGTCGCCTTAAATGACAATGTTTTTAAAGCTACAGGAGATTTAGGTCAAAATATTTTGCTAGCAGTAATTGCGGCAACATCGCTTGTTTTGTTTGCGATGATTGGATCACGTTTTCCAGGGAAAGGTCGAATTTTTAGAGTTTCTTCTGTTATTTTAGCCTTAGTTATTGGAAGTTTAGCAGCTCAATCGATGGGGATTCTTGATTTATCTCAAGTTGGGAATGCATCACTAATAAGCATTCCGCAATTACCATTCGTAGATTTTCATTTTTCGTTTGATTTGTCCTCTATTATAACAATGGTGATTATTTATGTTGTACTGATGGCTGAAACAACAGGGACTTGGTTTGCAGTTAGCAATGTTTGCGAAGCACCGCTTACGGATGAAAATATCAATAGAGGAGTTGTGGGCGAGGGAATCGGGTGTCTTATTTCATCATTGCTTGGGACAACACCTGTTACTGGCTACTCAACAAATGCAGGAATCATCTCGATTACAGGAGTTGCAAGTAAAAAAGTATTTGTGGCAGCTGGCGCTTGGTTCGTTGTTTTTGGTTTGTCTGGTAAGTTATCAACCTTAATTTCGTCAATTCCTTCACCTGTAATTGGTGGCGTTTTTGTTATTGTATGTGGAATTATTTCAATCAGTGGAATCAAAGTGATCAAAGAAGTTGAGATTAGCGAAAAGGAAATGTACGTCATTGCGATCCCGATGATTTTAACCCTTGCGTTAACGTTGATACCAAAGGACTTTATTCAATCCTTGCCACAACTTCTACAATATTTCTTTGGTTCATCTGTAGCAACTGCCTCAATAGCTGCAATACTTTTAAACCGTATCTTACCTGCAGAAAAAGTCGAAGAACAAAGTGTTGAACATAAGGAGATAAATGCTGTATAAAAAATTTGGAAAATAATTATCCGCTCAAAACACGAACAATAGGTAAATGTATTATATATTTTTCGTCATTTACCTTTGACATTTATAAATAGATAGTGTAAATTAGCATAGGTGCTTGAAAATGCGAACTATTATTAGTTTAATGTTCGTGTTTTTGCGTGTTTTTAATTGAACTTACTAGGAGGCAATACAGTATGAAAGTTTTTGATTACGAAGATGTCCAGTTGATTCCAAACAAATGTATCGTGAATAGTCGTTCTGAATGTGATACAGTTGTGAAATTAGGGAAGCATACCTTTAAAATGCCAGTCGTACCTGCTAATATGCAGACGATTATTGATGAAGAAATTGCGGAGTTTCTAGCAAAAAATGATTACTTTTATATCATGCATCGTTTTGATGAAAATGCTCGAATTCCATTTATTGAAAAAATGAACGCTAAAGGCTTGATTACATCAATTAGTGTTGGTGTAAAAGAAGCTGAATATGGTTTTGTAGAGGAATTAGCGGAGCGGAATTTGGTTCCCGATTACGTAACAATTGACATTGCACATGGACACTCTAATGCCGTGATCAACATGATTCAACATTTAAAAAAACATTTACCTGACACATTTGTTATCGCTGGAAATGTTGGAACGCCTGAAGCAGTTCGGGAATTAGAAAATGCTGGAGCGGATGCGACAAAAGTTGGAATTGGTCCTGGTAAAGTTTGTATAACGAAAATCAAAACTGGATTTGGAACAGGCGGCTGGCAATTGGCTGCACTACGTTGGTGTGCAAAAGCTGCTAGAAAACCTATTATCGCTGACGGTGGGATTCGTACACCGGGAGACGTTGCGAAATCAGTTCGTTTTGGTGCAACAATGGTGATGATCGGCTCACTATTTGCGGGTCATGAAGAATCTCCAGGTGAAACAAAAGTCGAAAATGGCGTTGTTTATAAAGAATATTTCGGCAGTGCTTCTGAATTCCAAAAAGGTGAGAAGAAGAATGTTGAGGGCAAAAAGATTTGGATTCAACATAAAGGAAGTTTAGCGGATACGCTAGTAGAAATGCAACAAGATTTACAATCATCCATTTCTTATGCTGGTGGTCGTGATCTTGAAGCCATTCGTAAAGTAGATTATGTAATTGTAAAAAATTCTATTTTTAATGGTGATACTATTTAATTAAAGAATTAAAAAAGGAGCGTATTTTGCGCTTCTTTTTTATTTTGATTATTTTTACTTTACCTGTCGTAGTAATCGTGCTATGATAATTACAACGACAGACGTAGTACGTCAGGTAGAGTAATTGGAGGTGATTCAATGATTGGCAGTGATGCAATCAGAGGGTATAATGATACATTTATTTTATCTGTATTGCAGGAAGGTGATTCATACGGATATGCGATCTCTAAAAGAATCACGGAAATTTCAGAAAATAATTATTCAATCAAGGAAACAACATTGTATTCTGCGTTTAACCGTTTAGAAAAAAACGGATTTATTGAATCGTTTCCTGGACAAATTACACATGGTAAAAAAAGAACATATTATAAAATAACATTGTCAGGGAAAGAATATTTAGAAGAAAAAATTGCAGAGTGGGTATTAACTAAAAAAGTCGTTGAACGCTTTATCAAGGAGGAAAAATAATGAAAACAATCCAGGATTATATTGATAGCTTATTTTTAGGGATAGCTGAAACAAATCAAACAAAACAATTAAAAGAAGACTTATTAGCAAGTGCGGAAGATCGATATGAAGATTTAAAAAGTCAAGGGAAGTCTGAAAACGAAGCAATTGGAGGTGTAATTTCAGAATTTGGCTCGATCGATGAATTGCTAGAAGAAATGAATATTAAGCAAGAATTCATTGAGGAAAAAGGATATGAGTTAGACGAAATTACGATCGAAGAATCATTCGATTTTCTTAAAGTTTGCCACAGAGCGGCTACACTGATTGGTTTAGGCGTAATGGTTATCATTTTAGGAGTAGCTGCACTTTTTGTCAGTATGGCATTGTATGGCGAAGGTGTCGCTGAAGGACTAGGCTTATTATTTGTTTTCTTAGGAGCTGCAGTGGGCGTGCCGCTATTTATTATCGCTGGAACGAGCCTATCTAATACTAACAAAAAATTGGATGATCGCTTTATTTCAATTCAAGTAAAGAATGAGATCAAAAAAAGAAAGGATGCTTTTCAGCGTTCGTTTATTTTTTGCATGGTGGCTGGGGTCGTATTGTGCATCTTATCTATCATACCTGTGGTCTTTTTTGGAACGATATATGGGGAAGTATTTTTTGGTATGGCTTGTCTATTAATTCTTGCTTCATTTGGAGTTTTCTTCTTCATTTTTGGTGGTGTGATCATGGGAAGTTTCACCAAGATGCTTGAACAAACCTATTTTATTTCAGATGAAGGAGAACTAGGACCCAGAGCAAAAGCTGAAAGAGATAGTAAAAGACCAGTTTGGTTCCAAACAATTGAAAAAATTTATTGGCCAATTATTGTTGCAGTTTTTCTATGCCAAGGTTTTTTGTTAGGAAATTGGGGATCAAATTGGATTATTTTTCCTGTAGCAGGGATCATCTTTGGGATATTAGAAAGTATTTTCAGTAAAAATGAATAAATGAAACTCCGCTTATTTTTGGAAAATTTCCAAGAAAAGCGGAGTCTTTTTGTAAATAATTAAAATGATTGCCTTGTAAAAATGACGTTCATTGCTTTCTTTAAAGGGAAATAAGCGAGTGTCACAATAACGATGGTCGTAGCAACATTAATGAAGGTTGCTGGTAATTTAGATAAGGCACTTGCAAAAGCTACATTAAAATCTGCACCTGCAAGAAGGCCCATTACAGTGTTTTTTAGTTGCGTCATAATAATTTTGGCAATTCCAGTTACAGCTGCAACCGCAATGATTTTCCAAATAGTATCAATATTTTTATGGAAAAATAAAATCATCAAAGTAGCTGCACCACCAACAATAAAACTTTCTAAAATAAAGTAAGGTGCTTCAGCTGCAAATCCATTTAAGACATCAAATATAGCAAACCCTAACCCACCAGCTAAAGCTCCTTTTTTGTATCCAATTAAAAGTACTGCTAGCAATGAGACAGAATTACCTAAATGAACAAACGCACCAGTCGGCATAGGAATTTTAATCATCGTTCCAAGAATAGTCAAGGCAGCAAATAAGCCGACAAGTACGATAGAAGTTGTTGAACTTTTTTGATTCATTCTTTCACTCCTTAATTTTTTGTCATTCTATTTTGCGCTTGATTATATGCGCCATGCCAAACGTGTCCAAGAAAAGGATTGATTTTTTGCCCATTTTTGATAGCGGCAGCTACAAATTTTTTAGCCAAAGATACAGCATCAGCAACTGAATAACCTTTTGCAAGACCAGCAGTTACAGCTGCAGCAAATGTACAGCCAGCTCCATGGTTATAATCTGTTCGGAAAAGTTCATTTTCAAAGATGGTAAAATCATTTCCATCATAAAAAAGATCAATTGCTTTATCAGATTTCAAACGATGTCCACCTTTTATCACAACATTTTTAGGGCCTAAGTCAAGGATTTTTTTTGCCGCTTCTTTCATTTGATCAATTGAAGTTAAATCGCCCAATCCAGATAAAATTCCAGCTTCAACTAGATTAGGTGTAGTGATCGTTGCTTTAGGTAAAAGTAAACGAGTCATGGTAGCTACATTTTCTGGTTGTAATAACTCGCTAGTTCCTTTGCATGCCATAACAGGGTCGATCACAATATTTTCCATTGCAAATTTATCGATGTAATGTCGAGTAATCTCAATTGCTTCAACTGTACCAAGCATCCCAGTTTTCATGGCATCAAGAACACCACCTGCAAATATTGTCTTTAATTGTTTATCTACTAACTCTGGATCAATTGGGGTAACCAAATGACTCCAGCCTTCATCAGGATCCATCGTCACAATACTAGTCAAAGCTGAAAAACCAAATGTTCCATATTCTTCAAACGTTTTTAAATCCGCTTGAATACCTGCACCACCGCTAGAATCAGAACCAGCTACTGTTAATACTTTTTTGATCATTGTCCAACCTCTATTCAGAAATATTTTGATACAAGTATTGTAAAACAAACATAAGTTGACAAAAACAGCCAATTGGGTTATTTTCAGGTCATCCAATTGCTGCGAATCACGGAGAACGAAGTGAACCGATGATGAGCAGTACAAGACGACCAAAGGGAGAGTTGCTCCTTCGTATTGAATCACGGAGAACGAAGTGAACTGATGATGAGCAGTACAAGAGATTGAGCTCATAATAATCTTCATTAATCAAAAAAGAATAACATCTTATCCACAAACAATAGTTACTTAACAACAAATTGGAGGCAAAAAAATGTGGTCACTAAATAAAGAAAAAGGTGTTCCAATATACGTAAGTATCATTGAATTAATTCTCTCTTACATAAAAAATGGCGATCTTCTCCCAGGTGAACGATTACCCTCAGAAAGAAAACTAGCAAATTATTTTCAAGTAAATAGATCTACAGTGGTACATGCTTTAGATGAGCTTGTTGCTTTAGGTTGGATCATTAGGAAACAAGGAAGCGGAACTATCGTCAACGAAGGAAAGTGGGGAATCAGCACAACACCAAGAACAGATTGGCGTCGTTACCTAGAACAAAATGCTTTCGCTAAAATCGATCCATTCACGGAACAAATCGAATGGCTGATCAAGCACTCTGATGCGGACGTCTTAGATTTATACACGGGAGAATTGCCGTTAGATCTAATTCCAAGTTTCTCATTTCCGCTATTGACATGGAAACATTTTTTGGAAGAAGAACAGCAAGACGACTTAGGTTATCTGCCGTTAAGACAATCCATCAGCCGCGAAACTGAAAAAGAGTATGGCTTTTCTCTTGCTTCAGAAAGTCTACTAATTACATCGGGTGCACAACAAGCTTTATTTTTGATTTTACAAGTATTATTGCATTCTGGGGATAGTGTTGCTATTGAAGATCCATCTTTTCTTTACGCACTTCCAATTTTCCAAGCAGCCGGCATCCGTCTCTATGGTGTGAAAACAGATCAAGATGGCATTTGTCTTGATTCTCTTGAAAAAGTGATTCGTCAACACCGCGTCAAAATGGTCATGGTGAATCCATCATTTCAAAATCCCACAGGGACAACAATGTCGATGGATCGCCGAAAAGCCTTAGTTAAACTATGCCAAAATTACCAAATTCCGATTTTAGAAGACGATGTTTTTGCTAAATTAAATTTTGTTTCTTCAGACCAAATCCAGCCGTTAAAAAAACTAGATCCCGAAAATGTTCTATATATCGGTTCTCTTTCCAAAATACTTGGTTCAACAACTAAAATCGGCTGGTTGAGTGCGCCAACGTCAGTGAATCAGCAATTAGCAGAAGCAAGAAAAATGATGGATTTTTCTTTAAGCATTTTCCCTCAACTCTTAGCTAATTTGGCATTAACAGACAAAGACTTTTCAGATAAAGTTTCTCATTTGAGGCAAAATGTAGAGCAAAGAGGGAAAGCAGTGTTTGATGTTTTGAATAAAATGGATGAATGGGAAGTAAGTATGCCTAAAGGTGGTTTTTATATATGGGCAAAATGGAAACATGGGAAATTACAGCAAAAAGATTGGGCGTATTTTTTACAAGAAGGCTTGCTGATTGCACCGAGTTTCTTTTTTGGTGAAAAACAAGACAGCATACGAATCAATTTTACTAGAGTGAATGAAGAAAAATTGTTGCTATTTGAAACAAAATTACTCAAAGTCACCAAAAAAATAACTTTGGATTCGTCAACACTATGATAAAATGAAGATAAAAGGAGGAAATCAATATGAATAAAACAATCGAGATCTTACAAACTCGCCGCAGTCATCGTGATTTTGACGAGAATCATAGATTATCAAAAGAAGAACTTCAAGCGATATTAGATGCGGCTCGCCAAGCGCCAAGTTGGATGAATGGACAATTTTACAGCATTATCGTCATCCAAGATGAGAAGATTCGAGAACAATTGGTTAAGTGGAATCCCGGCAATGCACATATGATGAAAGGCTCTGTTTTTTTACTATTCGTTGGAGACCTTTATCGTACAAAAATGGTTAGCTCAGCGCATGAAAGTTCATATTCGATCGATGAAAGTATCGAACCAATTATTTTAGCTACAACAGACGCCGCTTTAGCGCTTGAAAATGCTGTGATTGCTGCAGAAAGTTTAGGATTGGGTTCAGTTGTTGTTGGAAGCATCCGCAAACATGGAAAAGAAATCAGTCAATTACTAGATTTGCCTGAGAAGACATTTCCACTGTTTGGTTTGAGTATTGGCAAACCAATCGTTGAGATGAAAGTCAAACCCCGTTTGCCTGAACCTGCCGTTATTCATTATGACAAATATCAGCCTTACGCATATACCTTGATTGAACAATACAATCAGACCATGGAAGCGTTTGGTGAAGCGAGAGAAACAAAACGCTGGAGTCAGAAATTTTCTGATTACTTTGCAGCGAAACCACAAATGATCACAGATCAACTATTGCGAATGCGAGGGTTGTTAAAATAATTAGTTCAATCAAATAACATACAAGCCATTTCAGGCAGGCATTACTTTCCTCAAAGCTTGTAGAATGATATACTTACTAGTGGATAAGAAAACAAAAGATAAAAGAGGTGCTGACATGTCTTGGGAACAAGTCTATGAACAATGGGTAAATGAAGAAAATATACCAGAAAACTTAAAAAAAGAATTGAAAGATTTAAAAGCAGATCCAGAAAAATGTGAGGATGCTTTTTATGCGCCATTAGAATTTGGAACAGCAGGTATGCGTGGGATTTTAGGTGCCGGCATCAATCGAATGAATATTTTTACGATTCGTCAAGCAACGGAAGGGTTAGCTCGTTTCATGGATGCTGAAGGAATTGAGACTAAGCGCCGTGGCGTTGCAATCGCTTATGATTCTCGACACATGTCACCAGAATTTGCAATGGAAGCAGCCAAAACCTTAGCGCAACATGATATTCCTGCATTTGTTTTTGAAAGTTTAAGGCCAACGCCCGAGTTATCTTTTGCTGTTCGCTATTTGAACGCATTTTCAGGGATTATGATCACTGCATCTCACAATCCAGCAGCTTATAATGGATATAAAGTTTACGGGGCAGATGGTGGACAAATGCCGCCAGCTGATGCTGATGCTCTCACTAAATACGTTCGTGAAGTCGAGAACCCATTAAAAGTAGAAGTTTTAGCAGATGATCAAGCCAAAGAGAGCGATTTGATCACAATCATTGGTGAAGAAGTCGATGCGGCCTACTTAAAAGAAGTTAAGACAGTTACGATCAACCAAGGATTAATCAATGAAATGGGCAAAGAGTTGAAACTTGTATACACACCATTGCATGGTACAGGAAAAATGCTTGGTGAAAAAGCATTGAAACAAGCAGGCTTTGAAAAATTCATGCTAGTTCCAGAACAAGCAATTGCTGATCCAGATTTTACAACAGTCAAATCTCCTAATCCAGAAGAACATTCTGCTTTTGAATATGCAATTCGCTTAGGAGAAAAAGAAGATGCCGATTTATTGATTGCAACAGATCCTGATGCTGACCGCTTAGGTGCAGCAGTTCGATTACCTAATGGAACTTATCAAGTGTTAACAGGTAACCAATTAGGCTCGATCATGATCCAATATATTTTAGAAGCACATAAACAAGCTGGAACATTACCGGAAAATGCTGTTGTCTTGAAATCGATCGTGTCTAGTGAACTAGCTACTGCGATCACAGCAAAATACAATACAAAAATGGTAGATGTTTTAACTGGATTTAAGTTTATCGCAGAAAAAATCGAACAATATGAAGAAGATTATTCACAAACCTTTATGTTTGGTTTTGAAGAGAGCTATGGTTATTTAGTGAAATCCTTCGTTCGTGATAAAGATGCAATTCAAGCACTCGTTTTACTAGCGGAAGTTGCAGCTTTCTATAAAAAACAAGGCAAGACACTTTATGATGGTTTGCAAGACATTTTTAAAGAGTATGGTTATTTTGAAGAAAAAACAATTTCAGTAACCTTAAGTGGGATCGAAGGCAGCGAAAAGATCAAAGCTCTAATGAAAAAATTCCGTGAGGAAGCGCCAACTTCATTTGCTGATATCAAGATGAAACAAACGGAAGATTTCAAAGAATTAACAAGAACTTTCGCTGATGGAAAAGTCGAAGTATTAACGACACCTCCATCTGATGTGCTAAAATATTTCTTGGAAGATGGTAGTTGGATTGCGATTCGTCCATCTGGAACTGAACCCAAGATTAAATTTTATTTGGCAACGAAAGCTGCTTCTCAAAAAGAAGCTGATCAAAAAATCAAGAATTTTGAACAAGCAGTTAATGCGTTAACAGAATAAAATGATTGGGGCTGAAAAAAGACTGGAAAAAAGTTTTGTTTCAGTCCTTTCATTGTAATAGTATAAGGAGTGGTAGAGATGAACATTGGATTTATTGGCGCAGGTCACATGGGAAGTGCTATGATTGAAGGTCTGCTAAAAGCTAAAATGGTAGCACCGGAAAATTTATTTGTAAAGGGCGGTTCAAGTGGTACAGCTGAAACGTTACAAGAAAAACTTGGATTTCAATTGATCAAAGACTATGAGACTTTGAAAGAATGTCAAGTGATTTTTATAGCGACAGGGGCTAAAATCGTATTAGATATTTTAAAACAAGCAGCACCGAGTATGACGAAAGATACAATTTTGATTTCAGTTGCGACAGGTCATACTGTCAAAGAAGCTCAAGCCGTGTTGGGTGAACAAGTCCATGTTGTACACGCCATTCCAAACACACCTGTTAGTGTCAACGCAGGGATGATCGGTACGGTTTTTGCTGAAAATATGCCTGCTAAAGTGAAAGCTGAGGCAACTCGTATACTGGAATCGTTAGGAAAAGTTGAAGAAGTCAATGAGAATATCTTAGGAACTTTTGGAACAGTTGCTGGATGCAGCCCGGCATTTGTTGATATATTTATGGAAGCATTAGCAGATGGGGCTGTTCTAGAAGGTATGCCTCGTTCTCTTTCATATGAAATTATAGCTCAAATGATGTTAGGTTCTGCTAAGTTAGCGCTCGAAACAAAAAAACACCCAGGAGAATTAAAAGACGGTGTAACATCACCTGGTGGTAGTACGATTAAAGGTGTCACAGCATTAGAGAAAAATGGCTTTAGATATGCGGTGATCGACGCAGTTAAACAAGCGAATAGTTAAAAAATGAATACGAAAGACAGGGTTGGGACTCACAAGATTATGACCCAACCCCGTTTTTTTAACCTTTAATGAATGAAAGGAAAAATCTATCCTCTTTTGAAAAAAGTTTGTTATAATAAGCAAGAGGAAAAGATGAAAGGAAGCTCAGCGATGAAAGAAATAGAAGAGATTCAAAAAGTAAGTCAATTATATAAAGTGTTGAGTGATCCAACAAGGTTGCGAATTTTACTTTTGTTAAAAAAAGGAGAATTGAATGTTACGGCGATCGGAGAACAGCTATCGATGGAACAATCGGCCGTTTCTCATCAATTAAAACTATTACGAGATAGCCACGTAGTAAGATCCAGACGTGAAGGTAAAACCATTTATTATACGTTAGATGATCATCATGTAATTGATATTCTTAACCAAACATTTGAACACATCAAACACCAATAGCTCACCTTTTCTAGGATTCCCTTGGGAAATTCAAAGAAAAGGGTAGTTTTTTTTACGTCAGTTGGGTATACTAGAAACATGTTTTATTAGAAAAAAATGAAACGTTTCTAATTTTATAGTTGGAGGAAGAAGAATGAAGGAAAAACTGAAAGTTGGTTTACTTGGATTGGGAACAGTCGGATCTGGTGTACCAACAATTTTACAAGAACATCGAGAAAAGATTTCGCAAGTTACGGGGATGGAAATCGCTATTTCAAAAGCATTAGTCCGAGACGAAGAAGAAAAAAGGCGTCTGGCTGAGAAATTTGATATTCAGCTCACGACAAATATTGAAGATATTATCAATGATGATGAAATCAAGATTATTGTAGAATTAATCGGAAAAATAGAACCAGCAAAAACCTTCATTACCAAAGCACTAGAAAATGGTAAACATATCGTAACTGCAAACAAAGATCTTTTAGCACAACACGGTAGTGAACTTGTTGCGTTAGCGCAAAAAAATCATTGCGACCTTTATTATGAGGCAAGTGTTGCAGGTGGTATCCCGATTTTGCGGACGATTGCTAATAGTTTAGCAGCTGACAATATCCAAAAAGTGTTAGGCATCGTAAATGGAACGACGAACTATATGCTGACACAAATGGTATCTGAGAAGAAATCTTACGAGCAAGCATTAAAAGAAGCTCAAGAATTAGGTTTTGCCGAGTCTGATCCAACAAATGATGTGGATGGTATCGATGCAGCATATAAAATGGTGATTTTAAGCCAGTTTGCTTTTGGAATGAATATTAGACTAGATCAAGTTGATACGCGTGGTATTCGTGGTTTATCTTTAGATGACGTTGAAATGGCCGCTCAATTAGGTTATGAAGTGAAGTTGATTGGTTCTTCTGAAAATCAAGAGGGAAGTATCGCTGTTGAAGTAGGCCCGATGCTTGTGGCAAAATCGCATCCAATTGCTTCTGTTCGTAATGAATTTAATGCTGTTTTTATTGAAAGTTCTGGTGTAGGTGAATCAATGTATTATGGTCCAGGTGCAGGAGCAAAACCTACTGCAACAAGCGTTGTCAGTGATATCATCACGATTGCCAAAAATATCCGTTTGGGAACAACTGGTCATATGTTTAACTCCTATCAACATGATACAAAATTAGCTGCAGATGCAACGATTTCAGGAAAGTATTATTTTTCAATTGAAGTACCAGATCGTCGCGGTCAAATTTTAAAATTAACACAGGTAATGACGGAAGCAAATGTTAGTTTTGATCAATTAGTTCAGCAAAAATCTGATGGTACTAGAGCTAGAATCGTTGCGATTACACATACAATTACAAAAGAGCAAATGAAGCAAGTGACCAAAGAAATCGAATCTACTGAAGAATTCGAACTATTAAACACATTTAAAGTATTGGAGGATTAAACAATGTACGAAGGATTACTAAAACAATACAAAGACTATTTACCAATCACAGATAAAACGCCTATGATTTCACTAGCTGAAGGAAATACTCCGTTGATTCCATTGCATCGTTTATCAAAAGAGCTAGGAATCAATTTATATGGGAAATATGAAGGATTGAATCCAACTGGTTCATTTAAAGATCGAGGAATGGTCATGGCTGTTGCTAAGGCTGTTGAAGAAGGAGCCAAAGCAATCGTTTGTGCCTCAACTGGGAATACGAGTGCGGCTGCAGCTGCTTATGCTACAAGAGCTGGTGTTAAAGCGTATGTTGTTATTCCAGACGGGAAAATAGCAATGGGCAAACTAGCTCAAGCAATCATTTATGGAGCAGATATCATTTCGATTCCGGGAAATTTTGATGAGGCACTAAAAGCCGTACGTGATATTGCTAAAACAGAAGCTGTAGCTTTAGTAAATTCTGTAAATCCTTATCGTTTAGAAGGCCAAAAGACAGCTGCTTTTGAAGTCTGTGAACAATTAGGTCAAGCACCTGATGTCTTAGCAATTCCAGTGGGTAACGCTGGGAACATTTCAGCTTATTGGAAAGGCTTTAAAGAATGGCATGACAAAAAAGGCACAGATTTACCAAGAATGCATGGTTTTGAAGCAGAAGGTGCGGCTGCAATCGTCAAAGGAGAAGTGATTGAACAACCTGAAACCATTGCAACAGCGATTCGTATCGGTAACCCTGCAAGTTGGAAATTAGCAGAAGCTGCACGTGATGAATCAAAAGGACATATCGATTCTGTGACTGATGAAGAAATTCTGAATGCTTATCGTAAAGTTGCTGCACAAGATGGTGTATTTGTTGAACCAGGATCGGCTGCTTCTCTAGCTGGTGTGATCCAACATGTGAAAAGTGGGAAAATCAAACCAGGTGAGACGGTAGTAGCTGTTTTCACTGGGAATGGCCTTAAAGATCCTGATACAGCAATCAACGCAACAGATGTAGAAATATCTAAAATGAGTGATTTAGAAGAAATGCGCATGCATTTACGTAATGGAGTGTCAGAACTATGAAAATAAGAATTCCCGCAACCAGTGCAAATCTAGGTCCGGGGTTTGACTCCTGTGGTATTGCCTTATCACACTATCTGAATATTGAAGTCTTGGAAAATGCTCAAGATTGGAAAATTATGCATTCGCTAGGTTCTGATATCCCAAACGATGCAACGAATTTATTGATTCAAACAGCATTAAAAGTTGCGCCGAACCTTTCACCAAAAGTGTTGAAAATGACCTCAGATATCCCTTTAGCTAGAGGGTTAGGTAGTAGTTCTAGTGTGATCGTGGGTGGGATTGAGCTTGCCAATCGTTTAGGCAATCTGAATCTATCTCAAAAAGAAAAAGTGCAGATAGCAACAGAGATGGAAGGGCATCCGGATAACGTTGCTCCTGCTATCTGTGGAGATTTTGTCGTTGCAAGTTATGTTGATGGAGAAGTTCACTCAGTGAAACACCATTTTCCAATGTGTGATGTCATTGCTTACATCCCAGAAGCGCATTTGTTAACCTCTGAAAGCCGCAGTGTACTTCCGACTTTCATTCCTTATAAAGAAGCAGTACAAGCGAGTTCGATTGCGAATGTAATGATTGCGGCAATTTTGAATGGTAATTTACCATTAGCAGGATTAATGATGGAAAAAGATCGGTGGCATGAAGCTTATCGTAAAAAATTAGTTCCTCATTTGGATCAAATCAGATCTCTTAGTCATAAAGTTGGAGCTTACGGCGCATTTTTAAGTGGAGCAGGTCCAACAGTTTTGATTTTATCTCCTGAGGAAAAAACGAATCAAATGGTTCATGAATTAGAAAAGTTACCTCTTTCAGCTGCTATCAATGTGTTATCAATAGACCAAGAAGGAATACAAGTGTTTTAAAAAAATGAAGAGTAGTGTGGAATATAAACCTCACGACTCTTCGTTTTTTTTGTTTAAGCTTCTGGACTTTCGGTTGCATAATAACTATGGTCTTCCAAATTCAAAGCATTTAAAATCATTGAAGCCGTTTCTTCTATAGATAAGGACGCGACATTGATAACCACACAGCCTAGTTTTTCATATAAGTCATTTGCAAAGCTTAACTCTTTTCTGATTTTTTCAATATCCGAATAGGAAGTATCAGCAGGCAATCCATAAGTTCTCATCCGTTCTTTACGAATACCATTTAAGATGTCTGGATCATTTGTTAATCCCACAATTTTTTTAGGGTTTGTTTCCCATAATTGTTTTGGTAAATGAGCCTCAGGAATCAGCGGCAAGTTTGCTACTTTCAAATTTTTATTTGCTAAAAATAAACTAAGTGGAGTTTTTGAGGTTCTAGAAACGCCTAATAACAACACATCTGCTTCCAAAAAACCTCTAGGATCTTTGCCATCATCATATTTTACGGCAAATTCCATGGCTTCGATTCGTTTAAAATAATTTTCATTCAAATGATGCAAAGCTCCAGGTTCTCTGGTAGGTGCAATGCCAGTAAGGCGTTCGATTTCTGCCACAGGTGGTGTTAATATATCGAAGTGATATAAATTGTGTTCTTCAAAAAAATCATTGGCAATTTTTACGAGGTGGTCGTTAACTATCGTATGTAGAACCATGGCGTTCTCACGTTTTGCATCTTCCAATGCTTTTCTTAGCTTGTCTTCTTCTTTTGCGAAAGTTCTCCTGAATAGTGAAAAATCAACAGTGGGATACTGAGCCATAGAAGCTGCTGCTAATTTCGAAGCAGTTTCACCTGCTGAATCAGAAATAACAAAGATTGTCACGCATTTTTTTTGTTCATTTGTTGTCATAGTATGATTCCTCTCTTGCTTTTTTTATAAATTTATTATACCATACCTTCATGAATCTTATTCGTAATGATTCTGATTTAAAACGGGAGGTCAGCAAAAAATGCAATCAAATTCTAAAGTAGAGCAGTCGCTTGCAGTGATGAAAGAGCATGGCTTGAAATATACAAAAAAAAGAGAAGCAATGATCACATATCTAATTAGAAGAAATCGCTATATTTCAGCTAAAGAAGTTTATGAATTTATGAACGAAGAATATAAGGGAGTCAGCTACGATACTATCTATCGGAACTTACATGATTTTGAAACATTTAATTTGCTAGAAACAACTGACTTGAACGGAGAAAAGAAGTTTCGTTTTCATTGTTGTCAAGAAGTAGGACATCACCATCATTTTATTTGTACAGTTTGTGGAAAGACAAAAGAAATTCATATGTGCCCGATGGACTTTTTTAAAGAACAATTAAGTGGATGTGAAATAGAAGGCCATCGATTTGAGATTTTTGGTCGCTGTGAAGAGTGTCTCTGATCATTTTTTTCTGAAAAAGATCTGAATATTTCATATGTGTGTAAAACTTTACTCATTTTGGCACTTTTTTATGTATTTTTTCAATACAAAGGTTGACGTTAAAATAACGATTCGATATAATGTAAAAAGAACGGTATTTTATTTTTGTGCAAACAATTCATAAATATAAAAAACGGTTACTTTTTAAGCTCGGAGGGAGGGAATTAACATGTCAAAAACTGTCGTTCGTAAAAACGAATCTCTTGACGATGCTCTTCGTCGCTTCAAACGTTCCGTTTCAAAAGCGGGTACTTTACAAGAATCTCGTAAACGTGAATTCTACGAAAAACCAAGTGTAAAGCGTAAGAAAAAATCTGAAGCAGCTAGAAAACGTAAAAAATTCTAGTTTTCGATGAATTGGAGTTGGTTGTATGTCATTACTAACAACATTGAATGACGATATCAAAACAGCTATGAAGTCAAAAGATAAAGATACGTTATCTGTACTTCGTATGCTGAAAGCAGCCATTCAAAATGAGCAGATTAAAACTAGCCGTGATTTGGACGGAGAAGAAGAGTTAACAGTTTTGTCTCGTGAGATGAAACAACGCAGAGACTCTTTATCAGAGTTTGAAAAAGCGGGACGTGACGATCTTGCTGACAAAGTGAAAATCGAAATCACAATTGTTGAAAAATATATGCCAAAGCAACTTTCAGAAGAAGAGATTCGTCAGGTAGTTCAAATGGCAATTAATCAGACTGGTGCGACTTCGCCAAAAGAATTTGGTAAAGTTATGAGTGCTGTGATGCCTGAAGTCAAAGGCAAAGCAGACGGAAATCAAGTCAATGCAATTGTAAAAGAGTTATTACAAGACAGATAATAAAAAAAACAGCAGATAAAATCTGCTGTTTTTTTTATTATCTGAGTAGGTTTCTAATTCGGCTTTTCGAAATATTTTTTAAATTAAAGTGAAATAAATATGGTATAATAATGAAAAACATGTTACAATTATTTCGTTAAATTTTTATTTAAATTTGGAGGAAGAAATGAAAAGCAAAAGAAAAATGTTTGTCAAAATTATCGTGTCGAGTATATTTTTATTAATGTTGACTATGGTTTTAAATGCGAAAATGACAAGAATAGTAGCGCAGAAAGAACCTGAAAATAAGGAAACATCTATTGTAAAAAGTAATAATATTCAATACATAACCGATGATAAACAACAAAAAGAACAAAACATAGGAAATAGGAGTACAACTGGAAATGAGATTGCAATAACTTTAACTGAAACAGATAATTATGGAAAACCACTGGCAGACGTTGGTGTTATATTGCAGAAGAAGATGAACAATGGTACATGGACAACATTTAATAATGAAAATATTCGAAAAACGGATTCGAATGGGCAAATTGTATTGCCGGAATCTCTAGTGAAATTAATTAAGGAAAAAGGTGGAAAAGAGGATAATTTAGCCTTTCGTTTTAGAGTGGTTTCTGTACCAACAGGTTATGTTGAGCCACCGGCTTATAGTGGAACAGACAAGGAAACGGCAGCTAGTAAAGGGGGAGTGTTGTATGAGCATATATCTGACGTAATGACTATTACTTCTGATACGACAACTGATTATCATGTAAGAATGTATAGTAACCTGAAGAGTAGCGAAAATTTCCTTAACAATCCGTACTTTTATTATGGAAATAATACAACTAATATTCCAGGATGGTCTATGTTCATTGGGATGTGGGGATTTCCAGGTGGAGTAACTCCAATTGGTCCAACACCTCAAATTTCTGGTACTATGCAAAAGTGGAAGGCTATACCCTTTGAGCTGAATAATAAGATTAACGAATGGGCCTATACAAATAGTATTATAGCCAGCGTATATACTGTAAATGATCCTACCAATCAAGTAGATTTAGGGGAATTAATCAGTCCTAAGTATGATGAGAATACCAAAACATTACGTTTTGATTACGATGGGACAAACGCAAACAGGAAATCAGATTTCGGTATTGTAATCGCACAAAATGTAATGATAAAACCGAATACATTATTCAGATTTGGTATGTCGTACCGTTTACCTGGAAATGGAGCTAACGCTGAACTAATTGAAGCACGTGTATATAAAGGAAAACAAATTACTGGAATTGGAGGAGTATTTCAGACTGGGACTTCAGACAATACAGAGTGGAAAGATATTTACGTTGAACGGAAAACTGGAAGCTCAGCTGAATTATTGACTCTGAGCTTGCGGATAAAGCTACCTAAAGAAAAAAAAAGTTGGGCAGAAATAAAAGCTCCCTGGGTAGAACCAGGAGCAATTGATGATAGCGGAGCAATTACTGAGAACACTGGAGAACCAAAGTCAGTGGCAGTAGAATATTATAAAGATCAGACGAATGATGGTACAGTGGACATCCCAGCTACTAGTTTAGGCCGTTCTTGGTCTGCACCGCTAAAAACTTACTCAGATGGTTATGTTTTAGATTATGCTACATTAGACGGAAAAAAAGTTACGACTAATCCAGTTAAAGGTATTTTTAAAAGTTCCGCTCAAACAGTTAAATATTATTATAGAAAAGCGAAGTATAAGTTAGTTGCTGATGATGTTACTTGGGAAAATCAGCCAGTAAATACGGTGGCACCAACAGCTAAGTTGTTTGATAACAAGGTCTATGTGTATGATGGGGATACCAAAATAGAAGCCATTGACTCAACCCAGTATGATGCGACTATTGAGGATTATGATAGTAGTGCTCCTGGATCAAAGTCTTTCAAAGTGAAGTTTAAATCAAAAACTGATCTTAATACGAAGTATCCAGGATTAGGTGATAATGATACTGTATATGGGAAACTGAATACTACATTCTTTTCAGTATTAAGTGCGACTGCTATTGATCAAACAAATTATATAGGGGATAATCAGCCAAGTGTTGCAAAGATAAAAAAATGGGTGAAAAATGTCCAGATTGACGGGAAGAGTATAGAAGAGGATTATACTGTTGAATTGTTAGACACTTGGGATAGTGCTAAAGTCGAGGAGAAGAGCTATAAAATTAAAGTGACTAGTGGAAGTGTATCTGAAACAATTTCAGTAAAAGTAAATTATATACCTAGTGGGAATTTGTCAGTTACTGTCCCTAAACTGTTAGAATTTGATAATGTACCTATACAATCAAAGAAAACACAAATAATTCCTAGAAAAAACAATCAATGGGATATAACAGTCGACGATCAAAGAAATAATACTGTGCGAGCAGACTGGCAACTTTCGATGCGGATTAAAGACGATTTTTCTTTAGAACAAGATGGTCAAAAACACATATTAAAAGGTATTCTAATTTTTAAAGATACAACCACAAGTGAGCCTGTTTTTATAAACGGAGAAAACTATCCTATTTTAAAAAGTTCTACAGATTTACCTAATGAAACAACAAAGAGTTGGTCAAAGGATACAGGTATGCTATTAGAATTAGATCAATCGAAATCAGCTGTTGCCAGAAATGGTGATTATCAAGCGACACTAGAATTTACTTTGGAAGATGCTCCATAAGAAGAATTAAGTGAATGATTACTAATCAGAATTACATGAAGAGTAGAGAGCTGCTTAAAACGTTTCTAGTTTTAAGCAGCTTTTTTGAGTTGGAATAAACAATAATGATGCAATCATATCAAAAGAATCATTTCTAAGGTTTTTAATCTTAACCTACTTCTTTTTTATAAATAAATATTATGGTATGATTGTAGAGAATGAAAAAATAAAGGAGATGGGTATTTTTTGACAGAAAATCAGTCAATATCTTTGGAATTAAAGTTAAATGATTCTGATGATGTGAGTATGCTTTTAGGAACCCATGATAAACATATAAAGTATTTAGAAGAAAATACAGCTGTGACAATCAACACACGTGGAGAAATGATTCAATTACTAGGAGAAGAAGCCGAAGTGCAATTGGTTGCTTCTGTTATCAAAACTTTGCAAGTTTTGATTCAACGTGGAATCAAAGTCAGTACGCCAGATGTTGTTTCAGCTTTAAAAATGGCGAAAAACGGAGAATTAGATAAGTTTGTTACAATGTATGAAGAAGAAATTTTAAAAGACCACCATGGCAGAGCAATAAGAGTCAAGAATATTGGACAAAAAAAATACATTGATGCGATTAGAAAACGTGATATTATTTTTGGCGTCGGCCCTGCTGGAACAGGTAAAACGTTTTTAGCAGTTGTCATGGCTGTATCAGCATTAAAAAAAGGTGAAGTCCAAAAAATTATTTTAACGCGCCCTGCCGTTGAAGCGGGTGAAAGTTTGGGTTTTTTACCAGGTGATTTAAAAGAAAAAGTTGATCCATATCTCCGCCCAGTATACGATGCGTTATACCAAGTTTTTGGTATGGACCACACAAATCGCTTAATGGAGAGAGGTGTAATCGAAATTGCACCGTTAGCTTATATGAGAGGTCGGACATTAGATGATGCTTTTGTTATTTTAGATGAAGCACAAAATACGACCGTTGCTCAAATGAAAATGTTTTTAACAAGACTTGGTTTTAACTCTCGTATGATCGTCAATGGCGATACAAGCCAAATCGATTTGCCTAAAGGCGTCGCTAGTGGTTTGATTCATGCCGAAAGAACCTTAAAGTCGATCGATAAAATTTCATTTGTTCATTTTGATGCTGGAGATGTTGTTAGACATCCAGTTGTTGCTCAAATCATTAGAGCATATGAAAAAGAGAGTCAAAAATAGTTTTAAACCTGCGGAAAGGAGTGAAAAATTCCGTTGAAATACTCGTTATTAAAATTACGTGATAAACTTGGAAAAGCTTATATACCAATACTTTTACTTATTTTTTCATGCTTTTTATTTATCATTATGTTCGGTAGTGTCCATCAGAAAAAAGTAGAAATAAAAGAAGGTCAACTAGCTGAAAATACAATTCGTGCGAATAAAAATGTTGAAAATACGTATGAAACAGCACAAAAGAAAAAATTAGCTGCTGAAGCAGTTACTCCTGAATATATTTATCAGGAAGAAACAGCAGATATTCAGCATAAGCGAATTGAAAAATTATTTAAACTGATCATTACAGCAAACGAAAAAACAGAAAAAGAGTATGAAGAGAGAAAAGCGAAGGCTAAAAAAGATGAAACGATTCCCAAACCAACAATCGAAGAAAGAGTAGCCAACTTAAAAGCGCAATTCGAATCATTAGATCAAGATGAAGTCGCTTTTTACCAAAAATTTCCTACTGTATTTTATCAAAATATATTTTCATTAGATGCTAATCAGATTCAACAAGTAAAAACTGAAAGTTTAAAAATCGTAGATGAAAAGATGAAAGATCATGTACGTGAAGCTGATTTGGATAGCATACGACAAAATGCAATTGAGAAGATTCAATTTCTTGATGTTACCAGTACAATGCAACAAGAAATTCGTTATATTGTAAATGAAGGTATTGTAGCGAATGATTTTGCTAATGATAAAAAGACTAAAGAAATGCGTCAAAATGCAATGGATGCAGTTCCTCCAGCTATGATTTATCAGGGGGAAATTATTGTTCGTGAAGGGACTCAAATCGATAGTAAAGCGATGGAAAAGCTTGAACTGTTAGGGTTGACTAATCAAAGTACTTCGTTATTCCCAATGGCAGCACTAGCTTTAGCGATTGTCTTGCAGGTTTTTGTTTTATTATTTTTTACTAAACAAGTGACAGAGGAAGGCAAACGTAGACATTTTATCTTATTTTATGTAGGCGCAATGTCTTTAAGCGTTCTCTTGATGAAATTTTTCCAGATTTTCCAAACAGAACAAATGATGTATATCTCATTGTTTTTCCCAGCAGCGTTTACTCCTCTTGTATTAAATTATTTTGTAAGTCGAAGAGCCGGTGTTTTGGCAGCTGTTTTCCAAGTGATTTTTTCACTTTTTGTATTTTATAATTCTATAGGAACAAACTCATTGACGATTATCATAGTGAGTTATATGTTTTCTGGACTGTTGGCAACTGTAGTCAAAAGGACACGCATTGGCGAACAAGGATTAGTTGCAGTATTTTGGGTCATTATTTTTCCTGTTTGTGTGGACTTTATTTTAATGGTCTATCAAGGTATGAGCTTTTTTGATGGTAAATCGTGGACGATGATGATTTGTGCTTTAGCTGGAACTGTATTGTCTTTTCTTGCGACAATGGGCCTTCATCCATATATTGAATTACTTGTAACAGATGACAGTGTGATTGTTTTAAATGAATTAAGTAATCCAAATCATCCGTTATTGAAGCAATTACTTGAAGAAGCACCTGGGACTTACCATCACAGTATGATGGTCGCTAGTTTAAGTGCGAATGCGGTTGCTGAAATTGGCGGACGTTCATTATTGACGCGAGTTGCTTGTTATTATCATGATATTGGAAAAATCAAGCATGCGAACTTCTTTGTAGAAAACTTACCAGCTGGTGCAGAAAATCCACATAATTTCTTGTTACCAGAAGATAGTAAACAAATTATTTTCGGTCATGTTATTGATGGTGCAAAAATTTTAGAAGACTATCATATGCCTGAAATGGTGATTGATATTTGTCATCAACATCATGGAACGACTCTAATGAAGTTTTTCTATATTAAAGCGAAAGAACGAAATCCAGATATTTCTGAAGCAGATTTCCGTTATCCGGGTCCTAAACCTCAAACCAGAGAAGCAGGGATCGTTAGTATTGCGGATACTTGTGAAGCTGCTGTTCGGGCAATGGATCATCCGACAAATGATAAAATTCAAGCGTTTGTTCATAATGTTATTCAAGATCGGATTTCAGATGGACAGTTGGATGATTGTGGTTTAACAATGAAAGAAATTCGGATTGTTGAAAAATCTCTGGTAAATGGTTTATGTAGTACTTTCCATTCAAGGATCAAGTATCCAAAAATGAAATCAGAAGCAGAAGAAATGAAAGAAGAACAAGAAAAGAGAGATGACTAATGGATATTTCATTCATTGATGAAACAATGAATCTATCAAAAGAAAATCTAGAAGAAGTAGAAAATCTGTTGCAGTTTGCAGCTGATTTTCTGAAAATATCTGAAGATACTGAAATGTCCGTGTCATTTATGGATAATTCAGGTATTCAGGTAATAAATAGAGATTATCGTGGGAAAGATGTTCCCACAGATGTTATTAGTTTTGCATTGGAAGAAGAAGGTGAAGATGAACTGCCTATTATTTTTGAAGATGCAGCAGAAGCTTTTCCAAGAAATCTTGGTGATATTATGATATCAACCGAACGAGCAGCGGAACAAGCTGCAGAATATGGTCATTCTTTTGAACGTGAATTAGGCTTTTTGGCGGTACATGGTTTTTTACATTTAAATGGGTATGATCATATGGAAGCTGATGATGAGAAAGAAATGTTTGGTTTACAGAAAGAGATTTTAGATGCCTATGGACTCAAAAGATAAGCGGACAGAGAAAAATAAACATTTTATAGCTTCTTTAGAGTTCGCTCTTCAAGGGATTAAAACAGTATTTAAGGAAGAGCGAAACATGCGAACGCATCTTTTGATGGGCGTTGCAGCAATTATTGCTGGTTTCGTTTTTCAGTTAGCTATCTCAGAATGGTTGTGGTTGTTACTCGCGATTTTTCTTGTTTTAGTGATGGAAATTATTAATACAGCGTTTGAAAATGTGGTTGATATGGTAACCGATTTCCATTTTCATCCAATTGGTAAAAAAATCAAAGACATGGCCGCAGGCGCAGTTCTTTTAACAGCAGGATTTGCTGTGGTTATTGCAGTGCTGTTGTTTGTTCCAAAAATATGGCAGATACTACAAGATATTTTATAGAGGAGAGAAACAATGACTGAAGCACATAAATCCGGATTTGTAGCAATTGTAGGCAGACCTAATGTTGGTAAATCTACTTTATTGAACCGAATTGTCGGACAAAAAATAGCGATTATGAGTGATAAAGCTCAAACAACTAGAAATAAGATACAAGGAATTTATACAGTTCCGGAAGCGCAAATTGTTTTTATTGATACACCAGGTATTCACAAACCAAAACATCGCTTAGGTGATTTCATGGTTGAAACAGCTTATAGTGCTTTACGTGAAGTTGATGCAACGTTATTTATGATTAGCGCGGATCAAAAAAGAGGTAAAGGGGATGATTTCATCATTGAGCGCCTCAAGACAATGACTAGCCCCGTTTATCTTGTGATTAACAAAATCGATACGGTTCATCCGGATCAACTTTTGGGAATCATTGAAGATTATTCGAACCAAATGGAATTTGCAGAAGTTGTACCGATTTCAGCAACAGAAGGAAATAATGTGGATCGTTTGATGGATGTTTTAGTAGATCAAATGCCAGAAGGCCCACAGTATTTTCCAGATGACCAAGTAACAGATCACCCTGAATATTTTATTGTTTCTGAATTAGTTCGTGAAAAAGTATTATTGCTTACAAGAGATGAAATTCCTCATTCAGTAGCAGTTGTAGTTGATTCGATGAAACGCGATGAGAATGATAAAGTACGTATTCAAGCAACGATTATCGTTGAACGTGATAGCCAAAAAGGAATCATTATTGGTAAAGGCGGAAAAATGCTTAAACAGATCGGAACAAAAGCCAGACAAGATATTGAACATTTACTAGATGACAAAGTTTACTTAGAACTTTGGGTAAAAGTGCAAAAAGACTGGCGTGATAAAAAAGTTCATTTACAAGATTTCGGGTATCGCAAAGACGATTATTAATGAGAAATGAAAGAACAATTCTGTATTATTACA
Organism: Enterococcus haemoperoxidus ATCC BAA-382; assembly: GCF_000407165.1. Classification (NCBI taxonomy): domain Bacteria; kingdom Bacillati; phylum Bacillota; class Bacilli; order Lactobacillales; family Enterococcaceae; genus Enterococcus; species Enterococcus haemoperoxidus. Next base: position 1,510,455 of record NZ_KE136479.1, on the reverse strand, counting down.
GGATTGTTCTTTTACTTGTATCTCTGCTAAAATAGACTAGAATACAAAGGAGGCGAAAGTATGGCTTTAGGAGAAACAAAAGGAATTATTTTATTTACCAAAGATTACAAAGAAAAAGATAAGTTAGTCAAAATTTTTACAGAATCCTTTGGTAAGTTGATGTTTTTCGTAAAAGGAGCACATCGCAAAAATAATCCAATTGGTCCTGCTATTTTGCCTTTTACAGAAGCTATATATATTGGTGATTTTAGAGAAGAAGGGTTATCTTTTTTAAATGGAAGTAAAGATGTTTATCCACTTCGAGTTATTCAGGAAGATATTTTTGTGAATGCATATGCAACTTATATTTTGAATTTAGTTGATGCAGCCATTGAAGATCGGACGTACGATCCTAATCTGTATCACTTTGTACAACAAGCTTTGAAATTATTGAATGAAAATAAGGATGCTGAAATTATTACTAATATATTTGAAATTCAACTACTAAGTCGATTCGGTATCACTCCAGAGTGGAAGCATTGTAGTGTTTGTCAAGAAACTCGTGGAAAATTTGATTATTCATCAAAATATAGTGGCGTTTTATGTGAACGTCATTGGCATCTTGATGATCATCGATATCATGCAGATCCTAGAGCAATTCATTTTATTCGACTTTTCTCAACAGTTTCTTATGATAAAGTCCAGGATATCAATGTTAAATCAGAGACAAAAACAGCTATTAGAAAAACTATTGACGAACTGTACGATGAATATGTTGGAATTAATTTAAAGAGTAAGAAGTTTATCGATCAAATGAAAAGTTGGGAAGACACATTGAAGTTGCCTAAGCGGGAAAAAAAGGATGAAGAGGATGACAAAACTGTATCTTAAAGGATTGAAATACGATAAAGTAACAACTTTAACCCGATTTCCGTTCAATTTACCAATTCTAAATGATTTGAATCAACTTATTTTCGATAAGCCAGTTACATTTTTGATAGGGGAAAATGGTTCTGGGAAATCAACGATAATAGAGACCATAGCTGGCTTAATGGATTTGAATCTTGAAGGTGGTTCAAAAAATAATTGTTTTGTTTCTTACGAAGAGCAATCTTTGCTAGTAGAAGCAAGCCGACCAATAAAGTATCCAAATTATCCAAAAGACAGTTATTTTTATCGAGCAGAATCCTATTATAATTTAATGACGGATATTGAAATGATCGACCAAGGTGAAGGTGTTTTCCAGCGCGAACTTCATACCTATTCAAGAGGAGAATCTTTTTATGAATTAGTCTCAAGCCGCTTTTTTGGAAAAGGTTTTTATCTATTAGATGAGCCAGAGACTGGATTATCTCTCAGTACACAATTACAATTGATGGTTTTGATGCAAGAGTTAATCAAAGCTGATTCACAGTTTGTTATTGCTACTCATTCGCCAGTGTTATTATTTTTCCCAAATGCTAGAATCTATGAATTCACTGATGGAAAAATCGTCAAACGCGCACTAGAAGAAACGAAAATATATCAAGAATGGTTAATGATTTTTGAAAGAAAAGAGCATTTTTTTCAAAATCTGTTTGAATCTTAAAAAATAATTTGACATCTCAGTGATCAAAGATTATCATAAAGAGTAATTAAATATATACGTTGAAAAAGAAGAGTAAGAAGAACTGCTGTTATAGCGAGTCTGGGAAAGTGTGAGCCAGATACAAGCAACTTTTGAAGGGCGCTTTTGAGTATACTAAAACGAAGCTGCCGATAGTTACTATCGGAAGTAGGGTGGAACCGCGATTATTCGTCCCTATGTCTCTAAGAGGCATAGGGACTTTTTTGTTTTTTTGCTTACAATTTTTATAAAAAATTATTGTGTAATAGGTAACGCACAGTGATGAAAATCGAGCGTTACTCGGTTGTTTTTTATTGTATCAGAAAAAAACGGATTATACATTTAAATTAGGAGGATCACAATGGAAAAGAAACTTACTGTACAAGAAATGATTTTAACCTTGCAAAAATTTTGGTCATCAAAGGGTTGTATGCTAATGCAAGCTTATGATACGGAAAAAGGAGCAGGGACAATGAGTCCTTATACATTTTTGCGAGCAATCGGACCTGAACCTTGGAATGCGGCTTATGTAGAACCTTCAAGAAGACCAGCAGATGGTCGTTATGGGGAAAATCCAAACCGTCTGTATCAACATCATCAATTTCAAGTAGTTATGAAACCATCACCAGAGAATATTCAAGAATTATATTTAGAAAGTTTAGAGTTGTTAGGAATCGATCCGTTGGCGCATGACATTCGTTTTGTTGAAGATAATTGGGAAAATCCTTCTATGGGATGCGCGGGATTAGGTTGGGAAGTCTGGCTTGATGGTATGGAAATCACTCAATTTACGTATTTCCAGCAGGTGGGCGGATTAGCTTGTCATCCTGTAACCTCTGAAATCACCTACGGACTTGAACGACTTGCTTCATACATTCAAGAAGTAGAAAGTGTATATGATTTAGAATGGACTGAAGGCGTAAAATACGGTGAAATCTTCAATCAACCAGAATATGAACATTCTAAGTATTCATTTGAAATCAGTGATCAAGAGATGCTTTTAGAAAACTTTGATAAATTTGAAAAAGAAGCAAAACGCTGTATTGATGAAAGTCTTGTACATCCAGCTTATGACTATATTTTAAAATGCAGCCATACATTTAACTTGTTGGATGCTCGTGGTGCAGTATCTGTAACAGAGCGTGCTGGATATTTAGCTCGCATTAGAAACCTAGCAAAAGCTGTAGCGAAAATATTCGTTGCAGAACGTGAAAAATTAGGATTTCCACTTTTAAATAAAGACAATCAAACTAGTAAGGAGGCTAAATAACATGGCAAAAGACCTATTACTTGAAATCGGCTTGGAAGAAATGCCAGCGCATATTGTCAGCCCAAGTCGTTTACAATTAGAAAATAAAATAGTGAAGTTTTTAGATGAAAACAAATTAACTTATGGAATAGTTCAAAGCTTTTCGACGCCTCGCCGATTAGCCATACGTGTGACAGGATTGCCAGAACAACAAGAAGATACGCAAGAAGAGGTTAAAGGACCTGCTAAAAAAATTGCTCAAGATGCCGAAGGAAATTGGAGCAAAGCTGCAGAAGGATTTGTTAGAGGTCAAGGTTTAACTACAGAGGCAATCACTTTTAAAGAATTGAACGGTGTAGAATATGTTTATGTAACGAAACATAATCAAGGACAAAAAACGATTGATGTGCTAGCAGGATTGAAAGATGTTATTACAAGTTTAACTTTTCCAGTGACAATGCACTGGGCAAATTATGATTTTGAGTATATCCGTCCAATTCATTGGATCGTAGCTTTACTAGATGATGAAGTGATTCCGTTCTCTGTTCTAGATGTAACCACTGGGAACCGCTCTCGCGGACATCGTTTCTTAGGTGACGATGTGACGTTTGATCATTCAAAAGAGTACGAAGAAAAACTGAAAGCACAGTTTGTGATCGTTGATCCTAATGAAAGAAAAAAAATGATCGTTGATCAAGCGAACCAATTAGCTGAAAAAAATAGCTGGAAGCTGGATCTTGATGAGAATTTGCTGGAAGAAGTTAATAATTTAGTTGAATACCCAACAGCTTTCGTGGGTGCTTTTGATGAAAAATACCTTTCTGTTCCAGATGAAGTATTAGTTACGTCAATGAAAGAACATCAACGCTATTTTGATGTTCGTAATGATCAAGGATTATTATTACCTCACTTTATTTCTGTTAGAAATGGGGATAATGTTCATATTGAAAATGTAATCAAGGGAAATGAAAAAGTGTTGATTGCTCGTTTAGAAGATGCTGAATTCTTCTATAATGAAGATAAAAAGTTGTCAATTGAGGAATGTGTCAATAAATTAAAAAATGTCACTTTCCATGAAAAAATTGGAACTATCTACGAAAAAATGCAACGCGTGGCTGTTATTGGACAAATCATTGGTAAAGAAGTCGGTCTATTAGAAGCAGAATTGGCTGATTTAAAACGTGCTTCTGAAATTTACAAATTTGACTTAGTGACAAATATGGTCGGTGAATTCCCAGAATTACAAGGAATCATGGGAGAAAAATACGCATTGCTTCAGGGAGAAAAACCAGCAGTAGCTCAGGCAATCCGTGAGCATTATTTACCAACATCGAGTGAAGGAGAACTTCCTGTTTCTGCAATGGGTGCTGTTTTAGCAATTGCTGATAAACTTGATAGTGTATTTTCATTCTTTGCGGTAGGGATGATCCCTAGCGGCTCTAATGATCCCTATGCGTTACGCCGTCAAACATATGGAGTAATTCGTATTGTTGAAAATAAAGGGTGGCAGTTCCCCTTAGTTCAACTTCAGATGGAAATCGATGCAGCTGTTAATGCGGATAGTCAAAAATTTGGCATCCAATTGACAACAGGTCAAGAAGAAGTCATTGAGTTTGTGAAAGCGCGCCTACGCCAATTATTGATGACAAAAGATGTACGTCATGATGTGATTGATGCTGTAATCTCATCTGAACAAAAGGACTTAGCCAAACTGTTTTCATCCGCAGCAATCCTGAAAAAACATTTACTGGATAATGATTTCAAACCTTCAATGGAAGCATTGACACGAGTGATTAACTTAGCTAAAAAAGGTCGCGAGCTATTAAAACAAGATAGTCAGGTTGATGCGACTTTATTTGAAAATAATGCAGAAAAAGCATTACACAAAGCAGTAAATGAAATTGAAGAGAAGTTTGATGAAAATACTATGTCAGAAAATTATCAAGCATTAGTCAATTTACGACCATTGATCGAACAATATTTTGAAGAAACAATGGTTATGGTAGAAGATGAAAAAGTTAAAGCAAACCGTTTGCAAGAACTTAACCGTATTGCTAAAATGTCTTTATCATTGGCTAGTTTAGATTTATTGATCGTAAAATAAGATATGAAAAAAGATGAGGAGGCTTGAACAAAACGCACTCCTCTTTTTTCCGTAAACTATTGGAATTGAAGAGTTAGAAAAATTTCCCAAGCAAAATTTTTTCATAAAACAATAGAGCGTGGTACGATAAACTTATCGATTGATAAGGTGATCGTGCCATTTTTTATTAGGAGGAATTAAAATGAATCAGTTTATAAAATTATTTAGTAGTGCAGCGGTTATATTTCTAGTTCTAGATTTTATCTGGCTACTATTAATTGCTAAAAAAATCTATCAAGATCAGTTAGGTAGTTTGTTAGGCCCCACTAAAATAATTCCAGCAGTTGTTTTTTATGTATTATATCTTATTGGTATTCTATTTTTTGTTATTTATCCAGCAATTGAAAAAGATAGTTTGATCTACGCTATTTCAGCAGGTGCTTTTCTAGGAGTGCTATGCTATGGAACATATGATTTAACAAATCTAGCTACAATTAAAGATTGGCCTTTGTTGGTTACAATGATAGATTTAGTCTGGGGAGGATTTGTTACTGCAATGACTTGTGGTGTTACTGTCTTTATAGCTCAGCATTTCAATTGGAGGTGAGTAGCGTATGACAAGTCAGTCGATTGATTATCAAGAGTTGCTATTTGCATTTCGACAAGGAGCTATTCAATTGATAAACGAGAAACAAGAGCTGAATCAAATTAATGTTTTTCCTGTGTCGGATGGAGATACAGGAAGTAATTTAGCCTCGTTGATGGAGACGATACTTGAAGAGACAAATGATGAATCAACTTCTGTCATCGAAGTCTTTGAGAATATAGCAGAAGCTTCTTTGTTAGGAGCAAGAGGAAATTCTGGGATTATTTTTGCACAATATTTTAATGGTATTTATAATAATCTATTGCTTCAGGAGGAAAAAAGCTCTGTTAAGAGTTTTGTAACAAGTGTAAAGTTAGCGATCAGTGAAGCATATCAGGCTATTGAAAACCCAGTAGAAGGAACGATCATCACGGTTATTAGATCTTGGGCAGAAGCTCTTAATAAAGGGGATCAGATCCATAGTTTGGAAAATCTTTTACCGCAAGCGCTTATTGAGACAAAGCAAGCATTAGATAATACAACTAGACAGTTAAAGATACTGCAAAAAAACCAAGTAGTCGATGCAGGAGCGAAAGGCTTCTATTTATTCATAGAAGGTTTTACTAAAGCTTTTATAAATAAACAAGCTGTGGACAAACCAAGGGAGCGTTTAAATGAGTCTGTAAAAATCGAAATTTCTGAAACTTTGCATAGAAACTCTTCAGAACCAAAATATAGATATTGTACTGAAATATTAATAGATCAGGTAACGCAGACAAAAGAAGCTATCCAGACAAAATTAAGCGCATATGGTGATTCTTTAATTGTCTCTATAAATCGTGGAAAAGCGAGAATCCATATTCATTCTAATCAGCCAGATCAAGTCTTGGATTATTTAAACACGGTAGGTCAACCAATTCAACAAAAGGTTGATGATATGTTGTTGCAATATCGAGTAAATACGCAAAAAAGAGCGCCAATTGCCTTAGTGACAGACTCGATCGCTGATTTACCTGCTGACTATGTATTAGATAATCAGATTCATGTATTGCCTATGAATATATTGATTGGCAATACTAGCTATATTGATAAAATAACAATTCAAAGCAATCAGTTTTTTGAGTTGAATAAAAAACAGAGCGAACGAGCTACTAGCTCACAACCGACATTAAAAACGGTTAAAAATCTTTTTTCATTTTTAGAAACTAAATATGAAGCAATTTTAGTTATTACGGTTGCTGGAAAACTTAGTGGGACTTTCTATACCGTGAAAGAAGCTGCAAAGCATATAAGCTCTCCTAATACTAGGATTGAGGTTATTGACTCTAAGCAAAATTCTGCAGCGCAAGGATTGCTCGTAATGTGTGCTAACGAATGGATTCAATCAGGGATTGGATTTACTGAATTAGTTGAACGAACAAGGCATAAAAGAAGTCAGCTTAAAATCTTGGTTAGCGTAGATGATTTAAATCCTATGATTGACTCTGGCAGGATACCTCAATTTGCTGGGAAAATTGCTAAGAAGGTTAATTTGAAACCGATTGTTAGTTTAAACGAGGCAGGTGAAGGGACTTTGAGTGCTTTTACTTTTAGCTTGGAAGGAAATGAAAAGAAAATTATCAAGCAACTTAAAAAAATGCATAAGAGCAGCACAATAAAGCGTTATGCTGTCATTCATGCCAATTCGGAAAAAAGAGCGTTGGTATGGAAAAATGAATTAATAAAACACCTTGGATTTCAACCAAGTTATATTATGGATATTTCAACTGTTATTGCAATGAGTGCTGGTCAAGGAAGTGTAGCTGTGGCTGTTGAATTAGGAGAAGGGGCGGATTTAATATGACTATTTTAATTGTTAGTAGTGTAATATTTTTATACTTTACTGTGTTATTCTTTTTAGCGCAATATCTTCACAATAATTCTATTGTTGATTTAGCTTGGGGAATTGGATTTGTACTGGTGGCAGTTACAGGGTATCTCGTTATGCCTGAAAAAACAAAGGTCAGTACAATAATTCTTTTATTAGTAACAATTTGGGGACTTCGATTGTTTTTCCATTTAGCTAAACGAAATATCGGAAAACCGGAAGATTATCGTTATGTGAACATGAGAAAACGTTGGGGCAACCGATTTGCAAGATTAAAAGCTTACTTAAACGTCTTTATTTTACAAGGTGTTCTTTTGTTAGTTGTTTCAATGCCGATTCTTTTTGTGATGACAAGTTCTACCAATGCTTTTTATTGGTGGAATGGAGTAGGAGTTTTAATTTGGTTAATTGGATTTGGCTATGAAACGATTGGCGATCATCAACTGACAAAATTTAAAAGTGAAAGCGCCAATCATGGAAAGCTGTTAACAACTGGTTTATGGTCAACGACAAGACACCCAAACTATTTTGGTGAAGCACTTAGTTGGTGGGGGATATTTCTTGTAAGTTTGAATGACACACGAAATATTTGGGGTATTATTGGTCCAATAACAATTACCTTGTTGCTTTTATTTGTATCAGGTGTCCCTTTGCTTGAGAAGAAATACAGAGAGCGACCAGATTTTATTGTTTACGCAAAGAAAACACCAAAATTTACCCCTTTTATTGGGAAAAAAGGATTATAAAGGAGAGATTAAGATGGATAAAAATCAATCTATTTGGTCAAAGTGGGTCGTTACAATTATCTATATTGTAATGATCGGCACGAATGCGGCAGCTGTTTTGTTGCCGCTAAACGGAATGACAACGCAAGAAGTTTCTGATACTTATCCCAACTTATTTGCCCCAGCTGGTTTGACGTTTGCAATTTGGTCAGTAATTTATTTGCTATTGGCTGGTTTTGTTGTTTATCAATGGCTTAAACCAGGAAAAGATTCTGTTTTAATTAATCAGCAAATTAGTAAAAAGTTAAGAATGACTTTTATCATTTCTTCAATATTGAATAGCATTTGGTTAGTAGCATGGCAGTATCTTTATATTGATTTATCAGTTGTGATCATGCTAGCTTTGCTGTCTGTACTGATTTATATCAATCGTATTTTAGCGAACACACCATTGACCAAAAAAGAGTATATCTTTATAAGGTTACCGTTCAGCATTTATTTTGGCTGGATCACAATTGCGACAATTGCCAACATAACAGCATTTTTAGTTGATAAAAATATTGCTTTTCTTCAAAATAATCAAGTTTTATGGACGATTGTCATATTAGTTATTGGAGTAATGATTATTAGTTTAACGATCATTCGTAACCATGATAGTGCATATGGTTTAGCAACGGTATGGGCATATTATGGTATTTTGAACAAGCATCAAGCACAAGATGGTTGGAATAATGCTTATCCTAGCATCGTCATGACAGTGATGATATGCTTAGTCATTCTCGTAATTGTTTGTCTATACGAAGTAGTTTTACTATCTAAAAGAAAAAAGAATGTTATCTAGTATATGTTTCTTTGTCTGCATCTGTTAAAATAGTAACGAAATCAACTATAGGTGGCTAAGTAATGGATAAAGAAATGAAAAATACAAGGGCTAAGATCATTCAAGTGGCGACAAGATTATTCATGGATAATGGGTATCAAAGTACCTCAACAAGACAAATCGCGCAGCTGGCTGAGGTGACCCAACCTAATTTATATCACCATTTTAAGAATAAAGAAGAAGTATATGTTGGTGTTATTGAAAGTTTGTTAAGTGATGTAAACGAAGAACTAGTTAAAATTGTTGAAGATGAAACGCTTGAAACGATCAGTAAGTTACAAAAATTTGCTGAGTGTCTGAAAACAAAACATCCGTTTGATTTTGATTTGATGATGCTTGATTTCAGAACCAAGTTGACCAAAGAGACACAATTGAAATTATTTTCACTGTGGAATCAGTCATATAAAGCACCATTACTAAAGATCTTCGAAGAAAGTGATTTTTCTTTGCGTACGGGGCTGACAGCTGAGATTGCAACTACACACTTTCTCAACACGTTATCTCCATATATAAAAACGGAGCAAAGAAGTACGGCTATTAGCATTACTCAAGTTGTCGATTTTTTTGCCTTCGGGATTTTAGCGAATAAAAATTAAAAAAGAACCAATGCAACTATCACAGTGCATTGGTTCTTTTTAGTCGTTAATTTCTGTTTTGTTTCCCAGCATTTCTACCTTTGTTAGAAGCATTTTTTGTAATGGATGCTTTTTGTGTAGTCTTCTCTGCTGTAGGTGTTACATCTTTACGTGGCGTAATAACTTGTTTTGGTGGATTTTGTTTTAATTCTTCTGCTACTTGGGCTTTGATTCTTGGTTTTAAGAATTGATTTGTGATCAATGTTTGGATGCTACTAAAGATCCCGCCGACTACCCAATAGAGTGTTACACCAGCTGGAGAGCTGATTGACATGAATACGATCATCAGAGGTGATACGATCAACATTGATTTCATTGTTTTCTTTTGTTCTTCCGGAATCCCAATAGTAGAAAGATAACCTTGAAGTAAATAAGCCACACCAGCTAAAACAACAAATATGATGCTGGGTTGTCCGAGGTTGACACCGAAAAACGATGCATCGCCGATTCCTTTTGTATAACGAGCAGCAAAGAATAAGGCAGAGAAAATTGGCATTTGGATCAATAACGGCAAACAGCCGATACCGCCCATCATGCTCATATTATTTTCCTTGTAGACTTGTTGCATTTCAGCTTGGGCTTGCATTTGTTCTTCACGCGTTGTAGCTTCTTTGACTTTTGCTTGAGCGGCGTCAATTTGAGGCTTGATAGCTTGCATTTTTTCTGTTTGAATCATGCTTTTTTTCGATTGATTCAAGCCCAATGGCATGATGATCAGTCGAACAATGATCGTGATAAAAATGATTGCCCAGCCATAATTCCAATCGAAATTATCAACAAGGTATGTAATGGCACTGCTCATTGGTTTTACTAATAAATTATAGATGATACCTTCGCCAGTAGGTTGACCATCTGATCCTGTTTTTACACATCCAGATAAAAATAGGACTAGGGTGAATAGGCCAGAACTCAGCAGCCACTTATTTAATTTTCTCATTCTATTCTTTCCTTTTCTAAAAAATTTGCACAATGTTAACTATACTTGAAAAAGCGTTTTTTTTCAATGAAAATTAGAAGAATCCGACTCAAGACTGAGTAAGATTCTTCCTATATAAATTAATTTGTAACTTTGAAGCTAGTATATTCTTCTATAAGAGGATCTTCTTGAATATCGACATACGTCACTCGCCCAGCTGGACTGGGAGAATCTTTGATTTTTTGGATAAATTGCTGGATTACTTGATCGTCTCCTACAGATTCAATTGAGACTGAACCGTCATCTTCATTTCTGACAGTGCCATGTACCCCTAGTTCATCAGCAACCATTTTAGTCATATAACGAAAGCCAACACCTTGAACTCTACCTTGTACATTCATACGCACTTTTCTCATCGTTATCCACCTCACTTTTAATTAAATTAATGATAGCGATTTTTACATCATCTGGCAAGTAAAGTAGTGATTGTTTGATTAGAAAAAATCATGGTATAATAATCAAGCGAGGTGTAAAAATGAAAGAAATTTTATCAACAAAAAACACAACAATCAAAGAATTTAAAAAATTACATAAAAAAAAGTATCGAGAGGAAAATCAGCAGTATATGATCGAAGGGTTTCATTTAATCGAAGAAGCTGCTAAGGCTGGGGCTAAAATTGAGTGGATTCTTTTTAACCAACGTGGAAAGACAGAATGGTCTGACTGGTTGGAGACACAACCTGAGAATTTGTTTATCTATGTTTCAGAAGAGGTCCTTGAATCATTGTCAGAATTACCAACGCCGCAAGGGATGATTGCGATCGTTAAAATGCCAGACGATAAGAAAAAAATAGATTTATCAGGTGGCTGGTTGCTTTTAGATAATGTGCAAGATCCAGGAAATGTAGGGACGATGATCCGAACTGCTGATGCTGCGGGACTTTCTGGTGTGATCCTAGGTGAGGGGAGCTCAGATATTTATAGTACGAAGGTATTGCGGGCTATGCAAGGAAGTAATTACCATTTACCTGTCATACGAAAACCATTAGCAGAAGTTATTGACAGATTTAAAGAGGCGAAGGTGCCAGTTTATGGAACGGAGTTAAATCCAGAGGCTGTTGCTTATCAGCAAATAACGAAGAGCGAACAGTATGCGTTGATTATGGGGAATGAAGGACAAGGTGTTGCTGCTAAATTTTTAGAGAAGACTGACAAGAATATATATATTCCAATCAAAGGAGCAGCTGAATCTTTAAATGTAGCAATTGCGGCGGGAATTTTAATGTACCATTTACAAAATAATGACTGAATAAAAAAGGAAGACTGAGACAATGCTTGAATCTGTAAGCATGTGTTTCAGTCTTTTTGTGATTCTATTTAAAATTATATACTATACCACTCCGATATACGATATAATGATTGAGCTTGCAACGGCATTGATACGGACAATATCTACTTTTGTATCTTAACATAAGCTTTAGCAAGACAGAGTTGAAAGAAGGTTACGACAATATGAATAAGAAGTTACTTATACCAGTGGTGTTTTCATCATTATTATTTGTAACAGCTTGCACACAACAAGCTAGAACTAGTGAAAGCTCTATACATAGCAAAGAGAGTACTCACCAAAAAGAAGCAGGTCATTTTCAATACGACACACAAGAAAGTTGGCAACAAATATCTGGAAAGATGCAATCACCAATTGATATCGCTCTTTCTTCAGTTGAAAAAATGAATGATGGCGGTACTATTAAGTTAGACCATAGTTCCAAAATCACTAATGCCGAAAACAACGGGCATAGTATTCAAGTAACAGATTCGGGTACCGCGACAATCAATCAAAGAATCTTTTCATTGACACAATTTCATTTCCACGCTGAAAGCGAACATACGATAGACGGAAAACACTATCCGCTAGAAGCACATTTCGTGAATCAAGCACAAGATGGAAGGATGGCTGTTATTGCTGTATTTTTTGAAGAGGGCAGTGAGAATAAAGGATTTCAAGAAGTGCTTGATGATGTGTCCGATGGCAAAAAAACAGCGATTTTAGACATTCAATCAATGTTTCCTGAAAATAGAAGTTATTATCATTATTTAGGTTCATTAACAACGCCCCCGTTAACTGAAAATGTTGAGTGGTATATTTTTAAAGAACCTGTACAAGCATCAAAAGACCAAATAAAAAAATTTCAAAGGTTTTATGAACATAATAATAGAAATACTCAATCATTGAATGATCGGGTTATTCTTGAGCACGATGAATAATCAAATAAAAGATAACAAAAAAAGTATTTAATTATGTTGAAATCATTTAGATAGTATTGTATAATAGACAACGGTGCTAAAACACTAAATCCACATCCGGATTCGATTTATAAGGCGGTGCTACTTTTAGTAGTTCCTTATGAAAATGAGAACTGGAGAGGGAACAAATAAAAACCAAATTGGAGGAAACAACCCATGGCAGTAATTTCTATGAAACAATTACTAGAAGCCGGCGTACATTTTGGACACCAAACTCGTCGCTGGAACCCAAAAATGAAGAAATACATCTTCACAGAAAGAAACGGAATCTACATCATTGACTTGCAAAAAACAGTTAAATTAGTAGATGCTGCTTACGATTACATGAAAAATGTTGCTGAAGATGGCGGCGTTGCATTATTCGTAGGAACTAAAAAACAAGCACAAGAAGCGATCAAAGACGAAGCAATTCGTTCAGGTCAATACTTTGTAAATCACCGTTGGTTAGGTGGAACTTTAACTAACTGGGATACTATCCAAAAACGTATCAAACGTTTGAAAGATATCAATAAAATGGAAGAAGATGGTACTTTCGAAGTTCTTCCTAAAAAAGAAGTTGTTGGTTTAAACAAACAACGTGAACGTCTTGAAAAATTCTTAGGTGGTATCGCTGATATGCCTAGAATTCCAGATGTAATGTACATTGTTGATCCTCGTAAAGAACGTATTGCTGTTCAAGAAGCACAAAAATTGAACATCCCAATCGTAGCGATGGTTGATACGAACTGTGATCCAGATGAAATCGACGTAGTGATTCCATCAAATGATGATGCAATTCGTGCGGTTAAATTAATCACTGCTAAAATGGCTGATGCTTTCATCGAAGGAAACCAAGGTGAAGATCAAGCTGTAGAAGAAATCTTTGTTGAAGCAGCACCAGAAGCGGCAACTTCAATCGAAGAAATCGTTGATGTTGTTGAAGGCACAAACGATTCAGCAGAATAATATGAAATAACGGAGCTGTCTCGAAGGCTAGGCGAAAAAAGCCTGATTCTCCTTTGAGATAGCTTTTTTAAAACGAATTTTACAATTAAACTATCTGTGATTAAAAGCATCACATTCATATTTCTCTATTTTTCAATAGAGTCTAATCGAGCTCATTCAGCTTTTAAAATTATATAGCTATGCAGGGGAACCTTTCGGAAAAAAGATAAAAATGGAGTGAGACAAAAAGCGTCTCAATCAATTTTTCCTATTTTTCAGTCAAGGTTAAACGAGCCTGCTACGCTTTCAAAACTTAGGAGGAACAAAAAATGGCAGATATTTCAGCAAAATTAGTTAAAGAACTACGCGACATGACAGGTGTCGGTATGATGGACGCAAAAAGAGCGTTAGTAGAAGTAGAAGGTAACATGGAAGCAGCTGTTGATTACTTACGTGAAAAAGGTATGGCTAAAGCAGCTAAGAAAAATGACCGTGTTGCAGCTGAAGGTTTAGCAAACGTTGCTTCAAACGGGAACTTTGCAGCAATCGTTGAGGTAAACTCTGAAACTGACTTCGTTTCTAAAAACGAAATGTTCCAAGATTTAGTTAAAAAAATCGCTACTGAAATTGCGACAAACAAACCAGCTAACATGGAAGAAGCTTTAGCTCTTAAAACAGATAAAGGAACTTTGGAAACTGAATTGATTGAAGCAACAACTGTTATCGGTGAAAAGATCAGCTTCCGTCGTTTCGAATTAGTAGAAAAAGACGATAACGCTGCATTCGGTGCTTATTTACACATGGGTGGACGTATTGCTGTATTAACTGTACTTGAAGGTACAACTGACGAAGAAGTTGCTAAAGACGTTGCGATGCATGTAGCAGCAATTAATCCTCGTTATGTAAATGAGTCACAAATTCCTCAAGAAGAATTAGAGCACGAGAAAGCTATTCTTTCTGAACAAGCATTAAACGAAGGCAAACCAGCAAATATCGTTGAAAAAATGGTTGTTGGACGTCTAAATAAATTTAAAGCTGAAATTTCATTAGTGGATCAACCATTCGTTAAAGATCCAGATATGACAGTTGAAAAATACGTGTCTTCTAAAGGCGCAACAGTTAAATCATTCATCCGCTTTGAAGTTGGCGAAGGAATCGAAAAACGTGAAGACAACTTCGCAGACGAAGTAATGAGCCAAATTAAAAAATAAATCTGTTGCTTATGTAACAGTTGGGAACGCATTGAGATGCGCTCCCTTTTTTTAAGCAAATCAAAAGAAATACACTGGCAGAATGTTCAGAGTATGTTAAAATGTTCTTAGACAAATGGTGGAGGGAAATTAAAAATGGTAAAACCTAAATATCAACGTGTTGTATTAAAGTTAAGTGGCGAAGCTTTGGCCGGAGAAGAAGGGTTTGGAATTAAACCTCCAACAATCAAAGAGATTGTAGAAGAAATAAAAGAAGTTCATGAATTAGGGATTGAAATGGCAATCGTTGTTGGCGGCGGAAATATCTGGCGTGGACAAATCGGTGCTCAAATGGGGATGGAACGTGCCCAAGCTGATTATATGGGAATGCTAGCAACAGTGATGAACGCTTTAGCTTTACAAGATACATTAGAAAATCTTGGTGTTCCAACACGCGTCCAAACATCTATCGAGATGCGTCAAATCGCAGAACCATATATTCGCCGTCGTGCAGAGCGACATTTGGAAAAAGGTCGTATTGTTATTTTTGCCGGCGGAACAGGAAATCCGTATTTCTCAACTGATACAACCGCAGCTTTACGCGCGGCTGAAATCGATGCAGATGTGATCTTAATGGCTAAGAACAATGTTGATGGAGTGTATTCTGCTGATCCTAAATTAGATGCAAATGCGGTCAAATTTGAAGAATTGACACATTTGGATGTGATATCAAAAGGTTTGCAAGTAATGGATTCAACAGCAAGCTCACTTAGCATGGATAATGATATTCCACTAGTCGTTTTCAACTTAAACGAAACAGGTAATATTCGTCGTGCATGTCTTGGTGAAAATATTGGAACAACCGTAAGGGGGAAATAAAAAATGAGTGGAACTGTATTAGCAACAGCAAAAGAAAAAATGAGTAAAGCAGAACAAAGTTTACAACGTGAACTTGGTCAAATTCGTGCAGGACGAGCTAATGCGAGTCTTTTGGACCGGATTCAAGTAGATTATTATGGTGCACTTACACCAGTTAACCAACTTGCTGGAATCAATATTCCAGAAGCCCGTGTTTTAATGATTACACCTTTTGATAAAAATTCACTTGAAGATATCGAAAAAGCGATTCAAGCTAGTGATATCGGAATTAGTCCGACAAATGATGGTACTGTAATCCGTTTGGTGATTCCACAATTAACGGAAGAACGCCGTAAAGAATTAGCGAAAGATGTAAAAAAAGCCGCTGAAAATGCGAAAATTGCTGTTCGTAACATTCGTCGTGATGCTATCGATGAATTAAAGAAACAACAAAAAAACAATGATATCACTGAAGATGAGTTACGTAATTTAGAAAAAGAAGCTCAAAAATTAACTGATGATAGTGTGAAAAATATCGATACGATCACATCAGAAAAAGAAAAAGAACTTTTAGAAGTTTAAAAATAATAAAATAAAGAAGCAGGAAATCAAAACTTTCATTAGTTAGATTTCTTGTTTTTTTATTTTTTATAAATAATTGTTATTTTAACGATATAAAGAACTTTGAATATAAAGATATAATCTATAGAAGTTGTAAGTTTAGCCGAGTGTGCTAAAAAACAACTTGTTAAACCTTAAACGTTATGGAATAATGATATTAGCTATATTTTTATTAAAGGGGGATGAGAACGTGAATTTTATTAAACGTGCATTATGCAGTGTTACTAGAAAAAAAGGGAAGTCACTCATTTTATTTGCAGTGATATTTGTATTGGGAAATGTTATCGCAGGATCAATCGCGATACAGCAGTCTACACAAAATGTTGAAAAAAGCGTGAAAAAGCAATTAGGTGGTATGGCAACACTAGAAATTGATTATGAAAATAATCAAGAAGAAGTCATGAAAGCAGGTAGTGATATTGAACAATTAAAAGTGGACTTAATCAAAAAAGTTGGTGAGTCTCCTTACGTAAAATATTATGATTATAATGCTAGTACTTGGGCTGAAACAAAAGAGTTAAAGAGCGTCGTTGCAGATTCAGAGCAATTTGGTGGCATGGAAGGATTTTCTTTAAAAGGCTCAAACTATTCTAAAATATTAGATGTAGAGGAAAGCAAAATTAAACTAGTCAACGGCAAGGTGTTCACCCAAGAAGATATCGACAATGGAAAGAATGTCGGATTGATTTCTTCGAAAGTTGCAGAAGAAAATGGGTTGTCAGTTGGAGACCAAATGGTTATGGATATGCGAGGAAATGATTTTAGTGAAGATGGTAATAATAAAGAGTTATTTAAGATAGATGTTCCTATTCAAATTATCGGAATTTTTGAACCGACAACAGTTGAAATAAAAGATAAAGAGAATAAAAAATCAGAAGAACAAAACATGAATCAACAATTTATGTCAATGCAGCAAATCAATACGATATACCTACCAAATAAAACAGTATTGGAAATAAGTAAAAATTATCTTGAAGAAATGAAAAAAGTAGCGCCAGATAGTCATTACTTTGAAGGATCAGAAGAGAACAGTGGTGAATATTATACACCAATCTACGTATTGAAAACGCCTGATGATGTAGACGCATTTAAAGAAGAAACACAACCTCTGTTACCTAAATTATATACGGTAAAAGCTTCAACGGATCAATACGAACAAATTGGCGGAAGCATGAAAAAAATGTCTCAAATTTCTGGGTATGTGGTCATGATTGCCGTTATAGCAACATTACTGATTATTTCACTTGTTGTTCTATTATTTATGCGTGACCGTAAACACGAACTGGGTATTTACCTGTCATTGGGGGATAAACGTAGCCATGTTATGGGACAAATCATCATTGAAATGTTGATAATAAGTGGAATTGCGTTGATTCTGTCATTGATCACGGGTAATTTCTTAGGAAAAATGGTATCAGAATCACTATTGAATAGTGATATTTTAAACAATACAAATGATCAAATGAATATGTTTATGGGATTTGACGGGTTAGGTTCAACCGAGCTTACAACGGATGACATTATGAATGCCTATGAAGTGAAGTTTTCATTGGGCTATATCGTTACGTATTTAGTTGTTGGATTAGGAACGGTATTGTTAGCAGCAATTTTACCATTGTTGTATATCGTTCGTTTAAATCCAAAGAAAATTATGATGTAAGGGGGAAGAGAAATGGCAATTTTAGAAACTAAAAATCTTAGTTATTTTTACCAAGATGGTGATCAGCGTCGCTTCATTTTAAAAAATACAAATGTTTCTTTTGAACAAGGAAAATTTTATACTATTTTAGGACAATCTGGTTCAGGAAAAACCACTTTTCTTTCCTTGATTAGTGCTTTGGACACGCCAAAGGAAGGCGAAGTTTTATTGAATGGAAAAGATATTAAAACAATCGGTTATGAAAAGTACCGTCGTGATGAAATCAGTATTATTTTTCAGAGCTATAACTTAGTTCCTTATCTGACAGCGCTAGAAAATGTTTTAGTTGCAATGTCAATTACAGACAATGAACTTCCGCCTAATCAAAAAGAAGTTGCCTATAACCTTTTAGATTATATTGGGATTACAAGTGAAAAAGCAGATCGACTTGTGAATCAGCTTTCTGGTGGTGAGCAGCAACGTGTTGCGATTGCTCGAGCTTTGGCAACAAATGTCGATATTATCTTAGCTGATGAACCGACTGGGAATTTAGATGAAGGAATGGAACAAGAGATTGTCGATATTTTTCAAAACCTTGCCAAAGTGCATAACAAGTGTGTCATTGTTGTGACTCACTCAAATGATATCGCTGAGCAATCTGATGAGACCTATTACCTGAAAAAAGGTGTGTTAAAAAAGTATGAGTGATTTTCTATCAAATTTCAGCGGGGATAATTACGAAAAAACTCGCCAAGAAAAAATGGAACAAAAGCATAAAGTAGATAAAAAAGAACCAACAAAGACCAAAAAATCAGGGGAGCAATTAGCAAGTAAAGAACAATCAATTAAAGAGATAAATAGTAATGTTTCATACGGCCCCAAAAATAATTCAGAAAACGTAACTCAATCTATTCAAGAGGGGAAAACGAACTCTAAAAGTGTTTCTGAAATAGAGAATCCAGAAGAGTTAATCTACACAAAAAAACGTAATAAAAAGAAAAAAAATGAATCAGTCAAAACAGAAGAACCTGTTGTCGAAATACCAGTGAATCAGTCAAAAAATCTTGAAGAAGTGATTGAAACTGACCCAACTTACAAAAAGAAAAAAATAAAGAAATTTGGTTATATTGGATTAGGTTGTATAGTAGCCATATCATTATTCTACTTTGGGTATTATCAACTGACTCATGTAAAAGTACCAGATTTTGAAGGGAAAGAGCTGTCAGAGGTTCGCCAATGGACGACAGAAAATGGTGTGAAACTTCAAGTTGAGCAAAAATATGATTTTGCGAAAGAGGCAAATGTAATCATACATCAAACCGTTAAAAACAAGAAAATCAAAAAAGGGAAAGAGCTAGTTGTAGATGCTAGCTTAGGAGCAGATCCAGAAGAAGCTGTTTCATTACCAGACTTCAAACCAATGAAACTTAAAGAGGCGAAAGGCTGGATCAGTGAACAAAAAGCTGACAATTTAGCGATAATCGAGGAATACAGCGATACAATACCAGCGGGAGATTATATAAAGTTTGAAATAACAAATAAAGATGTAAAGGCTGAAAATTACAAACGTAAAGACAAAGCTAAACTTTATTACTCCAAAGGAAAAGAAGTCTTTGAAAAAGATATTCCAATGCCTGATTTTGCTGGAAAGACAAAAGAAGAAGCAACTGAATGGGCTAAGAAAAATGACATTACAGTAAAAATTGAAGAATCCGATTCTGATAAAGTTGAGAACGGAAAAATTATTTCACAAAGTATTGGAAAAGATACGAAAGTAGCAAAAAGAGAGTCAATGACGATTACAGTTTCAACAGGGAAAGCGTTGATAGTACCTGATTTTTCACAGTTTACAGCAGAAGAAGCAGAGTCAAAAGCGAATGGATTACAAGTACAAGTGAAACAACTATTTAATGACGAGGTTCCTTATGGGAGATTTATTAGCCAATCGGTAGAAATTGGTAAAAAATATACGGAAAAAGACGAAAAACCTGTGATTCAAGTTGTGTATTCATTTGGAAAACCTTATATTAAAGATTTGCGGGACAATACTTTAGAAGGTGATCTACAAAAGATTTTCTATGACGAATATCAATCTAAAGGAGCTAATATCACTTATCAAGTTTATTATGTTGATTCAACAGTAACGAAAGGAACCGTTGTTAAAATGAGTCAATATAATGAATTTATTCCAAGTAGTTCAGTTGTTCAGATTGGCATTAGTAAAGGGAATTTAAAGCCAGAAGAAAACAAGCCTTCTCAAAAGGAAGAGTAATCTGATTACCAAAGTCGTTAAAAAAGAGTTATTTTTTAGAAAGTGAAGCAAAACGATAGCCAGTTTTGTTTCGCTCTCTTTTTTTGACTTTGAGGTATAATATCAGAAAATGACAAAGTTTATAGCATAGATTAAGCGTGATTTGCATGTGGATTACACAGTTTAGACATTAAAATTATTAAATAATACCGAAATCTTTCTATTTGCATAGGTTTTTTTGGAAGATATTGTTATAATAGTCTAGACAGATTTTTGGAATGGAGGGAAAAATATGTTACGTTTTTTTCCACAAAAGAATAAATACATACAAGAAGAGGGGATTTTTACTTTTAATAGTAAAGGGCCAATCCCAAAGCATGTGGCAATAATTATGGATGGTAATGGCCGATGGGCTCAAAATCGACGTTTACCTAGAATTGCTGGCCATAAAGAAGGAATGAATACGGTAAAAAAAATCACGAAACATGCGAGTAAATTAGGAATAAAAGTCCTGACTTTATACGCATTTTCTACCGAAAACTGGAAGCGACCAACAGATGAAGTTAGCTTTTTAATGCAGTTGCCAGTCGATTTTTTTGATACATTTGTACCTGAACTAATCAAAGAGAATGTGAAAGTCCATGTTATGGGCTATAAAGAATTTTTGCCAGCTCATACGCAAGATGCGGTAGAACGTGCCATTGAACAAACAAAAGAGAATACTGGTATGGTTTTAAATTTTGCTTTAAACTATGGTTCACGAGCTGAAATCATTACAGCTGTCAGAGAAATTGCTGAACAAACAGCTAGCAGTGAACTTTCCCCAGAAGACATTACGGAATCGACTATTGCAGATCATTTGATGACAGGTTTTTTAACAGAAGAATTAAGAGATCCAGAATTATTGATCCGAACGAGTGGGGAAGAAAGAATTAGCAACTTTTTACTTTGGCAGATTGCCTACAGTGAATTGTTTTTTACAGAAGCTTTGTGGCCTGATTTTAATGACCAATTATTAGAAACTGCCTTAGCATCGTTTCAAAATAGAAATCGTCGTTTTGGCGGCTTAAAGGAAACAGAGGAGGAAGATAAATGAGACAGCGCGTTATTACAGCAGCGGTAGCATTAGTCGTTTTTATACCAATTATTTGGTACGGGGGATTTGTGATTGAGTTAGCGGCAGCGATATTGGCAGTCGTAGGCGTTTATGAATTATTTAGAATGAAAGGTCTGGAAATAGCTAGTTTTGAAGGGGTTCTTTCAGCTTTAGGAGCAGTACTATTAGTTTTGCCAAAAGATCGTTGGTTTTTCTTTTTACCTGAAAAAGCTGATAATTTCATTTTATTTTATCTAACGGTCATGATTTTATTAGGTGGTTTAGTTGCTTCTAAGAATATGTATACCATCTCTCAAGCTGGATTTCCTGTTATAACTAGTTTGTATGTGGGTGTCGGGTTCCAAAATTTTGTGAGTGCTAGAGATGCTGGTTTCGTTGTTTTGTTATATGCTTTATTTGTTGTATGGGCGACAGATATCGGTGCCTACTTCATAGGCAAACGCTTTGGAAAAAGAAAATTATGGCCAGAAGTATCACCTAATAAAACGATTGAAGGGTCGTTAGGCGGCATTCTTTGTGCTGTTGTTGTAGCTTTCGTATTTTTGATGTTAACACCTAACAAAGAATTATTTGTTTATAACTTACCAATTATGTTGATCATAACAGTAGTCTTTTCAATTGTTGGACAATTTGGTGATTTAGTTGAATCATCTATCAAACGTCATTACGATGTAAAAGATTCTGGTACTATCTTACCAGGTCATGGCGGCATATTAGACCGTTTTGACAGTTTACTTTTTGTTTTTCCAATTATGCATTTATTCGGACTATTTTAATTTCTAAACAAGAAGGGAAGGTAAAAAACTCTGAATGATCAGGGTTTTTCTTTTTACTATGAAAAAAATCGCATTATTAGGCGCCACAGGTTCAATTGGTACAAACACAGTAGATGTTGTTACAGCATATCCAGAGCTATTTCAAATTGTTTCGCTAACATTTCATTCAAACAGTGAAAAAGGAGCAGCTTTGATAAAGCAATTGAAACCAAGATATGTAGGTGTGGGCTCAGAACGAATAAAAAAAGAATTAGGAGACCGCTTTCCAGAAGTCGAGTTCGGTGTGGGTGAAGAGGGTCTGATAAAAGCGGCAACTCTTGAAGAGGTGGATGTCGTATTAACGGCGGTTACTGGAAGTGTGGGGTTAAATCCTACAATGGCTGCTATTGAAGCAGGTAAAGACATCGCATTGGCAAACAAAGAGACCTTAGTAATGGCAGGTAAATGGGTCATGGAAGCAGCCAAAAAAAATAATGTCAGTATATTGCCTGTCGATAGTGAACATTCAGCGATTTTTCAATGTCTTGATGGTCAAGCACAAGGGAACTTAAAAGAGTTGGTGATCACAGCATCCGGAGGTAGCTTTAGAGATTTGACACGAGTTGAGTTAGAATCTGTTACTTTAGAACAGGCATTGAATCATCCAAATTGGTCAATGGGGAAGAAAATTACGATAGATTCTTCTACAATGATGAATAAAGGGTTAGAAGTTATCGAGGCCCATTGGTTATTTGGGACGGATTATGATAAAATAAAAGTTGTTTTACATAAAGAAAGTATCGTACATTCAATGATTGTGTTCACAGATGGTGCCTACTTAGCCCAATTAGGACCAAGTGACATGCGCGAACCGATTCAATACGCGTTGACGTATCCAACTCGTTTACCAATCAAAAATGAGCGAGCATTTGATTTAACTCAGATTGGTCAATTGAATTTTGAGCCAATGGATTATGACCGTTTTCCCATGTTGGCATTAGCTTTTTATGTTGGAAAAAAAGGTGGAGCGTATCCTACTGTCTATAACGCGGCAAATGAAGTTGCAGCAAATTCATTTATAGACGGAAAAATTTCATATTTGCAAATCGAACATTTTGTTCAACAAGCAGTTGAAAACTATCAAGAAACTACCGAAGTCACTTTGAAAGAAGTGATCGAAATCGATAAACAAACAAGAACTATCGTAGAAAGATGGATAAAGGAAGAAGGTCGGTTATGAAAACAATCATTACATTTATTATTGTCTTTGGAATTCTTGTCTTAGTGCATGAATTTGGACATTTTTTCTTCGCAAAGCGTTCTGGCATATTAGTACGTGAATTTGCGATCGGTATGGGACCGAAAATTTTTGCTCACCAAGGAAAAGACGGAACAGCTTATACCATTCGAATCTTACCAATTGGCGGTTATGTAAGAATGGCTGGTATGGGGGAAGACGAGACAGAGTTGGCCCCCGGAATGACTCTTTCTGTTGAGTTGAATGAACAGGAAGAAGTCGTAAAAATCAATACAAGTAAAAAAGTTCAATTAACTAACAGCATTCCAATGGAAATGTTGGAAGCTGATCTTGAAAGAGAATTATTCATCAAAGGGTATGTCAATGGTAATGAATCTGAAGAAATCACTTATAAAGTAAACCATGATGCAACGATCATTGAACAAGATGGTACAGAAGTTCGTATTGCACCGATTGATGTGCAGTTCCAATCAGCAAAACTTTGGCAACGTATGTTAACGAATTTTGCTGGACCTATGAACAATTTTATTTTAGCCTTTGTGTTGTTTACGATCTATGTCTTTATGCAAGGTGGTGTAACATACACAAATACTAATCTAATCGGTGGTATTCAAGCAGATAGCCCAGCAGAAAAAGCTAGTTTAAAAGCAGATGATCGAATTGTTTCAATCGACGGAAAGTCAGTCAATGATTGGAACGATTTCACAAAAATTATTCAAGACAGTCCGGGAAAAGAATTGAATTTGATGGTGGAATCAAGTGGAAAAACCAGAGAAGTCGATATAACTCCGAAGAGCCAAAAATCAGGCAAACAAGAAATTGGTGTCATTGGTATCTTGCCACCGAAGAAAACTGGGTTAGCGGACAAACTACTTGGTGGAGTTCATGAAACAATCAATAATTCTATGCAAATCTTCAAAGCACTAAAATCATTGTTTACTGGATTTAGTTTAGATAAACTTGGTGGCCCAGTAATGATGTTCCAGATGTCTTCAGAAGCGTCTAAAGCAGGATTAAATACGGTGATTTGGTTAATGGCTATGTTATCAGTCAATCTTGGGATCATTAATCTTTTGCCGATTCCAGCACTAGATGGCGGTAAAATCGTCTTGAATATTTTAGAAGGTCTTAGAGGTAAGCCTTTAAGTCAAGAAAAAGAAGGGTTGCTAACACTCATTGGTTTTGGGTTCATCATGTTATTGATGGTGCTAGTGACTTGGAACGATATTCAACGCTTTTTCTTTTAAAGTAAATTATTGGATTTTATGACGAATCACTTGAGGAGATTCAACCACAATTCGTTTAAACAAAGGAGAGTTCTAATGAAACAGTCAAAAATGTTAATCCCAACTTTACGTGAGGTGCCAAATGATGCAGAGGTATTAAGTCATCAAATGTTACTGAGAGCAGGTTATATTCGCCAAGTCTCAGCGGGGATATACTCTTATTTACCACTAGCGAATCGAGTACTTGAAAAATTAAAGAAAATCATGCGAGAAGAATTCGATAAGATCGACGCAATAGAAATGTTAATGCCAGCATTACTACCAGCAGAATTATGGAAAGAGTCTGGACGTTATGAAACATATGGACCAAATCTTTATCGTTTAAAAGATCGCAATGAGCGTGATTATATTTTGGGTCCAACCCATGAAGAAACGTTTACGGAATTAATTCGGGATGAGGTAAATTCATATAAACGTTTACCACTTAACCTTTATCAAATTCAAACAAAATACCGTGATGAAAAACGTCCGCGATTTGGTTTGTTACGAGGGCGAGAATTCATTATGAAAGATGGCTATTCGTTCCATGCGGATGAAGAAAGTTTAGACCAATCATACCGTGATTATGAAAAAGCCTACTCAGCAATTTTTGAACGTTGCGGCTTGAACTTTAGAGCAATCATCGGAGATGGTGGCGCTATGGGCGGTAAAGATTCTAAAGAATTTATGGCGATTTCAGACATTGGTGAGGATACGATTTGCTTTTCCACTGATGGAGATTATGCTGCTAACTTAGAAATGGCAACAAGCTTATATACTCCTAAAAAATCACATGAAACTCAATTAGACATCGAAAAAGTAGCAACTCCAAATGTTGGATCAATCGAACAAGTTGCGGCATTTTTCAATGTTGAGCCTCAACGTATCATTAAGTCTGTCTTGTTTATGGCTGATGGTGAACCTGTCTTGGTTTTAGTTCGCGGAGATCATGAAGTGAATGATGTTAAGCTGAAAAACTTCTTGGGTGTTGATTTCTTGGAAGAAGCAACAGATGAAGATGCACGTAATTATTTAGGCGCAGATTTTGGTTCAGTCGGACCAGTTGAACTTTCTGAAGAGGTTAAATTGTTTGCAGATCTTCATGTTCAAGATTTAGCCAATGCAATTACTGGAGCGAATGAAACAGGTTACCATTTAAGCAATGTTAATCCAGGGCGTGATTTCACACCAATTAGTTATGAAGATTTACGTTTTGTTCAAGAAGGCGACCCTTCACCAGATGGAAATGGCGTTTTAGAATTTACTAAAGGGATCGAAATTGGTCATATCTTTAAACTAGGAACTCGTTATAGTGAAGCAATGGGTGCAACAGTTTTAGATGAAAACGGCAGAGAAAAGCATGTTATCATGGGGTGTTATGGAATTGGTGTCAGTCGTTTACTTTCAGCAATTGTTGAACAAAATATTGATGAGAATGGGATTAATTGGCCAGCAGGTATTTCGCCATTTGATTTACATGTTGTTCAAATGAATATAAAAGACGAATATCAAATAAAATTAGCCCAAGAGGTTGAAGAAGTGATGTCAGCGGCTGGTTATGAAGTTTTAGTAGATGATCGTAATGAGCGGGCTGGTGTAAAATTTGCTGATGCAGATTTGATTGGCTGTCCAATTCGAATCACTGTTGGTAAAAAAGCAGTTGATGGCGTGGTAGAAGTGAAAATTAAACGAACTGGAGAAATGGTTGAGGTTCGAAAAGAAGAACTCGAAAGCACATTATCTATTTTATTGAATACAAACAAAGAGTAAATCTGAAATATCTACGAAGTTGATCACAGATCAGATTTCGTAGATATTTTCTTTTCGCTGGCAGCTAAGAAAAATGAGTATAAGGGACGCAGTAGAATTTTTGTTTACATTGTGTTTCATCAAAAAAAATAGTATACTTAACTGTGGCGAGGCACTTGGCAGAAATGTTTAAGGGCCTCTTTCTTATCAAGATACCCAGTTAAAAGCGGGTGGTTTTTTAATATAAAAGCTAGATTATTAGGGAAACTAGAATTGAACTAGTTCAGTCTGAGCGAAATGAGTTCGCTGCGCTTTTACTATAAGGAGGTTTATTAGTGGAAGAAAAGGCACAAGAGTTATTTGCAAAATTAGTTGATCAAATTCAATTAAATGAACAAGAGCGGCAGCATCCACTTATTCAACAAGGAAGAATTGACAAAGTAGTCGTTCATCAACAGAGTCGCTTATGGGAATTTCACCTAGGATTTACTGAGATTTTACCTGTTATGTTGTATCAATCATTTATCCAACAATTAGAACTTTCTTTTCAGCAAATCGCAAGTGTAACTGTAAAAATTACAGCTGACAAAAGCGAATTTACAGAAGAGCAATTGAGAGACTATTGGCAGCTAGCATTATTGAATGGTCAATGTGATACACCTCTCGTTCAGCGTGTGATAAAGACACAAACACCAATTATTGAGGATAAAAAAATTATTTTGCCTGTCGACAATGAAGCGGTTATTCCTTATTTAAAACAGCAATATTTGCCGATTATTGAAGAGTTGTATATTCGTTATGGTTTTCAAAAATTTCATATCGAACCTAAAATGGATGAACAGCAAGCTAAACGTGTGTTGGCGTTATTTGAAGAACGCAAACAAGAACAAGACGCTGCTTTCCAACAACAAGCTGCCGAATCGCTAATCAAACATGAACAAAAGAAAAAACAACAACAGCAACAAGGACCAGCGCTTGAAGGACCGATTCGTCTTGGGCGAAATATACCAAATGATGAACCAATCATGCCAATGGGCAATATTTTAGAAGAAGAAAGACGAGTTACAATCGAAGGTTTTGTCTTTGATGTAGAAGTGAGAGAGTTACGTTCTAAACGAAAAATCTTGATTTTAAAGATTACCGATTACACATCATCGTTCATCGTTAAAAAATTCTCAAATGGTGAAAAAGATGAACAAATCTTTGATGCAATTCAAAAACATAGTTGGGTTCGTGTTCGTGGCAGTATTCAAGAAGATACCTTTATGCGTGATCTAGTGATGAACTGCCAAGATTTGATGGAAGTCAAACATGCACCACGTAAAGATTATGCACCAGAAGGCGATAAACGTGTCGAACTTCATTTACACAGTAATATGAGTACAATGGACGCAACAAATAATGTGGCTGATTATGTTGCTCAAGCTGGAAAGTGGGGACACAAAGCGATCGCAATTACCGATCATGGTGGAGCGCAAGGTTTTCCGGATGCGCATAGTGCAGGAAAAAAAGCTGGAGTTAAAATTTTATATGGTGTGGAAGCCAATGTGGTAGATGATGGAGTACCGATTGCGTATAACGAAGCGCATATTGAATTAAGCGAAGCAACTTATGTCGTATTTGACGTGGAAACAACTGGACTTTCAGCTGTCTATGATACGATCATTGAGCTTGCAGCGGTTAAAATGCACAAAGGAAATATTATCGATACGTTTGAACAATTTATTGATCCGGGGCATCCATTATCCCAAACAACAATTAATTTAACTGGGATTACAGATGAGATGGTACGTGGATCAAAATCGGAGGAAGAAGTTCTACGTTTATTCAGAGAGTTTTCAAAAGATACGATTCTTGTTGCCCACAATGCATCATTTGATATGGGCTTCTTAAATACGAGTTATGGAAAATATGACATCCCAGAAGCAGAAAATCCTGTTATTGACACATTGGAATTATCTCGTTATTTACATCCGACATTTAAGAGTCATCGGTTAAATACGTTATCTAAGAAATTTGGTGTTAACTTAGAACAACATCACCGTGCGATCTATGATTCGGAATCAACTGGACATTTATGTTGGATCTTTTTAAAAGATGCTAAAGAAAATCATGATATGAATTATCATGATGAATTGAACATGCATATTGGAGAAGGCGATTCTTATAAACGTGCTAGACCCTTCCATGCAACGATTTTGGCAACGTCTCAAGCTGGTTTGAAAAATCTTTTTAAATTGATTTCAATGTCTAATATCAATTACTTCTTCAGAATCCCTCGAATCCCTCGTTCTCAACTAAGTAAATTACGGGAAGGACTGATTATTGGTTCAGCCTGCTCCAATGGTGAGATTTTTGAAGCGATGATGCAAAAAGGGGTAGAAGAAGCTAAAAATCGCGCCAAATTTTATGATTATATTGAGGTCATGCCAAAAGCTGTTTACGCACCACTGCTTGAGCAGGAATTAGTAAAAAGCGAAGCTGATTTAGAAGAAATCATTAGTAACTTAGTAAAAATCGGAGACGAGTTAGAGAAACCAGTTGTCGCTACTGGAAACGTTCATTATTTAAATGAAGAAGACAGTATTTATCGTAAAATTTTAGTGGGTTCTATGGGTGGCGCTAATCCGTTGAATCGTCATAGTTTACCAGCAGTTCATTTTAGAACAACAGACGAAATGCTGACAGCCTTCCAATTTTTAGGGGAAGAAACAGCACATCGAATCGTTGTAGAAAATCCTAATGCTATTGCTGATATGTGTGATGAAATCACACCCGTCAAAGATGATTTATACACACCAAAAATTCCAGGTTCAGAAGATGAAATTAGAAACTTAAGTTACACTCGTGCAAAAGAACTTTATGGGGATCCATTGCCTGATATTGTTGAGAAGCGGTTGAAAAAGGAATTGGATAGTATTATCGGAAACGGGTTTTCAGTTATCTATTTAATTTCACAAAAATTAGTGCATAAAAGTATGGAAGATGGCTATCTAGTAGGTTCCCGTGGATCTGTGGGTTCCAGTTTTGTAGCCACGATGACAGGGATTACAGAAGTCAATCCTTTGGCGCCGCATTATCATTGTATCAACTGTAAGCATTCTGAATTTTTTGAAGACGGATCATACGGTTCTGGTTTTGATATGCCTGAGAAAAATTGTCCAAATTGTGGCCAACGATTATTTAAAGATGGTCATGATATTCCGTTTGAAACCTTTTTAGGATTCCATGGAGACAAAGTACCCGATATCGATTTGAACTTTTCAGGAGATTATCAAGCTGAGGCGCATAATTACACGAAAGTTTTGTTTGGTGAGGAATATGTGTATCGCGCTGGAACGATTGGTACTGTTGCAGATAAGACTGCTTATGGATTTGTGAAAGGCTATGAACGTGACCATAATCTTCATTTTAGAGGAGCCGAAGTGGATCGCTTAGCAAAAGGTTCTACTGGTGTTAAACGAACGACTGGACAACATCCAGGGGGAATTATTGTTATCCCTGATTATATGGATGTTTACGATTTTACACCGATCCAATACCCAGCAGATGACCAAAATTCTGAATGGAAAACGACTCACTTTGATTTCCATTCAATCCACGATAATATTTTGAAACTCGATATTCTAGGACATGATGATCCTACCGTTATTCGGATGCTGCAAGATTTATCTGGAATCGACCCTAAAACAATTCCAACAGATGACCCTGAAATGATGAGGATTTTTGCTGGACCAGAAGTCCTTGGCGTGACACCAGAGCAAATATATTCGAAAACAGGTACTTTAGGTATTCCAGAGTTTGGAACTCGTTTTGTACGAGGCATGTTAGAAGAGACACATCCATCAACTTTTGCAGAGTTACTGCAAATATCTGGACTGTCTCATGGTACCGATGTTTGGCTAGGGAATGCTGAAGAGTTGATTCGCCGGGGGGAAGCGACACTAGCCGAAGTTATTGGTTGTCGGGATGATATCATGGTTTACTTGATCCATGCAGGTTTAGATAGTGGTATGGCTTTTAAAATTATGGAAACAGTGCGTAAAGGGCTTTGGAATAAGATACCAGATGAGTTAAGAGAAGAATATTTGACTGCGATGAAAGAAAATAATGTACCGGATTGGTATATCGATTCTTGTTCGAAAATCAAGTATATGTTCCCGAAAGCCCATGCGGCAGCTTACGTTTTAATGGCGTTGCGTGTGGCGTACTTTAAAGTATATTTCCCTATTTTATACTACTGTGCTTATTTCTCAGTTCGTGCTGACGATTTTGATTTAGTCGCGATGTCACAAGGGAAAGAAGCAGTGAAAGCCCGAATGAAAGAGATTCAAGACAAAGGTCTGGAAGCCTCTACGAAAGAAAAAAACTTATTAACTGTTTTAGAACTTGCTAACGAAATGATTGAACGTGGTTTTAAATTTGGCATGATTGATTTATATAAATCAGATGCTGAGAATTTTGTGATTGATGGTGATACATTGATTGCACCATTTAGAGCTGTTCCTAGTTTGGGACTAAACGTAGCGAAATCAATTGTAGAAGCAAGAGATGAACCGTTCTTATCTAAAGAAGATCTTGCAAGTCGAGGAAAAGTATCAAAAACATTGATTGAGTATATGACTGAAAATGGTGTATTGAAAGATTTGCCAGATGAAAATCAACTATCATTGTTTGATATGCTATAAAAAATAATGGAATGCATGGAGTAAAATCTATGTGTTCCATTTGTTTATTTTTATCGTTTTTTAAGTGTAATAATTTGCATTCAAAAAAGTCTTTTTAAGTAAAAATCTAATAAAAGTTGTAATAATAACACTAGACCTTTAATTTTTCTATTTAGTAGCATATAATAAGAAAGGGTTTATTTGAGAACACACAATGATAACTTTCATGGTACAATAGCATGTAATGGATCACTACAGGAGGGAACACTATCATGGTCAAAGAAAAAACAAGATATAAAGCTGTGATTGCCGATCATACGTATACGATCATCGGACAAGAAAGCAAACAACATATGGATTTAGTAACGAAATTGGTTAATGAACAATTAGCTGAACTCAAACATATTTCACCACAAACAAACGATGAGCAAGCATCTGTTTTGTTAGCAATCAATGCAATTTCTGATCAGCTGAAAAAACAAGAAAAAGTGCTTAACCTAGAACAAGAAGTAGCTGAACTAAAAAAACGGACAATTAGATTAGCAGAACTTGAAAATCGTATCAAACGTATCGAAGCAATCGAAGAAGAAGCAAGAGGCGTTTTAAAAAAGAACGGCCAAGAAGATGTAGAAATCCATAATCATATGGAAGCACAACAAATTTTAAACGAAAACCGGAAACAACAGATCCAAAGTAAAAGCACTCAAGACCAATAATCTGAGAGGATGACAGGATGTTAACATTATTCATTTTATTACTATTAGCCATTGGCTTTTATACAGGCGCAAGACGCGGATTGATATTACAAGCTTTATATACATTTGGTTATCTTTGTTCTTATTTTATAGCTAAAACGTATTATAAGAGTTTGGCCTCTCATCTAGAATTGTTCATCCCGTATCCTTCACCAACAGCTGATACTAAATTAGTTTTTTTCAATCAAGAACTTACACTTGATCTTGATCAAGCTTTTTATGGTGCGATAGCTTTTTTACTTATTTTGGCAATAGGTTGGTTAGTCGTGCGATTTTTGGCTATCTTTGCTCATGGATTGGTCTTTGTACCCGTATTAAAACAAGCTAATTGGCTAGCTGGCGGATTAATAAGTTTAATTGTTATTTATATCGGAGTGTTTTTAGTATTAAGTACGTTATCGATGTTACCAGTTGATGCTGTCCAAAAACAATTTGAAAATAGTGGATTAGCAAGGTATATCATTAAAGACACACCGATTTTTTCTAAGCAAATCTATCATTTGTGGATCGAGCAGATGATCAAATAAAAATTCATGCAACAGGTACGAGTTGGTCATTAAAACACTCGTAATAAGTCTTACAAGAACAGAAGGTGAAAAAATGAATACACGAATTTTAGCAACATTAGGTTATGATAAGGTCAAACAGTTGATTTCTCAATATGTTGTGACAGCCCAAGGGGCAGAAGAAATAGAGCTTCTAGTTCCAGTAAACGATGCAACGAGCATTCAGTCTTGGTTACAAGAAACAGAAGATGGGATGAAAATTCAGCGTTTACGTGGAGGAATCCCTATCCCAAAGTTAGAGAATATTCGCCCTCACATGAAACGAATTGAAATTGGCGCTGACTTAAACGGCCTCGAATTAGCACAAGTTGGACGAGTATTGTCAACGACGTCTGAAGTTATTCGTTTCTTTAATGATTTACAGGATAGTGAAATCGAGTTACTGAGACTTTATACATGGATTGAGCAATTGATTGTTTTGCCTGAATTGAGTCGTAGGCTGAAAGAGTCGGTTGATGAGGATGGACGAGTTACGGATGAAGCATCGCCAGAGTTAAAAATCATTCGAAATAATATTCGTAGAAGTGAACAGACGATTCGTGAACAATTAGATGGCATCGTTAGAGGAAAAAACGCTAAATATTTAAGCGATGCAATCGTAACGATGAGAAACGAACGCTATGTAATTCCAGTTAAACAAGAATATAAAAGTGTTTTCGGCGGAGTAGTACATGATCAAAGTGCATCAGGCCAAACGTTATTTGTTGAACCAAAACAAATTGTTGATCTGAATAATCGCTTGCGCCAACATCAAATCGCAGAGCGCAATGAAATTGAACGGATTTTATCAGAGTTATCGGCTGAATTAGTTCCACACCGAAATGATATTATGCATAATGCTTACGTTATCGGTAAGTTGGACTTTGTAAATGCCAAAGCTCGTTTTGGTAAAGAATTGAAAGCAATCGTTCCAGAAATTAGTGCAGAGAATCATATTTATTTCAAACAAGCGAGACATCCGTTACTGGATCAAGAAAAGGCTGTTCCAAATGATATCACTATTGGAAAAGACTATCAGGCAGTGGTTATCACTGGTCCTAATACGGGTGGTAAGACAATTACGCTCAAAACATTAGGGTTATTGCAATTAATGGGACAATCTGGATTACCGATTCCGGCGGGTGAAGAAAGCCAAATGGGCATTTTTGATGAAGTCTTCGCTGACATTGGCGATGAACAATCTATTGAACAAAGCTTGAGTACATTTTCTTCTCATATGACGAACATCGTTGATGTGTTGAAAAAAGTAGATAGTCATAGTCTGGTGTTATTCGATGAATTAGGTGCGGGAACAGATCCTCAAGAAGGAGCAGCCCTAGCCATTTCGATCTTAGATGCGTTAGGGAGTAAAAGTGCTTATGTGATGGCGACAACCCATTACCCTGAATTGAAAGTGTATGGTTATAATCGTGCAGGTACAATCAATGCTAGTATGGAATTCGATGTGGATACCTTAAGTCCAACTTACCGCTTATTAATCGGTGTTCCAGGACGCAGTAATGCATTTGAAATCTCAAAGCGACTAGGATTAGAGACGACAATCATTGATGAGGCAAAACACATCATGGATGGTGAAAGTCAAGATTTAAATGAAATGATTGCTGATTTAGAAAATCGTCGTAAAATGGCAGAAACTGAGTATCTGGAAGTTCGTCATTATGTAGAAGAAGCAGAACGGCTGCACAGAGAATTGAAAGAAGCATATGGTTACTTTTTTGACGAACGTGAGAAAGAAATGGCAAAAGCTCGAAAAAAAGCAAACGAACTTGTTTCGCAAGCCGAAGAAGAAGCAAACGGTATTATTTCAGATATTCGCAAAATGCAGCTGAGCGGTACCAACCAAGGTGGTGTAAAAGAACATCAGTTGATTGATGCCAAGTCAAAACTTTCACAACTTCATCAAGAAGAAGCGCATTTGGAAAAAAATAAAGTGCTTAAAAAAGCCAAAGAACAAAAGAAATTAAAATCAGGTGATGAAGTCATCGTCAATACGTTTGGACAACGTGGGACATTGATTCGTAAGTCTAGCGAGAATGAATGGCAAGTTCAATTAGGTATTTTGAAAATGTCAGTTGATGAAAGTGATATGACACCTGTTGCGCCGGAAAAAGAACCAACACAAAGAGTAACGGCTGTTCGTTCAAGTGAAAGTAGTCATGTAGCAAATCAATTAGATTTACGCGGGAAACGCTATGAAGAAGCATTGGCAGAAGTGGATCAATATTTAGATGCAGCAATTTTAGCAGGTTATCCTCAGGTCACGATCGTTCACGGAAAAGGAACTGGTGCTTTACGTACAGGAATAACTGATTACCTAAAAAATCATCGTAGTGTGAGTAGTTATGAATTTGCGCCAGGGAATCAAGGTGGTAATGGCGCTACGATTGTAAAATTCAAATAGAATGCTTACCTTTAGTAAGCAGGAAATTAGTAGAATGAGTAAACGAGTGCTATAATTAATTCAGATATAAAAAGTAGGAGGTCTACAATATGACACAAGTAATTACTGATAAAGATTTTTCAACTGAAACAGATAACGGTCTTGTATTGATCGATTTTTGGGCAACATGGTGTGGCCCTTGTCGCATGCAATCACCGATTTTAGAACAATTAAGTGAAGAATATGATGAAAGTGAAGTGAAAATCACGAAAATGGATGTAGATGAAAATCCAGAAACACCTGCTTCATTTGGAATCATGAGTATTCCAACGTTACTTTTGAAAAAAGATGGTGAAGTTGTAGAAAAAGCTGTAGGTGTTCACTCTAAAGAACAATTACGTGCATTGATTGACAAACATCTGTAGCATAAAAAATAGGATGGAGAGTTTCTTCATCCTATTTTTTATGCCTAAGTTTCTAGAAAATGGTATAATATAATGTATCAAGAAAGAAGGAAGGAAGTATTATGAACGAAAGAATCAAAAATAAATTAGCATTACTTCCTGACCAACCAGGTTGTTACTTGATGAAAGATAAAAATGGTACAATCATTTATGTCGGGAAAGCCAAAGTATTAAAAAACCGCGTCCGCTCTTATTTTTCTGGTAGCCATGATACGAAAACCGAGCGACTAGTTAGTGAGATAGAAGATTTTGAATATATAGTAACCGAATCAAATATAGAAGCACTACTTCTCGAAATCAATTTGATTCACAAGAATGATCCTAAGTATAATATCATGTTGAAGGATGATAAAAGCTATCCTTTTATCAAGATCACAAATGAAGATTATCCACGATTGTTGATCACCAGAAAAGTTTCAAAAGATAAAGCACTATATTTTGGTCCCTACCCAGATGTTGGTGCAGCAAATGAGACAAAACGTTTGCTGGATCGTCTTTTTCCTCTGAGAAAATGCCGAGTGTTACCGAAAGAGGTTTGTCTTTATTACCATATGGGACAATGTTTAGCACCATGTGTCTTTGATATACCTAAATCCACTTACACTGAAATGGTTGCTGAAATCAAAAGTTTTTTAAATGGTGGGCACCCAGTTA
Source organism: Enterococcus haemoperoxidus ATCC BAA-382 (assembly GCF_000407165.1). Lineage (NCBI taxonomy): Bacteria > Bacillati > Bacillota > Bacilli > Lactobacillales > Enterococcaceae > Enterococcus > Enterococcus haemoperoxidus. The sequence goes on along the minus strand of NZ_KE136479.1, from coordinate 1,474,509 downwards.
TTCAAGAAGAAATACAAAGAAAAATGAATGAAGCTGCAGAAAATATGGAATTTGAAAAAGCTGCAGAATATCGTGATCAAATCAAAGCAATCGAAACGGTCATGACACGTCAAAAAATGACAAATGCAGATTTAGTTGATCGTGATGTCTTTGGTTATGCAGTTGATAAAGGTTGGATGTGTGTCCAAGTATTTTTTATCAGACAAGGTAAATTGATTGAACGAGATGTTTCAATTTTCCCTTTTTATAATGAAGAAGAAGAAGATTTTTTGACCTTTATTGGACAATTTTATCAAGAAAATGAACACTTTATCCCAAGAGAAGTTTTGATTCCAGATAATATCGATGTCGCTAGTGTGGAAGCAATGCTTTCAACTAAGGTTTTACAGCCACAACGGGGAGAAAAAAAGAAATTAGTTCGGTTAGCTGGTAAAAATGCTACCGTTGCTTTGCAGGAAAAATTTGACCTAATTGTGCGTAAACAAGAACGAACAATTGGTGCTGTGGAAAAATTAGGGAATGCGATGAATATTCCGACGCCTGTGAGAATTGAAGCATTTGATAACTCAAATATTATGGGAACGGACCCTGTTTCTGCAATGGTTGTTTTTATCGATGGACGCCCAGATAAAAAGGAATATCGTAAATATAAAATTAAGACAGTCAAAGGTCCAGATGATTATGCTTCGATGCGTGAAGTGATTTATCGCCGTTATTCACGTGTTTTAAAAGAGAATCTACCATTTCCAGATTTGATTGTGATTGATGGCGGGAAAGGTCAAATCGATGCAGCAAAAGAAGTGTTGGATAATCAATTAGGCTTAGATATTCCAATAGCAGGATTGGCTAAAAACGATAAGCATAAAACCAGTGAATTGCTTTTCGGTCCTAATTTGGATATCGTTCCTCTAGAAAGAAATTCACAAGAGTTCTTTTTGTTACAGCGTATTCAAGATGAAGTCCATCGTTTTGCAATTACGTTTCACCGGCAATTACGAAGTAAAAATAGTTTTGCTTCACGTTTAGACGATATTGAAGGATTAGGGCCAAAACGTAAAAAAGAGTTATTAAAACAATTTAAATCATTAAAAAATATTACAGCTGCTTCGATTGAAGAATTAAATGCGTCAGGTTTACCGAAAAATGTTGCTAAAAATGTTTATGATCACTTGCATCAAGAAACATCCGATTTGAAAGATGAACCTCAATAGTCGGTTAATTAACAGAAAGACTAAACTTACTTAGGTGAGTTTAGCTTTTCTTTTCTAATTATAAGGAGAGCTTTTTAGAATAATTGTCTGAATATTTAGTGATTTCTAGAGAAGTTACTTGTAATACTATATTAAAAAGTGCGACCACATGGTAAACTTTGTAAAGGGGGATTTACGTTTTTTACCAATAAAACGGCTAATTTACTTTTTTATAAAAAGTCGATTTAATTTGAATATAGGAGGATGGGTAATGTTAGAAGTAAAGAATTTGGTTAAAACATTTGGGGACTACACAGCAGTAGATAATATTTCTTTTGAAATTCCAGATGGAAAAATACTTGGATTGATCGGTCAAAATGGTGCTGGGAAGACAACAACCTTTCGTTTGATTTTAGATTTTTTAACGCAAGACAGTGGTGTCGTACTTTGGAATGGGCATCAATTGAGTGGAAAAGACTATAATGATATTGGCTATTTACCAGAAGAACGCGGCTTATACCCTAAAGTTTCCATTCAAGAACAATTGATTTATTTTGCTGAGCTAAGAGGAAAAACGAAAAAAGAAATTGAACCTAAAATCGACGAATGGATGGAAAAATTCAAAGTCAAAGGAAAAAAGACAGATAAGGTAAAATCACTTTCAAAAGGAAATCAACAAAAAGTCCAACTGATTGCAACACTGATTCATGAACCAAAGTTGGTTATTTTAGATGAACCATTCAGTGGCTTAGATCCAGTCAATGCGGAACTTTTAAAAGATGGGATTATTGCATTGAAAGAAAAAGGTTCTTGTGTTATTTTCTCTAGTCACAATATGGATAATGTTGAAAAAATATGTGATCATCTTGTAATGTTAAGAAGTGGAAAAATGGTGCTAAATGGCAAAGTTCATGAAATCCGTGAAAGCTTCGGTAGGACGAAAGTCTTTTTAGAATCCCCCTTGAATCCAGAAGACGTTTTAGCAATTGATGGCGTAAAATCGGCAGTAAGAAGAGGGGATGGTGTCGTTGAAGTAACCTTGAACGATCCAAAAGCTGGACAAGAAATTTTTGCTCGTGCTACCCAATTTGGCTATATTCCAATGTTTAATCAACAGCCGCCAACTTTGGAAGAGATATTCAAGATGAAAGCAGGTGAACCAAATGAGTAAATTTTGGATTATAGCAAGTGATGTTTATAAAAAAAATGTAAAATCTGCTTCTTTTGTTATTATGATTTTGGTTCCGTTTCTTGTTATGGGAATAATTTATATCGCTGGCTCACTAGCAGGTGGCTTTTCTGAAGAGACAAAAGTTGGACTTGTTTCAGATAGTCAGGAACTATCAACACAGTTAGCTAAGTCGAAGACAGATGATTATACATTTAAAGTCGTTGGGTCGCAAAAAGATGCTGAAAAGCAATTAAAAAATAAAGATTTAGATGCTTTTCTTGTCTTGGAGACTAAGACAGAGCAAATTCAAGGGAAATTATATGCAGAATCATCTTTGGGGACAACGACCGAATTAATGATGGGACAAATGCTCAATGGGCTTCAATCCTCGTTGAATGCAAGTAAATTGAATTTAAACTCGGAACAGTTAGCAAGTTTGAGCCAACCAGCTAATTTTGAAAAGACAAAAGTTAGTTTTGATGATAATGGCAAAATGACAACAGGGCAAGACAATACAGCCATCCAGTCAGCGATGTCATTCGTCATAACGATCATTCTTTGGGTGATCATCATCACATATGCTTCAATTATTGCACAAGAAATCGCTTCTGAGAAAGGGACTCGAATTATGGAAGTTATTTTATCCAGTACGAAAGCTCAAACTCACTTTTATGGAAAATTGACAGGAGTTATCTTAGTTGCTCTTACACAAATTGTCATTTATGCTGCAGCTATCGGAATCGGTTATTCACAATTGAAAAATCTAGATATGGTCAAAGGTTTTTTAGAGGGCTTGTCCTCAGCTAATATTTTTGGCAGTTTCTTATTTTACACACTCGCTTTCTTTGTGTTAGGTGTGTTAGTCTATTCAGTATTAGCGGCTCTATGCGGTTCGCTAGTATCAAAACCAGAAGATACAGCTAAAGCGGTTCAGCCTATTATCTATATCGCAATGATTGGCTATTTCATCGGGATTTCGTTAGGAACGACTGATCCGCAAAATATTGTGATCAAAGTATCTTCATATATCCCGCTGATTTCATCCTTTATTATGCCAATTCGTTTAGCGAGTGAGACTGTAACTAATACAGGAGCTATGATTTCTGTTTTGATTCTTGTGGTTTTCGGCGTTCTATTAACGATGTTTTCAGCAAAACTCTACAAGTCAAATGTATTGGTTTATAGCGAAGGCGGTGTATTGAAATCGCTAAAACAATCGATTTCAATTTTAAGAAACGAACGTAAAAAATAGTTAAGTAATCAAAAAAGAGCAGTGAGGTTTTCTTCATTGCTCTTTTCTTTGGATTCGAATTGGAACAGTCTTTCTTTCAACTAACGATACACTCATTTCTTGCTCTGGGATCTTCTCAGCGTTTAACTGATTATGAATATAAATAAACGAATTTTCAGCTTGACGTTTAATGGAATAGTCTACTGTTGTAATGTGCATCAAACGACTGATTTCACTATTGTCAAAACCAATCACAGCAACATCTTTTGGGATAGAGTAACCTAATGTTTGAAGTTCAGAAATAAAGCCTGCTGCAACTGAATCGGTATAAAAAGCTATTGCATCCGTTTTATTAGTCATTTCATGCCATAACTGAGCAATAGTTCGTCCGTTGTCAATTCTTGTTTTATCATGGAAAATCCATTCGTTTTTGATAGGAATATCTTTTTCTTTGTGAAAATCATCAATGGCTTTTAAACGAGCTTTTGTATTTAAATTTTCAGAATTCCCTAACACATGACCAATGGATCGATAGCCTCGCTGATAAAGGTACTTCAGCGATCGCAAGTAGCCAGAATAATGATCGACATATGACGAGTAGATTCGTTCAGAATCAATCCGATGCCAAGTGGCGATTGGACCAAACAGACTATAAGGTTCGATAAATTCCCATTTATTTGCTCTAGTAAAAATAAAAACGCCATCTAGCTGCTTGTATTTCATTTGGTTTAAGGCATCGATTTCCTTTTTCCTGTCCCCATCTGTAAAGTAGAGTGTTACATAATAGTTATACTTTTTTGCAATAGAAATGAAACTCTCAAGAAAAACACCTAAAGGATCAATAAAACCATGAGCAAGAAAGCCAATTGTTTTTGTTTCACCACTTTGAAGATTTCGTGCAATCAAATTAGGAGAGTAGGATAACGCTTCCATTGCTTCTAAAACTTTTTTGCGACTTTCTTGGCTGACATATCCATTGCCAGAAATGACTCTAGAAACTGTAGACTTCGATACTTGGGCTTTTTTTGCAACATCAATAATTGTGGTCATTATAATACCTCGCTAGTTGAATAAGTTCTTTCACTTTTAAGTATAACATAAAATAATTGAAAAAAGAGCTTGACATGGGAACATTCCCACATATTATGATGAAAATGTAAACGATGTCAGAACATATTCTGAACAAAAAATCAGGAGGGAAACACATGACAAGAGAAGCATTGAAAATCGCAACAATTGGTGGGGGATCAAGTTATACACCAGAATTGATCGAAGGATATATTAAAAGAAAAGATGAATTACCAATTAAAGAAATTTGGTTAGTAGACATTGAAGCAGGGAAAGAAAAATTAGAAACAGTTGGTGCAATGGCTAAAAGAATGGTCAAAGCGGCTGGTCTAGATTGGGAAGTTCACTTAACATTAGATCGACGTGCAGCCTTAAAAGATGCAGATTTTGTATCAACACAATTCCGAGTAGGACTACTTGATGCTCGTATCAAAGATGAAAGAATTCCGTTGTCTCATGGTGTTTTAGGACAAGAAACAAATGGAGCAGGTGGGATGTTTAAAGCCTTCCGTACGATTCCTGTCATCCTTGGAATCATTGAAGATATGAAAGAATTATGTCCCGATGCATGGCTTGTAAACTTTACTAATCCTGCCGGCATGGTTACAGAAGCGGCTATCAAACATGGCGGATGGAAAAAAACAGCTGGGTTATGTAATGTACCGATTGGTCACAGAAAACAAGCAGCTGAAAAATTAGGTATTCCTGAAGATGATTTATTCTTCAAATTTGCTGGTATCAATCACTTCCATTGGCATCGTGTCTGGGACAAACAAGGAAATGAACGAACACAAGAGTTGATTGATTTGATTTATGGGCCGCAAGAAGATTCCGAAAGTCATTTGAAAAATATTCATAATGCACCTTTTCATTATGAACAAATCAAAGATCTAGGCATGTTACCTTGTGGTTACCATCGTTATTATTATATCGAAGATGAGATGCTGAAACATTCGATTGAAGAATTTGAAAAAGGGGAAACAAGAGCACAAGTAGTAAAAGAAACTGAAGCTCGCTTGTTTGAACTTTACAAAGATCCAAATTTAGACTATAAACCAAAAGAATTAGAACAACGTGGTGGTACTCACTACAGTGATGCAGCTTGTGAACTAATTGCATCAATTCACAATGATAAACGTACAGATATGGTTGTTTCTACTGAAAATAACGGAACAATCACTGATTTGCCATATGACTGTGTTGTAGAGGTGTCAGGACCTGTAACTGCACATGGACATGAACCATACAACTGGGGAGCTTTCCCACCAGCAGCGCGTGGAATTATTCAAGTGATGAAAGGCATGGAAGAAACTGTAATTCGTGCAGCTATCGATGGAGACTATGGCGCTGCATTACATGCATTTACAATTAACCCATTAGTTCCAGGAGGAACAATGGCTAAAACATTATTGGATGAACTATTGATTGCACATAAAGACCATTTGCCGAACTTTTCACAGGCTATCACTAAGATCGAGGCGGAACAACCTGATACAGTGGCGTATGTAACTGAATTAATGAAAAGTAATTAAAAATGACAGAAAAATAACGAAACTAAGCAGACCTGCTTAGTTTCGTTATTTTTTATTTTTCAAAAGGAAATGATCGCACATATTAATCACTATTCAATAATTTTTTTTGAATAACCATAATCAATTCGAGCCACATTCGCTCATCTAAAAAACTGTTCACAAAGAAAAAAGTCTGTTGTTCCTTTTCTGCGTGAACTTCAAAATTATCTATAATAGCTATATCCGATTCACTTATTTGATTTGTAAAAGTAATTGATTCAGCATTAAAAAGTGTTAGAATCCTATTTTTTATAAAAACTGTGCCAAAATTGTTACTGCTGTATTGAATGTAAATAGAGATAGTAGGAATCAAAAACATATCCGTCAAAATTGAAAGCAACATGCAAATACCAAAATTAAAGGTAGAATCGATTGTAAATTCAGGGTGATCTTTTCTAAATTTCTTGTAGAAACGAAAATTATTTGGATGTCGTTTTAAATACTTTTTTAAAAATTCTGTATTATCTTGTTCATTGATCATCACTTGTCTAAAAAAATACATTGGATTGATTTCAAAAAAAGTAGAATGAACTAATCCAATTAGTACATAATAAAAAATACTAGATTTTTGCTTAGGAGTCATAGAAGTTGAAGGTGAAAAATTTTTTTCATATTCATTAACTAGCAATTCACTTGAGAATACTAAAGAGGAAGATCTTGGAAACTTATCAAAAAGACTGATTTTTTCTTGTGAAGAATCAATATCTGAAATGAAACTTCGAAGCATTAAATTAAAAAATAAATGCTCATCTTCTGATATAAAGTATCTTTTAACAAGCCTTGAAATTTCCGTGGTTACTTCAAAGGGTTTGAGTATACTTTTTATTTCGTCTGGTAATTTTATCGGGAATTTATACTGTCTCATGATCGTAATTCCTAACATTAATTTTATTCGTTTGATAACAGAAGATGGGTAGCGTTTCTCCAAGCTTTCTATCAGTTCTGGACTGGTGAACACACAACTAAGTTCAAATTCAAAAGGAATAATAGTACCTCGATAGGCGTTCCAGTAAAAATAAAAACAAAACATTCTCATTTGCTTTTCTTCACCACATAAATTTTCATTTGAATGAAAAACTACTTTTATATGAAAACTTTTAAGTTGTTCATTTAAAGCATTTATTTGTTTGTATAAATAAGGAATACTTACAAATAAATCATCCGCAAGTTCATCTGCTGTTAAATAACTTCGGGTAAGAATACTAGAAATGATTTTAAACTGTAAAGACTCATTTAAGTAATGAAGTCGTAAATGTACTATTAGATAATCAATTTTAAAATGGGAATGATTGTTTAATTGAAAGCTGCCGGTGCTTCTTTCAAAATCAATCATTTTTAAATCTTCATTTTTTTGAATATCAGATTCTAATTCATTAAAATATCGCTTCAATGTGCTTAAAGAGATATCTAAGTAATGTTGGAGGTAAGTGAAAGAAACCTTTTCACTATCTTTAAAAATTAATTCTTTAAAAAGTTCTAATTTTTTCTTGTTTTTATCATTTAAAAAAAATTCCATTCATGTACGTCCTTTTCCAGTAGTTTTCCGTGGAATTATAGAGTAGAAAAAAAGCAAAGTCAATTACAGGTGCAATGAAATCATTTGTATTTGTTTTATATTTGTTATTTTTTATTAACATAAAACTTGTTTTTGTTATTAATAGAACGGAATGAATGTTATTTTATCTAAAAAAGAACTGAAATGTGTTCAGTTTTGGATTTTCAAAAGAAAACTTTATGTTTTATGATAATAAAGTAATACGAAAGAGAAAAAAATTAATCGAAATCTCCGAATTGCATTTAATATCTATAAATAATATCTTTTAAATTTATTTATTGTGTTTTTGAGTTGGGAATGTCGGGGAGTAAAAAGGGGGGAGCTATGAAAAAAAGGGGTTTGATTTTCCTAAGTATCATTTTTATAGTGATATCGTTGTTTCAGTTTTCTAAGGTTTCCAAAGCGGCAAACTATGATACAGAAATTGGTTTGACTTTTAATACTGATGTAGCTACTGGAAGTGATTCCACTTCAAGTTCAAAAATCGAAAGCAGCACAAGTGAAACATCACAGACTAGTACTAATAACCACCAAGTAATAAGAAAGAACTTTCAGAGACAGTTACACAAAAAATAACTAAGTCTGGGTTAGATAGGTTTTTACCTAATACTGGAACGATAAAGAATCTTTTGTACCTAATTTTGGGCTGTCTAATTTTAACAGGTTTATTCATGGTTGAAGAATAAAAAAATGGTATCTGTTACCAGTCTAAACAGTTTTATTAAGCGCATATATCTAATTTCTTTTTCTGAAAACTGGAATAGACAAAAGTAAAAAATGAATATGATCCAAGAAAAATAGGAACTGGATTAGTTCAGGTTAAATTTGTCTAGAATAATGAAAAGGGGAAGATAAATAGAAAAATGCTCAGTTTTAAATCCTATAATGCGATAAGCTATTGCAAAAAAAGTAGGAGGAAAAATAATGAATAAAAAGAAATGGTATTTTCTCTCAGTACTTATTATGGGGGTTGCGGTCTTTACAATTTTCTTTAATTTAAAGACGGAAGTAAAAACAGTTTTGAAAGCAGAAGAAAACAAGAAAAATGCCAACTATCAAACGAGAGTAGAAGAATCTCCTCCAGCAATAACAGACCAAACTGTTCTCTCAAAGTACAATTTGATAAAAGATTTCGAAGGGTATACTAAGTCTAAGGATGAACCTTGGAGTTTAAACAGTACTTGGAATGGAACACCGTCTGCTTCTCTTGTTAAGGATGAACGGGGGAATGTTCTGATGTATGCATATGCGGAAAGTAGTAGGGTAGAGATTCGTTCTAACAGTGGTGCTCGTGATTGGTCTGCTCTTGTAAAAACTACAATTAGTACAATTCCTGGACACTATTATCAACTTTCAACTACAATGCGTTCATCGTCTGAAATGGGTAAAGAAGTAATCTATGCCTTAGATTGGCTATCAAATTCAGATGTAAATAATCCGGTCTCTGTTTATTCAGACTACAGCGAATTAAAAAAACGTCCTGATAATATTGGTACAACGATCAGAAAAACTGTTAAGGCAACGACCAAAGAAATGACGCTTGTTTTTAGCCTTTCGGGTCTAAGCGGATCGAAATCAGTCTTGGATAATTGGGCTCTATCCCTCGTTGATTTAGATCAAGGAATTGGAGAATCAATTAAAGGTCTTGAAGCTTTATTCACAGATACGACGCATACAGAATTAAAACTATCATCGACGCAAGCGGAAATTGATAAAGTAAAAGAATCAATTGAAACGATTCTGAATACAACGACTAAAAAGGAACTATTTACAGAACTTGCTAAAGCCCAAGCGTTGCTGGACAAAATTACGATGAGTTTGACGATTCCAACTGAATTAGTCAATGATCCGAAAAACGAACTAAGTCATACCATTAAAGGAAAAACCTATCCAAATTCCTTTGTCCATTTTTCGGGAAGTAGTGCTTTTCCAGTAGGAACCTTAAGCTCGGAAGTAGCGGATGATTTAAAAAAATACCAAATTCGAGCAGATGGGGAAGGAAATTTCAGCTATTCATTGCCAGAAGGGAAGTACTTTAAAGAAGATGAGAAGGTTACGGTGACCAGTATGTTAAGAGGGAAAACCACTTCTCAAACTCGAGAAGTGAAAGACCTAGTCCCACCAGAGAAACCGAAGTTGAATACAATCAAAGACCAAGCGGGAACGATCTCTGGCGCAGCGGAGGCAGGCACTACGGTCACGATGTATGATAAATCGGATGACACTGTATTCCTAACAGGAACAGCCGGAACGGATGGCCAGTTTTCATTGGTTATACCGGAAGCTAAAAAACCACTTGTTCCTTATAAAACGTATTACGTTACCGCAACCGATGCCGCAGGAAATGTTAGTGATGCCTCGGATGACCAAGTTGTAGTAGATACCACAGCCCCTAAAGCAGAAGCGGTGAAACAAGCGTTAACGCTGGGCGATAAGTTGCCAGCCATAGATAAAATGCTTACAAACATTTCAGATAACGCTGGAACGGCCGACTTAACCATCAAATTAACCAAAACTCCTGATCTTTCTAAGACAGGATATAAGACAGCTGAAATCACATTGACTGATAAAGCAAAAAATTCACTCGTTGTCGTTGTGCCGATTACAGTAAAAGATAAATTAACGGCGATGGATAGTAACAACTTACTGAAAGCCGATGATTTTTCAGCCTTAACGATTGATTTACCGGAAACGGCGGCAGAACAAAAAGCGTTTATTTTAAAACATGGCGCGGTCGAGGCTTGGGACTTAGGGAAAGGTGAACTGATCAACGACAAACTTGTCTATAATCAAGGAAGTTTAAAAAAAGAACCTGGTGTGTATTCGATCACGGTTACGATTGGAAGTTTGACAAGAGTATTTAAAGTAACGCTGCTAGAGGGAAGTTTGGCGTTTGATCAAACAATGGACACATTAACATTTGGCACTCAAACAATTGCATCGAAAGAGCAGTTTGTCCCTTCAGAAAAGAAGTTGAGCCTGTCTATAAATGATACTCGGTTTAATGTAGATAAATGGCGTTTACTAGCAAAGGTGGACCAGCCACTGCAAACAAAAGACGGTCTGATTTCAGCTAGTGGTTTAGTCTATCGCTCGTATGAAACAGATGAGGTGGTTGATACGAAACTAAACGAGTTAAATACGCCGATGTATGAACCGAGTAAATTAAACAATGGTCTCATTCAAGTGGACTTTACGAAAGAGAAAAACAAAGAAGTGGTGTTGAATGTTCTGCCTGGAAGTGTTCAATCAGACAAGGAATATTCTACTCAAATAGTTTGGACACTTGAGAATGGACCGTAATGAGAGGGGAGGAAAAAATGAAAAAGACAAGAAGAAAATTTATTGTGTTACTGTCTATACTGCTGGGGGGGATCAGCATTGAAACGCCATCCGTTTTTGCTGATAGCAGTATAGGAAATAAATCGGAAGCAGAAATTTTTTATACCGAGAATACGGATATTACCCCTCCTATAGATCCTAGAGAACCTGATGAGTCAACTGAAATTGTTTCACCGATACCTGTTCAACCAGGAACATCGGGTCCACTAAGTGTTGATTTTGCTCCTCATGTTATTTTTGGAGAACATGAGGGATCAAAGGAAAATGATACTTATTATGCAAAACTAACAAAGATTAAAAAAAAGGCAGATGGCTCGGAAGAAGAAGTTCCTAATTTTCTACAATTGACTGACAATCGAGGCAAAGATGCTGGATGGCGTTTAACAGTCAAACAAAATGGCCAACTCAAAAATGGAGCACATATACTAAAAGGTGCGGAAATATCACTAAACAATATTACGCTATTTTCGCCAAACAATGGAAAAGAACCCATTGCCATAGAAAGTGTTCGATTGGATCCTGATAGTATGGAACCAACAGAAGTATCTCGGTCGACTGAAACGACGGGGAAAGGAACATGGATGATTATGTTTGGTAAAGATAAAGAAGAAAGCAAAAAAAGCATACAAGTCAGAGTTCCTGGGTCGGCCGAAAAAAAGAAAGGTAACTATACAACTTCCTTAACTTGGGAGTTGATTGATACACCAATATAAAAACTCAAAGGAGAAAAAAACATGATATCGAAAAAGAATACAGTATTGACTACTACAGGTGTAGTAACATTTGCTAGTTTATTACTAGGAACATTACCCGCTTTTGCAGAAACAGAGACTGGAGGAAACGAAGTTAAACCGCCAGTGACGATTCAATCTCCAGTGCACTCGGAAGCAGAAATTTCATTCGAACAAAATGAAACAGAAGTAACACCGCCCGTTGGACCTGGTGGTGAAGAAATTGAAAAGCCTGGTGAAGGAGAAACTGGAATGGTTGGTCCTTTAACGATTGACTATATTACAAAGCTTAATTTTGGCGCTGTTAAAGTATCTGGTAATACAACTACTTATCATGCAAAATTAGCAGAACTTAAGTTAAAAGATATTGTAGAACCAAAAAAAGTGCCAAACTATGTTCAAGTTACAGATAACCGCGGAACAAATGCAGGTTGGCAGTTGCAACTTAAACAAGATACACAATTCCAAGCCAAAGATGCAAATAATAAAGTTACAGAACTTACAGGTGCACAACTTACATTAGATAATCCTACATTGAAGTCTACGCAAAAAGGATCAGAATTTGCTCCACTAGGTATTAAACAAAAACTTACTCCAGGTGCAGCAGCTGTAACAGTTGTGAATGCAGCTGCTGGTAAGGGAATGGGAACTTGGCACTATTCATTGGGAGATACTAATGAACAAGCAGAAAAAAGTGTTTCTTTAACTATCCCTGGTGATACTGCAAAATTAGCAAATGTAGCTTATAAAACGGTATTAACATGGACATTAGTGGATGCTCCAGAAAAATCAGAAGTTACACCAGAAGTTACACCTTAATAGGGGAATAAACAAATAATAAAAAAGTTTAAAAAAGGAAAGAGGAAGTTTACTATGAAAAAGACAACAATCACATCTGCATTATTAATCAGTACATTTATTTTAGGAGCCGCATCACCAGCGTTCGCTGATCAAGTTGCAGCGCCTACAACTGACGCAACAGTTAAATTTCAATCAGAATCCGAAGATGCTAGTAACGAAGGAAATACGATTGATCCAATGGACCCTGATGGTAATGGAATCAAGCCAGAAACTGGTGAAGGTTCAGTTGGGACTAAAGGTCCTTTAAGAGTTGATTTTGCACCGAACTTTAAGTTTGGAACTGTAATGATGTCAGGGAATGCAGCAAAATATCATCCATTGTATCCAAAAGTTAATTTATTAGACGAAACTGGTAAAGTGACAGAGCCTGTGCAATCAAAATATGTTCCGCATTATGTACAAGTTACAGATAATAGAGGTACAAATGATGGGTGGGAATTGACAGTCTCAGCTACTCCATTTAATGGAACTGTAGTAGATAAAAATGCAGATTTAAAAGCTACTTTAACATTAGGTCATTCAGAATTTTCATCCGCAGTAAAACCAGTTGATGGAAAAGACTTTAAGCCATCTACCTTGAATACAGAAATCACGTTGACTTCAGAAGCTAAGCCATTTATTGTAGCTAAAAAAGATCAAGGAATGGGTTCATGGGCAGCAGTATTTAATAATGGTACACCAGCTAGTTTAACAGCTACTGACAGAAACCCTAACGTTACGCTTAGTGTCCCTGCAGACTCTAAGAAAGATGCAAAAGAAGAATATAAGTCTACAATAACTTGGACTTTGTCAACAACACCAACAACGCCTCCAGCAGGCAACTAAACAATTTGGTGTAATCAATTATTGCAGCGGCCGATAGTTGCTGCAATAATTGTTTTTTACATAAAATCAACAGTTAAAGTACATAACCTGTAATTATACAAGATGTGGAAGTAGCTGTTTATGGAGCTTGATAGATAAACGGAATTTCAGCTTAAACAAAACGAAGAAAGCATCATAGCTGATTTGTTTACAGGTAAGCTAAGGAGAAGGACTATGAAAAAAAAATATTTTATTTTGCTAAGCATTATATTTATAACACTACCATTATTTCAGTTTTCTAAAGTAGCAGAAGCGGTAAACTATGATACTGAAATCGGCTTAACTTTTAATAGTGATGTATCTGTTAGCGGTGATTCTAGTTCGAGTACAACAGTACCGAGTGGCACAGATAAAACATCAGAAAGTAGCCAGACGAAAACCAGTACGTCAAATAGTGGTACGTCAAATAAAATGGAGGAATTACCAGAAACGAGTAGAAGAAAAACAGCTAAGTCTGGTTTGTTGCCTAGTACGGGCACCCAAAGCAATACTCTATTAATGGGGTTGGGTATACTACTGTTAATGATCGTTTTCGTGTTACTCATCTTTAAAGTTTATAAGGTAGTTACTAAAAAATACCGATAAAGAGGTGATGAGTAAATGAAAAAGAAAAAATATTCTTTCTTTATAGTAACAGTTTTACTAAGTAGTCTTGTGATTCTTGTTACTCTTAAGATAGAAATGAAGTCTGTTTTGAAAGCAGAAGAAAAGAATAGTGAAATAAACAGTCAAACTAGAGCCGAGACAGAACCGCCTGAAATAACTGATCAAACGATTCTTTTGAAATATGATTTGTTAAATAAAGGTAAGTGGCAAGCTTTCGTCAATAGTATTTTTGATTATAATTGGTCCGAGAAGAAGGAGTGGAATGGCGTGGACAAAAAAGATATTGTATCAGGTGTCGCAAAAGCCGCTATTCAGCCTTCTTCTTTAAGTCTAGAGAGAGGAGGTTCTCAATACTTCATTCTAAAGGCCCACGTAACGTGCACTTTTCCAACAATTCCAGGACATTATTATCAACTTTCTACAGAGATGCAGGGTGAAAACGCTGATACATCAACTTATGCATTAAATTGGGTATCAAATACAGATATAAATAATCCCGTTTCCGTTTTTCCAACCTATAAGGATATTAAGAATCACTCTAATGAGATTATTGACGTTAGACACATCGTTAAGGCCACAACAAAAGAAATGGCTGTTACTTTTACTGCAGATTCAGAGAGTACCCGTAATGCTGTTAACTATCGGAAGTTATCGGTTGTAGATTTGAATCAAGGAATAACAGAATCAAATGAAGGTCTTGAAGACTTGTTCACAGATAAGACACATACAAAATTAAAATTATCGGCGACACAAGCGAAAATTGATAAAGTAAAAAAATCGATTGAGACGATCGTCAATGCAACGACCCAAACGGAACTATCGACGGAACTTACCAAAGCTCAAGCATTGCTGGACAAAATCACAATGAGCTTGACCATACCAACTGAATTAGTCAATGATCCGAAAAATGAACTAAGTCATACCATTAAAGGAAAGACCTATCCCAATTCCTTTGTCCATTTTTCTGGAAGCAGTGCCTTTCCAGCAGGAATCTTAAGCTCGGAAGTAGCGGATGATTCAAAAAAATACCAGATACGAGCGGATGAGGAAGGTAATTTTAGTTACTCACTACCTGAAGGAAAGTATTTTAAGTGGAATGAGAAGGTCACGGTGACTAGTATGTTACGAGGGAAAACCACTTCTCAAACACGACAAGTGAAAGATGACGTACCACCAGAGAAACCGAAGCTGAATACAATCAAAGACCAAGCGGGAACGATTTCTGGTGAGTCAGAAGCGGACGCTACGGTCACGATGTATGATAAATCGGATGACACTGTATTCCTAACAGGAACAGCCGGAGCGGATGGTCAATTTTCATTGGTTGTACCAGAAGCTAAAAAGCCGTTGGTTCCGTACAAAACGTATTATGTTACCGCAACCGATGCCGCAGGGAATGTCAGTGATGCCTCGGATGACCAAGTTGTAGTAGATACCACAGCCCCTAAAGCAGAAGCGGTGAAACAAGCGTTAACGCTGGGCGATAAGTTGCCAGCCATAGATAAAATGCTTACAAACATTTCAGATAACGCTGGAACGGCTGATTTAACGATGGAACTAACGAAAACTCCTGATCTTTCTAAGACAGGATATAAGACAGCTGAAATCACATTGACTGATAAAGCAAAAAATTCACTCGTTGTTGTTGTGCCGATTACAGTAAAAGATAAATTAACGGCGATGGATAGTAACAACTTACTGAAAGCCGATGATTTTTCAGCCTTAGCGATTGATTTACCGGAAACGGCGGCAGAACAAAAGGCGTTTATTTTAAAACATGGCGTGGTCGAGGCTTGGGACTTAGGAAAAGGTGAACTGATCAACGACAAACTTGTCTATAATCAAGGAAGTTTAAAAAAAGAACCTGGTGTGTATTCGATCACGGTTACGATTGGAAGTTTGACAAGAGTATTTAAAGTAACGCTGCTAGAGGGAAGTTTGGCGTTTGATCAAACAATGGACACATTAACATTTGGCACTCAAACAATTGCATCGAAAGAACAGTTTGTCCCTTCAAAAAAGAAGTTGAGCCTGTCTATAAATGACACTCGATTTAAACTGAATAAATGGCGTTTATTGGCAAAGGTGGCTCAGCCGTTGAAGACGAAAGACGGTCTGACTTCAGCTAGTAGTTTAATCTATCGCTCGTATGAAGCGGGTAAAGTTGTAGATAAGAAATTAAACGAGTTAAATACACCAATGTATGAACCAAGTAAGTTAAACAATGGTGTCATTCAAGTAGACTTTACGAAAGAGAAAAGCAAAGAAGTGATGTTGAATGTCCTTCCTGGAAGTGTTCAATCTGATAAAGAATACTCCACTCAAATAGTATGGACACTTGAGAATGGGCCATAAAGAGAGTTAGGAAAAGTAATGTTTAGGCATGCTGCTGTTACTGATTTATTTCATGTTACTCATCTTTAAATTTTATAGGATAGTTACTAAAAATACTGATGAATAGGAAATGAGAAAATGAAAAAGAAAAAATATTCTTTCCTTATAGCAACAGTTTTACTAAGTAGTCTAGTGATTTTTGTTGCTCTTAATATAGAAACAAAGGTCGTTTTGAAAGCTGAAGAACAACCTAGAGGAATCAACAATCAAACTAGAGCCGAGACAGAACCGCCTGAAATAACTGATCAAACGATTCTTTCGAAATACGATTTGTTAAATAAAGGTAAGTGGCAAGGTTTCGTCAATACTGTTTTTAGTTCTAAATGGATCGTGAGTACGGATTGGAATGGCGTGAACAATAACGCCATTGTGTCAGGTATCGCAACTGCTACTGTTAAGCCTTCTTCTTTAAGGTTAGAGAGAATAAGTACTCAATATAACATTCAAAAGGCCCACGTAAGGAGCACCTTTCCAACAATTCCAGGACATTATTATCAACTTTCTACAGAGATGCAGGGTGAGAGAGCTAGTAAATCAACTTATGCATTAAATTGGGTATCAAATACAGATGTAGATAATCCCGTTTCCGTTTTTCCAACCTATAAGGATATTAAGGATCGGTCAAATAATATTATTGAGGTTAGACACATCGTTAAGGCCACAACAAAAGAAATGGCCGTTACTTTTACTGTAGATCAAGAGACTATTAATAATGCTGTTAACTATCGGAAGTTATCGGTTGTAGATTTGAGCCAAGGAATTCCAGAATCAAATGAAGGGCTTGAAGACTTGTTCACAGATAAGACACATACAGAATTAAAATTATCGGCGACACAAGCGAAAATTGATAAAGTAAAAAAATCGATTGAAACGATTCTTAATGCAACGACTAAAAAGGAACTATCGACGGAACTTGCTAAAGCCCAAGCATTGCTAGACAAAATCACAATGAGCTTGACCATTCCAACTGAATTAGTCAATGATCCGAAAAACGAACTAAGTCATACCATTAAAGGGAAAACCTATCCTAATTCCTTTATCCACTTTTCGGGAAGCAGTGCCTTTCCAGTAGGAACCTTAAGCTCAGAAGTTGCGGATGATTCAAAAAAATATCAGATACGAGCAGACGGGGAAGGAAACTTCAGTTACTCACTGCCAGAAGGAACGTATTTTAAATGGAATGAGAAGGTCACGGTGACCAGTATGCTAAGAGGGAAAACCACTTCTCAAACACGACAAGTGAAAGATGACGTACCACCAGAGAAACCGAAGCTGAATACAATCAAAGACCAAGCGGGAACGATCTCTGGCGCAGCGGAGACAGGCACTACGGTCACGATGTATGATAAATCGGATGACACTGTATTCCTAACAGGAACAGTCGGAACGGATGGTCAGTTTTCATTGGTTATACCGGAAGTTAAAAAACCGCTGGTTCCTTATAAAACGTATTACGTTACCGCAACCGATGCTGCTGGAAATATCAGTGTTGCCTCGGATGACCAAGTTGTAGCAGATACCACAGCCCCTAAAGCAGAAGCGGTGAAACAAGCGTTAACGTTGGGGGAAAAGCTGCCAGCCATAGATAAAATGCTTACAAACATTACAGATAACGCTGGAACGGCCGACTTAACCATCAAATTAACCAAAACTCCTGATCTTTCTAAAACAGGATATAAGACAGCTGAGATCACATTGACCGATAAAGCAAAAAATTCACTCGTTGTCGTTGTGCCGATCACAGTAAAAGATAAATTAACGGCGATGGATAGTAATAACCTACTGAAAGCCGATGATTTTTCAGCCTTAACGATTGATTTACCGGAAACGGCGGCAGAACAAAAGGCGTTTATTTTAAAACATGGCGCGGTCGAGGCTTGGGACTTAGGGAAAGGTGAACTGATCAACGACAAACTTGTCTATAATCAAGGAAGTTTAAAAAAAGAACCAGGCGTGTATTCGATCACGGTTAAGATTGGAAGTTTGACAAGAGTATTTAAAGTAACGCTCCTAGAGGGAAGTTTGGCATTTGAACAAACAATGGACACATTAACGTTTGGCACTCAAACAATTGCATCGAAAGAACAGTTTGTCCCTTCAGAAAAGAAGTTGAGCCTGTCTATAAATGATACTCGGTTTAAACTGAACAAATGGCGTTTATTGGCAAAGGTGGCTCATCCGTTGAAGACGAAAGACGGTCTGACTTCAGCTAGTAGATTAATCTATCGCTCGTATGAAGCGGGTAAAGTTGTGGATAAGAAACTAAACGAGCTAAATACACCAATGTATGAACCAAGTAAGTTAAACAATGGTCTCATTCAAGTAGACTTTACGAAAGAGAAAGGCAAAGAAGTGATGTTGAATGTCATTCCTGGTAGTGTTCAATCAGGTAAAGAATACTCCACTCAAATAGTATGGACACTCGAGAATGCGCCATAAAAAACAGAAACAAAAAATGAAAGAATAAGGGAATGGTATCTAGCCAACATTGTAAACAATTGGTACAGCTTTAGGAGCTTGTGCCAATTGATTCTTACATAAAAAGTAATAACATAGATTCAAACATAAGAAAGTTAGGAGAAATTAGTAATGTATAAGCGAATAATCTCACTTTTATTTTTGATTATAATGATAGGGGGGGCTCCCATAAAAGCTTCTGCGGAAGAAGGAAAAATGAATTTTTCTGTGACAGCAGTTATCCCTGAAAATCAAATTGACAAAACAAAAACTTATTTTGATTTAAGAATGAAACCAGGTCAAGTTCAAGAATTAGAAGTTCTAATGAACAATCCTTTAGACGAAGAAGTGACAGTAGAAAATCATGCCAATACAGCTATTACTAACGATAATGGGATTGTGGATTATAGCAACTCAGATCCCAAGTTAGACAAAACGCTAAAAGCACCGTTTTCAGTAATCTCTGAATTAGAAAAAGAAATAACGATTCCAGCCAAAAGTTCAAAAACATTAAAGGTTAAGGTAACTATGCCTGATGAAGAATTAGACGGTATCGTATTGGGTGGACTTCATTTTACTGAAAAAGAAAATAAAACAAAAGAAGAGCAGAATAGTTCGGGAGTACAAATCAAGAACCGTTTTGCATTTGCTATTGGTGTATCAATTAGAGAAAATGATAATGTAGTTAAACCAGATTTTAAATTAGGAAAGATTCAACCCTCTCAGGTCAATTATAGAAATGTTTTAAAGGCCAATATTCAAAATACGAAGCCTATGATTATACAAGATATGAAAGTTGATGTGCGTGTCACTAAAAAAGGTAAGGACGAAAACTTATTTGAGCAGAGTAACCCTGGAGTACGAATGGCGCCTAATTCAAATTTTGATTTTGGTATTAGTTGGGCCAATCAAGAGTTTAAACCAGGAAAGTATACATTGCATATGAAAGTGAATAGTGCAGGAGAAGACTGGAAATGGTCTAAAGATTTTGAAATCGATAAAAAAGAAGCCGAAAAATTGAATGAACAAGCAGTTGAATTGGAAGTTGACCATACAAAATGGTACATTATCGCCGGTGTAGGTGGTGCAGTATTATTAATAATCATTACCTTTGTATTAAGTCAGTATATCAGTAAAAAAAGACGGCAAAAAAGAAGAAAATTAAAAGCTCAAGCTAGTAAGAAAAATAAAAAAAAATCTATAGCTAAAAAGGGCGATAAGAAGCGTAATAATAAAAAGAAATAGTTATATAAAGCAATTTATTGAGCATTTTCAAATTTAATATATAGGAGAAATGTGTATGTACAAGATAGGTTATTTTTCATTAAGAACACCTCAAAATAACTACTATAAAACATTGGATTTAGATCAGCAATGCTCACTTGAATTAATGGATAAGATTTGTTTCGATGATTTAGGTGAACTAGATATTCTTATAATAGAAGAAAGCAAAGAACTTAATTTTACAAACATATGTGAAGGACTGTTAGAAATAAGAAAAATCTCTGATATTTACATTCTTATTCTTGCAGATGAGGATCAAATGGTTTTTACTTCCCGTATGGTTTATTTAAAATTAGGAGCAGATGGTATTTTCACTGAAGAAGCAGATGAGATGGACTTGATTGTGAAAAATATTTTGAAGCGTTTAAAAAAAGAAACAGTTAAAAAACGTGAAAATAAATCTTCTTTCGAAATAATACCAGAGAAATCATGTGTATTAGTCAATAAAAATCAAGAAGTTGATTTGACAAGACAAGAATTTATCGCATTGACGATTTTGTATAAAAATATGAACCAAACTGTTACGTATGAAGACATTTACAAAGGTGTTTGGTCTAAAAGTAGTAGTGGAGTTCAAAAAAATCGAGTATGTAATTTAGTTTCTCATGTGAGAAAGAAATTCGCTGATGTAAAAAATTCGCCCGTTCAAGTGAAAACAATACGTTCGATTGGTTATATTTTAGATACTTCTTTTTCAGAAAAAGAAGTATAAGCCTATGAGTGCTCGGCATTTTATTGGATAACTGTTTATTAAGAATCAAAGTATCTGAGGTATAACTCTTTGAGTTATACCTCAGATACTTTTGTATTTTTAAGCTAATTCACTGAAAGTTCATTCAGTGAATTAGAAGGTTCAATGCTAAAACGATAGGAATGATAACGAAATAGTAGGTTTAAAAAAAGGAAAGAAGAAATTTCGGTAAATAAGAATAAATTTAAAGATGTAATAGAAAGACTAAGCAGAGAGAGTGATAAAAATAAAATGATACATAATGAGAATAAGTGCCTGATTTGTTTTGAGTTGGCAATAATGATTTCTTTTGTTTCCGAAGTTACATTTATTTTTTGAGAAAAATAGAAAAAGCTTTCTCTAAAATCAAGAATATCACCGATTTCAACATCAATTTCAGTTACAATATTGTTAAAAAGCTTTCCTTGTTTAACGCCATTTTTATAAATAACAAAATGACGTACGCATCCCCATGTGGTTTTCCGTTTTAAACTAATCTTCATTATAATCACCTCCTAAAACTATTTTTACATAATTTAGAAGAAGATAAAATCGTTCAAAAGCCTTATTTTTTCTACTATTTTTATCCTGCTAAAGTCGTAGCTACTTTAGCAGGAAAAAAAATGAACGAATACAATTCTTGGATTGTTCATTCATTTATAATAAGAAAGTTATTTATTCTTGATCTATAATTGGCAAATAAGTATAGTCGGCTACGCTAGCGGCATGAGTTCCTGCAACATGTCCAGTGACAAAAGCTGCAGTAACATTGTATCCACCGGTATAGCCATTGATATCAAGTAACTCTCCTGCAAAGAATAAACCATTAACTATTTTGCTTTCCATTGTTTTGGGTTGGATTTCTTTCAATGAAATTCCACCACCTGTTACAAAAGACTTTTCTATGGGAAGTGTTTTTGTTGCATTTATTTCAAAAGACTTTAAGTGTTGGACTAAAGCATCAATTTGTTGTTCCGAAACTTGTTTTGATTGACAGTCTGAAAGGGAGGTTTCGTTTAAGACAAAATCTAACAAACGTTCAGCAACAAGATTTTTCAAAGCATTTTTTAGTGATTTTTCGGGTTGATCAAAAAGTCTTCTCTTTATTTCTTTTTTTAGGTCAAATGCTGTTTTTTGAGGAAAGATATCCAGTTGTAAAGTAACTGATTTTTGCTCATTTTTAACTAATTCTTGATTAATAAAACTTGAACACCTCAAAGCAGCTGGACCCGAAACGCCAAAGTGGGTAAAAAGGAGATCCATCTGATGCGTTACAATTACTTTCCCTTTACTATTTAAAACTGAAAGTGCAACGTCCTGTAAGGAAAGGCCTTGTAACGTTTTTTCTGTAATAAAATCGTCATTAGAAATGATTGGAGACTCAGTTGCATATAAAGGGCTAATAGTATGACCTAATCGTTTAGCAAGTTTATAGCCGTCACCTGTCGATCCTGTGGAAGGATAGGTACGTCCACCAGTTGTCAAAATGACACAAGGTGCATATATTTTTTCGTGCTCTAAAGCGACTCCGATGACTTGTTCATCCTTATGTAGTACCTTTTCAACTTTTGCTTCTGTATATATCGTTACGCCAAGTTGTTCCAATTGATTGAATAAAGTTTCGACAATTGTTTTTGAGCGGTCGGTCACAGGAAACATTCGTCCGTGATCTTCTTCTTTTAGATGAGTTCCATTCGATTCAAAAAACTCCATGATATCGTAATTATTAAACTGTGAAAAGGCGCTATATAAAAACTTTCCATTTCCTGGTATATGCGCAATGATTTCATCTGCAGGACGATTATTCGTCACATTACAACGACCACCACCTGTCATCAAAAGTTTTTTACCTACGCGTTTATTTTTTTCTATTAATAAGGTATTACTTCCCGCTTTCGCTGCGGCAATCGCTGCCATCATACCGCTAGTACCTGCTCCGACGACAATAACATCAAATAATTTCATAAATTCTCCTCCAGTTCAATGGTAGTTTAACACAATTTTGAAAAATATTTCTAAGTTTTTTTCAATTTACAGTAAAAAGTTGTGGAAATTTTCTGAATTTAAGTTAAAATAGGATTATAACGATGAGAGGGTGATTAGATGGAAGCAAAACAGTACGTGGAAGAGATTCAAAAGAAGATTCATGAAAATGATCGGGGGCAAGTAGAATACTTGCAAGCTGTCGACGAATTTTTACCAACGGTTGAAGTATTTTTGAAAGAAAATCCTGCATTCATTGAAGCCAATATTTTAGGAGTCCTGATTGAACCAGAAAGAATCTTACAATTTAGAGTACCGTGGCAAGATGACAAAGGCAACTGGCAAGTCAATCGTGGTTATCGAGTGCAGTATAACTCTGCAATTGGTCCTTATAAAGGTGGCCTGCGTTTTCATCCTAGCGTGAACTTAAGTGTGATGAAATTTTTAGCGTTTGAGCAAATATTTAAAAACAGCCTAACCGGTTTGCCAATTGGTGGGGGAAAAGGCGGAAGTGACTTTGATCCTAAAGGTAAATCAGATGCTGAAGTGATGCGCTTTTGTCAAAGTTTCATGACAGAGTTACAAAAACATATTGGACCAAGCACAGATGTGCCAGCTGGAGATATCGGTGTAGGTGCAAGAGAGATCGGCTACTTATTCGGTATGTATAAGCGTTTGAGAAATTATGATGCAGGTGTTCTAACTGGTAAACCTTTAGGTTATTGGGGTAGCGAGGCTAGAACTGAAGCTACTGGATATGGCTGTGTTTACTTCGTTAAACATCTCTTGAATGACTCAAATGACTCATTCAAAGGAAAAAAAGTTGTTGTTTCAGGTAGCGGCAATGTATCGATTTATGCAATGGAAAAGGCGAAAGAATTGGGTGCAACGGTTCTAACTTGTTCTGATTCAACTGGGTTTATTTACGACCCGAAAGGTATCGATGTTGAATTAGTTAAAGAATTAAAAGAGAAAAATCGTGAACGTATTTCTAAATATGTAGAAACTCATTCAGATGCTACGTATTATGATGGTCAATCCGTTTGGGATTTTGAAGTTGCTTACGATATCGCTTTACCATGTGCCACTCAAAATGAGATCAATGAAAAACAAGCTGAACTTTTAGTGAAAAATGGTGGAAAAGTCGTTGCTGAAGGAGCTAATATGCCTTGTACTTTAGAAGCAGTAGCGGTACTTGACAAAGCTGGTGTATTATATTGTCCAGGAAAAGCGGCAAATGCTGGTGGAGTGGCGGTTTCTGCGTTAGAAATGAGCCAAAACTCTGAGCGATTATCTTGGTCATTTGAAAAAGTCGATGGTATGTTGGATGATATTATGAAAAATATTTATGAAACATGTCGTGATACAGCAAATAAATATGATGCTGCGAACAATTTTGTCTTAGGAGCAAATATTGCAGGATTTGAAAAAGTTGCGCGAGCTATGCTAAGCCAAGGGTTGGTCTAGTCCAAAAACATCAAAAAATAAAGATGATTTTTGTCTTAATCATTCTTTATTTTTTGATGTTTTTTCATATCGGATAATTGCTAGACCTAAATAATATTTTGATTTGTGGTATAATTGGGATTGTTTAAGTGTATTAAAATAAAAATTGGTACACTCAGTTATAATTTGCTTGAAAAAAGCATCAAAAGAACGTAAAGTAGAGTATGTACTAAGTTTAATTTCAAGGAGGAGAAGGAATGTCACACATTCAATTTGATTATTCCAATTTGGCACCATTTGTTGCTGATCATGAATTGGAATACATGCAGGCACAAGTGACTGCAGTCGACAAAGCATTAAGAGAAGGAACTGGAGCTGGAAGTGATTTTACTGGTTGGATCGATTTACCAGAAAATTATGATAAAGATGAATTTGCCCGCATTAAAAAAGCGGCTGAAAAAATCCAATCTGATTCAGAAATATTAGTTGTAATTGGTATTGGTGGTTCTTACTTAGGTGCGAGAGCAGCGATTGAATTTTTACATCATTCATTTAATAACTTATTACCAGCAGACGAAAGAAAAACACCGCAAATTTTCTTTGCTGGAAATAGTATCAGCTCAACTTATTTAGCTGATTTAATCAATGTTATTGGTGATCGTGACTTCTCAGTAAATGTGATCTCTAAATCAGGTACGACAACTGAACCTGCAATTGCATTTAGAGTATTTAAAGAATTATTGATTAAAAAATATGGCAAAGAAGAAGCAAATAAACGTATTTATGCTACAACTGACCGTGCTAAAGGCGCCGTTAAAGTGGAAGCAGATGCTGAAGGTTGGGAAACATTTGTGATTCCTGATGATGTTGGCGGACGTTTCACAGTCCTAACTCCAGTTGGTTTATTACCGATCGCTGTTAGCGGTGGCGATATCGATGCTTTAATGACGGGTGCGAATGACGCGCGTAAAGAGTATGCTGCAACAACTGATTTAAACAAAAATCAAGCATACCAATATGCTGCATTAAGAAATATTTTATACCGTAAAGGTAAGACAACAGAAATGTTGATCAACTATGAACCAGGAATGCATTACTTCTCTGAGTGGTGGAAACAACTATTTGGTGAATCAGAAGGAAAAGATCAAAAAGGTATTTTCCCAGCGGCAGCTGACTTTTCTACTGACTTACACTCAATGGGACAATACGTTCAAGATGGTATGCGTAACTTGTTTGAAACAGTCGTTAAAGTTGACACTCCGCGTCATGTTTTGTCTATTCCTGAACTTGCTGAAGATTTAGATGGATTGGGCTATTTACAAGGGAAAGAAATTGACTTTGTAAATACAAAAGCTTTTGAAGGTACTTTGCTTGCTCATACAGATGGTGGTGTACCAAATATGATCGTGAAAATTCCTGCAATGGATGCTTATTCAATGGGTTATGTTATGTACTTCTTTGAAATCGCTGTTGGAATTTCTGGATATTTAAATGGCGTGAACCCATTTGACCAAGAAGGTGTGGAAGCATACAAAAAGAACATGTTTGCCCTACTTGGCAAACCTGGTTTTGAAGACTTAGCAAAAGAATTAAATGCACGTCTATGAGATAGCTTTAAATTGAGACCATAGTGCTACTTTAATAAGTAGTCAACTTTCATTGTTTAAGCGTCTAAAATTAGCTACAATAGAAGAAGGGAACAGTAGCTGATACTTTTCCATATAGTAAAATTTAGAGAACGAAACAAAACTGATTTTACGTTTTGTTTCGTTTTTTTTGTTGTTGGAAAATTTCTATTGTTATTTTTTGACAATAGATGATAAACCTATGTGTATTTTAATCTAATAGTAGTATATGTGTTAGTCTCTCATTGTGAACAATATATGAATCAAAAATGGATTATGATTTTATAAATAAGCCATGTAGAATGAAATTATTGATTTGCAAACAAAATGTAAATTATATCATTTTTCGTATTTTTGAAAAAAGAATGAGGAGTGGGTGGAAATTAAAAAAAAGAAAAAAATAGTTCTAATTTTATTGTTTCTAGTGTTAGTTGGGGGGCTCATTAGTCAGTTCATTCTAAAAAAAACAAACGAAATAAAAGCTAGTAGTAGTATAAAAGCCAATCCTACCAATTTATTATCACCAGATGATTGGTATGGTTACTACACATATCGTGGAAATACATCTACAATGGGCAAATTAGCGACCGAAAAGGATATAATAGTAAAAGATGTCGGTTACGGAATGATTACATTAGGAAATAGTGTGATTTCATTAAAAAAATCTCAAAGAGAAAAGGAAACAATATATGTTGAACAGACAGTTCAAACTACTCCCGGCAACTACTATGTTTTCAAGGCGGATATAAATGTAAGTAGTACTTTAGAAGGGATGGAGACAGGGGTAAAAATCAATAATAATGAAAAGCCTTTAGGTCGTTTTACAATGGATGGCAAAAAAAGTATTAGTATCTTTTTTAAAGCAGGATCTACTCAAAGTAAAATAAGTCTCTATCATTATGGTGATTTAAAACCATATGGAAAAGGTACTGGAAATGTTACTTTTACAAGACAAACTGTATATGATGCTACAGAAGAATTAAATGAGTTTACTTCATTGATTAATGATTTATTTACGGATGATACTCAAACAGCGCTTAAGCTAAAGGTAACGCAAAAAAGCATAGATGAGTTACGTGCAAAATTCGATGAGCTTAAGGACGCATTTTCAACAACTGAATCTGATACCTTTGATAATAATTTAAAGAAAGCTCAATCGCTTTTAGATGCTGTAAATCTAAGCTTAACGCCAGAAAAATTGGTAACAGATCATGAAGATCATCACAGTAATACAATCATCGGTAAAACATATCCCAATGCTTTTCTAAAATTTTCTGGTAGTACAGAAATACCTGCTGCGAAGATTGCTTCACCGGTAATAGGCGATGCTACTAAATACCATATTCAAGCAGATGATCAGGGGGATTTTAGTTATGCTCTTCCAACTGGAAGCTATTTTACCTATGGAGAAAAGATAACAATTTTAAGTACAATTCATGGTAAAGTAGTTTCTAAAGTAGTTTCAGTTTTAGATGAAACTCCACCAGAGCAACCAAGTCTGAACGAACTAAAAGACATAAGCACCGTATTTTCAGGTAATGCAGAAAAGAATTCAACGGTCAAAATCTATGATAACGAAACAAATAGTTTGTTTTTAGAAGGGAAAGCAAATGCAGATGATATGTATTCATTAAGTATTCCAACAACAAACAAACCTTTGGTACCATACAAAAGCTATTACGTTACAGCTACTGATGCTGCTGGGAATACTAGTGAAAAGTCTCTGGTCCAATCTGTCGCAGATACCACTCCACCAAAAGCCGAAGCAGTCAATCAATTTCTAGAATTAGGGGATCCGTTACCAGAAATTTCTAAGATGTACAAAGAACTTTATGATAATGCCGGGGCAGATTCGGTAGAAGTTGCCCTAACCAAGCAACCTGATATTTCTAAAGTAGGTGTGTCTCAAGGAGAGATTACATTCACAGATAAGGCCAAAAATAAAACAATCATTAAAGTGTTGTTTTTTGTAAAAGATTCTCAAACCATTTCGGATAACAATTATATATTTCGTGCTGAAGATTTTTCAACTGCAGCAATTGATTTTCCGGATAAAGTAGAGGAACAACCAAAATTTTTATTAAAATATGCAAAAGCTGAACTTTGGGATGTCAAAACCGGAGAAAATAAAACTGATCAGCTTATGATTAATCAAGGAACGATAATGAAGAAACCAGGAGTGTATAACATCACTTTTAGTATTGGAACACTTAAGAAAACCGTGACAGCAACACTACTAGAGGGGGCTTTAGGTTTTAGTCATGTAGATGCGAATATCTCATTTGGGGAGCAGACCATTAATTCGGAAGAACAATTAGTTCCGACCGAAGAAACCTTAAACCTAACAATTGAAGACACACGGTATGTAACGGAAAATTGGCGGATTGTTACGAAACTAAGCCGGCCGTTACAAACGGAACAAGGTGATCAGACAGCCAGTACGTTAGTACTTCAAACAACAGATTCTTTGGGCAAACAAAAGAGAGAACACTTGAGTGATGAAAAGACTGCTGAATTTTACTACAATAAAAATGCGGTAAATGGACAAATTTCATTGCCGCTAGGTCAATCAGAAAAACAACAAATTTTACTAAATGTTCTACCAGGAACAGTACTTGCTAATAAAGAATATTCGTCAAATATTATCTGGATAATAGAAAACGCACCTTAATAGCATGACTCAGTATAATTGTATTTAGTTGCGTTAATGAGGTCTAACAAGCAATAAAAATAGAGGAGCCAGCGATAAAACTGATTTTCAGTTTTTATCACTGGCTTGAAATCTAAATAAAGAAATTATTTTCCATAGTTATAGATTTTTATACTGTTCATTTCTACAGGAGTTAAACATTAATAAAAAGTTGATTTGGCTTTAAAAAATAAAAGTTGAATACAAGTGAATAGCTCATGCCAGGTTTGTTCATTATAAACATCTGAAATGTAAAAAATTTTCTGTTTGCTTTTTTTAACACGTGGTTCGAAGCAATCGATGATTACAAGATCGGCCTCTTCGAAGCAATCAATATAGTGAATAGCTCTTGGATTGAAAAGCATGTGTAATTTATTCTTTATATAGACTGTGCCTAAATTGTTTTTAGAATACTGTATATAAACAGACAAAGAAGGATATAAGAATGTTTCTGTTAAAATGGTTAACAAAATACATAAGCCAAAATCAGAATGAGCAGGCACTGGAAAGTCTAGGTGATCTTCTCGAAACTTCTTACAAAAATTATTAATTCTTGGATTATCCTTAATAGAAAGTTTTGTATGCGTATTTTGTGTAAATGAAGTTCTAAAAAACTGTACAGGACTAATTGAAAAATAAGTTGCTTGAATCATCCCGATTAACAAATAATAGAAGACAGTTGTTTTTTGCTCCTTATTCATAGAAAAATCCCCATAAAAGTATTTTTCATATTCTTCAATTAATAAGTCACAAGCGCTGATTAAAGGCAAGCTTCTCGGAAATGAATCATATAGTCTATATTTATCTTGTAGTGTATCAATTTCAGCAATATAACATCTAGCTAGTAAATTAAAAAATAAGATCTCATCCTCAGTGACTAGGAATGGCTCTACAAGTTTTGAAATGGCATTTGTAGTAGCAAAGTGTTTTGATAGCTCTTTAATTTTTTTGGGCAAACGAATGGGGTGGTCTTGTCGCCTGACCATAAAAAGACCAACCATGAACTCCAAACGTTTGATTACTGAGTCGGAGTAGTTTTTCTGTAATTCTCCAAAGTCAACGTTGGCCGAGAAGTCTTTCATATTTTTAAAATCATATGGCCATGCAATTCCTCGATATACACTCCAAAAAAAATAAAAATTTAGCATACGGACGTATTTTTCTTTTCCTTGGAAATTAGTAGTAGGATGGAAAACAATTTTTAAAGGATATCTTTCTAGTTCAATATTTAAAATATTAATATTTTTATACAGGTGAGGAGGACTTATATATAATTTTTCAGCTAGATCTTCTACAGAATTATAATGGTTTAAAAGAAGTTCTAAAATAATTTTAAATTGTAAGGATGATTCAAAATAACTTAGACGTAATTGAATAATAAGGTAATCCATGGCATGTGCTGAATGATTTTGAATGACATACCCTCCGACATTACGTATTAATACTATTTGTGTAAAGGATTTATTATTCTTAATATCAGTTGATAGTTCTTGGAAATATCGTTTTAAGGTACTTAAGGACACACCAAGGAAATTTTGTAAATAGGAAAAAGATATTTCTTCATTCTCTCTATATAATAATTCCGTAAAAAGTTGGATTTTTTTTTTACTTTTTTCATTTAATAAGATATCCATTTCATCACTCCTGTTACCTTTTTCCAAATTATAGAAATAGAATGATTTAAAGTCAAATTTAATGGGTATTATCACATATAACTAAAATTATTTATTTTTTTAATACAAATAAGTTTAGTTATTTTCAAAAAATAAGAGCTTGGGAAATAACTAAAATAGTTATTTCCCAAGCTCTTTAATATAGAAATCAGTATAGACTTATTCTTGATACTCGTTAGTTCCATTTTTTACTCAAACTTGTTGTCTTTGGGATAAGGTAAAACACGAAGCGGGTCATCATCTTCCTTAATGTCCATATCTTGGTGAAACTCATTTCTATCTGATCGTTGTTCAAACTCAGTTTCTTGATTTATTTTAAATGAGGTAGAGTGTTGTGAAAATTCATTATTTTTTTGAGCTAACAATTCTTTTGCGGCTTCTTGTGCTTGATAAATGTTTTTTTGACGCGAATG
Organism: Enterococcus haemoperoxidus ATCC BAA-382; assembly: GCF_000407165.1. NCBI lineage: Bacteria > Bacillati > Bacillota > Bacilli > Lactobacillales > Enterococcaceae > Enterococcus > Enterococcus haemoperoxidus. Next base: position 1,443,625 of record NZ_KE136479.1, on the reverse strand, counting down.
CTGATTGTTTCCTCCAGTAAAAGTTAAATAAATAATTAAAACAATCATTATGATTGTTAGTACAATTAAACCTATAAACATACTGAATGTGATGAACATGGTAAATAACCTCCCTTACAACTCATACTCTTATATAGTGTATCAAATGTTTCTTATCCAGTCATCTATTTTCTTTATTATATATTTCATATCGATTGTCTGTCAAAAGGTACTGACTTGCTATCAATTCTGCAATGAAGTATGCGAAAAAGCATAAGGAAATGAATTGATAAATAGAAGAAATACTGATAGAATTACTATTGTATAATAAACGTTACAAAATGATTTTGATTCTAAGTTGTATGATAATAGTCTTGTGGTTGTCGGTTCCTTTTTGATAAAAGCGAATATATAAGCCAATATTATTTTTGACTATATAGATGACTGTTCCGCTCTTTTCGTACAACTATACGAGGAGGGCTTTTTTTGAAAGTAAGTATTTTTTCTACCTGTGTTGTTGATTTACTATTTCCAAATGTAGGACAGGCAATGGTTGAGGTTTTGGAACGTTTGGGTTGTGAAACATCATTACCTGATAAACAAACCTGTTGCGGACAGCCAACCTATAATAGCGGCTATGTTGAAGAAAGCTATGCGACGTTGAAAAATCAAATCGACTGTTTTGAAGATGCAGAATATGTAGTGGGGCCAGCTGGTTCATGTGTGGGGATGCTTAGAGAGTACCGACATTTTTTAAAGGATGATCCTATATATGGTCCGAAAGCTGAAGCATTAGCGGTCAAATCATTCGAATTTAGCCAATTTCTGTACAGAGTTTTAGGTGTTGCGGATGTCGGTGCAACATTAAACGCTAAAGCGACTTACCACCGTTCGTGTCACATGACAAGGATTTTGAAGGAGCGGGAAGCGCCATTTATCCTGTTAGACCATGTAGCTGGTTTGGAGATGGTTCCCTTAAATCACATTGAAAATTGTTGCGGGTTCGGCGGAACTTTTTCAGTAAAAATGCCAGAGATATCTGAACAAATGGTTACAGAAAAAATGAATGATGTAATCGATACAGGAGCTGAAATTTTAATTAGCGCAGACATGGGCTGTCTGATGAATATTGGTGGGAAATTCAATCGAGATGGTAAGCCAATCAAAATCATGCATATCGCTGAAGTTTTAAACCAACAGGTGGATAAAAAACGGATGGATCAACCAAAAATAATGACAGTCATCTAGGAGGAACTATTGTGGGATTAACGACAAGCAAGAAATCTTTCAAAGAACGTTTAGAAGATAGCAAAAAAGATGTCTTTATGCAAAAGGCGGTAGCGAAAGCGCAAGATGATCAGTGGATCAAGCGAGAAGGAGCCAGAGAAGAGCTTGGACATTGGGAGCAATGGCGAGAGTTAGGTGAACAAATTAGACAACACACGATTTCTTATTTACCAGATTATTTGGAACAATTTAGTAATAATGTGGCTGAACAAGGAGGCAAAGTCTTTTTCGCTCAGACCGCAGAAGAGGCAACTGAATATGTAAAGAAAGTTGTTTTAGAAAAAAATGCTAAAAAAGTAGTGAAATCAAAATCCATGGTGACCACAGAAGTTGATATTGATCCTATGTTGCTAGGACTAGATGGTGTTAGTGTTATGGAGACTGACTTAGCTGAATTTATTTTACAAATGGATGACTGGGACGAACCATCTCATATTGTTTTTCCAAGTATCCATAAAAATCGTGAACAAATTCGTCGAGTTTTTTCAGAAAAGTTAGGTTATCAAGGTGATAATGATCCAGTCAATTTAGCACGATGCGCCAGAGAAGTCATGAGAAAATTTTTCTTGGAAGCAGAAGTTGGTATTACAGGGTGTAATTTTGCAATTGCTGATAGTGGTTTGATTAATTTAAATACGAATGAAGGGAATGCGGATTTAACAATCAGTATTCCAAAAACACAAATCGTTTTGATGGGAATGGAGCGAATCGTTCCGAGTATGAAAGAGGCAGAGGTTTTGGATAACCTATTAGCTAGAAGTGCAGTCGGCCAAAGTTTAACTACTTATGTGACCTTTGCTGGAATAAAAAATGCAGATGAATCTGATGGGCCAGAAGAGTTTTATGTTGTAATTTTGGATAACGGGCGCTCCAATGCTTTAGGAACTGCTTTTCAGCCTGTACTTCAATGTATTCGCTGTGGTTCTTGTCTAAATGTTTGTCCAGTATATCGTCATATCGGCGGCCATGGGTATGGTTCAATCTATCCTGGACCAATAGGAGCCGTATTATCACCTGTTTTAGGGGGCTATAAGCAGTTTGGTGAGTTACCTTATGCCTCTAGTCTTTGCGGCGCCTGCACGGATACTTGCCCAGTGAAAATCCCACTACACGAATTATTGATCGAACATCGAAGAGTTATGACAGATGAGTTGAAAATGCAACACGGTTTTGATGATTTCCAAATGCGACTAGTGGGCAAGGCCACGGCCACGCCCAATTTATTTAAAATGGCAATGAAAGTTGATCACGCTGGATTAGCGCCATTGAGTAAGAAAAAAGAAATTACAGTAGAGAATATGTTCCAATATGGTGGTTATGTTGCCAAAGGTCCTGGTCTTGTGAAAGGTTGGACCGATGTCAGAGATTTACCGCGTCCACCAAAAAGTTCAGAAAATTTCAGAAGCTGGTATAAAAAACATAAAGCAGGTGAGCAAAATGACTGATTCTAATGTACAAAATCGAACATCATTTTTAAGTAACCTGACTGAAAAACTAGGCATAGAAAGACAAAACGTAGCAGATCATCCATTCCGACCAATCAATGATTTGCCTGAATTAACACTGGCAGATAAGTCACAGGAAGAGCTACTAGAAATTGCTAAAAAACGAGTGGATAAAATCAACACGAAGCTTGTAGAAACAACTAGAGAACATTTAACTGAAACAATCGATCAACTGATCGAAGCATTTGGTCAAGGAAAGGTTATAGTTCCAATTGATTCGCGGTTTGATGAATATGGGTTAACAAACTTTTCTAAAAATCTATTTTCAGAAAATACAGATGAACAACTAACATTTTGGGAAAAAGGCGCTGAAAATAGAGAAATGAATATAACAAATGCAGAAAAGGCGAATATTGCGATTGCCTTTGCAGAATTTTTATTAGCTGAATCAGGTTCAGTAGTCGTTGAAACAAATGCAGGGCAAGGACGTTCTTTACATTTTTTACCTCAGCACTATATTTCGATTATTCCCATGAGTAAAATTGTACCACGTTCTACTCAAGCTGCAGCTTATTATGCAGAAAAACAACGAAACGGTGAAAACGTCGGTTCTGCGATTCACTTCATCTCTGGACCTTCCAATTCTGGTGATATTGAAATGCAATTAGTTGTGGGCTTGCATGGACCACTAGTTGTGTATTATGTTGTTGTAAAAGACATGTAAGCATAAAAAAACTGAGACAAGCTAAGTAAAAGTTGTTTCAGTTTTTTTGATTTTTGTATAAGTAATAAACAATGAATAGATCACTTATTAAGAGATATATTAAAAAAGGGCCCGAAAAGAAAAGAATTCTGTAGAAATTTGATTGTCTGTGGTAAAATATAGGAAGCATGTTTTTTGGAGGAATGAATTTGAAGTCTAAAGAGTTATTACATACAATATTATTTTTTATTGGTTTAGCAACGTTGTTATTTTTACTAAGGCAATTTGTGTTCACGCCAGTTGTTGTCAAAGGGCATTCAATGGATCCGACTTTAGCAGATGGTGAACGAGTGATTGCATTAAAGAATACAGAAATCAAACGTTTTGATATTGTGACGTTTCCAGCACCAGACGAACCTAAGAAGAATTACATCAAGCGAGTAATCGGTTTACCAGGTGATACGATTGAATATAAAAATGATGTTTTATATATCAACGATAAAGAAGTCAAAGAACCTTATCTTGATGAATTCAAAGGAGCAGTAACAGACGGGTCACCTTTGACTCTTGATTTTACGTTGAGTGAGGTTACGGGTGAGAAGAAAGTTCCAGATGGTGAATACTTCGTGATGGGTGATAATCGTCGGAATTCAAAAGATGGACGTATGATCGGTTTTATTAGTAAAGATAAGATATTAGGTGATGTTAAATTTGTTTTGTGGCCACTTGATCGTTTTGGAACGATTTAAACGTAAGGCTCATTCATGAAATTACAAGAAAGCTCTCTTTTAATTAAGAGGCTTTTTTTGTTGGATGGTAAAAGCCGTATTCAAACACGATTTATGATAAACTAAGAACAGGAAACATTTATAAAGGATGTGACAAAATGAGTCTACAATTTATTCGCGGAACTGCTGAGATGGATTTAGAAGAAGCTCTTATACAAGCTTCTGTACAGTGGTTGTCTGAAGAGGATTCGCATGAAGTTTTTTATTTAGTTCCAAATCACATGAAATTTGAGCAAGAGATCAATGCACTCAAACGAATAAAATATATTCAAAAGAACCAGAACGATTCGATTGCAACAATGCGCTTTCAAGTGTTTAGTTTCTATCGATTGGCATGGTACTTTTTACAACATACACAATATTATGGTTCAGAAATTCTTTCTGAAGCAGGAGCTGCGATGGTTTTTAGAAAGATTCTATCAGAGAATGAAGAGGCGCTGAAAGTCTTTCGTGGAGAAGTCAATAAATCAGGATTTATTCAACAGTTATTTGACTTGTATCAGGAAATGAAAGAAGGCAATATTGATTTAGATGAGCTATTTGGCCATTTTTCAGGCCAACAAACAGATAGTAAAGAACAGGATTTACAATTGAAGATTCAAGATATCAAATTAGTTTTTTCAAAATTTGAAGAAACAATGAGTCAATATGGAATCAAATCTGCAGAAATCATTAATTACTTAACGGAATACCTAGAAACAAAAGATCTGAGAAATGTTTTATTTGTAATCAATGGGTATCATAATTTTTCTGCAAGAGAATTGAAATTGATTGAGACATTGATGCGTCGAGGTGGCGAGGTTAAAATCTCTTTAGTTTTGGATAAAAAATATCCGAACGAGCTACCATCATTGATGAACCTATTTTATGAAACAGGTACGACTTATCATAAACTGTATCAATTAGCAAGAAACGCTAATGTGGCGATATTACCAGATCATGTGGAAAAAAATAAAAAGTTGATTGCTGATAATAGCATTCAAACTCTTGAAAAATACTGGATCGAAGCTCAGGAAAGTCATCCTAAAAGAGGAAAACAAAGAATCAATGATGATCATCTACAATTTTGGTGCGCAGAAAACCCTAAGGAAGAAATCAATCACATCGCAAAAGAAATCAGAAGATTAGTTGTAGAAGAAAATTATCGGTATAAAGACATTCAATTACTTACTCGGGAGCTAGACAGTTATGAAACTATGATCGAACCTCTATTTTCGATGAATGAAATTCCTGTTTACTTGGATCGGGATATGGCGATGGAACAGCATCCTTTGGTTGAATTTATTCAGTCATTATTTGCAATTCATGCGTATCATTATCGTTATCGGGATGTATTGCGCTTTTTGAGAACAGAATTATTTTTTCCCATTGAGGATCAAATTTCAGTTGAAGAATGGCAAGTTCAACGAAATGAATGGCGCCGAAAAATAGATGTAGCTGAAAATGTCGTTTTAGCATATGGTTACGAAGGCTATCATTGGGAGAAAAATAAAGATTGGCATTTTATTCGCTATGATTTTGAAGCAGAGCAACAAGATGATACTGAATTGATCGAAAAGGATTCCAATACTGTACGAAAAATGATTCAACAGAATGTGCCAGCCTTTTTTAAGACAATCCAAAAAGCACAAACAGGTGTTGAAGCAGCTGACTTTTTTTATCGTTTTTTAGTGAATAACGGGGTCGAGAAGCAGTTGATGATGTGGCGAAATCAAGCAATAGAAATGGGCCAATTGGAACAAGCTCGTAATCATGAGCAAACTTGGGAAGCATTGATGACTTTATTAGATGAGTATGTGACGATTTATGGAAATGATTCCTTTGATCTAGCTGCTTTTGAAGAAATTTTTTCAAGCGGTTTAGAAGGCTTACGTTACAATAAAGTGCCAACAGCCATAGATCAAGTACAAGTCCGGTCAATTGATCTAGCTAGGCCTGGACAAGCGAAAGTCGTGTTCGCTATTGGCTTGACGGATCAGGTTTTACCTCAAAAATTTGATAACAAAACATTACTTTCAGATGAAGAAAGACAATTCGTTAATGATCAATTAGATGATGGTCAATTTTTATTGAATGACACGAGAAAAAGCATTGCCAAGGAACCCTTTAACGCGTATATCATGTTTGCAGCCGCTACTGAACGTCTGTATTTTTCTTATCCAAGTGTGAAAGATACCGCTAAAGATGTGAAAGTATCTACTTATTTAACAAATATTCAAAATGATTTAGGTTTACAGATGCAGCAAAGAAATGCTCTTACAATTTTGGATGATGAGCAAGTAAGTCTAGAACATATCGGAACCTACAGAACGTTGATCAGTGATTTAACAAATTTAAAGCGCCAGAAAAAGGAAATGCAAGAAGGTATTTTGGCATTTTGGCTTACCTTGGAACGTCAATTAATGAAACACTCGCAGGCAGCACTAGCAAGTCATGTTTTTGAAAGTCTAGGACATCGAAACTTGCCAGAGAATTTACAAGAGCATTTAGCAGATGAACTATACACTAAACATATTTATACATCTGTCTCAAGAATGGAAAGTTTCTATCGTTGTCAGTATCAATATTTCTCACGCTTTGGCTTAGGCTTAAAAGAAAGAGATGTTTTTGGGTTATCACCGGCTGCAACGGGAGACTTTTTCCATGAGGCATTGGATCAGTTCTTTAAATTATTGATCATGCAAAATAAACAACTATCTGAGCTGACGGATCGAGAAGTTAGCGAGTTCACAGAACAAATTTTGAATACTGTATTCGGCGAAATAAAATTTTCGATTCTCGACACATCTAGCCGAATGAATTATATTCGTTATCAGCTTGGACAAACAATAAAAAAAGTGAGCTGGGCGTTGAAACGTCAAAGCGAACGTAGCGGGATGACGACTGTTCAAACAGAAGTTTTATTTGGTCAGATCGCAAGTCAAAAAGGGATCAAAGGCTTAGAACTTCCCTTGAAAAACGGCGGCAATATTAGTGTTAGAGGGAAAATAGACCGCTTAGATCAATTAGTAACACCAGATTCTTTATATCTAGGAGTCGTTGATTATAAATCTAGCCACAAAAAGTTTAACATTACGGAAGCGTATTATGGATTGGCCATGCAGATGTTGACTTACTTAGACGTTGCGTTGATGGATGCTGTTAATTTAGTTGGTCAGTCGGCTAAACCAGCAGGATCATTTTATCTTCATGTTCATAATCCAATTCTTCCATATGAAACAGAAGATAAAAAAGAGCAGCAGCTTTTAAAGAAATTCCAATTTGATGGGTTGTTATTGAACGATCCAGTTTTGCTTGAAAATCTAGATAAAAGTTTACAGGCCAAACAAAGTTCACTGATTTTCCCAATTGAGGAATCAGCAAAAGAAATTATTAAACCAGGACGTCGTCAAGAAGATAAATTTGTGACAGAACCTGAATTAGGTGCTTTATTAACTCATAACCGCAGCAAGTTCATCGAAGCCGGTAACAAGGTGACGAGTGGAGAAATTGAGTTGAATCCTGCTTATCAAGGAAAAGAACGAATTGCTTGTCGTTTTTGTCCCTTCAGAAGTGTTTGTAACTTTGATGTTATGTTAAAAGAAAATAACTACAATCGAATTGAAACATTATCTAAAAAAGATGTGATGGATCGTTTGATAGAAAATGAGCAGGAAGGAGGAACGAATGATGAGTAAAATAATTCCTTTACGTCCAGAAAATGAACAATTTACTGATAATCAGTGGCAAGCTGTTTTTGATGGAGACGAAAATATTTTAGTTTCTGCTTCTGCTGGTTCTGGAAAAACCACAGTCCTTGTTCGTAGAGTCATCGAAAAACTTAAAAGTGGTACGGATATCGATCGATTATTGATCGTGACTTATACAGAAGCGGCTGCAAAAGAAATGAAAGAAAGAATTCAAGTTGCTTTGCAAAAAGCAATTACAAATGAAAGTGAGCAAGAGAAAAAACAGCACTTTATCAAACAATTGTCCTTGCTTCCAACTGCGAATATCAGCACATTGCATGCGTTTTGTTTAACTGTGATCCGACGTTTTTATTATTTGATTGAAATGGATCCTGTGTTTCGCTTGCTGACAGATGAAACGGAAATGCTGCTTTTAAAAGAAGATGTTTGGGATGAACTCAGAGAAAAATTCTATGCTGATAATGAAGAAACCTTTTATCAACTGACGAGTAACTTCTCTAATGACCGTAGTGATGATGGTCTGACTAAGCTAGTCTTTTCATTGTATGAATTTGCCCGTGCTAATCCAGATCCAGACGAATGGCTCGCTCATTTAGCTGATAGTTATCGTGTAGATGGACAGTTAGGTGATTCAGCCTTATTTCAAGAATATTTGAAACCACAAGTCATGGACAGTCTATTACGTTGTGTAGATCGTTATGAAGAGATGATTCGCATGACCGAAGGAGAAGAAAAGTTAGCAAAAATTGCGACACTTGCAAGATACGAAAAAGAATTTGTCGAAACATTTACTAGCCAATTAGCAGACAACGATTTAGAATCTGGCTTTGAAATTTCAAAAACAGTTACCTTTGAACGTTATCCTACTGTGCGAGCAGAAGACTACAAAGAGATAGCTGCCCAAGCGAAAAACTTGCGAGAACAAAATAAGAAAGCAATAAATGATATTATAAGTAATCTCTTTACACTGTCCCCAGAACAAATGAAGGAAATCTTAGAACAATCACAGCCGCTTGTTCAAGAGATGGCTAAAGTTGGAAAAGCATTTATAGATTCTTACAGTAAACAAAAGCTAAGAAAAGGCTTAGTTGATTTCAATGATTTAGAACATTTTACTTTAGCGATCTTAGCAAAAAACGAAGCGGGTGTTTGGTTAGCTAGCGAAGCTTCCAACTATTATCGAGAGAAGTTTGATGAAGTGCTTGTCGATGAATATCAAGATATCAATCGATTGCAAGAGACGATTCTTTACTGGCTAAGAAGACCAACTGCTGAAGAAGGTAACTTATTTATGGTGGGAGATGTTAAGCAATCTATTTATTCTTTCCGCTTGGCTGATCCAACACTTTTTATTGAAAAATACAATCAATACGGGCAAAATAAGGATGGAAAACGAATTGTTCTAGCTGAAAATTTTCGTTCTAGAAAAAATGTTTTAGATTTTACTAATTTGGTTTTTGAACAATTGATGGATGAACGTGTTGGACAAATTGCATACGATGATGCAGCCCAATTGGTTCATGGATTTGACCAGTTTGCTGAGGCTGAAAATTATGATACAGAACTGTTGATTTATGAAAAAAAATCGGAGCAATTGGAAGAAACACTTAAACTAGACGACTCTCAATTAATTCTAGAAGACAAAACCGAAGGCGAATTGCATATGACAGCTCTGAAAATCAGAGAGTTGATTGATAATAAATTTTTGATTTATGACAAATCGACAAAAGAAAATCGACCACTAACCTACAAAGATATCGTACTGTTGACACCTACTAAGAAAAATAATTTGACGATTTTGGAAATATTCAAGTTAGCTGGAATTCCCATTCAAGTGAATGATGCTCAAAATTATTTTCAAGCAACAGAAGTTCAAACGATGGTGGCTCTTTTACAAATCATCGACAATCCGTATCAAGATATTCCACTAGCGGCTGTTTTGCGTTCACCGATTGTAGGCTTGAGAGAAAATGAATTAGTGACGATTCGTTTAGCTGCTAAAAAAAGTTCGTATTACGAAGCATTTTTAACATTTAATCAAACTGATACTGACGATTCACAGCAACAATCATTAAAAGAAAAAACAACAAAATTTGCTGAATGGTTGGAACAATGGCGAGAAATTGCTAGAAGAAACCAATTATCTACGCTGATTTGGCAAATTTATCAAGACACAGCGTATTTAGATTATGTAGGTGGTATGCCTGCTGGTAAACAAAGACAGGCGAACTTATTCGCACTAGTTGATCGTGCAAATAGTTATGAACAAACCAGTTTCCGTGGATTGTTTCAATTTGTTCGTTTTATCGAAAAAATGCAGGAAAAAGATAAAGATTTAGCTGAACCTGTGATTTTGAGCGAAGAAAATGCGGTACGAGTCATGACCATTCATGCTAGTAAAGGCTTAGAGTTTCCAGTAGTTTTCATTTTAGATATGACCAAAGAATTTAATCTTGGTGATCTGAATGAACGCTATATCTTTGATGATCGGCTTGGTGTCGGGATTCGTTATCTAGATCAAACAGACCGAATGCTTTATGAAACGTTACCATTTTTAGCTATCAAACAAGCAAAATTAAAAAAATTACTTTCAGAAGAAATGCGTAAACTATATGTTGCGTTGACGCGTGCTGAGCAAAAACTTTATTTGGTTGGTTCTTATAACAATCAAGAAGCGACGTTTAAAGAGTGGCTGAAAATCGCTGATGTTCAAACAAAAGTGTTACCTAGCGAAAATCGACTGCAAGGAAAGAGCAGTTTAATGAATTGGGTAGGAATGAGCTTGGTTCGACATCGGAAAATGGCTGAGTTTCAAACGGAATTTGTGACTGAAAAAATTGCTGGAATCACACAACATCCGGCTAGCTTCTCCATTTCTTTCATGACCGAAAAAACGATTCAAGAACAGTTTGCAGCACTTCAATTTATTGATACGAGTGCTATAAAAGAAGTTGAAACGAAAAAGAGCGATTCAAAATCCGTTGAAGAAGGCTTACGTCGTTTGAATTATGAGTATCCTTATCAACTCTCAACTAAAACGACAAATTATCAATCAGTATCGGAGATCAAGCGTGTTTTTGAAGATCCAGACAATAAAGAAATCGCTAAAATCGAAGTGGATGAAAAAAATACAATTCAACCAACACCAATGATCATTCACAGAATGAGTGAAGGGGAGTTAGGTAAACCTAGATTTATTGAAACCATTCGAAAACCATCTGCAGTAGAAATCGGCACAGCGACTCATTACCTTTTACAATTGTTAGATATGAAAAATGAACCAACTAAAGAGAGTATCATCCAATTGATTGATGAGCTAATTAAAACAAAGATCATCCAAGAAAATGTAGCCAAGCAAATCAATGTGGAGCAAGTTTTATCGTTTTATCAAACAAGTTTAGGACAACTATTGCTAGAAAATCCAGCAAAAGTTATTCGTGAACAACCATTTTCAATGTTGTTGAAAGCCGAAGAACTGATTAAAGATTATCCGAAAGAAACGCAAGATGATTTATTGATTCACGGAATGATTGATGGATACGTCGAACAAGAAGAAAGTTGTATTTTATATGATTATAAAACGGATTTTGTCCAAGATATAGAAAATACACAAGAAATCAAAAAAATCATCCAGCGTTATAGAGGTCAATTAAATTTATATCGAAAAGCGCTGGCCCAAGCAACGAGCAAAGAAGTAAATCAAGTATTGTTAGTATTATTGTCAGCTGGGATCATTATCGATATGGACAAAGAACAAATTATAGAAAAAATGAATTAAATTGAAAGCAAATCTACTTACAAATTGTAAGTTGTGTGCTATACTCAGTTCACGAGGTGAGGAAAATGGAGCAAGTAAAAACAACCGAATTTTCATTATGTCCTAAATTTGAAAAAGCATTTGCGATTTTAGGAAAAAAATGGAATGGTTTGATTATTGACGTCTTGTTGGAAAATGGTCCTCAACGATTTGGTGAGTTAAGACAAAAAATACCTGAACTTAGCGATCGAGTGTTAGTAGAACGCTTGAAAGAGCTAGAAGGGGAAGGAATTATCTCAAAAGCGGTTCGCTGTGATGAGAGTAGTCGTCTAGAATATTTCCTCACAAATAAAGGCAAGGACTTACAACAAGCAATGGAACAAATTCAGCATTGGGCAGAAAAGTGGGTTACCGCTGAAGAATGCAGTTGACCTAAGACTTAATTTCTTGTAAACTGTAATCAATTGAATAACAAAAGAACGTTGATGGAAAAGAGTAGTTTGGTTGATACGAAAAGGGAAAACCTGTCTAGGACTGGAAACAGGTTGCGTAATCGAAAAATGAAGTTCACTTCCGGAGTTTGTTTGTTCTAAAAAGAGCAGATCGGTGAAAGCCGTTATAAGAATTGAGTGCATGATTTTTTGTCATGAAGTAGGATGGTAACACGATAGCTCGTTCCTTTATGTAGGAGCGGGCTATCGTTTTTTATATGAACATTTTTAGGTATTTTGTTATTATGTTACTGCTTTTGACTCAATTCAACGATCAAACAAAAGAAAGGAATAGAGAAATGACATTAAAAGCTCAATTAGAAGCATTAAGAGATGAGACATTGACTAAAATTCAACATGTAGCTGATCTTAAGGCTCTAAACCAAATTAGAGTAGAAACGCTAGGTAAAAAAGGCCCAATTACTGAAGTATTGAGAGGGATGAAAGATTTATCTGCGGAAGAACGTCCGGTCGTAGGAGGTTTTGCTAATGAAATTCGCGATTTGTTGACTGAAGCTGTTGAAGCACGCAAAGAAACTCTGGAGACAGCTGCTTTGAATGCTGCTTTAGAACAAGAAACGATTGATGTGACATTACCAGGAAAGCAAATGGTTCATGGTACACGCCACATATTATCTCAAGTAATGGAAGAAATCGAAGATATTTTTGTTGGTATGGGTTATCAAGTTGTTGAAGGGTATGAAGTTGAATCGGATCATTATAATTTCGAGCGTATGAACTTGCCTAAAGATCATCCCGCTCGCGATATGCAAGATACCTTCTATATTTCTGACGAAATTTTGATTCGTACGCACACTTCACCTGTTCAAGCTAGAACAATGGAAAAACACGATTTTTCAAAAGGCGCGCTACGTATGATTTCTCCAGGAAAAGTATTCCGCAGAGATACTGATGATGCAACGCATAGCCACCAATTCCATCAAATCGAAGGATTAGTGATCGATAAGAACATTACAATGGGTGACCTTAAAGGAACACTAGAAGTTGTCATGAAAAAAATGTTCGGTGAAGATCGTAAAATCCGCTTGCGTCCGAGTTATTTTCCATTTACTGAGCCATCAGTCGAGGTCGATGTCAGCTGTTTCAAATGCGGCGGTTCCGGCTGTAATGTATGTAAACAAACCGGTTGGATCGAAATTTTAGGTGCTGGTATGGTTCATCCAGACGTGCTGTCAATGTCAGGAATCGATCCAACTGAGTATACTGGTTTTGCCTTTGGCTTAGGGCCGGATCGTGTAGCAATGTTACGTTATGGTGTGAATGATATCCGTAATTTCTATCAAAATGATTTACGTTTCTTAAATCAGTTCAAGGTAAAGGAGTAGTCGACGATGTTAGTTTCTTATAAATGGTTAAGTGAGTATTTAGATCTTTCAAAAATTTCTGCAAAAGAATTATCTGACCAAATGTCTTTGACTGGTATCGAAGTTGAAGGTGTTGAAGTACCAGAAGAAGGCTTGAAAAAAATTGTGGTCGGTGAGGTCAAAGAATGTATTCCTCATCCGAATTCAGATCATCTATCGATCTGCCAAGTGGATATCGGTGAAGAAGAATTATCACAAATCGTTTGTGGTGCACCGAATGTCAAAGTCGGCATCAAAGTGATTGTAGCTTTACCTGGGTCACGTATTACTGGCAATCAAAAAATCAAAAAAGGTAAAATGCGTGGGGAAGTCTCAAATGGTATGATTTGTTCTTTACAAGAATTGGGTTATTCGGATAGTGTGGTTCCAAAAGCTTATTCTGAAGGAATTTATTATATGCCGCAAGAGGCTGTCAATGGTGAGGATGTTTTCTCTTATTTAGACATGGATGACCACATTATCGAATTATCAATCACGCCAAACCGGGCAGATGCATTAAGCATGCGTGGCGTTGCATATGAAGTTGGAGCTATTTACCGTCAAACGCCTAAATTCAATGACGCTCTTTTAGAAGAGGATACTACTGAAACAGTTGCTGATTATATCTCAGTTGAGGTGGAAGATCCAAAAGATGTACCGGCTTATCAAATCAGAATTATTAAAGATGTGAAAATTGCCGAAAGTCCATTATGGTTGCAAACTCGTTTAATGAACGAAGGAATCCGTCCAATCAATAACGTGGTTGATATAACGAACTATATCCTTTTATTATTTGGACAACCATTGCATGCATTTGATTATAATAAATTAGATAGTCAAACGATTTTAGTCAGACGGGGTAAAGCGGATGAAGAAATCGTTACTTTAGATGGTGAAACTCGTAAACTAACTAATGAAAATATCGTTATTACAAATGGTAAAGTTCCAGTAGCTTTGGCTGGTGTTATGGGTGGTGCGGATTCAGAAATCACTGAGGAAACAACAACGGTTGCGCTGGAATCTGCATTATTTGATTCATTATCCGTTCGAAGAACATCAAAAGAATTTAACCTGCGTAGCGAATCTTCTAGTAGATTTGAAAAAGGGATTAATCATGCAACAATTGGTGAGGCTGGCGATGTAGCAGCGGCAATGATCGCTAAATTAGCTGGCGGAACGGTTGTTTCAGATAAGGCCATTGGCTCAGAATTAACCTTAGAAGATGTTGTTGTAAGTGTAACAATTTCTCGAATCAATGAATATCTGGGCACGAAAATGAATCAAGCGACGGTTAGTGAAATCTTCGATACTTTAGGATTTGAGTATGAACTTGATCATGAAAAATACACTGTGACAGTTCCACCTAGACGTTGGGATATTACGATCGAAGCAGACTTGATCGAAGAGGTTGCACGTATTTACGGTTATGACAATCTACCGTCAACCTTACCAAAAGGTGAGACTGTAGCAGGTAGCTTAACGAGCGGACAATTATTAGTTCGTAGAATCAAAAGCTTATTAGAAGGTTGTGGTGCAAGTGAAGCAATCAGCTATGCTCTAACAACAGAAGAGAAATCTCGTCAATTTATGATGAGAGAGAGCTTAACAACAAGTCTACAATGGCCAATGAGTGAAGAACGTTCTGTTTTAAGAATGAACTTGATTTCAGGTTTGCTAGATGATGTGGCATATAATGTTGCTCGTAAAAATACCAATGTTGCACTTTATGAAATTGGACGAGTGTTCTATCAAGATAACGATCCTAAAAAAGAATTGCCGTATGAAGAAAATCATTTAGGAATCGTATTATCTGGAAATAGTGTAGTAAAAGATTGGCAGACAAAAGAATTACCTGTTGATTTCTATACGATCAAAGGAATACTTGAAGTATTATTTGACTCAGTAGGTATTGCGGATAAAATATCTTATGAAGCGACAAAAGATAACCAAGAGTTGCACCCAGGAAGAACAGCTTTAGTTAAATTGAATGATACAGTCATCGGTTTTATTGGGCAAGTTCATCCAAATGTGGCAAAAGAATATGAAATTCCTGAAACATATGCTGCTGAATTAAATCTTCAAGCAATTATTGAAGAAGAAAATGATGCCTTAGTTTATCAACAAATTTCAAAATTCCCAGCCGTTTCTAGAGATATTGCCTTATTAGTTGATGAAACAGTAACTAGCCAAGAGTTAGTTGGAACGATTTCTAAACATGCTGGAAAATTCTTGCAAACTGTTCATTTATTTGATGTATACCAAGGAGATAATATCGCTGAAGGTAAAAAATCAATGGCGTATAGCTTAACTTTTGTGAATGCAGAAGCGACATTGGTAGACGAAGAGATCAACCAATCAATGGAAAAAGTAGAAAAAGCTTTAGTAGCAGAATTTAATGTGACGATTCGATAAAAAAAGAATGTAGCGTAAAACTAAAAAATAGTTTACGTTACATTCTTTTTTATGTCCAATTCCTAGATAGCCATCTCGAAAATTGAGAGATAGAAAAGTTGATCACGAAATACATCAAAGCGACAAGACCATATATAGCAAAGACTTGTTCTGTTTGTGCATAGCGTCCCATTAAGATATATGATTTTCCAAATAATTCTTGCAAAGCAATAACTGAATATAAAAAACTAGTATCTTTGATTACTGTTACAAATTGTGAAACTATAGCAGGCAATACATTGCGAATAGCTTGAGGCAAGACAATATACAAAAGAATTTGGAAATTGCTAAATCCTTGTGAACGAGCCGCTTCTTTTTGTCCTTTATCTACACCGTTTAAACCACCACGGATAATTTCAGCAAGAGCTGCGGTTGTGAAAACAGTGAAGCTAACAATACCAGCCGGAGTAGACTTGATCTTAAAAATCAAGAAAATTACATAAATCCACAATAAATTTGGGATATTTCGAACGATTTCGATATATAAACTAGCTAAAAATTTTAAAGGGCCAGTTTTTTGATTTCTCAACACAGCTAAAATTGTTCCAAAAATTGTACTTAACACGATCGATACAAAAGAAATATAAAGTGTAAGCTTCAAACCATCGAATAAAAAGCGCAAATTATTGCCGGTCAGAAGTTGACTCATTTGTTCTGAAAAAGACATGTATGCATCCTCCTATCTGGTATAAGCTTTCTTATTATTTTCTTCAAGTTTTCTCGCTAAATTAGCTAGCGGGAAGCATAGGATAAAGTAAAGAAATCCTGCTACAGCGAAAGCTGGAATATAATTTAAATTGATCGAAGACCAGCTGTTGGCAGTGAACATCACATCAGCGCCTGATATAATTGCAACGGTCGATGTATTTTTGATTAAGTTAACGATTTGATTTGTTAACGGCGGTAGCATGATACGCCATGCCTGTGGTAAGACCACATAGCGCATCGTCTTTCCGTAAGAGAAACCTTGAGAATAAGCCGCTTCAAATTGACCTTTAGGAACAGCGCCAATTCCAGAGCGAACAACTTCGGAGATATAAGCACCATGATAAAGACCAACACAAATAATGGCGATAGTCGTGGTTGAAAAAGTCAACATCGGACTAATTAAAGGAAACCCATAATAGACTACGATAAATTGAATCAACAAGGGTGTATTTTGAAAGAACTCAACATAAATTCGACTGATTACATTTAAAAACTTATTCTGCATAGCTGATAGACTGCCGAAAAAAATTCCTAATAGCATAGCAACAATCAGTGAGCCAATAGCCAATAAAATAGTATAGAGGAAAGCATCGCCAAAAAGTCTCCAGTCTTTAAATAATGCTTCCCAACGATAGAGTGCAAAAGGACCTGCATTTGCTATAATGAACATGTATTTTCCTCCTAAATTCTAATAAATTGCATAGAATCGCGAAGTGCTAGTCTAGATTCCACGTTTTGTAAATTTTTCTAAGGTACCATCTTTTTCCCATTTTTCGATGGATTGATTCAATTGATCATTTAGTTCGGTATTTGCTTTTTTTGTAGCAATTCCATATTCCTGTGGTGAGAAACCATCTTTAAGAATTTCTGTATTATCGTCTACATAACCTGTCAAAATCGATTTATCAACTGAGAAAGCATCAATTCTTTTTGAAGTTAGGGCTGTTTTCAGTTCAGGATAAGAACCAAGTTCTTGATATTTGAATGATACACCCAATTCTTTCGCTTGTTTTTCGATTGCTTCTTTTGTCGTTGCTGATTGAACGACACCAATTGTTTTTCCATCTAAGCTAGCAGTATCAGTAAATTTGTCAGCTTTTCTTACTAAGAAACCAACTTCGTCTTTATAATAAGGGGTCGTGAAATTGTAGGTTTCTTTTCGCTCATCCGTAATTGTAAAGGTTGCGATCACCATATCTAATTCACCATTATCCAACAATGGACCACGAGTTTTAGCTGTTACACCAACAAACTCTACATTATCTTCGCTACCAGTTAATTCTTTCGCGATTAAGCGAGCGATGTCTGGTTCCATTCCTTCATTTTTATTCGTGTCGGGATTCATATAGCCAAAATTAGGGACATCTTCTTTAACACCGACTTTAATGACACCGGCATCTTTAATTTTCTGAAGGTCAGTTGTACTCTTATTACCAGAGTCGGCTGATTTTTTATCATCTCCACCACTGCCACACCCTACAATTAAACCAAGTGCTAAACTAAGGGATAATGCAACTAATAATTTTTTCGTTTTTTTCATTTTGAACTTCCTCCTTATAGGTAATTTGTTAGGTTAATTATGAATGATTTTACTTAAAAATTCTTTGGCACGTTCATTTTGTGTATTAGTGAAGAAATGTTCGGGCGTTCCTGTTTCAATGATCTGACCGTTATCCATAAAAATAACTTTATCGGCTACTTGACGCGCAAAGCCCATTTCGTGCGTAACACAAATCATTGTAATGTTTTGTTTTGATAAATCTACCATAACATCCAATACTTCTTGAATCATTTCTGGATCAAGAGCAGAGGTTGGCTCATCAAAAAGAATAATTTCTGGATGCATGTTCAGAGCCCTTGCAATTGCCACGCGTTGTTGCTGACCACCAGAAAGTTGAGCAGGGTAGGCATTCGCTTTATCGGCCAAACCAACCCTTTCTAAATAGTCCATTCCAGTCTTAGTTGCCTCTTCTTTACTAACGCCTTTAACTTTGATAGGAGCTAAAGTAAGATTTTGAATGATTGTCTTGTGCGCATACAAGTTAAAACTTTGAAATACCATTGCTACTTTTTGGCGAACTTTTTGAACAGGTGCTTTTGGTTCAGTAATGTCGATGCCATCAACAAATATATGGCCGTCAGTAACTTTTTCTAAACGATTGATACAACGGATCAAAGTACTTTTACCTGAACCAGAAGGTCCAATAATTACGATCTTTTCTCCTTCGTTGACTCTTAGAGAAACGTCTTTCAAGACATGATGATCCCCAAAATACTTATTTACATGTTCCAACGAAATCATGGTCATTCTCCTTTATGTATAAAATTATCACATCATATTTTATGATTGCTGATAGGTAAGTGTATGAATAGTTATCTAGGTAAGTAGATAATCTTTTAAACTGAGAAAATAGAAAGAGTTATTGTAAAGCTTAGTATATAGATATAGCTGATTTTAAGGCGAAATAAGCTCAGAAATCATTGTCTTTTTATAAAAACAGTTTTCTTTTATATTTAATCAGTTCATCATAATTCTATCCATCCGTTAATGTTAGAAATTATAACATACGAAAAATAAGATTACCAGTTTTTTTTAAAGGATGGCTGAATAAAAACACTTAAAATGCGTCATGCAAATAAAAACTTGAAGGACAAAGAATGATATAATAGAAGCTAGCGATAATAAAACTTGAAAAAAATTGCTAAAAAGTAGAAAATAAGAGTGTTGAAAAAATACTGTAAAGGTTTGATTGGCTTGAATAATCATGGAGCAATAGGATTTATAGATTCTGGGGTCGGCGGACTTACGGTAGTAAAAGAAGCATTAAGACAACTGCCTAATGAACGCTTGATTTACCTTGGAGATACAGCAAGATGTCCTTATGGACCAAGACCTGCTGAACAAGTGGTGCAATTCACCTGGGAAATGACCCATTTTCTTTTAGAAAAAAATATCAAAATGTTAGTAATTGCTTGTAATACGGCTACAGCTGTTGCATTAGAAGAAATCAAGGCTGAATTGGATATACCAGTTGTTGGAGTGATTTTACCTGGGACAAGGGCAGCGCTCAAAGCAACTAAGAATAATCGTATTGGAGTGATTGGAACTGCTGGCACGATCAAAAGCAGTGCTTACGAGGCGGCTTTAAAAAGTAAAGCGCCTAATACCTTTGTTTCTAGTTTGGCATGTCCAAAATTTGTTCCAATCGTCGAAAGTAATGAGTTTAATTCTTCTGTAGCAAAAAAAGTTGTATCAGAAACTTTGAGCCCACTGCAATTAAAAAAACTGGATACCTTGATCTTGGGATGTACACATTATCCATTGTTACGTCCTTTAATCCAAAATGTAATGGGGAGTCAGGTGAAACTAATCGATTCAGGAGCTGAAACAGTGAGTGAAGTGAGTATGTTATTAGATTATTTTGATATCGCAAATACTCCTCAACACAAAAATAAACCTAATGAGTTTTATACAACAGGTTCAGTAAAAATGTTTAAATCAATCGCAAATGATTGGCTAGGTTTAGAAACAATTAGAGTAGATCAGGCTCGATTATCTAATAATTTACGAGGTGAATAAAATATGATCAGACATGATGGAAGACAAGCAAAAGAACTAAGAAAAATCACCATTGAAACGAATGTTTATAAACATCCTGAAGGGTCAGTCGTGATTTCTTTTGGTGATACTAAAGTTATTTGTTCAGCAACTGTGGAAGAAAAAGTTCCACCGTTTTTAAAAGGAGAAGGAACAGGTTGGGTAACTGCAGAATATAGCATGCTCCCTAGAGCCACAAATACGAGGAATATCCGTGAAAGTGCCAAAGGAAAATTAACAGGTCGAACAATGGAGATCCAACGCTTGATTGGTCGCTCATTACGCGCTGTTATTGATTTGAAAAAATTAGGAGAAAGAAGTATTATCGTTGATTGTGATGTTGTTCAAGCAGACGGAGGTACTCGCACAGCAAGTATTACTGGAGCGTTTGTAGCCATGAAAATAGCTGTTGATAAAATGCTTAAAAAAGGGGATTTACAAGAAAATCCAATTAAAGAGTATTTAGCAGCAGTTAGTGCAGGGCTTTTAAATGATGGTCAGTGTGTTCTTGATTTAGATTATAAAGAAGATTCTGCTGCAGCAGTGGATATGAATTTGGTGATGACTGAATCTGGTAATTTTGTTGAGCTTCAAGGAACAGGTGAAGAGGCGACATTTTCGGGAGATGAGTTAAATTCACTATTATTCTATGGGAAAACTGGGATCGAGCATTTGATTGCCTATCAAAAAGAAGCCTTAATAAATCAAATGAGCGAGATGTCTTTTCCAACAGAAGCTAAAACAATCGTTATTGCTACGAGAAATCCTGGGAAAGCGAAAGAGTTTACTAAAATTTTTGCTGAAAAAGGCTATCATGTTAAAACATTATTGGATTACCCAGAATTACCAGATGTTGAGGAAACAGGGAAAACATTTGAAGAAAACGCGCGTTTAAAAGCAGAAACGATTGCTGAAATTTTAAAACAACCTGTTTTAGCAGATGATTCAGGGTTAATCGTTGATGCATTAGATGGTAGACCAGGAATTTATTCAGCTCGTTTTGCCGGAGAACCAACAAATAATGCAGCTAATAATGCAAAATTACTGCATGAATTAACTGGTGTGCCAAAAGAAAAACGAACAGCTACATTCCATTGTACACTTGTTTTTGCAGCCCCTGATAAAGAAAGTTTAGTTGTTGAAGGGGAGTGGTCTGGAGAGATTGGAACAATTCCGCGAGGAGATCATGGATTTGGGTATGATCCCTTGTTCTTCGTACCAGAAGAACAACAAACGGCAGCTGAATTATCAGATGAGCGCAAAAATGAGATCAGTCATAGAGGAAAAGCCGTTGCAAAACTAAGAGATCAATGGGAAAATTGGTTGAAAAATTAGGAGGTTGTGCATGAAATATTTAATTGTAAGTGATAATCATGGTGATCGTGATGTGTTAGTTGATTTAGCAGGAACCTATCGAGGAAAAGTAGATAAAATGTTTCATTGCGGGGATTCAGAATTAGAACCTACTGATGTATTATGGAACGACTTTAGTGTAGTTAAGGGAAATTGTGATTACGATCCGGAATTTCCTGACACGATTGTAGAAAAGAATGGAACAGATACTATTTTTATGACACATGGTCATTTAGCCAATGTTCGTTCTGGCTTGACTACACTTGCCTTACAGGCCAATCAGGTCAACGCTAATATCGTGTTATTCGGTCATACACACGAAATTGGTTGTGAGGTTCGGGCGAACGTACTTTATTTAAATCCTGGAAGCATCAGTCTACCGAGAGGTCCGATCCAACTGAAGTCGTATGCAATTATCGAAAGTACCCCAGATCAATTTAGTGTTCAATATTATGGACGAAATCACCAGCCCTTCAAAGAATTGCATTTTGTTTTTAATAAAAAATAATGTAGATAGCTTTTGCTAGAAATAGCAGGGGCTATCTTCACTTTATCTGCAAACTCTAAAAATGAAGAAAATATTGTCAAACCTTAATTTTTTTTAATAGTTATGAAAAAAGTTTGAATTTAAAGACATTTGCATCCGTTTTCTGTACAATGTTAGTTGTGGCAAAGAAAATGAAATGGAGGCACTCCAATGATTGGAACTGCTATAAAAGAATTATTATTAGAAAAACAAGAAACCTTTTTGATTCCAGCGGAAAATGTTGCAAACGTGATGTGTTTGAATCCGCTAAGTCATGCGCTATTGGTTTTATCTCAAGTAAAATATTCAAAAATTCCAGTTTTAGATAAAGGGGATCGTTTCGTCGGTCTGATCAGCTTATCTGATGTTGTGGATAAAATGTTCGATATCACGTCTGTTGACTTTGATAAATTACAAGATTTTACTGTGGCAGATGTTATGGAAGTCAATGTGCCAATTATTGGTGAACAATGGGAACTAGAAGATGTTCTTCATTTGTTAGTTGATGCAGCTTTTCTACCTGTAGTGGATGACAATCAACGTTTTAAAGGAATCATTACTCGTAAAGAATTATTAAAAGCAATCAATCATATGGCACATGAACTAGAACGGAAAAATATTATCTTACCAAAAAATGACGGAGAATCTGCAGAAATGAAAGTGATTTGATTTTGAATTCAAGACTTCACTTTTTTCTAGTTTTTTGATAAGCTAACACTCAAAACTGTTATTTAATATGAAAGGAGTTATTTTGATGGATGCATATGAAATTATTAATTATATCGGGAACGCTGAAAAGAAAACACCAGTAAAAGTTACTTTGAAAGGGAAACTTAAAGAAGTGATTTTTCCTGATGAAATCCAAGCTTTTACGAATTGCAAAACGGGCACATTATTTGGAGAATGGAAGGTAATTAAAGAGTTTCTTGAGAAGAATAAAGAGAATATAGTAGATTACGTTATTGAAAATGATTCTCGAAATTCCGCTATCCCGCTGTTGGATATTAAACAAATCAATGCTCGAATTGAACCAGGAGCAATTATTAGAGACCAAGTTGAGATTGGTGACAATGCTGTGATTATGATGGGCGCAATCATCAATATTGGTTCAGTGATTGGTGAAGGCACGATGATCGATATGGGTGCAATTTTAGGTGGACGCGCAACCGTTGGTAAAAATTGTCATATCGGTGCGGGAACCGTTTTAGCTGGTGTAATTGAGCCGCCTAGTGCAGAACCTGTAGTAATCGAAGATAATGTTTTGATCGGTGCAAATGCAGTTATTTTAGAAGGTATCCGAGTTGGAGAAGGTGCAGTAGTTGCAGCAGGAGCGATCGTAGTTGATGACGTTGCACCTTATACGGTAGTTGCTGGAGTGCCTGCAAAAAAAATAAAAGACATTGATGCAAAAACGAAAAGCAAAACAAATATGATGGAAGAATTACGCAAATTATAATTAGCAAATAGAGTACCGTTGTATTTAGGAAAAAACGGATATATAACTTCTGTGTGATCTGGATGTGACTCAAAGAGTCATATTCAAATCACATTTTTTTTTATACTAATCTTTCAAATATGTAAGATAAATGTTCGCTTATTCAATTCTCTTCAAGTTTATTTCCGACTATAATCAGTTATATAAGATTAAGTAGGAGGAACGAGTATTATGAAAAGTAAAAAATTCAAATTAGTTATTGGTGGTATTATAATCGGAGTATGTATAGGGAGTTATTTTCTCTTTTTTTCTTCACCTAAAAAAGCTGAACCTAGTTATAACGTCTTTACTTTAAATCAATTAGATCCACTTTTATTGAAAGGTGAAGTTAAAGCGTCTCAAACTGAAGAGATATTCTATGATCAAACATTGGGAACAATTGGTGATATTCCTGTTAAACATGAACAAGAAGTTAAGAATGGGGATGTGCTACTTAATTATCTAAATAGCGAAGCTCAGTCGAGAGCGGAACAACAGCAAAGAACAGTGAATAAGAGTAGTTTGTCAGCTCAACAAGCAGCTCAAAATTTGAGCCGTGCGCAAGCTCGTTATAATGAAGCGCAAGCAAGTTATAATCAAGCCAAAGCTGAACTTGATAGAGAAGTAGAACCTGATAAAAAAGAAGAGCTTAAAGGAAAAGCTGAACAACAAAAAACAGAAGTGACGACTACAAATAATGAAGTGATTCAGGCTCAACAAGCATTAGATTTAGCTTATACAGAAGTGAACGATGAATCAGCAGCATTAGAATCAGAGCAAGGGAAAGTTACATCGACAGTAAAAGCAACGATTGATGGTGTTGCAATGGTAAATGAAGCGGGCAAGAAATCACTAGAGCAACCGCTAGTACAAGTGCTTAGTAAGACCAAACAAATAAAAGGAACCGTTACAGAATATGACTTGAGCAAATTAAAGGCAGGTCAAGAAGTCAGTGTGACTTCAATTGGTTCTAATCAAACAGCTACAGGGAAAATCGGTAGTATCAATCAATTACCAAAATCAAAAAATGGTTCTGATTCAGAAATTCCTACTTATGAATTCATCGTTGACGGGGATTTTCCTTGGGCATACGGTTCATCTGTTCAAATTTCGTTACCTCAACCACAATTGGTTGTACCAGAAAAATCTATTCTAACAAAAGATGATAAAACATTTGTTTATGTATATAAAAATGGTCGAGCAGTGAAAACCGATGTCAAAGTTAAAGACGTAAATGGTGCTAAAAATGTCGAGTCGGGCGTTTCAAAAGGGACTAAAATTATTGGAAACCCAGATGATGTATTAAAAGATAATACAGAAGTGCAGGTGGTTGAAAATGATTAAACTGGAACAAATCAACAAATTCTACTCTCTGGAAGAAGAAAAACTTCATGTTTTGAAGAACGTTAATTTTGAAATTAAAGAAAAAGAATTTGTAGCTGTAATGGGGCCATCTGGTTCTGGGAAATCAACTTTGATCAATTTAATCGGTTTTATCGACAAAAAATTCGAAGGAACATACTTATTTGAGGGCAAAGAAATTACGGATTTTTCTGACAAAGAACTCTCTGAAATCAGAAATAAATCAGTAGGATTTGTCTTTCAAAATTTTAGCTTGATTGAAAATAATACTGTTTTTGAAAATATCGAATTGCCGTTATTATACAACGGTTCAGCTTATACCGATACCAAATCAAGAGTACAAGAAGTACTAGAAAAAGTTGGTTTAGGAGATAAAGGGAATAAATATCCAAAACAACTTTCTGGTGGTCAGCAGCAGCGTGTGGCGATTGCAAGAGCGATTGTGAACTCACCTAGATTTATCATAGCCGATGAACCGACAGGCGCTTTAGATTCAAAAACATCGGATGATATTATGCAGTTATTTCAAGATTTGAATAAAGAAGAAGGCGTAACGATTATTTTAGTTACTCATAATCCAGAGATGGTTTCTTATTGCGGTCGTTTGATTCGCGTTAAAGATGGCGTCATTGTTGAAGAGGAGTTGATTAAATGAAAAATTTCGTCATTTGGAAGACCGCTTTAAAATCAATTCTAAAAAATAAAAAACGCAGCTTTTTAACGATGTTTGGGATTATTATCGGGATCGCATCCGTGATAACGATCGTTTCTATTGGTAATGGATTTAAACGAGATATGATCAATAAAATGTCGATGACTAATACGAATGAAAATATAAGCAATATCTCATTTAATTATTATGATATATCGAATGCATTTACCGAAAATGAAATGTTTAAAAAAAGTGACTTTGATTTAATCAAGAATATAAAAGGAGTCAGAAAAGTTGATTTTTATAAGCCAAAACAAAAATTGACCGAACGGCAAGTAGAATTATATATTCACGGGAAAAAACTAACTAAAAAAATAGAACGCGTTGAAAAAACCTCTGAAAACTTATTGGTAGGTCGACAAATCGAACTTAAAGATAATGAAACGTTAAATAAAGTCGTTGTGATCGATGAAGTTTTAGCACAAAAGCTGTACGGTGACCCTGAAAAAGCAGTTGGAAAAGGTTTTGAAATAATGAATGAACTCTTTACAGTGGTTGGGGTTGTTGCTAGTAGTAATGGTACCTTATCTGCGGAAAATCAATCGGCACTCGCACATTTTCCAATAAAAAGTTATGATCATTACTTTAAAAAGCCTGAAAGTCAATCCATCTTGAATTTAGAAATAGATGCAGGAGAAAATAAAGACAATGTGACTAGAGAGGTTTTAAAACAACTTAATTTTACTGGTAGTTTGAGAAATGTCGGTGAGTATGATACATACAATCCAAAATCAGGTATCGATCAAATGGGCAGTATTTTAGATAATCTTACATTGTTCATTTCAGCTGTAGCAGGTATCTCGTTGTTTATTGCTGGAGTGGGTGTCATGAATATGATGTATATTTCTGTTTCAGAGCGGACAAAAGAGATAGGGATCCGTCGTGCCTTAGGGGCAACAGAAAAAGATATTAGAAAGCAATTTTTAGCTGAAGGGCTGACGTTGACATTGATTGGTGGCTTGATTGGTTATCTATTAGGGATGATACTGGGTGTTCTTTCATCTATGTTTTTACCCTTTGCAGTGCGACCGGATTTATTTACAATCGGTTTAGCTGTAGGAATTTCAATCTTGATCGGTGTTGTCTTTAGTTACATGCCGGCTTCAGCGGCGTCTAAAAAAGACTTGATTGATATTATGAAATAATAGTAATAAGAGACTGAGGCAAAAATGTAGTGACTCTTAAAAATTAGAGCGAATAGAAAAATCAATTGCGGACTGAAGTCTGTATTGTGCAACATTAGTTTATCATATTCAGCTTATTTTCGAAGCCTTCAAATTTTAGTACTTTAGCATTTAAAATTTATTGTGATCGAAGCGTAGTAGCTGTTTTTTCTAGCCGTTTATTTGGATTTAGAGCGCGAAACAAAACTGATTTTTAGTTTTGTTTCGCGCTCTTGTTTGTGAATAAATAAGAATGTCTAAACTATTTAGTTTGCAATTGTTTATCTAATACTGAAACCGCTTGGAATAGAAATTGATTGATAATCTGTAACTCTTTCTCTGAGTATTCTTGACCTAATTCTTGCATAGCCATGTCTAATGGTTGATATGCTTTTTTTATTTCCTCTTTGTCTTCGTAGGTTGGGACAATAATTACCCGTCTGCGATCGTTTGGATCTTTTTCTCGACGAGCATAACCGATTTTTTCTAAACGATCAATCAATGCTGTGATTGTCCCAGTAGATAAGCCAGTTTTATCCGCTAATTCTCCAGCAGTAAGTGGTCCGAGCTCGTTTAACAAGTCAATTGAAATATAGTCATTTGCTGGGATTCCTAATGATTGAACGATTGCTTGCTGATGTAAGATTGAACGTGAACCGAATCCTCTTAATAGAGCGGTGAGTTGATTAATAGCTATGTTTTGATTGTTTGACAAATATCTTCCCTCGCCTTATGCTTAATATATCTCGTCAAACGAGATACTTTTCCGTCAAAATAGTTTTGAATAAATCTATGATAACAAGCTAGTTGTTATCTGTAAAGTGAAGAGAGAATTGAGGCTGAGTCAAATGAAAACATTGATCATTTATGGAACAAAATCAGGTGCATCTAAAGAATGTGCAGAACGATTATACAAAGAAATCAGCAATTCTATAATTATCGATATTGATCAAGAGAGCCCAGTTATAGACGAATATACGCATATAATTGTGGGTGCTGGAGTTCGAAATGATAAGATGTATAAACCAATTAGAGATTTTTTTAAAAAAAATCAAACTGTGCTACTAACTAAAATGATTGCTTGTTACTTATGTAATTCAAAACCCAAAACAACAGAGGATGTAATCATTGCAAGTATTCCAGAAGCTATTAGAGAAAAAGCGATTGCAATCGTTTCTTTTGGTGGGTACAAACCTTCCTGGGTTCCAGTAAGTGAGGAGAACAAATTAAAAGGAATCGATTTAGAGAAAATCAGCGCATTTGCTCAGCACTTTTTACAGAAAAAATAATAGTTGAACGGTTTAAGACTGCAAAATTTCTCTTAAGAAGGATTGACATAATAAGCATTTTATTCAACAATAAGACATAGAGAAATAGAAAAGAGGCAGATGAGCAGTGATTCAAGAACGTTTGATTGAGATTCGTAGACAGTTACACAAAATACCTGAAATTGGGTTAGAAGAAGAAAAAACACAAAAATTCTTATTAAAAATTATCAAATCCATTGATAAAGAATTTGTAGAATATAAAACTTGGCGAACTGGAATAATGGTTTTTGTCCACGGAAAAGATCCCAAAAAGACATTTGGTTGGCGTGCAGATATTGATGGTTTGCCAATCACGGAGGAAGTTATTTCAAATTTCCAGTCTACACACAAAGGGTATATGCATGCTTGTGGACACGACTTTCATATGACAATTGGTTTAGGCTTACTGGAACAGTTGATTCTTATACAGCCAGAAAATAATTATCTATTCCTTTTTCAGCCAGCAGAGGAAAACGAAGCTGGCGGCATGTTGATGTATGAAGACGGTGCTTTCGGTTCGTGGTTGCCTGATGAATTTTATGGACTGCACGTTAATCCTGAATTACCGGTGGGAAAGATTACAACAAAAATCGGGACACTTTTTGCTGCAACTTGTGAAGTCCAAATCAGATTAACAGGTAAAGGTGGACATGCGGCTTTCCCACATGCCTCAAATGATATGATTATAGCTGGTATGAGCCTTGTCCAGCAGGCGCAAACAATTGTCAGTCGAAATGTTAACCCAGTTGAAGGGGCCGTAGTTACATTTGGTACATTTAATGCAGGGAGTGCAACCAATGTGATCGCAGGAGAAGCTACAATTTCTGGGACGATTAGAACTTTAACTGAAGAAATGAATCAATTGACACAAATTAGAATTAGAGAAATCGGCGAAGGAATTGCGAAATCGTTTAACTGTGAGGTAGATGTATCACTGGATCAAAAAGGATATGTTCCTGTGATCAATAATAAAGAAACAACAGAAAATTTTATGTCATTTATGGAACATGAACTAGGTGTTTTATTCGAAGATGCAGAGGTAGCTATGACAGGTGAAGATTTTGGTTATTTATTATCTAAAGTACCAGGAACGATGTTTTGGCTAGGAGTGGACAGTGAATACGGTCTGCATTCTGCGAAATTCGAGCCAAAAGAAGAAGCGATTCCTTTTGCTGTAGAACATATCAGCAACTTTTTGAAATCATTAGATAAATAAAAAAGAACAAGATAAAAACGTTCAGCTCTGATAAATAAGCTACTTTTATCTCGCCGTTTGTACGGATTTAAAGCGTGGAACAAAACTAATCTTTAGTTTTGCTCCACGCTTTGTTATTTTATAGTAATCGGTGTATTTGGAATAGTAAAGTTAGCTTCAGATAATTTTTTCACATATTGAGCCAAAAATTCTTCTCTGATGGGCGCTTGTTTTCCATTCAGTACATACATGGTTGTGCGTACTGCAAAATTCCCATTTCCAAGATCGACCATTCCGAAGATTGTTGGACCTGTTTGAATGCTTTCTGAGTATTTTTCTTTCAACTCAAGGTTGACTTGGTCGATGATAGCTGTGATTTGATCGTACCCCTCATCTGGCATGATCCGAACATCGATTAAGACTTGCATATTAGATCGGGAAAGGTTACTTATCGTCGTGATATTTCGATTAGGAATAAAATGAACTGTACCATCTAAAGCTTTCATTTGAGTGGTTCGAAGTCCGACCGCTGTAACCGTACCTTCAATTCCAAGTGCAGTTAAACGAACATAATCACCAACATCCATTTGCTGTTCTAAAATAATAAAGAATCCTGTGATGAGATCATTCATGAACCCTTGAGCACCTAAACCAATCGCGACACCAGCAATCCCGGCTCCTGCAAGAAGTGAACCGACTGGAACCCCAACAACTGTTAGTAAAGAGTAAATGAAAAAGAAAAAAAGTGTATATTGAAAAGCATTGTTAATCAAGGTATGCAACGTTTTTAAACGACTTTCACTGAATGATTGTTTTTTACTATAATTGCCATACGTTTTATCAATAAGAGCTTTACCTATACGATTCAAAAATGCGAAAAGAAGAATCAGAAAAAGGAGATAAATCGCTTTTTCAATCAAAGTAGCGATGATCTGATCCCAGTTAATGCCATTCCAAAATCGTTGAAATGCATTCACTTTATTTTCAGTAGCAGTTTTTATGTCAATTGTAGAATCCATTGTACTTTCAATAGTCGAACTGGATACGGATTGCCCAAAAATAATCAAGGATATCCCAACTTTCTTTTTTAAAGATGATTACTGTATCATTATACTTGAATTTGAAAAAAGATGTCATTGTTTATGTAAAAAGCTTAACAAATTCATTGGAAATGTGTTACAATATTCTGAAAATAAGGAGTGATTGTATGACAATAGATTGGGATAACTTAGGCTTCGATTATATAAAAACACCATTTAGATATATTTCGACTTGGAAAAATGGTCAATGGGACGAAGGCGAATTGACAGAGGACAATACACTGCATATTCATGAAGGATCTGCAGCACTACATTATGGTCAGCAATGTTTTGAAGGATTAAAGGCCTATCGTTGCAAAGATGGCTCAATCAATTTATTTCGAGTGGATGAAAATTCTAAACGCATGAACCGAAGCGCTAGACGTTTATTAATGGCAGAAGTCCCAGAAGATAAATTTATTCGCGCAGTAGAAGAAGTTGTAAAGGCCAACGAAGCATTTGTACCACCTTATGGTAGTGGTTCAACACTATATCTTCGTCCACTTTTGATCGGTGTTGGGGAAGGAATCGGTGTAAAACCAGCCCCTGAATATTTATTTACCGTTTTTTGTATGCCAGTAGGTGCTTACTTTAAAGGCGGGCTAACTCCTACCAACTTTATTTTTTCTGATTACGATCGTGCGGCACCTCAAGGAACTGGCGCAATCAAAGTTGGTGGAAACTATGCGGCTAGTTTTTTACCTGGAGAAGAAGCAAAAGAGAAAAGTTTTTCGGATTGTATTTATCTTGATCCAAAAACACATACAAAAATTGAAGAGGTCGGTTCTGCTAATTTCTTCGGGATCACGAAAGATGATCGCTTTATCACACCATTATCACCATCAATTTTGCCAAGTATAACCAAGTATTCACTGCTTTATTTAGCGGAGCATAATCTTGGTATGGAGGCCGTAGAAGAAGATGTTTATATTGATTCTTTGGATCAATTTAAAGAAGCTGGTGCTTGCGGAACGGCGGCTGTGATTTCACCGATTGGTGCTATTCAAACTTATGATGATTTCCATGTATTTTATAGCGAGACAGAAGTTGGACCTGTGACACAAAAACTGTATGATGAATTAACAGGTATTCAATTTGGAGATATAGCTGCACCTGATGGTTGGATTAGAAATATAACGGTGTAGAAAAAAATTAGAGTTATCAAAAAGAAAATGACGAGTTGTTCTCGTTGTTTTCTTTTTTGGTTTCAAAACGGTTAAGAGTAAATCTAGCTTTTTTAATTTAAGACTAAAGTAAATGTATATTACTCTTTTACTATGCTAGTAAAAGAAATGTTAAATATCTATTTGTATGAATAAGGATGTTTTTTGTTAATTATTATATTCTCTTGTGGTATAATTATATTCAAATAACTATAAATTATTTGGAGGTTTTTGGATGCAATTTATTCCTCAAATTATAAGTGTCTAACACTTTGATCTTCTGATTAGTACTCACCGCAGTATAAATCTGTGTCGTCACAATACTGGAATGTCCAAATAATTCTTAGACCTCTCGAATATCTGCACCATTTGACAACAATTCAGTAGCAAATGTATGCCGTAAATGATGAGGAGTAGAGGTAGGGGCAATATTTGCTAAATCTCGATACTTGGAATAGATATTTTCAATTCCATAAATTGAAAGTCGTTTGCCGTATTTATTTAGAAATATAGCTTTAGATTTTGGTTGATAATCAACAATATTCAAAGCATGTGCTTCGTCAATTCGAATCCCAGTTGCAATCAAAAGCTCAATTAAGGCAATATCCCGAATAAGATTTATTCGTTTTGAAGGTGTTAAATTAGTAGATTGAAGTGAATACATTTGTTTCAACATCTTATTTATCTCTTCAGGTGTTACAATTTTAGGCAGTTTTCTTGGTGTGATATAGTAGTAATTAAAGTTTGGTTTTTGTATTAAGGATAGCTCCATTAAGTTTTCGTTAGCTAAATAGCGATAAAACATTTTGAAAACGACAATTTTACGTTTTAACGTGGTTGCTTTTAAAGTTTGTTGAAATTCGCTAATATATTTAGTAATACCAATAGGGTATGCATAATTATTAATTGAACAGAACTCATTCAAATTTATTAAGTCAGAATAGTATGCTTTTAATGTTTTTTTTGAAATGTTACTAAAGGTTTTTCGTTCTTCAAGATAGTTGTCAATATGGTTTTTAAAATCGATTGTCATTACGGTCAGCCTTTCTTTGTACTAAATAGAATCATTCTTTATCATAAGCTACCAAGTGAGAGATTTCTATACAAGATGCTAAAAAAGAAGTAAAAATCGTCGTTTATAATCTAGTTATTTTTCATCTAGAAATTTAAGGAGTATACTTAATTGGTATTCACTTTTCTAAGAAAGGATGGAAAAAATATGGCTTTTGAAAAAACAAAAGAGTTAACAAACGGTTCGATTATCCCACGTTTGGGTTTAGGGGTATGGCAAGTAAAAGATGGCGCTGAGGCTGTGGATTCTGTGAAATGGGCCTTGCAAGAGGGTTATCGTTTGATTGATACTGCAGCAGCTTATAAAAATGAAGTGAGTGTTGGTGAAGGAATTCGTGCGTCAGGTGTTCCTAGAGAAGAAATCTTTGTTACAACTAAATTGTGGAATGCGGATCAAGGTTATGATTCTACGTTAAAAGCATTTGACGAGAGTTTAAATAAACTTGGCTTAGATTATGTTGATTTATATTTGATCCATTGGCCAGTAGAAGGTAAATATAAAGATTCGTGGCGGGCGATGGAGGAAATCTATCAAAGTGGACGAGCTAAAGCTATAGGTGTTTCTAACTTCCATGAACACCATATTGAGGATCTTCTAAAAGATGCAAAGGTTATACCACAAGTTGATCAAATCGAACTTCATCCTACTTTGACACAAGAACCTTTACGTAAGTTTTTAACGGATAAAAAAATTGCTGTCGAAGCGTGGTCTCCATTAGGGCAAGGTAAAATTTTAGAAAATCCTACTTTGGTTGAAATTGGAGAGAAGTATAACAAAACAGCAGCCCAAGTCATTATTCGTTGGCATTTACAAAATGATATTATCGTTATTCCAAAATCAGTACATGAAGAGCGTATCAAACAAAACTTCGATGTATTTGATTTTGAACTGACTAAAGATGATATCAAACAAATCGATGCACTAAATACAAATGAACGTTTAGGGCCAGATCCAGATAACTTTGATTTTTAAATCAAAGTCATCTTAAAAAAATACGGTAAAAGATCACGTAACGTTGATCTTTTACCGTATTTTTTATAATTGATTAACAAAATAATCAAATAACGCAAATTCCTTTGTGTCTATATCAAAACGAAGTTCAGGATGCCATTGAACACCCAGTAATCTTTGATTTGCATCGGTTGACTCAATAGCTTCTGCAATGCCATCAGATGATTTTGCAGTAACTTTTAGCGACGGTGCTAAAACGTTGATTGCTTGATGATGATAAGAATTAACACGATAGCTTCCTCCGAATACTTGATAAAGAGTGCTTCCTTGTTCTATTTCAATACCGTGTGTTGCAAATTGAGGTTGGGTAGGTTGTTGACCATGTTTGATTTTCCATTCTGAGTTTAAAGAAAGATCTTGATACAACGTTCCTCCCAGAGCAACATTTATCAGCTGCATGCCGCGACAAACTGCAAAAATTGGTTTATGTTGTTTCAGCGCTTCTTTGATCAAAGCTAGTTCAAAAAGATCACGATTGCGATTTGTTTCTTCAAGTTTTGGATGAGGCTCTTCTCCAAATAAATCAGGAGAAATATCTTGTCCTCCAGCTAATAATAATTTGTCGATTTTAGAAATATAAGCTGCGGCTGATTCTTCAGCACTAATAGGTAAAACAAGCGGTAATCCACCTGCTTTTTGAATAGCCGTTACGAATCCTTGTGGTGTATAACTTACATAGTTTCCGTTGAAAATGTCAGCGGATTGAATAATTTGATTTCCTGCGATGCCGATAGTTGTTGTCATTTGTTCACGTCCTCAATTAATAGATAGAATAACAGTGTATCACTATTTTTAAGAAATAGCGCCATAAATTGCTTTTAACTATATTTGGATCTAAAATTAGATAGTAAAAGTCAGAAAAAAACAATTGGTCGCCGTTCAGCTCCTGCCAAATGGTGACCAACTGTTTTTCATTAACGACTACGAATAACTTCGATTTTATAACCATCTGGATCAGTAATAAAATAATATGAAGGAGGAGTTCCAGGTAAGCCTTTCATATCAGTAACAGTGAAACCAGCACTTTTTTGCTCTTCATGCAATTTCTCAATTTCGTCGGTACTAATCGCAATGTGACCATAACCATTACCTAAATCATATGCTTCATGATCATAATTATACGTTAACTCTAGTTCATAACCATCACCTGGTAATGTTAGATAAACTAAAGTAAATTTATTTTCTGGAAAATCACGGCGACGGCTTTCTTCAAAATTGAATGCCTTTTGATAAAATTCTAGCGACGCTTCTAAATCTTTGACACGGACACAAGTGTGAGCCATTTTCATACGAATCATCTTCCTTTCAAAAGTGGAAATTACCGCAGATACTAGAAATAATCTGCTGATATTTTTATAGTAGCATAGACTTTAATAAAATTGTGAGTGAAATGATAAGTTATTACTTGTTCATGAGAAAATTCTCATGTAAAATTAAATTAAAAGAAAAAGGAGTTGTTTTTATGAAAACACCGTCATTCGGTGAAAAATCGGAAAAAGTCCTATATAAAAAAAGACTAGGCGCATATATTATCGTATCAAGAAAGAATGGTACAGAAATAGTATTAGTACAAGCGCCGAATGGAGCCTATTTTTTACCGGGCGGAGAAATTGAACAAGGTGAGACGAAGGAAGAAGCAATTCACCGAGAAATGATTGAAGAACTTGGGATTGAAGTTGTTATCGGCGAGTATCTAGGACAAGCAGACGAATACTTTCACTCAAGACATAGGAGTACCGATTATCATAATCCTGGATATTTCTTTGTTGCATATAGTTGGACTCAGATAGGTGATCCTTTAGAAAAGACTAACACAATCTGCTGGGTATCTGTCGATGAGGGAATTGATTTACTAAAGCGCGGCAGTCATAAATGGGCAGTACATAAATGGAAAAGAAACAAATAAATAAAATAAGGTCGTCAAAGAAAGCAAATCAAGCATGATTTGCTTTCTTTTTGTTTGAGAATGAATATAAACC
Organism: Enterococcus haemoperoxidus ATCC BAA-382; assembly: GCF_000407165.1. NCBI lineage: Bacteria > Bacillati > Bacillota > Bacilli > Lactobacillales > Enterococcaceae > Enterococcus > Enterococcus haemoperoxidus. The sequence continues at coordinate 1,407,969 of NZ_KE136479.1, read as the reverse complement.
GTGAAAAAATCATGATAAATTACAATAAGATTCTTAAAAAAAGATGATTCAGTGTAGTGTTTGTTTTGAAATAGTGCATTGTTTGACACAAACAAAAGAAATAAGGAAACTGTTCGATCGAGATATTTTACATTTTCTGAAGGTTTTTCATCAAAGAGCAATTTATGTTGAACTTACCTGATTTTGATAGACCACTTTTTGTTTATGAGGCAAACAAAATAAGGCAGCAAAAGAGATTGAAAACGTTTCATAAACAGATTATATTGAAATGGAACCAATAAGTCGTACGCTTGGTGAAATTTAAAAGGGGTGTTGCATATTGTTAAGTGAGATGATAAAAGAAGAATTTATCCAATTAGAACTTGAAGTGACGGATTGGGAAGAGGCAATCCGAAAATCCGCAGAACCTTTACTTATTGGAGGTAAAATTACATCTGAGTATATCGAAAAAATTATTGAAACAACGCAAAAAATAGGCCCCTATATTGTGATTACAAAGAATGTAGCGCTACCTCACGCACCAACTCAATATGGAGCATTAGATTTAGCAATGGGCATAACGACACTAAAAACGCCAGTTAAGTCAGGAAATAAAACCAATGACCCAGTGAAATATCTTTTTTGTATGAGTGCCAAAGATAGTGAAACACATTTAGAATCGATGGCTGAACTTGTCAATTTATTAAGCGACCAAACGTTTTATCACGTATTAGATACCGCAAAAAAACCAATGGATATTTTAGACTATATCATTGAATCAGAATAGGAGATGGACAGTATGCACAAAGCATTAGTAGCTTGTAGAGCTGGAGTCGGTTCAAGCTTGATGTTAAAAATAAAAACGGAACAAGTAATCAAAGAAAACGGGTTTCCCATTCAAGTTGAGCATTCTTCCTTAGATGCCGTATCAGGTTTTGATGGTGATTTATTAATAACTTTAGCGGATGTCGCAAAAGAGCTAGAGTCACAAAACTTAAAACAAACGATTATCGGCATCAATAATATCGTGGATAAAATCGAAATAGAAAATAAATTAAGTGAATTTTTGAACCGTTGATACGTTTGTACACATAAGGAGATGAAAAAAAGTGGATTTTATTATTAGTTTTTTAAGCACACCAGCTATTCTACTTGGTATCGTGGCGTTTGTAGGACTAGTTGCACAAAAGAAAACAGGCACCGAAATTTTAACGGGTACATTTAAAACAATTATTGGGTTTATGGTGTTTAGTGCGGGCGGAGCGTTGATGACTGGCGCTTTGCAGAATTTCAATAAACTATTTCAAACAGGATTTAACATTGTCGGTGTTGTTGCTTCACCTGAAGCGGCCACAGCTATGGCACAAGAACAATATGCTTTGGTAACATCCTGCACGTTGATCTTAGGATTTTTAATGAACTTAGTCTTTGCGCGCATTACGCCAATGAAAAATATCTTTTTTACCACAGGACATAGTTTATTCTTCGCTTGTGTTCTTTCGTTGATCATCAAGTCTCATGGAATTTCTGATGTTGCTGCAATTATTTTAGGAGGAACAATTTTAGGTTTTTGTTCTGCTGCTCTTCCTCAATTATGTCAACCGTTTATGCGGAAAATTACAGGCAGTGATGATGTTGCAATTGGTCATTTTAATATGATTGGTTATTCGCTATCTGGTTATATCGGTAAACTTTTTAGCAAACATGAAGATAAAAGTACCGAACATATTAATTTTCCGAAATGGTTGTCTTTTTTTAGAGACTTTTTGATGGGTGTTGCGGTGATTATGCTAATTCTCTTTTATGTATCCGCTTTAAAAGCGGGACGTGACGTTACACAAGAATTGGCTGGAACTACTCATTGGTTAGTTTTCCCGATGATTCAAGCATTTACTTTTACAGCAGGGATGTCTATTTTAATGACAGGTGTACGTATGTTCTTGGCAGAAATTACAGCTGCTTTCGTTTCTATTTCCGAAAAATTTATTCCAAATTCTCGTCCAGCATTAGATGTTCCAACTGTCTTTCCTTATGCACCAACAGCTGTCATTGTAGGGTTTCTTTCAGCGTATGCAGCAGGGTTAGTGGGTGTTGCAATCATGGTGATCTTTAAATTTCCAATCGTTATCATTCCAGCAGCTCATATCTGTTTTTTCTCTGGCGGAACGGCAGGTGTTTTTGGTAATTCAACTGGTGGATGGCGTGGAGCTGTGGCAGGATCGTTTATTGTTGGATTGCTACTAGCCTTTTTACCCACGATTCTTTATCCAGTATATGGAAGTATGGGATTAGAAGGGTCAACATTCCCAAATATTGATTACAATGTAATCGGAATATTTATTGAAAAAGTATTAAGTCTATTTTCCTAATATAATAGATTGGAGATATAGTTAGAATGATTAGACAACAAAGAGATCAGGTACTATTAAATTTTTTTGAAACAACAACTGAAGAATTAACGAGATTCATTCAAGGGATATCGGTAGAACAATTGTTTAAGGCTAAAGAGTTGATTCTAAAATCTGAAAAGAATGGAGGTCGCGTTCATGTGACTGGAATTGGTAAGCCAGGGCATGTAGCTGAATATATCGCCTCGTTATTTTCTTCGACAGGAACACCTGCCTACTTTTTAGATGGAACTGAGGCAATTCATGGGTCAGCTGGACAAGTTAGAGAAGAAGATATCGTTTTATCTATTTCAAATAGCGGTGAGACAGAAGAATTAAAAAAAACAGTCCGAACACTCAAAAATAATGGAGCCAAAATTATTTCTGTTACGGGTAAAAAAAACTCATGGCTATCAAAAAACAGTGATTGTTTTCTTTTTGCTGGGGTGGAAAAAGAAGGGGATTCGCTGAACAAGCCTCCCCGCGCATCAATTTTAGCGGAAGTCGTGATTCTTCAATCTTTAAGCATTGTATTACAAGAGGAAAAAGGATTGACGAACAAAGAATATGTCAAGTGGCATCCTGGAGGAGCGCTAGGTAAAAGTATCTCAAAAAATGAGTAAAGAAAGGTGAACTAAAATGAAACCAGAAGGAATCATTACAGCAATGGTCACCCCTCTAGATAGAACTAATAGTATCGATTTAGTTGTGACAAAGCAATTGGTGAATCATTTGATCGATAAAAACGTCAATGGATTGTTTATTCTTGGAACGAATGGTGAATTCCACGTATTAAGCGATTTAGAAAAACTAAGGTTTGCTGAAACCGTCATTAACGAGACAAATGGTCGACTGCCTGTATTTATAGGAACCGGTGGAAATAGCACGGACCATGTTGTTTCTTTATCAAAAGAAATGACAGCTTTGGGTGCAGACGCTTTATCTGTCATCACGCCTTATTTTGTTCAACCTACTGAAACTGAACTGATGAATCACTATTTTACGATTGCAGATGCTAATATAGCACCTATAATGTTATATAATATACCAAAGAATACTGGAATAAGCATCAGTTCTAACACCGTTAGAAAACTAGCTGGACATCAAAATATAATTGGTATCAAAGATAGTAGCGGTAAGATCGACAATCTAAAAGAATATCTTGCGGTATCCAAAGAACAAAATTTCTCTGTTTTGTCTGGATCAGATTCGTTGATTCTAGATGCTTTAAAAATAGGTGCTACAGGAGCGATTGCAGCTACTTCAAATGTATTGACTGAAATCGATGTAGCGATTTATCAATACTGGTTAGAAGGTAAGGTAGAAAAAGCGCAAATAATGCAGAACAGTATTGAAGAATTCCGTCGTATTTTAACGTTAGGTACTATTCCATCTGTTTTAAAAGCCGCAATCAGTTATCAAGGAATCAATGTTGGGGATCCAAGATTGCCTGTTTTACCACTGAGTGATGAAGTATTATCAGAAATAGCTCAAACAATGGATTATTATAAAGAAAATTTTTCATTTATATAAAGGAGGGTAATTATGCTTAGAACAAGTATCCTAAATCGAATTGAAGAAACAAGTATCATGGCGATTGTTAGAGTGCATACGATGAAACGAGCTGTTGAAATTGCGGATGGCTGTTTAGCAGGTGGAGTAGATTGTTTAGAAATTAGTTATACTTTACCTAATGCAGGAGAGATCATTCGGCAGTTGAATGAACAATACCAAGAGCAATTACTAGTTGGTGCAGGAACTGTTTTAGACAGTGAAACGGCTAGATTAGCTATTTTGGCTGGGGCCAAATTCATTATCGCTCCTAATTACAACGAATCTGTTTGTAAATTATGCAATCGATATCAAATCCCTTATATGCCTGGGTGTACCAGTATGACAGAAATGATCATCGCAATTGAAGCAGGTGCGGCAATGGTCAAGGCATTTCCGATTTCAACGTATTATGGACCGACATTGATTGCGACGCTGAAAACACCGACGCCTCATCTTCCCATTATGTCATCAGGTGGCGCTAATTTAAAAAATATTGATGAATGGTTAAAAAGTGGAGTAGATTGTGTTGGGATTGGCAGTCTTTTGACCAAAGGAACAAAGGAAGAAATCACAGAAAACGCCAAAAAATTGAGACAAGCAGTTATAAAAAACAGAATGCAAATAAACTAACAAAACGTAAGACTTTTAATAGCAAACAAAATTGTTTTTGGAGGAGGGGATTTAATGACTGATGAGCGCTCTAGAATACTGATGAAACGGTTGATTGAACGTTCAATACATGAAGTAGATGAACTAACGGATCAAACGGGTTTAACCAAAAGACAATTGGAGTATTCACTAGATAAAATCAATGAATATGTTACAACCGAGAAGGGCTCCAAGTTAGTAATCGAAAATAATCGGATTATATTAACGAACCAACTCCGAGAACAATTTATTGCAATACTTTCAGATAAAACGTATTTAAAAGGGTATTTAATGAACGCTTGTGAACGATCAAAATATTTGTATCTATTATTATTTTACTTTTTAGATGACTATCTTTCGATCAATCATTTTATTGAAGAGCTAGGAGTGGGCAAGACAACTATTATCAATGATTTGAAAAATTTGGCGATTGAATTGGAAAGGGAAAATATCCAACTTGTTTACACTAGAAAAAATGGCTATCAGTTAGTTGGAAATGAAGAACAAATTCGGTATCATTTGATGAAAATGATTATTTGGGATTCAACTGAAAATAATACAGTGTTTGTATATGATCATTTTATAGAAAAACATCAAATTGAAACAGTTGATTCAACCAAACAATTAGTTGAAAAATATACAAAGAGGTATGGCATTTCGTTTGTGGAAAACCGATTAACTGAGTTTCTTTATACGTTTATTTTTCTAAAAAAGAGATTGCTCTCTTTAACAGCAAATGTCAACCCAAAATATCAATTATCCGCATTGATTGCAATGAAAGAATACCAATTTTCTAAAAGTATCTTAATACATTTTGGTATTGAGGATGAGTCTGCACGTGTGTATCTATGTGCTTGGATACTTGGCTTGTCAATTGGACGTCCAAACGATTCAACAAAAGATTACGAAACAATAATAGATCTAGTTAAACGGATCATCTTGCGTTTTGAAGCGATATCGGGTATTCGTTTCAATAATCAAGAGTTGGTCGTTCGTCAATTATATACACATCTTAGACCTGCTTATTATCGTTTGTATTTCAAATTACCAATCGTAAATCCACTTCATACTAAGATAAGAGATGAATATAATGAGTTGTTCAATATTGTGGAAGAAACCTTAAAACCGATTGCTTCTTTATTTGAACATCCAATTCCAGAAGATGAGATTGCTTTTTTAACAATGCATTTTGCTTCTTTGTGTTCTAGTTTTGATGAATATACAACCACTCAAAAGGTTGCATTAATTGTTTGCCCAAATGGAATTGGAAGTTCTTCTATAGTTTATACTGAGTTAAAAGTTCTTTTTCCTGAATTGTCTTTTTTAGGTCCAGTTGAAACAAATGAAATCGAACGTTTGTCAGATTCTTACGATTTAATTTTTTCTACAGTACCTAACATTCGTTTATTTTATACAAAAAAACCTGTTTATATCGTTAGTCCCATTATGAATACACGGGAAAAATATCGCTTGATTAGTGATGTCTATACGCAAATCGGTAATAGCAACTTTAAATTACCAAGTGTTGGCAAGATTATGGAGATCATTCAACGATATGCTGCGATTAGTGAAGGGGCTTCTTTAGAAAAAGAATTATATGATTATCTAACCAATCAAGAAGAGCAAACCGAAAACAATGAAGAAGGGCCCAGTCTGTTAGAAATTACAGCACCTGAATTGATTCAACTTGATATGCATGCTAAAAATTGGGAAGAAGCGATTCGACTTTCTGCGGCATCGTTATTAAAAGAGGGTAGAATTACCCGAAATTACATCGATACAATTATTGAAACTGCAAAAAATGAGGGTCCTTACATGGTAATCTCTAAACATGTTGCATTACCGCATGCAAGACCTGTTGACGGTGTAGAAAAATTAGGAATGAGTATCAGTGTATTGAAACATCCCATTGTGTTTGGCAGTCAAGAGAATGATCCGGTTAAATATATATTTTGTTTGGCAGCAACAGAAAATAATCGTCATTTAAATGCAATGGCAGAGTTGGTAAGATTATTGGATGACCCTCAATTTTATGATTTGTTGGATACTAGTAATGATCCTAACGAGATTTATCATTATTTATCAAGGAAGGAAGTTTTACTAGGTTGAAATGAGGAGAGAAAAATTAAAGAAGCAGTTTGCTGAATGGCTGCAAACTGCTTTATACACGACAATTACATATATTTTAATAACACTTCAGCAACGCCGTCTTCATCGTTACTGGTTGTTTGAATATCAGCAGCACGTTTTACACTTTCGGTGGCATTTCCCATAGCGACACCAATGCCAGCATATTCGATCATTGAAAGATCATTTTCGTTATCTCCAATCGCCATTGTCTCAGATTGAGAGATACCTAAATGTTCTGCAAGTTTTGCTAGCGCATTGCCCTTACTAGCTTCTTTGTTTAAAATTTCATAATAAAATTCAGTACTTTTGACCGTGGTATATTTACTGCTAAATTCTTCTGGTAGTTGACCAATAGCGCTGTCCAGAATTTCCGGTTCATCGATCATCATCATTTTAATAATCGACATATCAGGAGTCATCTCATCAACCGCACGGTATTTCAGAGGCATATCAACAAGATATGCTTCATGTACAGTGTATTTACCAATATCGCGATTAGCTGTATAAATCGCTTTATCATCGATCGTGTGTAAATGAGCACCGACTTTTCTGGACATTAATTCTATTTCTAAAAAGTCGTCATAACTTAGAGTATATTGTGAGATGATTTCATTCGATTTGGTTGCCTGTACCAATGAACCATTGTAAGTTATCACATAATCATTGTCGCCATACAACTCTAACTCAGCCAACTGTTCTTTTACACCTGGCAATGGGCGTCCTGTACATAAAACAATATACATGCCACTTTCGTTGGCTTTTTGCAGCGTTTCTTTCACTTTAGGGCTAATTTTTCTGTTTGAATCAAGCAAGGTTCCATCAATATCTATTGCAACTAATTTGACTGACATAAGTTCCTCCTATAGTTTGTTCTTTAATTTTTTTCTTCGACTAATGCACCGTTATGAATATAAGCAGCAAATTCACGATAAGTGTCATCAAATAAATCATAATGGTGCTGTCTTTTTGGGTCAACCATTTCTTTTGGAAAATAAAAACGTTCATCGATTTGTGTTTGCCCAGCGAGTGCAGCTACTAGATGACTGATTTTTGATAACTCAATCAAGGTACCATCTTTTTGCATGATTTCAATTTGGGTTCGGTGACTGTCTTTTTCTGGACGATAAAAATCATAAGGTAGATCATAACTTGAGTTGATTGCCGTATAGTATTTTGGATTGTACCCTACTTTTTCGATTAAGGCTTTTAAATGACGAATCGTCACAGAGTCCCGATTACCAGAGAATGTAGCCGATTTTAACGGTTTGCGTATTAAAAATCGGTTCGCTAAATCGTTAAGAATTGGATCAGGTAACGAGGTCCACTGAGTAAAGTAGGTATTTAAAACACCATCGTCTAATTTTAAATATTCCTGTAGTGAAAAGGTCCCCTTGAAAAAGGGCACCAGAAGTTGAGAATGTAGTTGATAATCTTCTGGTTTTTCTTCATATAATTCTTTTGCCCGATGAAGCAGATGATCCAAAATTACTTCCATACCACGAGATACAGGATGAAAATAAACTTGTACATACATTTGATAACGGCTAACAATATAATCCTCAACGGCATGCATTCCGTTCATGGCAAAAGCTAAACCATCTTTATAAGGACGAATGACACGTAAAATTCTAGTTAGATCAAAAGTACCATACTCAGTTCCCGTAAAATAAGCATCGCGCAACAAATAATCCATACGATCAGCATCGATTTGACTAGAAATCATTTGAACAACCTGAGGATTGGGGTATTGTTTGGTGATGACACTAGCCACTTTATCAGGGAAATCTGCCGAAACTCGATTCAATATTTGAAAGACTTCCGTTTCAGGGGAAGTGATGATTTCCACAGTGATTGCTTCATGATCTGTCTTGAAAATATGCTCAAAAGTATGAGAATAGGGTCCATGACCAACATCATGAAGTAAAGCAGCGCAAAGTGTAACTAAGCGTTCATTGTCATCCCAACCCTCAGCACCTAGTCGTTCAGAGGAATAATTTCGTTGAAAAATATCACAAATGCGTCGAGTTATTTCATAAACACCTAAAGAATGAGCAAAACGACTATGTTCTGCACCATGGAAGGTAAAAGAAGAAGTACCTAATTGTTTGATTCGACGTAATCGCTGTACTTCTGCTGAATTGATTAAATCTAAAATGACTTGATGTTGTACATGAATATAATTGTGTACGGGATCCCTAAAAACTTTTTCAATTGGTAATAGTTGATATTTATAAGGTGTTGGCATTGTTTCACTCCTTTTTGTTGATGCTCCTAATAATGCTGTAAGAGCTGATGGGTCACAGCGATGCATCATAGATACACAGTGCTAATCCAATAGTTGGTTTCGTTGCTCCATTTTTGCTATTTGTTTATCCATTTCTGTTGTAAACCAGTCAGTCGTTGCTAATTTCGGCAGTATTTTTTCGTCACTATTCATTTCGCTATAATCTAATAATACGTTAATCAATCGTTTTTTAACTTCAGTAATTGTTAATGGCTGCTGGAGCAGATCTTCTAAATTTGCCATGACAGCTGGATCGACTGGAGGATAACCATTTCTACCAAAATCTTCGTGTAAACTAGCTTTGTAGAAATGACGGACACTTTCACCTCGTTTTTGTTGGTCCCCGTTGATACTTAAATAAATCATGATCGCAATTCCGTCTTTTACTCGTCGCTGAGCGATACCTGCAAATTTTTTACCATCGATACTTAAATCGAATGTACCTGGACAATACGATTCAGTAATTTCAAACGCTTCGATGGAGTGTTGGCCATCTTCAAACGCATATTTAATCCAATTCCACATATGAGTGTAAGCATCATCTATAGTTATTTTCTTTTTTCCTGTATTTGGTAAAATCAATGAGATATTCAAAATACCATCATCAGCAATCACACCTAATCCACCAGCATTACGAATCACGACATTATAGCCATCTTGTTTCAAAGAGGCTAAACCATTTTTTAGGTCCGTTACCCGGGTATCTTTCATCCCAAGAATCATTGCTTGATCAAGTTGCCAAAAATGAATGATCGGCTGCTGGTTGATTCCAGAAAATGTAGTCAAAGTATCCGTTAAAGCAAAAGGAAGAAAGTAGTCCTGTTTAGTTAAACAACCTTGATCGTATAAAAATAGAGTGTTTGTATTTGTTGAAAGCAGTTGATTTAAATTAGTCATCTTGTTCTTCATCCTGTTTTACGCGAGAAACGTAGTCCTTCACTTCTTTATTCATTTGATTATATTCATTCGTAAAACGCATCGGTTTACTAATAATCCTCATCGGCATGGTGGCTAAAAATTTACTGAAATCCTGTCTAGCTTCTTCAGTTAAACGGCCTGGCTTAGAAACTAAGCGTTCATATAAATAATGATAAAATTGATTCATTGCATCGATATCAATACTCATTTGATTATGACACTCTGTACATTCAATGCTGGAAATAATTTCATTCATGTATTGAATACCATGGAGTGTTTCTTTTTGGCAATGCATACAAAATAACATAGCTTTTTCATCATGAAATAACATTTGGTTCCACCTCCATGTTCTATTATATACGAATTAAGAGAAAAATCATGCTTATCTGTGTAGAAATAGCTAGGAAATTTGATAATTTATAAGGAATTAAAAAAGTTGAAGAGAATACCTTGCTATCACTATAAGAAAATTATAGAATATTTACATATGATCTAATCTAGAACAAATGTAAAGAGGGGTGGAAAAATGAACAAAAGGGTGAATAAGATACAACAAACTAAATTGATTGATGGTATAGAAGCACTGAAAAAAATGTGGGAAATTCGTATTTTTGAAGAGATGATCCAAGAACTTTTTTCTGCTGGGGAATTGTACGGAACAATGCATCTTTGTATTGGACAAGAAGCAACAGCTGTTGGTGGAGCAGGTATTTTAAGGCAGAATGATTGGATTGTTTCAACACACAGAAATCATGGACACTGTATTGCAAAGGGAACAGATATTAGAAGTATGTTTGCTGAAATGCTAGGAAAGAAAACTGGAACCAATGAAGGCAAAGGTGGTAGTATGCATATTGCTGATTTAGATGTAGGAAACTTAGGCTCCAATGGTATTGTTGGAGCTGGCTTCCCCATTGCTGCTGGTGCTGCTTTGAGTGCGCAAATGCAAGGAACAGACCAAGTTGTTTTATGTTACGCTGGGGACGGTGCTACAAATGAGGGAAGTTTTCATGAAGCACTGAATCTAGCTTCTATTTGGCAATTACCAGTTATTTACCTGATTGAAAATAATCAGTATGGGATGAGTAGTTCTATTAAGCAAATGGTTAATATCGATAAGCTCTCTAATCGAGCAATGAGTTATGGTATTGAAGGGATAACAATTGATGGTAATAATTTGACTGAGGTATCGCAAACTGTTTCGAATGCTGTTGAAAAAGCCAGAAATGGTGGTGGACCTACATTGATTGAAGCGTTGACCTATCGTCATAAAGGACATTCTAAATCGGACAAGTTATTGTATCGCTCAGATGATGAATGTCAACAGTGGAAAGAAAATAATGATCCAATTTTCCGTTTAGAAAGTGAACTAATGAAAGAAGGTACACTGCTAGAAGCAGATATTCGAGAAATAGAAAAAACAATTCGACAAGAGTTAGCTGATATAGTTGATTCGGTGAAACTTGATAGTGAACCAACAATCGAAGACTTATGGACTCATGTCTATGCGGAGGATGAAGTATGAGGACGATCACTTATTTACAAGCAATCAATGAAGCTTTAGATGAGGCTTTGGCTCAAGATGAACGTGTTTTCTTATTAGGGGAAGATATCGGGATTTATGGTGGTGGTTTTGGCGCAACTCATGGACTTCAAGAAAAATATGGACAGCAACGTGTTCGAGATACACCAATATCCGAAAGTGCTATTACTGGGGCTGCGGTAGGGGCCGCTATGACAGGGATGCGTCCGGTGATGGAACTACAATTCTCAGATTTTATTACGGTAGCGATGGATCAATTAGTCAACCAAGCGGCAAAAATTCATTATATGTATAGTGGTAAGGCAAAAGTCCCTTTAGTCATGAGAACAGCATCTGGTTCAGGAACTGGGGCAGCGGCGCAGCATTCACAAAGTTTGGAAAATTGGATGGCCCATATTCCAGGTTTAAAAGTAATCCAACCGACAAATGCGTATGATGCAAAAGGTTTGTTGCACGCAGCTATCAAAGACAACAATCCAGTAATGTTCTATGAGCACAAATTACTCTATAGCACAACTGGAAATGTTCCAGAAGAACCGTATACATTACCAATCGGAGTAGCGGATATAAAACGATTAGGTAAAGATGTAACGATTGTTGCAACTGGAATTATGGTCAATAAGGCCTTGGAAGCTGCAGAAATCGTGAAAACAAAAGGTATTTCTGTGGAAGTTATCGATCCAAGAACATTGGTACCGCTTGATAAAGAAACGATTTTAACTTCTGTTGAAAAAACAAAACGAGTTATTGTTGCAACAGAAGCCGTTAAAAATAGTGGATTTAGTGCAGAAATCACGTCGATTATTGCTGAGTCTAAGATTTCTATGGATTTAAAAGCGCCAATTGTCCGTTTAGGCGGAGCATTTGTCCCAATGCCAGCACAGAAAATATTAGAATCAAAAGCGACACCACAATTAGATTCGCTGGTTGAAGCGTTGGATCAAGTCATGGGAGAAATTGAGGTTTAATCATGAAAATTAGTGAAGACCGTAGAAAAATGCTAAAGATTGTTACAATGTATTATGAACAGGGATTAACTCAAACAGTTATTGCAAAAAAAATGGATATCTCACGACCGGTCATTTCTAAAATTTTGCAGCAGGCAAAAGAATTAGGAGTAGTTTCAATTTCAATCAAAGACGAATCTGCTCATGCTGTGGAGCTTGGGCTGCAATTAGAAAAAAAGTATCAACTCAAAGATGTGATCGTAATACCGACTAATGAGCAAAAACAAGTAGAATCATTGAAGAAAGAAGTTAGTCGGTCTGCTTCATTTTACTTGAAAGAACGGTTAAAGGCAGATATGAGTATTGGTTTATCTTGGGGAACGACTTTAGCTGACATGATCGATGAGATGCCTTATTGCTCATTTCCAACCATCAATGTTTATCCTTTAGTTGGCGGTATTTCTAGTGAACATCTTTATTTTGATACAAATCATCTAGTCTTTCGATTAGCTGAAAAACTCAATAGCCGTTGCCAGTACTTTTATGCACCAGCTTTAGCTGAAAGCAGTATATTAGCTGACGTTTTGAACCAGTCACAATTAGTTGGAAATTCGATGAAACAAGCTAAAAATGTCGATTTTGCAATCATTGGTGTAGGTAATCCAAATGAAAGTTCTACATGGAAGCGTCTTGGTTATATAGAAAAAAAAGAGTTACAAATAATAAAAAAAACAGGTGTCAAAGGGGATGCTGTAGCGTCCTTATTTGACAAAAATGGGCAAACCGTTAACAATGAAATAAGCAAGCGGATGTTAGGGATTAAGGTTGAAGACTTAGTGAACATACCCGATGTAATGGTGATTGGCTGTGGTGAGGAAAAAGCTGAAAGTATCAGACCATTACTACGTGGTAAAAAATGTACTATTTTGATTATAGATCAAATGATTGCAGAAGCTTTGCTTTAAGCTTGACTGGTATGTTTGGTGAAAGATAGAATGGATATGCTAAAAAATAGTGTAGTTAATTTTTATTTTTCAGTCGAGACTGAAAAAGCCCATTACACTTTTAAATTAAGGAGAGTGCTTTTAATGGATTTATCACAAGGAACACCAGTATCTATTCAATTGAAAACAATAGTAGATCAAGCTGGTGAGAAAAAGAACTTTTATTTTGACTTGGAAGGTCAAATCGTAAAAATCGGAGATACATTATATATTCGTTATAAAGAAGAACAAGAAGAAGGGGAACCTGTTCCTGTGACGATCAAAGTTGAACCTGATGGAAAAATTCAGCTAATTCGTGCTGGTGGTCTTAGAATGCGTTTGAAATTTGCTTATCAAGAACGTTTGGAAACGAGTTATAAAACACCATATGGGTTATTTCAAATCACGACGTTTACCCGCAATTTACGCTTTAGTTTAAAGGATCAGCCGATTGCAGGTAGCATTTTGATTGATTATGATTTATACTCTCAAGCCGAAAAAATCGGGGAATATCATTTAGAACTAGAATTTACTGCGTAATTATGCAATAATCAATTGATTTTTTCTCCATGTTTTTGTATGATAAGGAGTAGACTGTGAAAGGACGTGTACCGTTTGGAAATTAATGTATTTGACGGGTTGAACAAAGATGAATTATCCATGATCGAAGTTGCGCACGCAATTTTAGAACAACGTGAAGATGTGATGGACTTCTCTGATTTAGTAAACCAAATTCAAAATTATCTTGGAAAATCTGACAGCGAAATTCGTGACTCTTTAGCACAATTTTATACTGACTTAAATATTGATGGCAGTTTTATCTCTCTTGGAGATAACCGTTGGGGCTTGCGCTCATGGTATCCAATCGATTCTATCGACGAAGAAGTAACACATGGTTTAGACGAAGATGAAGAAGACAAACCACGCCGTAGAAAACGTAAGAAAGTCAATGCCTTTATTATTGATGCTAATGATGAAGATGTGATCGACTACAACGACGATGATCCGGAAGATGCTGAATTAACGGATGAAGATGACGACGATATTCTTTACGATGATGATGACGATGAAGAAGATGAAGAAATCAAAGCATACAATTCAGATCTTCAAGAAATCGGAGCAGATTCTGATGATGAAGAAGAAGTGTTGCCGGGAATTGAAGAGGATCTTACAATTATCGATGAGGATGATGTAGACGACGACTTCGATGATGAAGACGAATACGCAAATCCTGAAGAGGAAGTATAAAGTCTTAAAATATGAGTGTTCTCGCATTGAGAACACTCATATTTTGATTCATTAGATTTAAAAAACTAGATTTTTAGTTTAGTAAGAAAAAACTAGATCAAAATGATTGACAAATGGTCTATATCTTTGTAAACTATCACTGTTAACAAAAATGAATAGCGTTTTCATGTGACTAGATAATACTAGGCATGGAAGAATTTCAATAAAATATGATATACTCATATTTTGACGGGATTGTTCTATGCTTTTTTTGTTGTCTTATAGCAGGGGAACGGACAATCTACTTCTGCAGAAGAGGAATGTTTATGAAAATCAAAAAGGTGCTTAATCAAAATGCTGTACTTGTTGTTGATGCTGGACAGGAAAAAGTGGCAGTTGGTAAAGGCGTGGGTTTTAACAAAAAGAAAAACGATCTGTTATTCCTACAACAAGTGGAAAGAATGTTTGTAATGGAACCAGAAGGTTTGAAAAAGCTTCAAGTTTTATTATCACAAATCGATGAAAAGTATTTTTTTGTCACAGAAGAAATCATTTCTCATGCTGAGACAGTGCTAGGTGAAAAATTGAATGAACATATCAATATTGGTTTGAGTGATCACATTGCATTTGCCGCAGAGAATATACAAAACAATATCATTGTGCGAAATAAGCTTTTAAATGAAATTGAAATTCTTTATACAGAAGAATTTTCAATTGCGCAATGGGCAGTGGATTATTTGACACAAACGTTAGGCATTCCATTTAGTTACGATGAAGCAGGCTATATTGCAATCCATATTCACAGTGCTCGTAGCGGACGAACGGATAATAGTAAAAGTATTCGTGAAGTCACTATTGTTTCAGAAATTATTCATTTGATCGAGCAAGAATTAGGTATCAATATACATGATGAAAAGATGAGCCTAAGCTACTCAAGACTAGTCAATCATCTCCGCTTGTTTATTCACCGATTTCAACAAAGTCAGTATGCAGTTTTAGACGATGAAATTTTGGATGTTGTGCGTAAAAAATACGCAGAAAGTTACGAAATATCTAAAAAAGTTCAAGTTTTGTTAATGAGAAATTTTCACTACCAAGTACCAAATGAAGAATTAGGTTATCTGGCTATTCATATCGAACGGCTGAGGATGATCAAATAAAAAACAAGGAGAGATACAAAAATGAAAGCTTATATGCAAAGAATGGGACGCTCATTGATGCTTCCTGTAGCGGTATTGCCAGCTGCAGCAATTTTAATGGGTATTGGGTATTGGATTGATCCTAATGTAATGACTGGTTTAGGGGATCCAAATTTTCTATCTGTCTTTTTAGTTAAAGCTGGTGGCGCAATTATTGATAATTTACCAGTTTTATTCGCAGTAGGGTTAGCACTAGGTATGTCAAAAGATAAAGATGGAGCAGCTGCCCTTAGTGGTTTAGTTGCCTTCTTGGTAGTAACAACATTACTTTCGACTGCAACGGTAGGTGCAATGAAAGGTATTCCTGTAGAACAAGTGGATCCTTCTTTTGCTAAAATTGGTAATGCATTTATTGGGATTTTATCTGGTTTGATTGCAGCTTCAATGTACAATCGATTTAGTCAGGTGAAATTGCCAATGGCTTTATCATTCTTTAGTGGTAAACGATTGGTTCCAATCATGACTGCTTTAGCAATGTTAGTGGCTTCAGGTGTGTTATTCTTTGCTTGGCCAATTGTTTTCTCTGGATTGGTTAATTTTGGGGAAGCTATTTCTAAATTAGGTGCAGTTGGTGCTGGTCTATACGGATTCTTTAACCGTCTATTAATCCCAACTGGTTTACACCACGCATTGAACTCAGTATTCTGGTTTGATGTTGCGGGTATCAACGATATCGGTAACTTCTTATCTGGTGCAGGTGAAAAAGGTATTACAGGTATGTATCAAGCTGGTTTCTTCCCAATGATGATGTTTGGTTTACCAGCAGGGGCGTATGCAATTTACCGTAATGCACGCCCTGAAAAGAAAAAAGCAACTGCATCATTGATGATTGCAGCAGCGTTTGCTTCATTCTTTACTGGTATCACTGAACCATTAGAATTTTCATTCATGTTTGTTGCCTGGCCATTATATGTTTTACACGCTATTTTGACAGGAATTTCGTTATTTATTTCTGCATTCTTCCACTGGACAGCTGGTTTTGCTTTCAGTGCTGGTTTAGTCGATTTTGTTTTAAGCTTGCGCAATCCAATTGCAAATCAACCGTATATGTTGATTGTTCAAGGATTAGTTATGGCAGTTCTTTATTTCTTCGTATTTGATTTCGCAATCAAAAAATTCAATTTGATGACTCCTGGTCGCGAAGAAGGAGACGGCGAAGAAACGCCTGATATCGATACAACGGGTGATAACAAATTTGCGGTTTTAGCTAGTAAAATTTATCAAGGTCTTGGTGGAGATGCCAATGTTACGTCAATTGATAACTGTACAACTCGTTTACGTTTAACTGTTAGCGACACAAGTAAAGTCGATCAAGCGAAAATCAAAGCAACTGGCGTTCCGGGCGTGAAAGTGATCGATGATACGAATATTCAAGTTATTGTTGGAACAGAAGTTCAATTTGTAGCCGATGAAATGACTAAAATTCGTAATGGTGCAACACCAGTTACTTCAGGTGAACCTGCAAAAAAGCCTGAAGCGAAAACTATAACACCAAAAGCAACTTCAAAAGAGACTGAATTATTTGCTGTTGCGAACGGAAAAGTTATTCCAATTTCAGAAGTCCAAGATGATGTCTTCTCAGCAAAAATGATGGGTGATGGATTTGCAGTTATCCCAACGGATGGTGAAGTATCAACTCCTGTTGCAGGTAAGATTACAAGTATTTTCCCTACAAAACATGCTTTAGGAATCCAAACAGATTCTGGTATTGAAGTATTGTTGCACATGGGCTTAGACACCGTTGAGCTAAAAGGTGCTCCATTCACTTTACACGTTGAAGAAGGTCAAGTTTTGAAACAAGGTGATAAAGTAGCGACAATTGATCTAGCAGCTTTAGAAACGGCTGGTAAAAAATCTGATTTAATCGTTGTCTTCACAAATCAAGATATTGTTGAAAAATACGATTTAGTAAAAGCAAACCAAACAGTTTCTGCTAATGATTCAATTGGTAAAGTAACTGTAAAATAAAGACTTAAAAAACTATCCGAGAAAATTTCTCGGATAGTTTTTTTCTACGGTTGCTTTATTTTTTTTGTATGATATGGTTAAAGTGTACTTGTTTTATGTTATCCAGTTGAAAGAGCTAGCATTACCCTCTGCCTCGATTTAACGAAGGCCGACAAGATCTTTCAGCTTATAATTTAGGAGGAGATTATCTTGCATGAATAACGCTGGACACAAAGAAGTGCCAGTTGATGATCATACGGTTTCTTTGTGTCATATTGGTAAATATGATGAAAATGAGGAGCAGGTTCAAATGATTATTATTAAAGGAAACAATCCAAGAAAAATCAACAAAATTTGGGAATTAGTAAAAAAAGAGCATACAGGGAAGAAAATTGCGATTATTGGCTATCCTGGAGGAATTCCCCATAATTTTATTCGTGCAAAACAAATGCCAGCATATGAAACAATGACAAAACACAACATACTTGATGATTTAACCCGTTTTTTAAAAGAAACAAAAGATCGATTTGAAGCAATCATCCTTTACATTGATTGTGAATCTCACTTAATAGATTCGATAACGGAAACAACAAAGTCTTATAAAGAAAAATTTATCTTAACTGTTTATGATGAAAAAGTATATGAGCAAGTGGTTGATGGAGAATAAAGGTGGTAATATACTATGAACGAAAATACTGAACGACTGTTGGGTCTAATTCAAAAGTTTCAAGCAGAGGATCTGTCATTAGATGTTGCAATAGAACTTCGCCGATTATCAGCAGAGTTTACGAATATATGCGGAGAAGCTGTTGAACAGAAGATGGATCAGTTTTACAAAACTAAGTAATTTATTCAACTATAGCAAAAGAAGAACAGAACTATTTCTGTTCTTCTTTTGCTATAGTAACGACAAACTCATTTACTTATAAATAGTAAGCAAATAAATTGTGTATTTATTTTAAAGGTATATAATAACACTATAAAGGTCAGATATGGTCAGTTAAAACTGATTGTCTATGGAACCTTTAAACAAAATAGGAGGTTTGTAAAATGGCAAAACAACATTATGACAGAAGTAAACCACATGTAAATATCGGCACAATTGGACATGTCGATCACGGAAAGACTACATTGACCGCTGCAATCACAACAGTATTAGGGAAAAAAGGCCTAGCAAACCCGCAAGACTATGCTAGTATTGATGCAGCACCTGAAGAACGTGAACGCGGCATTACAATTAACACATCACATGTTGAATATGAAACGGAAGCTCGTCACTATGCCCATATCGATGCGCCAGGGCACGCAGATTATGTTAAAAATATGATCACAGGCGCAGCCCAAATGGATGGAGCAATTTTAGTTGTATCAGCAACGGATGGACCGATGCCCCAAACCAGAGAACATATCTTATTATCTCGTCAAGTGGGCGTAAAATATTTAATCGTTTTCCTTAATAAAATAGACTTAGTCGATGATGAAGAGTTGATCGATTTAGTTGAAATGGAAGTTCGTGAGTTGTTGAATGAATATAATTTTCCAGGAGACACTACTCCAATCATTAAAGGCTCTGCCTTAAAAGCACTACAAGGCGACCCTACAGCAGAAGCGGCGATCGTGGAATTGATGGACACGGTGGATGAGTATATTCCAACGCCAGAAAGAGACACAGACAAGCCATTATTATTACCAGTGGAAGATGTCTTTTCAATCACAGGTCGTGGAACAGTTGCGTCTGGTCGAATCGATCGAGGAAAAGTAAGTGTTGGAGATGAAATAGAAATTGTTGGTATTAAACCTGATACGCAAAAGGCGGTAGTAACAGGAATTGAAATGTTCCGTAAAACGTTAGACTACGGGGAAGCAGGGGATAATGTCGGTGTTCTTTTAAGAGGAATTACTCGAGATGAAATTGAACGCGGACAAGTCATTGCAAAACCAGGATCAATTACACCGCATACTAAATTTATTGCTGAAGTTTACGTTTTAACAAAAGAAGAGGGCGGACGGCACACACCGTTCTTTACAAATTATCGTCCACAATTTTATTTCCGTACAACTGATGTAACTGGCGTCGTTGAATTGCCAGATGGAGTTGAAATGGTCATGCCAGGGGATAATGTCACAATTGATGTTGAATTGATTCATCCAATTGCGGTAGAAAAAGGAACAACTTTTTCAATTCGTGAAGGTGGACGAACGGTTGGCTCAGGTATTGTCACTGAAATACAAAAATAATAAAAGAGTCTATTTAGAATTAAAACTCGAAACAAAACGGACCATTCGTTTTGTTTCGAGTTTTTTTATCGCAAAAACAGAATCCATCTTTAGTCAGATATGCTATACTATTTAAAAAAAGTGAAGGGATTATAGAAGATGAACTGTACTGTTTTAAGAGTAGATGCATTCACCACTACCGTAGGCAAAGGAAACCCAGCTGGTGTGGTACTTGACGGAGATCGATATACAACGGAAGAAATGCAGAATATTGCGAGAGAAGTTGGTTTTAACGAGACTGTTTTTGTTTGCTCCAGCGAGATTAGTGCATTCAAATTAAGATATTTTACTCCTGGTCACGAAACACCACTATGTGGGCATGCTACAATTGGAGCGATTTTTGCTCTTTTTAACGGACAAGGTGACCAACAATTACAGATTGAAACTAGTGCAGGTATTTTACCAATCATATATAAAGCAGACAGCAAAAAAATTACAATGAGACAGGCAAAAGCTCAGTTTATTGATTTTAAAGGAGATAGTGTAGCTCTTTGTCAAAGTCTTGGGATAAAATCAGAAGATTTACATCCAAATTTACCTATTCAATACGGTAATACAGGGTCATGGACATTGATCGTTCCAGTGATTGATACAACGGTCTTAGATGAAATGGAACCAAATCAAGAATCATTTCCAGAAATGCTAAAAGAAATGCCTAATTCATCTATTCATCCTTTTGCAATTTGCAATAAACAAGTAGGGCTGTGTACAGCCAGACACTTCTCCTCACCATTTTCTGGAACAACAGAAGATTCAGTGACTGGAACAGCTTCCGGTGTGATGGGGGCCTATTTATTAAATCATACTTATGTGGACCAAGAAAGTATTGAAATCAGGGTTTCTCAAGGTAAGCATGTCAAAAGTGAAGGGATTGTCTTGGTTCATGTTATAAAAGATGCTAAAGGCGCACATCAAGTAAGTATTTCAGGAACTGCATGCCTCAACAAAAAATTTGATGTGATTATAAAATAAAAGATAGCTGAAAGATCTCAGCTATCTTTTATTTACCGTTGGTATCTATTTCTAAGAATCCGGCGAACACCATGCATCTTCTTCTGTTTTTCAATCGGAGCATTGTCTAAGATCAATAACACAACCATCACGTAAGCAATGAAACTGTTTCTTGAGTATAAGGTGTATCTAGATACCCACTCAGACGCGTATTTTTCTTTATAATCACGTAGCCCTCGGAATGAATAGAAACGTGAACCAAATTCATAAACCAGATAAGCAATCCGTTCTTGAATAAAACTTTTTTTTGATGTTCCAACATTAGATAAAGGAGCCATCCCTAAATTAAAATAAGTGAAGCCTTCATCGTTCATGTAGTTAAACAAGGAAATAAATAGGTAATCCATCACACCGGATGGCGCTTCTTTGCTATAACGCATTAAGTCGATCGTACCTTCTTCTTTCGTATAGGTTGGCATGATATTTGCAAAAGCGACGATTCGATCTTCTTGGTTTTTGGCAACAGCTATTTTTCCTCTTTGTAAATAACTTTCAGAAAAGAAACCCAATGAGAACCCTTTTTCTTTACGACTACCAAGCCATTCATCGGAAACTTGTTTCAACTCTTGCATTAGTTCGTTAGAGAAAGGAGGGGAGAGGACTTCAAATCGATAATTTTCTTTTGTAAAACGATTCATAACAGCTCGTTCACTCTTCATTTTTTTACCTGACAAAGTGAAGTTCGGCAAGTCTACATGTGCTTCTTCTCCCATTTTGATGAAGTCATAACCAAATTCATGTAGGAACATCACAACTTCTTCAGATGCTTCATAGAAGACAGGTAGATAACCCCATTGATCCGCTTCGTTGATAAACTGTTCAACAGCAGCTGAAAAATCTTCTTTTTTACCGGATGGATCTCCCATAACTACACATTTATTATTTAATGTTTTAAACTGTAGTAAAACTGTATCCTCATTATTTTGATCAGTGTAAATATACATATCTTTATCTTTGAGAAAAATCAGTTGACTATCGGTATTGCCACCATAAGTAGTCAAAAGATTAAGAGCGCGCTCTTCATCTAACGGAGTTCCGATTGTGTGTTTTTTACCTTCGAGATAACGAATAAATAAATAACTAAATAGTGTCACTAAACAGATGCCAATAAAACCAGAAAACCAAATTTTTTCCGATGGAAATAAAAAGAATGAGATAAAGTGACGTTTGTGATGAGGAAAAGTCGGTAAATTGTATACACCTATCACGATATATAAAATGGTTAACGCAAGAAAAATGATACCGTCAATCGTAATCATTTCCCATGAGTAAACTAATTGTTCTCTGAATAGTTCTCTTTTTGAGAAAATGATGATTACGAGTAAAAGGCTAAGAAAAACAATGACACCCCAACTGAAATCTTTAAAAAATGTATAGACCAACGTGATCAATATCAACCCAATCGTAGGCAAATATGCACGTTTGACTCTAGCAGCAATTCCTCGTCCCATAATTAGCAATAAAAAACCTAATAAAATAGCAGGTAGTTGTGTAATGAGATGGAAAGAAAGTGGGTTGAATTTCTTTAACCAACTAAATTGACTAAAGGCTTCTGGAATCGTAGCAGAAAGAACGATCATAATGCCTGAAAAATACATGAGAAAAACAACAAACTTGTGCGCTAATTCTGTCGTTAGTTCTCTTGGAATACCAGAATAACGAGTATTTAAACTATGACTTAGATTTTTTACAAAAAAGATAGCACCGATCATGAACGGTATAATGTAATAAAATAGGCGATAGAGTAAAATCCATGCAACTACGACTTCTCGATCGATCCCTAGAGCGGATAAACCGACAATCATCATGATATCAAAACTACCCAATTCCCCAGGAATCATGGAGACGATCCCGATGACAGAAGCAGCTATGAAAAGAGGGATGATTTGGACAGGATTCATTTTGACGCCCATCAACATGCCAATCAATAAAAAACTGCCTAAAACACCAGTCCATTCTAAGAATGAAGTCAAAATAAGTCCAGCGCGTGTCGAATGATCAATATCGCCGATATATTCATCTTTTTTGATCAAGCTTGCAACTATAACAACAGGAAAATACAAGCCACCGCCGATCAACCAAACCCAATATTGTTGTAAGTAATCATTAGTATGACCAAACATAACTATGAAAAAAGCAATCAAACTGTAAATCGAAAGACCAGACATCAGAAAAATTAGGATCTTCGAAAGCGCTCGAACAACCATTTTGCCATCTTTTTCTTTTCCATAAAACTCTGAGCGCAATCCAATACTAACTAAGCCGCCAAATCCAGCAATATTATTGATTGTATTGATCATCCAACTACTTTCAATGAGAAAAATCTTTTTAGGCTTTTGTTTCAATATTTTATTTAGAATCACGTCGTAACCAATCATTGGTGAAACGGCAATTAGACCAATTAGGAACATCAGAACAATCTTCCAAATAGCAAGATCTTGAAAAATAGCCCCGAGTTGTTCGAATGAAATTGTTTTACTGATAGAAAGCAATTCGCGAAAAACAATCACGACTACTGAAAAAATAAAGATTGTTTTAAAATAACTGACATGATCTTTGATCCATTGAAGCATTTTTTTCATTATTAGCACCTACTTTTCTTGTAAAAATGTTAAGATTTCTTTATTAAATGTTTTGGGATCTTTTTTTGCAAAAGAATGTCCGTGTTTTGGAACTAAAATAAAGGATGCATGCGGGATTTCTTTTGCTAGATAAATTGAATGAGCTCGTCTGATGATATCATACTTACCAACAATTACTAAAGTCTTAGCAGATAATGTTTGAAGATCAGATTTAGACACGCCAATGTCATGTGTCATTAAACGAACAACGAGTAGTTGACGTTTTGCTTTCTTATTAAATAAGGAAAGAAACTTCAAAAAGGTGTACTCTATTGTAGTAAAAATTCTTATAGGCAAACTGACTCCTTGCACCTCAGTGTTTCCAGCATTCAATACTAAACGATGAATCATATTGGGGTATTTTTTAGCAAAAACCATTGCCAAATTAGCACCATCACTAAAACCTACAATATCTGCTTGTTTAATCTGTTCTTGTTCCATGAGTGAGTACAAATCTTCTGCCATTTGCTCAAAAGTGAGTGAGTTACTATTGTTTGTCGAACGAGCATGCCCTCGGCTGTCTACAGTAAAGACTTTGAAGTAGCGGCTAAATTCTGGTACTTGTTTTTCAAAATATTTTCCGCTTCCGCCATTACCATGAAGCAGGAATAAAGGGAAGCCTTTACCTGATATTTCGTAATAAATCAAGCTTTTATCCTTGGTCAATAGTAGTTTTTTTTGTTTTTCCATATCTCGTTACCACCTATCTTTCATAGTATATCGGTTTTCACTTAGATTTAAAACTGAAATGGGCAAAGAAAATTCCAAATTTTTCTTAAAGAATAATAAAGAATCCGCCTTTTTTTAGATTTTTTTTGAATAATAAAGTATGATGAAATCTACTCACAAAAAGTTTGGATGATAAGATGGGCAAATTGATGAAAATTGTAAAAAAAATACTGCTCTTATTTTTTCTATTGCTGATTATCGGGTTAGGATATTTTGGGTTTAAAATTCGCCAAAATGTGCAGCAAGTGATGACCTACGAAGCTGAGGTAGAACAGGCAGTCAAAGAAAATAATATTCCTGAATATAAAAATTTAGTTTTAGCTATTATTTACACTGAATCAAAAGGGCGTTCAGAAGACTTGATGCAAAGCAGTGAAAGTGCATATGGTAAAAGACAAATGATTGGTACAACTAAAGAAAGTATCGACACAGGAGTTGCTTTTTTGGCACAATCAATCGCGCAAGCCGATGAAGCTGGGTGTGATATTTGGACAGCTGTTCAAGCATATAATTTTGGATTAGATTATATTGCGTTTGTAAAAGAACGGGGCGGAAATAATTCGATTCACCTTGCAGAAGAATATTCAAAAGAAGTCTTGTCACCGTTACTAGGCAATACAGACCAAAAAACATATCGTTATTATCGACCACAAGCATTGATCTACAATGGGGGCTTTTTGTATAATAATGGTGGAAATATGTTTTATGCTGATCTAGTTAAGATGAACGAGCAATTTATTAAGTGGTTGAACTAATTAAATACCAAAGTAATTGGTCCTTGAGAATATCGTCTGTTAAATAGTACGAATTCTTGAGGATTTTCTTGAACTTCTTTCTATTAACAAGTAAACTAAAGAAGATGTATTTTTAACGAGGAGAAAGTAGGGAACTGAATCCATGACAAATAAGTTTGACCTAAAACAGGGATTAACTCAATTAGAGGTAGAGGAACGAAAAAAACAAGGGTTACAAAATGATTATGAGGAAAATGTTGCTAAATCTACGAAAGACATCATTTACGACAACGTAATGACATTGTTTAACTTTTTAAACTTTGGGATCGCGCTATGTTTATTTTTTGTTGGAGCTTATTCCAATTTAGCGTTTTTAGCAATTATATTAGTGAATATGGGTATGGGAATCTATCAAGAAATCCATGCAAGAAATTTAGTGCAAAAATTATCAATTGTAGCAAAAGAAAGCGTCCATGTTATTCGTGATGGTAAACAGATAGAAATCGATACAAAAGAATTAGTCATAGATGATATCGTGGTGATTTCCGCTGGAGAACAAGTTCCGTCTGATATGGAAGTTTTAGATGGGAAAGCAGAAGCTAATGAAGCGCTATTAACTGGTGAATCTGATTTGATTGAGAAAACAGAAGGCGCTATTTTATTATCGGGTAGCTTTCTGGCAAGTGGTCAAGTTTACGGAAAAGTTATTCATGTTGGAGCGGATAATTATGCAGTTAAAATCACTGCAGAAGCCAAAGTGCATAAACCAATTCAATCTGAATTAGTCAATTCGATTCGTAAAGTATCGAAATTCACGAGTTTAGTAATCATTCCTTTGGGGATCATTTTGTTTGTAGAAGGGTTCTTAATTCGTAACTCTGGTTTAGAAGCGTCAGTGGTCGCATCTGCAGCGGCATTACTTGGAATGTTGCCAAAGGGCTTGGTTCTTTTGATCAGCATCACGTTAACTACAGGAGTCGTAAAATTAGCTAAAAAACGAATTCTTGTTCAAGATATGTACTCAATCGAAACTTTAGCGCATGTCGATACACTTTGTTTAGATAAGACGGGTACAATCACTGAAGGGAAAATGAAAGTTCAAAAAGTAGAAATTTTACATACCAACTATCATGAGAATTTTCCTCAAATCATCGGTAGCTATCTAGCAGAAAGTACAGATAATAATATTACAATGCAAGCTATTCGTGATCATTTCGAATTGTCTAACCGTTATGGTGCAGTTAAATCATTGCCATTTTCTTCTGAAAGAAAGTGGGGAGCAATCGAGTTTACAGAACTAGGAACGGTATATCTTGGTGCTCCTGAGAAATTAGTTACAGCAGATCGCTTACCGAAAGAAGTGATTGAAGCACAAGAAAACGGCTATCGTGTATTAATGTTAGCCATTTCCGAAAATGCTCCACTGAATGAAGAAAAGATGCCGTATTTAGAACCTTTGGCTGTATTAGAAATCGATGATCCGATTCGTCAAAATGCTAATGAAACATTAGCTTATTTACGTGAAGAGGGAATCGATTTAAAAGTTATTTCTGGTGATAATCCGGTTACTGTTTCTAATATTGCGCGTCGTGCTGGATTATTTGGTTATGAATCTTATGTTGACTTATCGAAAATGGAAACAGAAGCTGAAGTGCGCAAAGCAGTCCATGAATTCACTGTGTTTGGTCGTGTATCACCTCAGCAAAAACGTACGATCGTTCGAGAATTGAAAGATAATGATCATGTTGTTGCCATGACAGGTGACGGTGTGAATGATGTTTTAGCATTAAGAGAAGCTGACTGTAGTATAGCCATGGCTGAAGGTGATGGGGCGACAAGACAGATTTCTAATTTAGTATTATTGGATTCTGATTTCACAACATTACCCGATGTTTTATTTGAAGGTAGACGTGTTGTTAATAATGTAACAAAAGTTGCGAGTGTCTTCTTTATAAAAACGATTTATTCATTTATTTTATCAATGATTTGTGTATTTACTACTATTGCATTTCCATTTATACCGATCCAAATCACATTGATTGATTTAGCAATTGAAGGATATCCAGCATTCTTCTTGTCATTTGAAAGTGATAAACGAAAAGTACGAGGTAAATTCTTACCGACGGCATTAAGAAATGCATCTGTTAATGCAGTTTTAGTAGTGTTAAATATTGTTGCTGTATATTTGATGGGCCAAAACCAAGGCTTCACTCAAATGGAAACAACGACGTTGATGTATTACTTATTGATTGGTATTAGCTGTATGGCAGTTGTTCGCGCATGTTTGCCATTTAATCCACTTAGAATTTTCTTGGCTGTTACAACCGTGGGAGGGATTTATGTCGCTGCAATGCTGTTCCATAGTATCTTAGAAGTAGGATTTTTAAATCAGCAGACATTACCTATTTTTGCAGTAATGATGCTTATTAATATTACTGTTCGAATCATAGTTGGACTTTTCCAAATGAAACGATCTGGTACAACAATCAAAGATCTTTAAAAATGGAGTAAAAAAGTGTGGAAATAAGGAGGGGTATATATGAGTGGTGAGTATCAAATGCGCAAAACGATTGGAAAGTGTTTTCGGTCATCGACAGATAATTTTAATGGAATCATTCGGATATACGGTAGTCCATATATGTATCGTGTAATCAACGGTATCCCGGAGAAAGGGGCGATGTTAGAAGTCGTAGATTTCTCCAGTACCGAATTATTTGTAACTGTAAACAACTACTTATTCGAAAGTGATGTGAATTATATTGATAATCCTTAATATTCTAATTTTTATCATTGTTCTTGTTTTAGTTTTACTTCTAATTTCAAAAATGGTGATTATTGTCCAGCAAGGTGAAGTGAAAATTGTTGAAAGTTTTGGTAAATATGTTAAAACAATCGATCCAGGGCTTCATTTTCTGATACCTGTATTGTATAAAGTAAGGGGTCGAGTATCTTTAAAGCAAACACCTCTAGAAATTGAGTCTCAAAGTGTGATTACGCGCGATAACGTAATTGTAGAAGTAGATGAAGCAATTAAATATCATGTAACAGATGTTCGAGCTTTTGTTTATGACAATGAAGATTCTGTGACGTCAATGATTCAAGATTGCCAATCAAATCTACGTGGTATTATCGGAAAAATGGATTTGAATGAAGTGCTTAATGGAACCGAAGAAATCAATGTAAGTCTATTTGAAAGTGTAAAAGATATTACTGCTGGTTACGGATTATCAATTGATCGAATCAATATTGGCGAAATTTCTGTATCAGATGAAATTGTAAACTCGATGAACAAACTGATTACAGCTAGTCGTGATAAAGAATCGACGATTACGATTTCAGAAGGTAGAAAACAATCAATCATCTTAGATTCAGAAGCGAATGCATCACAAATGCAAATCGATGCTGAAGCGAGAGCGAAACAAACGAAAATCGATGCAGAGGCGCGTGCAGAAAGAACCAAGATCGATGCTGATGCTGAAGCAGAAAGAATTCGTATAACAACAGAAGCGGAGAGACAACGTATCTTAGCTTTGAATCAAGCAATCAAAGACAGTGATTTAAATGAACAAACTTTAGCTTATTTAGGGATAGAAGCATTTAAGCAAGTTGTTAGAAGCGATACAAACACAGTGATCTTACCCAGCAACATGACTGAACTAGGGAATATTCCTGTTGTTAAAGAATTGTGGAATGCACAAGATACTAAAGATTAATACTAAGCATGATGTGGAGTGATCCAAGTCATTGACGAAAAAAACAGATACGCTATTATCTGTTTTTTTCGTTTCTTTAAAGATAATTCTAGTTAACTATATATATATTATGTAAACAATGAGTTTCAGAATTTCACAGTTATGAAAATAAAGGTGCAATTTACTTGAAAATTATGTTTAGTATGATACAATAAAACATGTGTAATTGTGTCTTTTGAAAGTCGCGCTGAAGATTTCAGTGCTTTTTTACTGACTATCGCATAAATTAGCTTTTGCTATTTTTGGAGGTGAGAACAGTGGCACAAAGAATTCCTCAAGAAGTTATCGAGGAAGTAAGACAACGTACGAATATCGTTGATGTCGTTGGACAATATGTTCAATTGAAAAAATCCGGTAAGAATTATATGGGTTTATGTCCGTTTCATGAAGAACGTTCCCCTTCATTTTCAGTAGCAGAAGATAAACAAATTTTTCATTGTTTTGGCTGCGGAAAAGGTGGAACTGTTTTTAATTTTCTGCAGGAAATAGAAGGGATCAATTTCCCAGAATCCGTAAGAAGAGTGGCTGAATTAGAGCAAATACCCGTCAATATCGACTGGGTCAATACAACGGAGTCAGACTCAACGGAAAATCTGCAAACTCGTAAGTTGATCGAACTGCATAAAAAAGCAGCTGATTTATATCATCATGTTTTGATGAATACGCAAATTGGTGAACCAGCGTTGAATTATTTATTAGAACGCGGGCTGACAAAAGAACTCATCGAAACCTTTAAAATCGGATTCGCTCCTCAAAAACGTGACTTTTTAAGTCAAGTATTCCAAAATGAAGAAGTAGCTGAGGATTTATCCAAGGAGTCTGGATTGTTTATTCAAAGAGACAACGGTGAGTTTTTAGATCGTTTTTACCAGCGTGTTATGTTTCCAATCAATGATGATCGTGGCAACGTGATTGCTTTTTCAGGAAGATTACTTAAAACAGAAGATTTTCCGGGTGATGATATGCCCAAGTACTTAAATAGTCCAGAAACAGTCTTGTTTAATAAAAGAGATACATTATTTAACTTTGACAAAGCTCGTAAAGAGATTCGCAAAGAAAATACTGTGTTTTTATTTGAAGGATTTATGGATGTTATTGCAGCTTGGCAAGCAGGTATTACCAGCGGTGTCGCCTCTATGGGAACTAGTTTGACTAACGAGCAGATTCGTAAACTTGAACGAGTAGCTAAAGAACTTGTAGTTTGCTACGATGGCGATACCGCCGGAGTAGAAGCGACAAATCGTGCTATTTCTTTATTAAGTGAGCACAGTCGTTTTCAATTAAGTATCGTTAGTATTCCAGAAAAACTGGATCCAGATGAGTATTTAAGAAAATACGGCAACGAGTCATTTCGTGAGTTAGCATTGCATGGTCGAGAGACTGTTTTTAGCTTTAAAATGCAGTATCATCGTTTGACTAGGAATATGAACAACGAAAAAGAACAATTGGATTATGTGAATGATCTGCTGCAAGAATTGATATTAGTACAGTCGCCATTAGAGCGAGATCGCTATTTGAATCAATTAGCGCAAGAATTTCAGCTATCCTTTCATTCTTTAGAAGAGCAGTTGAAGCAACTTGAAACGCAACAACGTTCTACTAAGAGAAGAGAACGGCAACAACAAGTAACACCGCCACCTCAAGCTTATGAGATCGACGACATGCTGGAACCGCCAGAAATGTTTGAAGAAGTAGTTGTTACTCCGTCGGTTCAAAATAAACTACCATTAACACAAGTAGAAAAAGCAGAGCGCACGTTGTTGTATCGTTTAATGAATGAACAAAGCGTCAGAAATCAACTGATTCAGCTAACAGACTTTAGTTTTGCTCATGACCAATATCAAGAACTTTATTTGTTGTTAGATAGTTATATGAGTATTCATTCTGACTTTCTACTAGCTGATTTTATTGATTATCTAAAAGATGAAACAATCAAAAAATTAGCGATTGATATTTCTTTGCAGACCATTTCAGAAGAAAGTTCTGATCGTGAAATTGCAGATGTCATAAGAGTGATTGGAAATTCCACCTTGGAAGATCAGATCAAGGAAAAGCAACTGCAAAAAAAAGAAGCAGAACGTCTTGGAAATAAGCCTTTAGTTGATGAATTAGCAATCGAAGTCATAAGCTTAGTAAAACAATTGCAAAAAAGTCGTACAGCGTCCTAAAAGTTTTAGGCGATGTAGTTGACTATTATTTATATATTTAGCCGAATGGAAAAATGAAGGGGGCCTTCTTTCATGGAAAAAGAAACAGAAAAAAAATATGCAGCTGCAGTGGCAGCCTTTATCAAAGAGAGCAAACCAAAAGGTACTGTTCTTTATGATGATCTAACAAACAAATTAGCAACGCCATTTACATTGAATGCAGATGAAATGGAGAAGTTGATCCAAAAAGTTGAAGACGCTGGAATCAGTGTTGTTGATGAAAATGGTGATCCAAGTGAACATAGTCTTAAAAAAGACGCAAAAGTTGCTGAAAAAGCCCAAATGGAAGATTTATCTGCCCCGACTGGTGTTAAAATCAACGATCCTGTTCGTATGTATCTTAAAGAAATCGGACGTGTTCAATTATTAACAGCAGCAGAAGAAGTAGAATTGGCTTTAAAAATCGAAGAAGGCGATCAAGAAGCAAAACAACGTTTAGCTGAAGCTAACTTACGTTTGGTTGTTTCAATTGCAAAACGTTATGTAGGACGTGGTATGCAATTCCTTGATTTGATCCAAGAAGGAAATATGGGTCTAATGAAAGCTGTAGAAAAATTTGATTACCGTAAAGGATTCAAATTTTCAACTTATGCTACTTGGTGGATTCGTCAAGCAATCACTCGCGCGATCGCTGACCAAGCTAGAACAATTCGGATTCCTGTGCATATGGTGGAAACAATCAATAAATTGATTCGTATTCAACGTCAATTGCTGCAAGACTTAGGTCGGGAACCAACGCCTGAAGAAATCGGTGCAGAAATGGACTTGCCGACCGAAAAAGTGCGTGAAATATTGAAAATTGCGCAAGAGCCAGTTTCGTTGGAAACACCAATTGGTGAAGAAGATGATTCTCACCTTGGGGACTTTATTGAAGATCAAGATGCAACAAGTCCTGCTGAACATGCAGCATATGAGTTGTTGAAAGAACAATTAGAAGATGTACTTGATACATTAACTGACCGTGAAGAAAATGTTTTACGTTTACGTTTTGGTCTAGATGATGGACGTACAAGAACATTGGAAGAAGTTGGGAAAGTATTTGGTGTAACCCGCGAACGTATTCGTCAAATCGAAGCGAAAGCACTACGCAAATTACGCCATCCTTCTCGTTCTAAACAATTAAAAGACTTTCTAGAATAAGAAGTTTTTCTTAAAAATTTGAACAGCTCTTTTCGATTTCTTTCGGAAAGGGCTGTTTTTAACAATCGTAACAAAAAAGTTAGAGAGTACATATTGGAAGAAACGTGATTTTATGGTAGATTAGATTTACGAATGTGTAGAATGTGAGGCGGAATGAATGACGAAACAATGTCCGAATTGCGGAACAGAAATAGACAATAAAGAAGACCTATGCCCGAAATGTGGTTATTCTTTCAAAACGAATCAGAAAAAAGCAATCAAAGAGTCAGATAATGCTACCTCTAACGAAAAAGCAGACGATACTTCTAGTTTTTTGAATAAAGAGCAAAATGAAAATATTGAATGGTCTGAATTGAAGGATATGAGTATTGGACATGTAATGACGATGTTCAATGAACAACAATCAGACGAAAAATCACCTGAATCAACAGAAGAAGTTCAGGAAGAATCATCCGAAAAAGCACAGATAATTAAAGAGATAGAAACGCCAGTTGAAAAAGAGGTTATCTCGTTAGAAAACGGATCAGACGAACTTTTGAATACGGCGGCTTTAGATCAATACATCAATGAACATAAAAATGACAAACCAATGATTGATGACCTATCTGAATCAGAAGATCATGAAGAAACTGATAAAAAAACAGAGGCAGATCAACCTGACTCTTCTAATGAGCAATCAAAGACGAAAGATAAAGGACAAGATGACGTGAAATCCAACGAATCAGATCATAAATCAACAGAATCAAATAAAGAATTGCCGCAAGATAAAAAGAACCAATCGCAAGAAGAAATTACAAAATTCACTAAACCAGAAGAACAAATAGAAGATTCAAAGCCAATTGGTCCTAAAGCTTTACCGACCAACACATCTGAGATTCCATCAAAGAGTAAAAAACCAGAAGAAATTGAAATGGATGCAGCACCTATTTTCTTTAAAGATGCTGAAGAAGCCAAGACTGGTAAAAATCAATTTGAAAAACCGACAGATGAAAAAACAGTTGCAAACGAAACAAAAAATGATTTGCCGATTACAGCATCAAGTAAAAACTATAAAAAAATGTCGATTATTTTAGCAGCAGTTGTCGTACTTGCTGGTGGCTCTTGGTTAGCCTATAATCAGACTCAAAAGAAAGATACAATTGGTGGAGAAGTCTCACAAAAACAAGAAAAATTAGCAACTCAAACAGAGAAAGAGTTAAAGAGTTATTTTACAGATGACAAACAACTATTCCTTAAACCAGAGATGGTGAGCGTTAGTCCAAAAGCAATCAAAGAAAATTTAGATACGCTTAAAGATGAACCGAATTACAAGGAGCTTGATGCTCTTTATAAAAAAGTTATAGAAAAACAAACTGCAATCACAAAAACAAATGAATTATTTGCTCAACCAATTATTGATGGCAGCAAATTAAAAGATGTCGCAATCAAAGCTGACAAAAAAGTCGACCTTGCCAAACGTGAAGAAAAAGATGACTTTGATAAATTACTTAATCAAGCAACCGATCAAGCTGTAAGTCAGTACGATCAATTACAAAAGGCTAAAGCAGCAGTTGATGTATTTTATAAAAATAATGAATTGACAGATGCTTTAACAAGAGAAAACTATACTGCGGCAAAAACAGAAGTAGATAAAGTAAAAAGTGATACACTACGTAAACCGCTGAATGAAGCATTAGTTAAAGCTGATAAATCATTGACAGATACTGAAGCCTTGAATGCGCCACAGCAACAAGTCCCAGTAGATCAAACGCCAGCTCAAACAAATGAAACACCTACGTCTGACTACCAAGGAAATAATACACAAACAACAAATGGCGTACAACCGGATTCAAATACTTTTTCAGCACCGAATGCTCAAGGTGTCTATACAGATCCTGTATATTCAGTCAATCCAACTGATGTTAGTGATATGAGTAATCCAGCTTGGAGCTGGGCACCAGGAATTCAGGAAAAAGTAATCGCAACTTGTATTGAACGTGGCTATATCACAGCTGGCGGCTATTCTTTACAACCGGCAAGGATTATTAACGGTGAGGGGTATTACAATCTATATGGCTCAGACAACCAGTATTTAGTCACAATTAATGCGAAAACTGGGTGGTTTAAAGGAAATGCTTCAAGAAATGCTGGAAGATAGCGAATAATCTTTTCAGAAGATGAAGATAGGTGTGAAACAAAAGTAAAAATTACTTTTGTTTCACACCTTAATTACCAATAAACGTTGGTATCAGAGATAACTTTTTTGGACACAGGCTAAAACCTACAAAAATTTGAAGATGGATCTTCGTGGTTTACTGCTTATTTCTACAGCCAAAGACTTCTATTCATCTTCGTTTCTCTTCTCATGTTTACTCAAGAAAAAATATCAATGACGATTGATTTATCGCAAGGAGAACTGTATGGAAAAAAAAGAATATCTCACATTTAGAGAAGGGGTCAATGCTTGCATACCAACTATTTTAGGTTATTTAGGAATTGGTATCGCTGCAGGTGTAGTGGGTAAAAATGTCGGTCTATCAATTGCGGAAATAGCATTGATGTCGATTTTGATTTATGCTGGTGGAGCACAATTTATTATTTGTGGTATGTTAGCGATCCATTCGCCAATTTCTGCCATTATATTTACGACATTTTTAGTTAATTTACGCCACTTTTTAATGAGTATGTCTGTGGCAACTTATTTTAAAAAAGAGCCTCTAATCACTAGTATTGGAATCGGAACACTTTTAACAGATGAATCTTATGGTGTCCTTATGACGGTTTTAAATAATGACTACCGAGTTAGTTCTGCTTGGACTCATGGTTTAAATATAACGGCTTATTTAGCTTGGATTCTTTCAACAATTTTAGGTGGTCTGCTTGGTACCTGGATTCCAGATCCCTATCTGTTAGGATTAGATTTTGCTTTGGTAGCAATGTTTGCAGGATTATTTATTTTACAAGTAGATGGACCTATCAAGAAATATACGAAAGAAACCTTGATCGTTTTAGCGGCTGTTTGTGTCTCTTTGTACTTTTTTATGGGCTTTTTTTCGTCAGAACTTTCTGTTTTATTCGCTACGCTTTTAGGTTGTACAGTTGGGATGGTGAATCACCATGAGTAGTAATTATGTATTATTGACTATTCTAGGGTGTTCCTTAGTCACTTGGATTCCTAGAATTTTTCCTTTTTTAATTTCAAAACGAGTAGATTTTCCAGCATGGTTTCTAAGGTTTTTATCCTATATTCCAATTTGTATCTTGACGGCACTCTTATTTCAGAGTATTTTAGATGTTCAGGCAACAGGCTTTCCTAAAGTAAAAACGTTAGAAGCGTTAAGTTGTATTCCTACTTTACTTGTTGCTATTCGTACCAAAGATTTAATGAAAACAGTGGTAGTAGGAATCGTTACGATTGCATTATTACGTATTTTTTTAGGCTAAGCGCCAGAAGGAGAAAATTTATGAACGAATTATTAGCACAAATTTTTACAGCATTAGTGATCGATGAAAACGAAAGTCATTATTTTTTACAAAAAAATGGCATCACTTTGCGTTTATCTAAAGAAGAAGGTAGCCACGAAATTGGCGAAGCTGTAGAAGGCTTTGGTTATATGAATCAAAAACAAGAACCTGAGATGACGACGCTCATCCCAACAGCTCGAATAGGTCAATACGCATTCGGAACAGTGACAGGTACAAGACGTGATTTAGGCGCTTTTGTGGACATTGGTTTAAAAGATAAGGATGTGGTCGTATCTTTAGATGAACTGCCTGTAATGCGTGAATTATGGCCTAAAAAAGGCGATCAGTTGATGGTTGCTTTGAAAGTTGACAACAAAGAACGGATTTGGGGCGAATTAGCAGATGAGAAAATTTTTAAAGCTATGGCTAAACCTGGAACAGAAGAGCTAAAAAATGAAAACATTAGTGGCATCGTTTACCGTTTGAAAATGATTGGGTCATTTGTTTTGACTGATGATTTTTATATTGCATTTATCCATCCTTCAGAACGTTACCAGGAGCCTCGCTTAGGCGAAAGAGTGAATGGTCGTGTGATTGGCGTACGTCCAGACGGCACACTAAATATTTCTTTAAAACCACGTGGTTATGAAGCAATCAGTGATGATGCGGCAATGATTTTGACCTTTTTAGAACGGTCAGCTGATCATAAAATTCCATTCACTGACAAATCTAATCCAGAAGAAATCAAGCAAACTTTCGGTATAAGTAAAGCCCAATTTAAGCGTGCAATAGGTAATCTGCTGAAGCAGGGCAAAATCACTCAAGAAACAGGATTTACCATTTTAAAAGAAGAACAACAAGAAAAATAATTGTTTTTTCATTCTAATTGAGAATCACTTGCAAATATTTTGGAGTTATTTTATACTTATTATAATTTGTTACTACAATGTATAGTTCTAGATTAAAATAATTATAAATAAGGGGCTGCATTTATGGATTCTACTGCTGCTTTAAAAAAAACAAAACAACAATTGCACGAATCTGGCTTTAAACTGACGCCTCAACGAGAAGCGACCGTTTTGGTATTATTAGAAAATGAGAAAGATCACTTATCTGCGGAAGAAATTTACTTTTTAGTAAAACAAAAAAGCCCAGAGATTGGTTTAGCAACGGTTTATCGTACTTTAGAAATTTTAACTGACTTAAAAGTCGTAGATAAGGTAAGTTTTAATGACGGATTGGCTCGTTATGACTTACGTAAAGAGGGAGCTAAGCACTTCCATCATCATCTTTTATGTTTAGAATGTGGCAATATCGAAGAAGTTGAAGAGGATTTACTAGGTGAAGTAGAGCAAGTGATCGAACAGCGCTATCATTTTATGGTGAAAGATCATCGGTTAACATTTCATGGTATTTGCCAAGAGTGTCAGCAAAAAAAGAAAAATCAGCCTACAGAAGAGGTTAGTTCTGGATTTTCCAGTTCGAACTAAGTAAATTAGATTTGTTGAGGATTGTGACCCTTAGAATGATGTCCCATCCTCAACCTTTTTCTTTTTGAAAAAGATTGACAATTCTGAAAGAATCTCTTACAATGACTTCAATAAACAATAAAAGTTTTGACAAGAACTAGTAAGATCATACAGGTGTACAGAAAGTAGCCGGTTGTTGAGAGGCGCATAAACCTAATGTATCTGAATTCCTCTTTGAACTTCACACCGAACTGAGTAGGCTGTGACGGTTACGCGCACCCGTTATTGTGCCAAGGTATAATTTTGTACCTGACAAGTCAATGAGTGTAAACTGATTGAAAACAAAGGTGGTAACACGGATCATTCGGTCTCGTCCTTTTCAGCAATGAAGAGGATGAGGCTTTTTTTATATTACTAGAATCTATTTTTATTGTTTGATTATAAAATAATGAAGGGAAGTTATTGTATGAGCTTTAAAGCGCTAAGCCAACCAATCGATTTTGAACAAGTCAAATCCTTATCTAAATTAACGCCAGAACAAGAGCACTTAAAAAACGTTCGTGATCAAGAATTGAAAGAAATTATTGAAGGAAAAAGTGACAAGATTCTTTTAGTGATCGGCCCGTGTTCTGCTCATAATGAAGAAGCTGTAATGGAGTATGTTACTCGTTTAGCTAAACTACAAGAAAAAGTCCAAGATAAAATTTTTATGGTTCCCCGAGTTTATACTAATAAACCTAGAACGAATGGCGACGGCTATAAAGGGTTATTACATCAGCAAAATCCAGAAGGAAAAAGTAATTTAATCAAAGGCATTACGGCGGTTCGTAGTTTGCACAATCGGGTTATCAGTGAAACGGGTCTAACGACAGCAGATGAAATGCTTTATCCTGAAAATCTAGAATTTGTGCAAGATTTAGTTAGTTATATTGCAGTAGGTGCGCGTTCTGTGGAAGACCAACAGCATCGTTTCGTTGCCAGTGGAATTGATCAACCAACAGGAATGAAAAATCCAACTAGTGGCAATTTAAACGTATTGTTCAATTCACTGTATGCAGCACAGCAAAAACAAGAATTTATTTTTAACGGACTTGAAGTTGAATCTAGTTCTAATCCTTTGGCCCATGTTGTATTAAGAGGTGGTTTGAATGAATATGGGGAGAATATCCCGAATTATCACTATGAAGAGTTGCTGAAAGTGGTAGCTTTTTATAAAGCTGGCAACTATAAAAATCCGTTTATTGTCATTGATACGAATCATGACAATTCAGGGAAACAATACAAAGAACAAATCAGGATCGTCAAAGAAACCTTATTTAATCGCTCGTGGAATCATGATATGAAGAAATGGGTACGTGGTTTTATGATTGAAAGTTTTCTTGAAAGTGGTCGTCAAGAAGCAGATGGAAAAATTTTTGGGCAATCTATTACTGATCCATGTTTAGGTTGGGATGAGACTGAAGAATTAGTGGACTATATTGCGAAACATGTTTGATTGATTAAAATAAACCTCCTAGAGAATATAGAATTATTTCTAGGAGGTTTATTTATTTAATCTAGCAAAAATAGTGTTTATAAATTAGCAAATTTTTCCAATAAACGAATCATTTGGCAAGTAAAACCATATTCATTATCATACCAAGCGACGGTTTTAACCAACTGGAAATCGCCAGCAGTTGTTACTTCCGTTTGGGTTGGGTCAAAAATAGAACCTTCTGTTGTTCCAATAACATCACCAGATACGATTTCACGATCGTCATAGCCAAATGAAGGGTTGTCGATTGTATGTTTCTTGATTGCTTCATTCACTTGATCAGCTGTTACTTTTGTTCTTAAAATAGAGACTAACTCTGTTAAAGAGCCATCGACGACAGGAACGCGTTGCGCATGTCCTTGAAGTTTTCCATTTAATTCTGGAATAACTAACCCAATTGCTTTGGCAGCACCCGTTGAATGTGGGATAGTATTGTCAGCAGCTGAACGAGCAGCTCGTAAGTTGCCACCTTTCACGGGCCCATCTAATAACATTTGAGTGGATGTATAAGCATGAACTGTTGTCATCGTACCAACTTCAATACCAAACTCGTTATTTAAGAAATAAGCCATAGGTGCTAAACAGTTTGTTGTACAAGAACCAGCAGAGATGATTTTATCTTCTGAGGTCAATGTGTCATCATTAACATTATAAACAATTGTCTTCATGTCACCAGCTGGTGCGGAAATTACGACACGTTTTGCCCCTGCATTTAAATGGGCTTGTGCTTTTTCTTTTGACGTATAAAAACCAGTACATTCTAAAACGATATCGACGCCATTTTCTTCTACCCATTTCAACTTGCTGGCATCAGCTTCTGCATAGACTTTTGTTTTTTCACCATCCACTACGATTGAGTCATCTGTTGCAGTAACTTTTCCAGGATAAGTCCCATGAGTCGAATCGAATTGAAGTAATTGAGCTAACATTGTCGGACTTGTCAAATCATTGATTGCAACAACTTCAATATCATCGGAAACTTCTTTGATGCGGCGGAATGCAAGACGACCAATTCGTCCAAAACCATTAATTCCTACTTTTACTGTCATACTAAATTTCCTCCTTAAAATTAAATGCTTAATGAACTGGTATAGCTTAAACCAAAAATAGATTCCAGTGACAAAAAACATAGCGTTAGACAACGATAAAATAGCAGTGCGTATTTAAAAAAATACTGACTTACGCTATACTAATAGCATGAACGCATTTCAGATTTTTGTCAAAAATCTTGTCTTTTAATGAAGTAAAGGAGTTGGGGAAAATGAATAGAAGTCAGGTTGTTGCGTCACTTCAAATGAATTACCAAGCAATCAAAGAAGGGAAAGGAAAATGGTTTGATAAGCGAGTAGCTTACACGATTGCACGATCATTTGTAGACAAAGAACGTCATTTCTCAGATACTGATTTTCGTCGTATGGAAGAAATACTTCAAGGAGAATTAAAAATGTTTAATGTATTAGTTCAACCTGTTAGGGGTATTTTATTAGGGATGTTATTAGCAAATGGGAAATCAAAAGAGTTAGCTATTCATACATTGCTTACTGATTATCAACGTTTGCGTGATGTTGGTTTTCGCGCCTCTTCTTACTCTTATTTTTCAGCATACTTACTTCAATTTACTGAAACAGCTGAAAAAGAATTTGTTGTACGTAGAGGACAAAGTATTTTTGAGGAAATAAAGACACATCATTATTTTCTTACTGGTGCCGAAGATGGTTCAATCGCAATTGCTTTAGCTCAGCAAGAACAATTAGAGTCGTTGACGACTAAACAAGTTGGTGATTTAGCGGAAGAGTACTATCAAGCATTGAATGAGTGCGGCTTTCACAAATCAAATCAACTTCAATTTGCAGCAGCAACTGCTGCTATGTTAACTGGCGAGTTCTCTATTGAACTGGTTGAAGAAGTCAAAAATGTCATAGATGAATTGAAGCAATTGGGACTTCGTTTTAGACCAGAATTTTATAATAGTATCATTACACTTGGTTTTTTAGCTACTTTGAAAAAAGTCGATTTTCGAGTTTTACAAGAGTACTTAGAGTTGCTTGATGAAAAAACAAATTTACGTTTCTATAAAGACTTCCGTTATTCTTTAGCTTTAGGTTTATTGATTCATGAAGAAATGAGTATTTTATCTAATGATAATTTGAACATCTCTGCATTGACAATCACCATGATGATGGCACAAGAAGCCAGTGCAGCAGCTGCGGCTATTGCTGTCTCAGTAGCAGCCTCTAATTCTAGTTCATAAAAACGAATTTGGCTAGACAAATTCTGGTTTAACCTTTACAATAAGAAAGGCTTTCAAACAGAAAATGTTATTGAAAAGCGAATGATACAAACAATTAGATTTGTAAAAAATGTAAAACCTGAAGAAGTGGGGAGATAGGTTTCTTTCATTTTTGGATAAGAAATACTTTATCCCAACTTCTTTAAGATAGGAGGACAAAATATGTCCATGTTTTTAGATCAGGTAACAATCGATGTCAAAGCTGGTAAGGGTGGAGACGGAATGGTTGCCTTTCGTAGAGAAAAATATGTACCAGACGGCGGACCTGCCGGAGGTGACGGTGGTCAAGGCGGAGATGTGATTCTTGTGGTAGAAGAAGGATTACGTACTTTGATGGATTTCCGTTTTAATCGTCATTTTAAAGCACAACCTGGAGAAAATGGTATGAGCAAAGGCATGCACGGTCGTGGTTCAGAGAATACGTTTGTAAAAGTTCCGCCAGGTACAACCGTTCGTGATGCTGAGACCGGTACATTGATCGGAGATTTGATTGAAAACGGTCAAACACTGACTGTAGCCAAAGGTGGACGCGGTGGACGCGGGAATATTCGTTTCGCTTCTGCTAAAAATCCAGCTCCTGAAATCGCTGAAAATGGCGAACCCGGTCAAGAAAGAAAAATTGAATTAGAATTGAAAGTTTTAGCTGATGTTGGTTTAGTTGGTTTCCCATCTGTTGGAAAATCCACTTTACTATCTGTTATTTCGTCAGCTCGTCCTAAAATCGGTGCATATCACTTTACAACATTAGTTCCTAACCTTGGAATGGTGTCAACAAGTGACGGACGTAGTTTTGCTGCAGCTGATTTACCCGGATTGATTGAAGGGGCATCACAAGGTGTGGGACTTGGAACACAGTTTTTACGCCATATTGAACGGACAAGAGTCATTCTACATGTAATCGATATGAGTGGGATGGAAGGACGCGATCCTTATGAAGATTATCTAGCTATCAATAAAGAGCTAGCATCTCATAATATGCGTTTGATGGAACGTCCACAAATTATCGTCGCAAATAAAATGGATATGCCAGAAGCAGAAGAAAATTTGAAGAAATTCAAAGAAAAAATTGAGAAAGAGCGAACTGATGAATATGCAGATCATCTGCCGATTTTCCCAATATCCGGTGTTTCACGTAAAGGGATTGAACCTTTACTTAATGCTACGGCTGACTTAATCGATGTAACGCCGGAATTCCCATTATATGAGGAAGAAATCGTTGAAGATACCGTTCATTATGGTTTCCAACCAGAAGGACCAGAATTTACAATCGACCGCGATCCTGATGCAACATGGATTTTATCTGGAGATTCATTGGAGAAATTATTCCAAATGACCAACTTTGAACACGATGAAAGTGTGATGCGATTTGCACGTCAATTACGTGGTATGGGGATTGACGAAGCGTTGCGCGCGCGTGGAGCGAAAGATGGAGATATTGTCCGAATTGGTGAGTATGAGTTTGAATTTGTAGAATAAAAGAATAAGTATTAGGAGAGAGCTGATGAATTTCATCGGCTCTTTTTTATCGTGGATAAATAATGGTCTTGTTAATACTCTCTATCAAGATGCAATTGGTTTTCTACTGGACTTTCTAGAACAATCGAAGTTTTGACGTTAGCAAATTGCATCCATTTTGCTAACAACTCTTTCATTTCAGTTGTACTGGTCACAGTTGCTTTCACTAAATAATTAACATCACCGCTGACTATATGAACTTCATTTACATAAGGATTGTTTTTTAAAAGTATCAACGTTTT
Source organism: Enterococcus haemoperoxidus ATCC BAA-382 (assembly GCF_000407165.1). NCBI lineage: Bacteria > Bacillati > Bacillota > Bacilli > Lactobacillales > Enterococcaceae > Enterococcus > Enterococcus haemoperoxidus. The sequence continues at coordinate 1,365,258 of NZ_KE136479.1, read as the reverse complement.
CTCAACAGGAATCGTTACTTGGCTCAGTTCAGTGAAAAAGGTAATGCTTTCTTCAATTTTTTGCATTGAAACTTGAATTGTAAATTTTGTGATAACACCTTGTTCAACGAGCTTATTGATTCGCTCCTTTACGCTGGGACGACTTAAATTGATTTTTTGAGACAATTCAACAATTGAAATCCGTGAATTTTCATGGAGAATCTGCAAGAGTTTGCGGTCAATGGTATCCAATGGTCTACCTCCTCTAAAGAGAGTTTTTAAGAAACATTTTGTATGCTTTATTATAGAGGAAAAAAACGGAGTTTGCCAGTTAATTCTAGACCTGTAAAGATTATCATGATTTCTGCTTTGAAAAGATACTCCAAATTGTTAAAAAAAAGGGCTTATTTTTACTAAAAAGTAAAGAAAGCGATTCTATTTTGTTCACATGTTCATATACAAAGATCTAGAACATTCGTTATGATTAACTTATCTTGAGATGACGAGAAGGCTTGCTAGCTAAATCCAGTGTTGCTTCAATCTAAAAAAGACAGACCCAAAAAGGAGCATTTTTTATGGGGAGAAACAGATGGGTAAAATTTTTACTGTTATATGCAAATGGAGTTGTCGTTTCTTTAAGTCAATTGAAACTGGTTCCAATTCAAAATGAACTTTCAAAAAAGCGATAGAGAACAAGTCGATTTGGCTATTATCACCTGCTCAAGGGTGTATGGCGTTTACTCAAGTAGGAAGTGCTTTGTTTTTAAAATATGCTTCGTTTAAAATAAAAAATTTGGAAGGTGACAAATAATGAAAAGAGTATTTCAGACAGATTTAGCGTTTGCAAAGGAAATGGATGAGAAAGATCCTCTTAAAAATATCAGAGATCGATTTTACGTTCAACCAGGGGAAATATACATGGATGGCAATTCACTAGGGCTGGCTTCAAAAGATGCTGAAAAAGCTTTATTAAATATGATGGATATCTGGAAAAAGGAAGGCATCAAATTATGGGACGGTTTGTTTCATTATGCTGGGAAATTAGGTGAACTGTCTGCTCCGTTGATCAATGCTTATCCAGACGAAGTCGTAATCACAGGAAGCACAACTATCAATATTCATCAATGCATCAGCACTTTGTATAAACCGACAAGGGAGCGATACAAAATCTTAGTGGATGATTTGAATTTCCCTACAGATCGCTACGCAATAGATAGTCAGGTTCGTTTAAAAGGGTATGATCCAACAGATGCTATAAAAGTTGTGAACAGTACAGATGGTCGCTTGATCGATGAAGCAGCTGTCATTGAAGCTATGACCGATGATGTAGCAATCATTCTATTACCAACTGTTTTATATCGTAGCTCGCAAATCCTGGATATGAAACGAGTAACGGAAGCAGCGCATCAACGAGGGATCCTGATTGGCTGGGATTTATGTCATGCCATTGGCGCAATACCAATGGATTTTAAAGATGTTGCTCCTGATTTTGCCATTTGGTGTACGTATAAATATTTATCAGCAGGTCCTGGGTCGATTGCTGGTCTTTATATGAATCGGAAACATTTCAACGAAACACCTGGCTTAGCTGGTTGGTGGGGCAATAAAGATGATACTCAATTTGAATTAAAACATGAATTTGAACATCAAAAAGATGCAAGCGGCTGGCAAATCGGTTCTCCAAGTTTCTTAGCGATGGCACCGTTAGAAGGGACATTGACTATCTTTAATGAAGTAGGAATGGACAAAATTCGTGCAAAATCATTATCGATTACTGCATTCTTAATGTATTTAATCGACGAAAAACTTGCTAAATATGGATATGCTGTGGGGAATCCCCGTGAAGATAGTAAACGAGGAGGTCACGTTTGTTTAGAACATGAAGAAGCGTACCGAATTTGCAAAGCTTTAAAAGAAGCCAATATTATTCCAGATTTCAGAGAACCAAATGTGATTCGTTTAGCGCCAATTGCTTTATATAATACCTATGAGGAAGTTTACACATTAGTTGAAACATTGGATGAAATTGCAAGCAATAAAAAGTATGAAAAATTCAGTAAACAACGGACATTAGTAGTTTAAAATAAATCTATAGGAAGATAAAACCCGTTTCAAGAGTATACAGGTTGCTGTAGTAAATATATAGATTTTTGAATCACCTCATCTTTGAGTAAGTACACTCTTAAAAGATGAGGTGATTTTTTCTTTTTATCTTTAAGTTTCATTTATGATTCCTTTTATATAATAAATTCAGTCAAAGGAGGAAATAAAATGGTTAAACTAAAAAATAGTTTTCAAAGAAAAGAAAAAAAATATGCATTGACTAATAAGATGTATCATCAATTAAGGAAAAAATTACAACCTTATATGGAAGAAGATGAATATGGATTACATACAATCATTTCTATTTATTTTGATACACAAGATTACGAGATGATTCGACATTCGCTAGGAAAGCCAATCTACAAAGAAAAATTCAGGATCAGAAGCTACGGCATTCCTCAAGAAGAGTCGACTGTTTTTCTTGAAATAAAAAAGAAGGTCAGTGGTGTCGTATATAAAAGAAGGGTAGCTTTATCTTATCAATCGGCGAAAAGGTATATCCAGAAGCCACATTCTTTTATGTTAAAAACGACAAAAGACCAGCAAATCAAACAGGAAATTGATTGGTTAGTCGCACGCAAAAGATTGGAACCTAAAGTGATGATTGCGTATGATCGGCGAGCATTATTTGACTCAGACAATGAAGATTTTCGGATTACTTTTGATTTTAACATCCGCTATCGAGAAGAACAATTATCCCATACGTTAGATGATCAAGGCGAAAGTGTCGCACCAGAAATTGATGTTTTGATGGAAGTGAAAGCATTAGGTGCTTATCCAATTTGGTTTTCAGAAATCTTAGCGGAACTTAATATTTACCCAGCATCATTTTCAAAATATGCTCAGACATATCAACGTTACTTATATTCCAAAGGAGATTTTCAGTATGTTATCTAGTTTATTAGTAGAAAGTTCAGTGGATTTGTCATTCAAACAACTTTTAGTTTGTATTGTTGCTTCAGTTTTATTAGGTCTTTTAGTCGCCTGTGTTCATATGTATAGAAATGTTTATAGTAAAAATTTTGTGATTACTTTAGCTGTTTTACCTGTCCTAGTTCAATTGGTGATTATGTTAGTTAATGGCAATTTAGGAACTGGTGTCGCTGTTTTAGGCGCGTTTAGCTTAATCAGGTTTCGTTCGGTAGCAGGCGGTGCTAGAGAAATTACCAGTATCTTTTGGTCGATGGGGATTGGTCTTGCTACAGGAATGGGCTATGTCAGTTATATTGCTTTGTTTTCTATGATTATTGCGCTGTTTTTACTACTTTTAAATACGATTCATTTTGGTGAAAAGCAAAAAGTTGCAGAACGGGAAGTGAAAATCACGATTCCAGAAGATTTAGATTATCCAGGATTATTTGATGATTTATTTCAGCAGTACACATACTCCGCCAATTTAGATTCAGTGAAAACGACCAATATGGGCAGTTTGTACGAACTACGTTATCGAATCACTCTAAAAGATAGTCAAATGGAAAAAGAACTAATGGATGCTATGCGAGTAAGAAATGGAAACTTAACAATTATTTTAGGGAAAGTTTCAACGAATAGAGAAGAATTGTAGGTGGATATAATGAAAAAAAAGAAATTTGGTGTCGCCGTTTTAACGATTTTACTCATTCTATTTACTGGATGTGCAAAACAAGCAACGAGTACAACTACAGCAACTTCGAAAAGTAAAGAACAAGTTGTTACGGTTCATGACGCACAAAAAACAGCTGAAAATAAATATGGCGCTTATGACGAAGAAGATTATGACGAAAGTTACGATGAAAAAACAGCGACAAAGATTGATTTAAACGACTCTGGAAGTAAAATAGATGGATCAGGTGCTTCTGAAAAAGATAATATATTATCGATCACGGCCGGCGGGACTTATATTGTTTCAGGAAATTACAAAGGCCAAATCAAAATCAGTGCGAATGAAGAAACCGTCCATTTGGTACTAAACAATGTCTCGATATCTAATGACTCATCTTCAGCGATCTACATTGAGCAAGCAAAAAAAGTGATCACGACTTTAGCAGAAGGTTCAAAAAATAACCTTTCAGATGGGAATGATTATACTTTTGCTTCTGCTGATGAAACTGAGCCAGATGCTACTTTCTTTAGTAAAGATGACCTAACAATCAATGGCCGTGGAACTTTAGTAGTTAACGGAAATTACAGTAATGGAATTCGCAGTAAAGATGATTTAGTTATCACCAATGGTACGCTTAATGTTACCGCTAAAAATAACGCAATCAAAGGCAAAGACTCAATATCAATTGCAAGTGGGACCTTCTCTTTAAAAACAACAGAAGGAGATGGAATTCAAGCCAATAATAGTACAGATGTAGATAAAGGCTGGATTGCGATAGATGGTGGAACATTCACAATTCAATCAGGTAAAGATGGGATACAAGCGGAAACAAATTTGTCTATTGCCAAATCTGATATAAAGATACAAACAGCAAATGGTTATGACGATCAATCAATTGATACAACTGCTAGTTACAAAGGATTGAAAGCTTCAGGGAATATTATTGTAGATGATGGAACAGTTGATTTAAACACAGCGGATGATGCAATACACTCAAATGCAGCAGTTACAATCAACAATGGTACTTTCACATTGGCAAGCGGTGATGATGGAATCCATGCAGATACTGATTTGCTGATCAATAATGGGAAGGTGACGGTTAATCATTCTTACGAAGGCTTAGAAGGCGCCACAGTGACAATCAATGATGGTGATATTTCTGTCAAGGCATCCGATGATGGCATTAATGCAGCAGGTGGTAGTTCTGGTGAAGAAGGACAAGAAGGACAATTCGGTGCTGACTCATTTGGTGAACCAGGAGCTGGACAACATGGAGACGCTGCAGATAGCACTAAATTCATAGAAATAAATGGCGGAACAACTTATGTAAATGCTGATGGGGATGGAATCGATAGCAACGGTGATATTCGAATGACTGCAGGTACACTAATCGTAAACGGCCCAACTGATAACGGGAATGCTGCACTTGATTATGATGGGACATTTACAATCGAAGGTGGTGTATTTGCTGCAAGTGGTAGTTCTGGGATGGCAATGAGCGCCAGTGAAACTTCCTCTCAAGCCGCGTTGAGTCTTTACTTTAACGATACTCAAAAATCAGGAACTTTAGTCAATTTGAAGAATGCAACAGGAGATAGCATCCTCTCATTTGCACCAGAAAAAGATTTTTCTCATATAGCGATTAGCTCACCAGATCTAAAAGTGGGTGAAACGATAACCTTATCTACAGGCGGTAAAGATTCTGGAACGATGAAAGATGGTTTATACAGCAATAGCAGTTATTCAAACGGAACAGAGCTGGCAAAAATTTCGATCAATGATATACTAACGTCCGTTGATCAATCTGGTGCAGAAGTTTCTGGTAATCAAATGGGCAGAGGAACTGGCGGTCAACCGCCAAGATAGTTGATTTTCATTGCTTTAATGACTAGTTTATTGATAGAATAAGGATATCAAATAGAACGAGGTGGTCGTATGTCTAAACGAGTTATTATTATGCATTTTGAAGTAGAAAGCCAAGCTTACCAAGCATTTTCAGAAATAAAAAAATTGTATGTTGAGAAAAAGATCAAAGGGGAACAAATGGCTGTAGTAACACATGTTAATGATGGTGTTCATCAATTTAAAATCGATGATTTCCTAGATTTTACAGGGAATAATCATACAGCAAAAAATAGTATGATCGGAATGCTGATCGGGATTTTAGGTGGTCCATTAGGTATTTTACTAGGTTGGTTTGCAGGAAGTTTATTTGGAGCTTCTCAAGATGCCAAAGAAATCCAAGGGGCTCAAACAGTCTTTGAACATGTAACAAAGCAAATCGGTGAAGGTGAGACCGGGTTGATCTTGATCGCTGAAGAAGATGACAATCGTCCATTAAACCAATTGATTATGCACGAATTAGGCGGAGAAATCACTCGTTTAGATTTTGAGGATGTGGAAAAAGAAATCACAGATGCCACAGCAGTAGAAAAAGAAACAAAGGATTCAGCAAAAAAATCTTGGCAAGATAAAAAACAAGAGTCAAATGAAAAAAGCGAAAATTAATCGCTCATCAACGATAAAATGACTAAATAAATAAGCTAGAAGACGTGACAAAGAAATTATTTCTACTCGTCTTCTTTTTTTGATTATAAGGACGTGGAAACAAATGTTAAAATTACTATTAGTGGAAGACGATGAAATCCTATCAGACAGTATTTTAGAGATTTTATCAGAACTTGGTGAAATCATTCAAGTGTATGATGGCGAAGAAGCATTGTATGAAGGCGAGCGGGGAATCTATGATTTAATCGTTCTGGATTTGATGTTGCCGTCGATGTCTGGTGAGCAAGTTTTAACAGCTTTAAGGGCGAAAAATATTTATACATCTGTTTTGATTCTAACAGCCAAAGATGGGCTACAAGATAAAGTAAATGGGTTTAAGAATGGCGGCGATGATTATCTGACTAAACCATTTCATCGAGAAGAATTATTACTACGTGTTCAAGCACTTGCTCGTCGTTCTTTAGGGATGAATGGTAAAAATGAGTTAGTCATTAATGAATTGCGATTAGATCTGGATAATCGGCAAGCTAGTTTTAAAGAAAACGAACTTACGCTTCAAGGAAAAGAATTTGATTTATTACATTTTTTGATGCAAAACAAGGGACGAATCATTACCAAAGATCAATTGTTCGATCGTATTTGGGGATTTCAATCAGACACGACGTTAACAGTCGTCGAAGTTTATATGAGCAATCTTAGGAAGAATTTAAAACCTTTTGGGCTTCATCGCTGGATCAAAACGCTGCGTAATGTTGGCTATCTTTTTGAAGTACCAGAGGAGATGGAGCATGAATAAACAACTAAGTAAAAAACAAAGATACAATTATTTTTTGGTAAACTTACTTTCATTTGCAAGTATTTTTCTACTCCTAGGTTTAATCGTTTTTCAGTTAGTCCAAACATCCATTTACCAAACAGTGGATCATGATTTACAACGACTTGCTGACGATCAAAAATTTTTACAACATCAACTGATGAAGACAGAGCGGTTACAAGGGAATTCACCTCAATTAGGAAAACTCGAAACACCACCGCCCAACAATTTTCAACAACAAGTGATTCTTTGGTCGAAAGATGGGAAAATACTGAATGAAGCTGAGTTAGGTTCTCGATTTTATGATTTTCAAAATTTAAAATTATCAACAGAGAATTTGCGCACGATTAGTAGTGTTCAAACTAAAGATAGTAATAATCGTTCTTTGCAATTTCGTTCGATCACCTTGCCCGTTGAAAATCAGGATAAGGTTGCTTACATCCAGCTCTTAGTGAATACCGATCCAATCAAAGGAACCGTTGAACGTTTTAAACAAATACTGATCATCTGTATGGTTATTTTTGGTTTGTTATCGATTGCTCTAAGTTACTTTCTTTCCAAATGGTTTATGAAACCTATTTTGATTTCTTGGAAAAAGCAGCAAGAATTTGTCGAAAATGCTTCTCATGAGCTAAGAACACCTTTAACAATCATCCAAGCAAAATTAGAAAAACTATTTACTAAACCAAACCATACGATTTTAGAAGAATCTGAAACGATTGCATTATCACTAGATGAAGTTCAACGTCTAAGCCATTTGACTAGCGATTTGCTCTTGCTGGCTCGCTCCGATTCCAATTCGTTAACCTTAGAAAAGGAGTCTACGAAAATCAATGGCTTTTTGAATACAGTTCTGCTACCTTATCAAGAATTAGCTCTAGCTGAAGATAAAGAGTTTATTATCGATTTAGGTGAAGACCACCAACTATTTTTCGATAAAAAAAGGATTCATCAGTTAATGATCATTTTATTGGATAACGCATTGAAATATACTGCACCTGGTGAGAAAATAACTGTTTTTTCAAGTATTAAAAACAACGAATGGCTAATTAAAATCAGTGATACTGGCATTGGAATCGTAGAAGATAAAAAATCAGCTGTCTTTGAACGCTTCTATCGCGGAGAGGAATCTCGTAATCGTAAAACGGGTGGCTATGGAATCGGCCTTGCTATTGCTAAATGGATCGTAGAGGAACATCGAGGAAAGATCGAGCTAACAGATAACACACCAAAAGGAACTACTGTAATAGTACGTTTTCCTGTAAAATAAATATTATTTGCTAAAGCGGCAACTTTCTTCTAAAATAAAGAAGAAGTTTAAGGAAAGTTAGGTAGCCCATGGAATTACAATTTTTAGGTACAGGTGCTGGAGTTCCAGCAAAACATCGCAACGTAAGTAGTATCGCTTTAAAATTATTAGACGAAAGAAATGCAGTGTGGTTATTTGATTGCGGTGAAGGGACACAACTGCAAATTTTAAAAAGTAATATTCGCCCAAGAAAAATCGAGAAAATTTTCATTACTCATTTACATGGAGATCACATTTTTGGATTGCCTGGTTTACTAAGCAGTCGCTCGTTCCAAGGTGGAAATGAAAAATTAGAAATTTATGGACCAGTTGGTATTGCAGAATTTGTTCGGACAGCCTTGAAAGTTTCACAAACGCGTCTTTCCTATGAATTAAAGTTCATTGAAATCAAAGAAGGCGTTGTATTTTCCGATAAACAATTTACTGTGACTTGCAAGCCATTAGATCATGGAATTGCTAGCTTTGGCTATCGTATTGTAGAAGCGGATCATGAAGGAGAATTGCAAGTAGATAAATTAGCTGCTCTACACATCCCATCCGGCCCAATCTACGGCAAAATCAAGCAGGGAAAATCTGTTGAATTACCAGATGGACGAGTAATCAACGGGAAAGACTTTGTTGGTGAAAAAAAATCTGGTAGAATCGTAACCATCCTTGGAGATACAAGAAAAACGCCAAATAGTGTATTACTTGCTGAAAATGCGGATATCTTAGTTCATGAGAGCACATTCAATAAAGATGAAGAAAAAATGGCTAAAGCCTATTATCATTCCACAAGTCATCAGGCAGCACAAGTGGCGTTAAAAGCACAAGTGGAAAAACTAATATTGACACATATCAGCGCTCGTTATTTAACTGGCGATATTATCCAATTAGAAAATGAGGCCAAAGAGCTCTTTTCTAATACAAAAATCGTGAAAGATATGGAAATCGTAGCAGTTCCATTTAAAGCTGAGTAAGGAGGCATTTAGGATGTATAATGGACAAGATTTAACAAATAAAGTGGTTGTTGTAACGGGTGGTTCCGCAGGTTTAGGGGAACAAATTTGTTATGAAGCAGCGAAGAAAGGTGCAATCGTAGTTGTATGCGCCAGAAGAATTAATTTGATTGGTAAAGTAAAGGAAAACTGTGAAGAGCTTAGCGGAAAATCAGCATTTTCTTTCCAATTAGATATTTCAGATCCAAACAATGTAGAGAATGTTTTTGAAAAAATTGAAGCAGAAGTGGGCCCTATAGACATATTAGTCAACAATGCTGGTTTTGGAATTTTTGAAAACTTTATAGATATTGATTTAGCTGTTGCTAGAAATATGTTTGAAGTAAATGTTTTAGGTATGATGGTCTTCACTCAAAAAGCTGCGATTCAGATGGCTGAAAGAGGGACTGGACATATTATTAATATCGCTTCTATGGCTGGAAAAATGGCCACTGCAAAATCAACTGTTTATTCTGCAACTAAATTTGCTGTTTTGGGTTTTTCAAACGCATTGCGTTTAGAATTAAAACCATTAGGCATTTCTGTAACAACGGTTAATCCTGGACCGATTCAAACAGAATTTTTTGATAAGGCTGATCCTTCAGGTGACTACTTGGCTTCTGTCGATTTATTTGTTTTAGAGCCTAATAAATTAGCGAAAGAAATCGTAAACGCTATGGGAACATGCAAACGAGAAATCAATCGTCCTAGGGTGATGGAAGGAGCCTATCGTCTATATACCTTATTCCCGCATATAGGTGATTTATTAGCCGGTGGTATATTAAACAAGAAATAAATTTTCAAGCTAGTTTCGATACTAGCATCGTTTTCAATTACATGAGGAGGTAATCAATTATGAAAAATCAGTGGCGTGTGGTTATTGGTCTTGTTTTGGTACTAATCGTTGTTGTTTTTGCAGTTTTAAACAATCAAACAGTGCCTGTCAGTTTCGGTTTTGCAAAAATTTCTGGTCCCTTGATTCTTATCATTTTAGGATCTGCAATTGTTGGTGCATTGATCGGTCTGCTGACTTCAACAACTACAATGTGGAAACAAAAAAAACAAGTGAAAGAATTACAGAAGGATATCGACGTTTATAAAAATGATGCAGATAAATTAGCACAAGAAGAAGTTGAAAAAGTAAAACGATCCTATGAAAATCAGTTAGCTGAATTACAAGCTAAATACGATGCAGTAGCAGCTCAAACACCTATCACACCTCTAGCAGATACTGAATCTGTTGGTAGTCGTGTCGATCACTTTACGAAACCAAGAAGCAATGAAGAAGAAATATAAAGCTGAAAAAGCAAAGATAAAGCAGAAACCGTTTATCTTTGCTTTTTAATTTGCTGATTTTTTAGGATACTTTCTTTAGTTTTCCTATTGTATTTGATATAATTACTTGGTTAGGAGTGACGTCGTGAAAAAAGCAAAATATACATGGCAATTACGGGAAAAAACAGAATTGCCAGAAGAATTTTCAACTATACTAACAAATGAACAGATCAATCCTTTACTGGGCCAAATTTTATGGCACCGTGGCATACAGTCCAAAGAAGCGTTAGAAATATTTCTACGCCCTACAGTAGAGAATCTTTATGATCCCTTTTTAATGCATGATATGGAAAAAACCGTAGCAAGAATTCAAGACGCTGTAACACAAGGTGAAAAAATCTTAGTTTACGGGGATTATGATGCAGATGGCATTACAAGTACCACAGTTATGAAAGAAGCAATCGAGCTAATTGGAGGGGAAGTAGAGTACTTCTTGCCTAACCGATTCATTCACGGTTATGGACCGAATTTAACTGTATTTAAAGAACAAATCGAAAATGGTGTTCAGTTGATCATTACGGTTGATAATGGCGTGGCTGGACACGAAGCCATCAATTATGCAACGGAGCAAGGAATCGACGTGATTGTTACAGATCACCATGAACTACCACCAGAATTGCCAAATGCGTTTTCGCTCATCCATCCGAAACATCCACAAGGTCACTATCCTTTTGGTGAATTAGCTGGAGTAGGAGTTGCTTTTAAAGTTGCTACAGCTTTATTAGGAGAATTACCTGTTGAATTTCTTGATTTAGTTGCGATAGGTACAATTGCAGATTTAGTTTCATTAACAGATGAAAATCGAGTTCTTGTCAAAATGGGATTAGAGATGATTCAAAACGGTGAAAGAATTGGCTTAGATATTTTGATTCACCTAGCTGAACTTAAAAAAGAGACCATTAGTGAAGAAAATATTGGCTTTACAATTGCGCCGAGATTGAACGCATTAGGTAGATTAGGTGATGCAACGCCAGGTGTGGAATTGATGACAACCTTTGATGAAGAAGAAGCAGAACGAATCGCAACATACATCAATAGTCAAAATGATGAGCGTAAAGAAATCGTTGCTAAGATAACTAAAGAAGCGTTTGAACTTATTGATCCGACTGATCCAATTCATATCGTTGCAAAAAAAGGTTGGCATGAGGGCGTTCTTGGTATTGTTGCTGGTAGAATCATGCAGGATACAGGGAAACCGACAATTGTCCTTACAATTGATGAAAACAACGAATATGCTAAAGGTTCCGGTCGTAGCGTCTCAGCTTTGAATTTGTTTGATTCATTAAGTGAAATTCGGGAAGAATTTACACATTTTGGTGGTCATCATATGGCTGCGGGGATGACGCTACCTGTGGATCATATCAATAAAGTAAAACAACATCTAATGCAATATCTAGAAACAAATCAAATTGATTTGTCTCAAGGACAAGAACTATTGATTGATGAATCATTGAAAGTTGAAGAAGCAACAATTCCATTTATTCAACAATTAAAAATTCTTGCTCCCTTAGGAACAGACAATCCCGTACCGAATTTCTTATTTGAAGATGTTGCAGTTGAGCAAAGCCGTCAAATTGGAGCTGACAAAAGTCATCTTAAATTTCAAATAGGCCAAGGTGGCGCTAAATTAGATGCAATTGCTTTTCAAATGGGCAATCAAGTCGATGAATTTGGGCAAGGAACAACGAATATCACAGGGCAATTGTCGATCAATGAGTGGAACGGAAACAAAAAACCGCAACTGATGGTCAGCGATTTTTCAGTAGACGGCGTTCAATTGTTTGATCTACGAGGAAAAAATGCTCGACAAAAAGAAATACCTGAAGCAAATACACTTTATGTTTATTTTAATGCAGATAGCAAAAAAATAATTGATAACCAATCCAGTCACCAACATTTTTTCAACTCTGTTGCTGAAACAGTACAGACAATCGAAGAAACGAACAGTCAACAACTCGTTTTTGTTGATTGTCCAGACGATATCGATTTATTGAAACAAATCACCCAAGCTGGAAAAATAGAACGTGTCTATATAATGGCGATTTCTCAAGAAGAAGCCTATTTAAATGGAACTGGGTCAAGAGAACAATATGCACAGCTGTATAAATTTGTGAGACAACAGGAGCAAGTAGATGTTCGCTATAAACTAAATGTTGTCGCTCAACATCTAAAAATACAAGAAAAGCTATTAATTTTTATGATTCAGGTGTTTTTTGACCTAGGATTTGTTACAATAGAAAACGGTGTTTTAAGAAAAGTTGAGAGTCCTGAAAATCATCCGTTGACGGAAAGTAAGGTCTATCAAACTCGCTTAAAAAGAATCAAAACAGAAGAGTTTTTGTTATACAGCGATCGTGAGACATTACAACAATGGCTGTGGAATGAGGAGGAAGTATAAACATGGATTTAAAAGATTATATTGCTAGTATTCCAGATTATCCAGAAAAAGGTGTTATCTTTAGAGATATCTCACCATTGATGGCAAATGGCGAGGCGTATCGTGAAGCAACAAAACAAATCGTTGATTACGCAAAAGAAAAACGAATCGATATGGTGGTAGGACCAGAAGCACGCGGTTTTATCGTAGGATGTCCAGTTGCGTATGAGCTAGGTGTTGGTTTTGCTCCTGTTCGTAAAAAAGGAAAGTTACCTCGTGAAACTATTGAAGTAACTTATGATTTAGAATATGGTTCAGATACATTAACACTTCATAAAGATGCGATCACTCCTGGACAAAGAGTACTGATTTGTGATGATCTATTGGCAACCGGTGGTACAATCAAAGCGACGATCGAATTGATTGAATCCCTAGGTGGAATTGTTGTCGGCTGTGCATTTTTGATTGAATTGATGGATTTACATGGACGTGATAAAATTACTGGTTATGAAATCGTTACATTAATGGAATATTAAAAAAATGATCTTTACCTGGTTAAACGCCAGAGTAAAGATCATTTTTATTTTGAACTATGGATATTTTCGATATACATAATGTTGATGTTCATTTTTTTTCCTTGTATGAGTGTATCTTTTCTCATCCCATAACATAAACCATATAATAAATAGAGGGCTAACAATAAGTAACGCGGATTGTAACCCTAATGTTCCTAAGAAAATACCAATAATCAATACAACAAATAATAACCCGCCACGACGAACTGCTTTCATTCTTAATCACCTCATAATTTTTATCGAACAAACGTTTGTATAGTTATTATACGAATGTTTGTTCGCTTTGTAAAGAGATAAATTCAAAAAAAGTACTTCTTTTTTTGATTAATCAAAAAGAAGTACTTTAAATCCTTTATATAAAAGGGTTTTTATCATTTTTAAGTATAAAGTAAAATTGAAAAGAACATAAATCCTGCTCCTAGCATAACGAACAAATGCCAAACCACATGCATAAAGCGAACACTCTTCAAGCTATAAAATGATGCTCCTAATGTATAAGAAACACCTCCAGCAACTAACAACCCAATACCTATTGGACCTAATGAATCGTATAAAGGTTTTGCAGCAGTAATACAAAGCCACCCCATAATAATATAAATAACTGTAGACACATTTTTAACCGTTTCTTGCTTATGTAGTGTTAAGGATTTATATACAACACCACTGATTGCCATCACCCAGATAAGCACAAACAATAACCAGCCCAGCCAGCCTTTGATACTTAGTAAACAAAACGGAGTATAGCTTCCAGCAATCAATAAGAAAATCGAACTATGATCAAAGACTTGGAAAACTTTCTTCGCCCTAGTAAAAATTAAACTATGAAATAAGGTCGAAGCTAAAAATAAGAGAATAAGAGTTGAACCGTATATAGCATAGGAAACAATATGAACAGCTGAGCCCAAACGTACACCTTTAACGAGTAAAAACACTAATCCTGCAATACTTAATCCAACCCCAATCCCATGAGTTACTGCATTAAGAACTTCATTTAAAATCATATATTTTCTGGAGAATTTTACTTTTTCCAAGAAATCAACTTCCTTCATTTTAATTTGGTGAAAAATAATTCTTTGTCTGTTATAATAAAAACAGACATTCAAGCCTCAAAAGTATTTTAACACGAATTGAGGTTGTTTTTAAAGAAAGAGTGATAAAATTATGACAAATGTTAAAATTGTGACGGATTCTTCTTGCACAATGCTGAAAAGTGTACGCGATGATTTAGATATTCATATGATGCCTTTATCTGTGATGATTGATGGTGTAGTGTACGCTGATGACGATCATTTAGAAGGCGAACAGTTTATGGAATTGATGAGTACAGCAAAAGCATTACCTAAGACGAGCCAGCCGCCAATTGGCGAATTTGTGGAATTATATGACCGCTTAGGCGCTGATGGGAGTGAAGTAATTTCTATTCATATGACGAAAGGTTTGAGCGGGACAGTCGAAGCAGCCCGACAAGCTGGAAACCTTAGCTCTGCTAATGTTACTGTAATTGACAGTGATTTTACCGACCAAGGCTTGTCATTCCAAGTGATACAAGCAGCTAAACTTGCTAAAAATGGTGCAAGTGTTCCTGAAATTTTAGCTGAAATCAATCACGTAAAAGAAAATACGAAGCTATTTATTGGAATATCTACATTAGATAATCTAGTTAAAGGTGGCCGAATCAGTCGGGCAACCGGACTTTTGTCCAGCATTTTTAATATGAAAGTAGTCATGGATTTCGAAGATACAGAGCTGATTCCAGTGGCTAAAGGCCGTGGGATGAAAACATTCAATAAATGGTTTGAAGAGTTAAAAAATGAACTAAGCACTTTGTCCAATGTAAGACAAATCGGTATTTCTCACGCAGATGGATTAGAATTAGCGAATGGATTCAAAGAAGGTCTACAAGCGCTTTTCCCTGATATGGAAATTCCTGTATTGCATACCAACCCTGTAATCGCAACTCATACAGGTAAAGGGGCCTTTGCTATCATGTACTACACAGACTAAGTTTTGAGCAGATCAAACTGATCTGCTTTTTTTAATAAAATTTTTTATAAATTTTACTGTACAAATGGACTGAAAATAGAGATAATTTACTTTATTAGAACGAAAAATCCAAATACTGTAGATCAGCGAACTATATGTTATTTACGATTTACGGCAAAGGAAGGGATACAATGAGATTATTTTTCAAAGAAAATTGGTCAAACTTCGCGCTCTTTTTTATCACACTTATCGGTATTTTTTTACTATTGATAGTAACAGTTCCAAAAGCGAAACCAATTTTAGGTACCGGAACTATGCAGGAAGTTAAAAGCGAAACAAAAGAAGTGATTCACTACACCGCAATTGGTGATTCATTAACCGAAGGAATTGGCGATTTAACCAATTCAGGAGGATTTGTCCCTTTAGTTGCTAAAGATTTACAAGAGCACTATCGCTTAAACGGAGTTCAAACAGATAATTTTGGGAAAAACGGTGATCGTAGCGATCAAATTCTCAAACGAATCAAAAAAAATGAAGAAATTCAAGAAGGGTTAGCGTCGGCAGATCTTATTACTCTAACAGTAGGTGGGAATGATTTAATGAAAGTAATCAAAGGAGATGTCTTTCGTTTAACTAAAACTTCATTTGAAAAGCCTCTGAAAAACTACCAAAAAGAAGTGGAAAAACTATTCACTGAAATTCGCAAATATAACCCTGAAGCACCCATCTATGTTTTAGGGATATACAATCCATTTTATCTTTATTTCCCTGATATTACAGAAATGCAGGAGATAGTAGACAGTTGGAATAACGGTACAGAAGAAATTGTTAAAGCTGAAAAAAATGCGTATTTTATACCAATCAATGATTTACTCTATAAAGGAGCAGGCGATGAAGTGGGAATCGTCAGCAGTGAAGATATAGCCTCTGGCACAGCATCAAGCAGTGAGCAAGACATTAAAAATAATGCGCTGTATGAAGAAGATCACTTTCATCCTAATAATTTAGGGTATCAAATCATGGCAAGTACTGTCCGTGATAAAATGGTAAAAACGCAAGATCAATGGCTGAAAAAAGGAAGTGAGTGAAACAAATGATGAATGAACCTGAAGAAAAAAAAGAAGTAAAAAAAGGAAATAAACGACGAAAAAAAGCACCAGAAGTGAAAAAAAGCATCAATCGTTGGAAGGTTGCTTTTATCGTCTTAGTAGCTTTGATTATCGGGAGTGTAGCTTTTGTTTTTGTAAGAGTCACTCAAGTTCGTGAACCCAATTATAAACCAGTTCCTGAATTAGTTGAAAAAGACGGGACTCCAGTGATAGCGATTCAATCAAAGAAAAAACAGATAAATGCACTAATTGATTTTTATCTTAGTGATTTTCAAAAAGGATCGGATATCACATATAAATTTTATTTAGAAAATGAAGCCATGTTAAATGGAACATTTAAGGTTTTAGGTCATCCAATTCAATTCTACCTTTATTTTGATCCCTATGTCATGGATAACGGAAACGTGCAATTAAAAGCAAAGAGCCTGTCGATTGGAACACTCGGATTGCCGATGAAGGAAATTTTAAAATTTGTGCAAAGAGATTACAAGCTACCTAATTGGGTGGAGGTAAATCCAGATGACAGCACTATTTTACTACGTTTAGATCAATTCAGAATGCAAAATGGATTATTCATACGAGCTGAAAAGATCAATTTAGTTGATGACGATATCCGCATGAATATATACTTGCCAAAAGATAGTGACAATAAGAAGGAGGAAACGAATTGAGCGAAAAAGCTATTTTTGCAGGAGGCTGTTTTTGGTGCATGATCCAGCCTTTTGATACACAACCAGGCATCTATTCTGTTACCTCCGGATATACAGGAGGACATGTCGCGAACCCTACTTATGAACAAGTACTAAGTCACACTACTGGGCATACAGAAGCGGTCGAGATTGAATTTGATCCGACAATAATGCCTTATGAAAAATTAGTAGAAATCTACTGGCAGCAAACAGATCCAACTGACGCTTTAGGTCAATTTGAAGATCGCGGGGATAATTATCGCCTAGTCATTTTTTATACAACTGACGGGCAGCGAAAAATTGCGGAAAAAAGCCGTCAGAACTTACAAGAGAGCGGACGCTTTAGCGAACCAATCGTTACAACGATCGAACCTGCATCTATTTTTTATCCGGCAGAAGACTATCACCAAGATTTTTATCAAAAAGATCCTGAACGATACGAAGATGCACATCAGAAACGAGCAAATTTTATAGAAGAGAATTGGTGAATATATGAGAAGAAGCTTTTATCACTATTTGATGACATTAAGAGCCCCTAGAAAAACTGAAGAGAGCCAATTCGCAAACGATGCAGCCAAAGATATTCAATTTCCTAAACAATCAGAAGACTACCATGAATTGTCATCCTATTTAGAAATGAATGCTGATTACCTAACCAACATGCACATTTTTGATGATTTATGGGAAAAATACGTAGAAAACAATAAATAAAAAAAGAAGGAAAGGCAAAGAAAGCTTTTCCTTCTTTTTTTTTCATGGTAAACTGGAAAACATGCAATGATAATTTTACAGAAAGAGATGACTATATGAAAAATAAAAGACAAGTACCTTTTTATCAATACATTATTTCAATAGTTTGTGTTGCTTTTTTAGCTGGCGGTAGCTGTTATATTTATTTTGATTACCAATACCAAAAACAACTTTCTAACAGTCCAACTCAAAATAGTGATTTAAAGAAAGTCGATGATCTTTATAATGAAATCGTCAATAATTATGTAGGAAAAGTTGATGAAAAGAAATTAGTTGATGGTGCGCTAAAAGGAATGACCGAGTCTCTAGATGACCCTTATTCTAGTTACTTAAATGAACCAGAAGCAGATGAATTAGACCAAAGTCTTGCTAGCAGTTTTGAAGGAATTGGCGCAACGATGACAATGACTGAAGACCTTCCTACTGTGGCCCAAGCACCAATTGAAGGTTCCCCAGCTGCTAAAGCTGGAATAAAAACAAATGACATTGTTTTAAAAGTCGATGATGAAGAAACTCAAGGAAAAACTCTTTCTCAAGTTGTTAGTAAAATCCGCGGAAAAAAAGGAACAGACGTACGTTTGACAATAAAACGTGGTGAAGAAACCTTTGAATTGAAACTCACACGAGACAAGATTCCAATCGAAACAGTTAAAGGTGAACTAGATAAAAATGACCGTTCAGTCGGCTCAATCAAGATCACCTCATTTGGAGAAAACACGTTTAAAGAACTGAAAGAAACAATCAAAACATTAAGAAAAGAGGGCGCTAAATCTTTCGTGATCGATTTGCGTCAAAATCCAGGCGGATTACTTGATCAAGTAGAACAGATGGCCAGTATGTTTCTAGAAGATGGAAAAACGATTGTCAAGTTTGAGGATAAAAATGGAAACACAAGCGAAGACGTCGCTTCTAGTCAATTAGATGGCGGCTTTAAAGTTACTGAACCTACTGTTGTTTTAGTAGATGAAGGTAGTGCCAGTGCATCTGAAATTTTTGCGGCCGCTCTAAAAGAATCCGGCAATAAAAAAATTATCGGAACAAAAACCTTTGGTAAAGGAACTGTTCAAACTGTTAAAAACCTAAATGATAAGAGTGAAATCAAATTAACTGTTTTAAAATGGTTAACGCCAAAAGGAGAATGGATTCATGAAAAAGGATTAGAGCCAACTATTGAAGCTGACTATCCTGATTATGCATACTTATCACCAATTTCTAGAGATAAAACAGTAAAACTAGGGGATTCTTCGGCAGTTGTCAAAAATCTCAATGCGTTATTGAAAGCACTTGGTTATGAAGTTAGCATTGACAGCAGTGAGTTCTCAGAACAAACTAAAGCAGCTGTCAATGCACTACAATCTAAAAGTAATCTCCCAGTTACTGGTGAAGTAGATAATGAAACTGCCGCTCAAATCGAAGCTGAGATAGGAAAAAAAATCAAAGACAACGACCAGGCTTATGAGACAGGTATAAAAGAGATTCAACACGAAATCCTAAGAAAATAAATGGAACCGGTGTGAAAAAATGGCTATAAATTTAAAGAAAAAAGCCCTTTTCACACCTATTTCTTATTTTACCCAGATAGAGATCAGTTTTCACTTTAAATTAGTCGCTTTTTCAAGTGTTTTTCCTTTATAATAGACTCAGTAAGTAAAAGGGAGAGAAAAAGAGTGGAGAAACAAAAATCTTATGTCGGCTATTTTATTTTTTTCATGAAATTACTCGTTCCTTCCCTAGCAGTGTTATTTATCCTAAGAGGTTTTATTCTGATTCCAGTTCCAGTTGATGGAAATTCCATGGAGAAAACACTTAGTCAAGGTGACATGATCATGATGGAAAAATTTTCGTCGATCAAACGTTTTGATGTCATAGTGTTCAAATTACCGAATGGCGCAATTTATATTAAACGAGTGATCGGGCTACCAGGAGATGCTATTAGGTACGATAATGATCAACTTTATATAAATGAGAAACCAATTGAAGAACCATTTTTAGAAAAAAATATAAAAAAAGATCATGAGTCCGTACCTTACACAACCAATTTTAATTTAAGTGAGCTTACTACGGAAGATGTCTTACCAAAAGACAGTTATTTTGTCTTGGGAGATAATCGCCGAATGTCAAAAGACAGTCGCTCATTTGGAGCTGTTGAAAGTAAATATATTTTAGGAAAAGCTCAATTTGTATACTACCCAATAACACATATGAAATTCATACCAAGATAGGTGATAAAATGACAATACAATGGTTCCCAGGACATATGGCTAAAGCCAGAAGAGAAGTATCTGAAAAAATTAAATACGTTGATATCGTTTTCGAATTGATTGATGCAAGATTACCACTTTCATCAAGAAATCCAATGATGGATCAGATCGTACAGCAAAAACCACGACTGATTTTATTGAATAAGGGTGATTTAGCTGATAAAGAACAAAACCAGAAATGGCAGCAGTATTTTCAAGGGAAAGGCTACCACACTTTGGTGATCAATGCACAACAAAACAAAGGCATTAACAAAATTGTACCTGAAGCAAAAAAAGCCTTAAAAGAAAAACTTGAGCGCGAACGTTCAAAAGGTGTGAAACCGCGTGCTATTAGAGCAATGTGTATTGGTATTCCTAACGTGGGTAAATCAACGCTAATGAATCGTTTAGTTGGAAAAAAAATTGCTCAAACAGGGAACAAACCAGGTGTAACCAAAGGACAACAATGGCTTCGTTCCGGGTCAGATTTAGAGCTCCTTGATACTCCAGGGATTTTATGGCCTAAGTTTGAAGATCAGGAAATCGGTAAAAAGTTAGCCTTAACGGGTGCAATCAAAGATCAACTGCTTCATTTGGACGATTTAGCTATTTACGGATTAACATTTTTTTCACATTTTTATCCAGAGCGTTTAGTTGAGCGTTACAAACTAACACAAGAGGAAACTTTATTACCTGGAGCTGAACTTTTGATGTTGATTAGTCAAAAGAGAGGATTTCGAGATGATTATGATCGTGCTAGTGAAATGATCATTCAAGAAATCCGCAGCAGTAAACTGGGTCCATATACTTTAGATCGTTGGGAAGAATTAGGAGCTACAACAGATGAAAACTGAGTCAATTCAACAAATAAAAGCATTATTAGCAACTATCGATAACAGAGATGACGAACGAATCAAAGCTTGGCAAATAGATCAACGCAATGGTGTTCAACAAGCTCTAGCACAATGGAATAGAAGAATTCAGCGTTTAGAAAAAGAGCAGGCCTTATTTGAAGAAATGCAGCAGTTTGAAAATGATGCCCGCTCTAAAGGGCATCGTTTAATTGTTGGTATCGATGAAGTAGGGCGTGGACCATTAGCGGGCCCAGTCGTTGCGGCAGCTGTCATTCTCCCTGAAAACTTCCAACTTCTTGGCGTAAATGATTCTAAAAAGTTGTCTGCAAAAAAACGAGATGAGCTGTACGCTGAAATTCAAAATCAAGCTATTTCAATTGGAATCGGTATGGTAGATCATGATAAAATCGATGAAATCAATATTTATCAAGCATCAAAATTAGCCATGGGCATGGCTCTGGAAGATCTTTGTTTTGTCCCAGATTATTTATTGATCGATGCCATGAAATTAGATGTCAATATACCTCAAGAAAGCATTATAAAAGGCGATGCTCGCTCCATATCGATTGCTGCAGCAAGCATCGTAGCGAAAGTGATTCGTGATCGGTTGATGGATGACTACGGAAAAATGTATCCAGGATACGGATTTGAAAATAATGCCGGGTATGGAACAAAAGAACATTTACTTGGTTTAGAAAAACAGGGAATTTGCGCGATTCACAGAAAAACGTTTGCGCCAATTAAAGATATGTATTAAAAAAATAACAAAAACTTTTTTTTGCGAATACTTATTATAACAAGTATTTGTGAAAGAAGGTTTTTTTATGGAATCAAAACAACGAACATTACTCTTTAAACTGGCGGTCTGTAGCGGGATTGGGAACTTAGGAATGCTTAAAATATTAGACTTCTCGATGAGGTATAATGACACTACAGACTTTTCTAAACAAGAAATTATTCAGATAGCTGGAATCACAACCTATCAAAAATTTTTTTCAGATTCTTGGGATTACTGGACAACTAACTCAGATAAATTAAATGCATATCAGGATGCACACACATTTATCACAATTCTAGATCCAATCTATCCTTATTATTTAAAACAAATTTATAATTGTCCTGTATTATTATTTTATAAAGGAAACATCAAGCTTTTAGAAGAAAATTGTCTGTCTTTTATTGGTGCAAGAGATGCTTCTGTTTATGGAATCAATGTCGTACGTCAACTGATTCCGGCCATGATCCGTAATAATTTAACGATTGTCAGCGGATTAGCCAAAGGAATAGATAGTGTCAGTCATCAGGTTACGATGCAACATGGCGGAAATACCATTGGTGTCATTGGAACAGGTCTCGATAATTGTTATCCTAAGGAAACCGCTCATATTCAGCGGAAAATGATGGAAGAGCAATTAGTTATCAGTGAATACCCTAATGGTACAGGACCTAGGAAATATCATTTTCCAATGAGAAATAGGATTATTGCTGGAATGAGTCTTGGTACTTGTGTGGTCGAAGCAAGAAGAAAAAGCGGTTCTTTGATTACAGCTCAAGCTGCTTTAGAGTATGGTCGTGAAGTTTTTGCAGTACCAGGTAATGTTTTTGAATCTCAATCCGATGGTTGTCACGGCCTCATTCAAGAAGGAGCGAAATGTACAGTTTGTCCACAAGATATCTTAGAAGAAATCCAACTTTTTTCGATTTGACTGTATCAATCCTTGACAAACCTGTGATGAATAGATATGATGAAGTACGATTTGTGAGTTCTCTACATTTTGATATATATAATAGAAGAAACACGAAAACCGAAAGGAGCCACACGTTGAATGGCGTATAAATATCTAGTTATTGTAGAATCACCAGCTAAAGCCAAAACAATTGAAAAATATTTAGGAAAAAACTATAAGGTTGTTGCCAGTGTTGGGCATATACGTGATTTACCCAAAAGTAAAATGGGAGTTGATACTGAAAATAATTATGAGCCGCACTATATCTCGATCCGAGGTAAAGGCGATGTTATTAAAAGTTTAAAAGCTGCTGCTAAAAAAGCTGAAAAAGTTTATCTCGCAGCCGATCCGGACCGAGAAGGAGAGGCCATTGCTTGGCATTTGTCTTTCCTTCTTGGCTTGGATTTAAATGATAAAAACCGTGTTGTTTTTAATGAAATTACGAAAGAAGCGGTAAAAGCTGCGTTTAAAGAACCTCGCACGATTAACTTAGACTTGGTAGATGCACAACAAGCACGCCGTATTCTAGACCGTTTAGTGGGTTATTCACTAAGTCCAATTCTTTGGCGTAAAGTGAAGAAAGGCTTGAGTGCTGGTCGAGTACAATCAGTAGCACTAAAGATTATCATCGATCGTGAAAATGACATTCGTAAATTTATTCCCGAAGAATATTGGAGCATTGATGGTAATTTTCAGAAAGCCAAGAAAAAATTTAAAGCTAACTTCTGGGGACTAGATGGTAAAAAGAAAAAATTACCGAACGCTGAAGCAGTAAAAGAAGTTACCACTCGAATTAAAGGGAAAGAATACAATGTAACAAAAGTTGAGAAAAAAGAACGCAAACGAAATCCAGCATTACCTTTTACGACTAGTAGCTTACAACAAGAAGCCGCTAGAAAGTTAAACTTCAGAACACGTAAAACCATGATGGTTGCGCAACAATTATATGAAGGAATCGCTTTAGGTAAACAAGGTACTGTGGGGTTGATTACCTATATGCGTACAGATTCTACTAGAATAGCTGATTCAGCTAAAGCAGAAGTAGCAGAATATATTGAAAAAACCTACGGCAGTGAGTTTTCTGCTCATGGCGGGCGTAAAGTCAAAAATGCTCAAGGTGCTCAAGATGCACACGAAGCAATTCGTCCTTCTAGCGTAATGCGTGCGCCAAATGAAATCAAACAATACTTAGATAAAGATCAGTTAAAACTTTACACATTGATTTGGTCTCGTTTGGTTGCCAGTCAAATGACACCTGCTGTTTTGGATACAATGAAAGTAACACTAGAACAAAACGGTGTGATTTTCATTGCTAATGGAGCTAAAGTCAAATTCAAAGGTTTCATGCAAGTGTATGTTGAAGGTCGTGATGATGGCAAAGAAGATAAAGAAAATATTTTGCCTGATCTAGCCGAAGGTGATAAAGTAAATGCACTAGATATCGAACCAAAACAGCATTTTACACAACCACCTGCAAGATTTAGTGAAGCAACATTGATCCGTGCTTTAGAAGAAAATGGTGTCGGACGTCCATCAACTTATGCACCAACTTTAGAAACAATCCAAAGACGTTATTATGTTAAACTAACAAATAAACGCTTTGAACCAACTGAGTTGGGAGAAATCGTCAATTCATTGATCGTTGAATTCTTTCCACAAATTGTTGATGTTCACTTCACAGCTTCAATGGAAGGGGATCTAGATAAGATCGGCGTTGGTAAGGAAAAATGGGTAGAAGTCGTTGATCGTTTCTACCGACCATTTGAAAAAGAGCTGACAAATGCTGAAGAAAAAATCGAAAAAATCCAGATCAAAGATGAACCTGCGGGCTTTGATTGTGATCTTTGTGGTCATCCAATGGTGATCAAACTAGGACGATACGGTAAGTTTTATGCTTGCAGTAACTTCCCGGAATGTCGTAATACTAAAGCAATCGTCAAAGAAATCGGCGTTACTTGTCCGGTTTGTAATGAAGGACAAGTGATTGAAAGAAAATCTAAAAAAAATCGATTATTCTACGGTTGCAGTCGCTATCCAGATTGTGACTTTACTTCTTGGGATAAACCAATCGGACGTCCGTGTCCAAAATGTGGTCAATATCTTGTTGAGAAAAAAGTTAAAGGCGGCAAACAAGTTGTTTGTATCAATGGCGATTATGAAGAGAACGTTCAAAAATAAGACATTTAAAAGCCAGCGGAAAACACCGTTGGTTTTTTGAAGAAAAGAGGAAATATATGACTACTTCTGTAACAGTAATCGGCGCAGGTTTAGCCGGAAGTGAAGCTGCTTGGCAAGTTGCTCAAGCAGGTGTTCCGGTAACACTTTATGAAATGCGTCCAGTGAAAAATACTCCAGCACATCAAACTGAAAATTTTGCTGAATTGGTTTGTTCTAATTCATTAAGAGGTAATAACTTAACAAACGCTGTCGGTGTGTTAAAAGAAGAAATGCGTCGTTTGGATTCAATCATTATCAACAGCGCAGATAAAACTGCTGTGCCAGCAGGCGGAGCTTTAGCCGTTGATCGAGACACTTTTTCACTAGAAATCACAGATAAAATAAAAAATCATCCGTTGATTACAGTAAAAAATGAAGAAATCACTGCTATTCCCAAAGGCATCGTGATTATTGCAACAGGTCCACTAACTTCAGAATCGTTAGCAGAACAAATTAAAGAGTTTAACGGCTCAGACGGTTTTTATTTCTATGATGCAGCGGCCCCAATCGTTGACAAAGCGACGATCAATATGGATAAGGTTTATTTGAAATCTCGGTACAACAAAGGGGAAGCGGCGTACTTAAATTGTCCAATGACAGAAGAAGAGTTCAAAGCATTTTATGAAGCGTTGATTTCTGCTGAAGTTGCACCTTTAAAATCGTTTGAAAAAGAGAAATTCTTTGAAGGGTGTATGCCAATTGAAGTAATGGCTAAACGTGGTATTAAAACTATGTTATTTGGTCCTCTAAAACCAGTTGGGTTAGAAGATCCCAAGACAGGCAAACGACCATATGCTGTTATCCAATTACGTCAAGATAACGCAGCAGCTTCATTATATAATCTTGTAGGGTTCCAAACACATCTAAAATGGGGCGAACAAAAGCGTGTTTTCCAAATGATTCCTGGTTTAGAAAATGCTGAATTTGTCCGCTATGGAGTGATGCATCGTAACAGTTTCATGAACTCGCCAGAACTATTAAAACCAACGTATCAATCTCAAAAAAGAGAAAACTTATTCTTTGCTGGTCAAATGACAGGTGTTGAAGGCTATGTGGAGAGTGCGGCTAGTGGTTTATTGGCAGGCATAAACGCAGCTCGTTTGGCTAAAGGAGAAGAACCTGTCGTTTTCCCAAGAGAAACAACGTTAGGAAGCATGGCCTATTACATTACCCATGCCGAAGGGAAACATTTCCAACCGATGAATGCTAACTTTGGTTTATTCCCTGAATTACCTGAAAGAATCCGAGACAAAAAAGAACGCTATGAAGCAATCGCGGATAGAGCGTTGACGACATTAGCTAACGTAACACAAGATCTAAATCTTGTAGAACAACCTAAATAATCAAAAGACCAAAACAGATTGAACTATTTGTTTTGGTCTTTTTGATTTATCTAAACTCAGCGAACGATAGATTAAATTACGCTTATAATTTATGAGCATTTAAAGTTAAATATGAATAAATTGTTACCAAATTTGAAAATATTGATTAAATTCTGACAATTCGTTTGTTTTTTCAAAATGGTTATGCTAAAGTTACTGTGTAATTTAATGGAGGAAGGTCTATGCAGGAGAAAAATTGGTCAGAGCTATTTTTAAACTATTTGATCGTTGAACGTGGCTATTCTGAAAAAACCAAAATTGCTTATGAAGAAGATATGCTCAATTTTTTTAAATTCTTAAAGGATTCAGGCGAAGCTGATTATTTAAGTGTCGATCATTTGGATATCCGCACTTATCTAAGTTTTCTCTATGATAAACAATATAGTCGGAATTCTATTAGTAGAAAAATTGCAAGTTTGCGTTCTTTCTATCAATTCTTACTAAAAAATGAAGTCATTAAAGAAAATCCTTTCTCATATGTCCACATGAAGAAAAAACAATTACGACTTCCTCGTTTTTTCTATGCAAAGGAGATGGATGCTTTATTCGAAAGTGCTAAAGGATCCAAGCCTTTAGAGTTAAGAAATCAAGCGTTATTAGAAATTCTATATGGTACAGGTATTCGAGTAAGTGAATGCACAAACTTAACCTTGCAGGCAATTGATTTCTCTGCAAATGTGTTATTGATTCACGGGAAAGGAAACAAAGATCGATATGTGCCTTTTGGTTCTTTTGCTCAAGATGCATTAAAGGAATATTTAGAAAATGGGCGGGCTGTTTTAATGGAAAAATACCATCAAGAACATGCTTTTGTCTTTGTTAACCATCACGGGAAACAAATTACCCCAACAGGTATCGAATACGTTTTGAATCAGCTTATCAAAAAAAGCACATTAAATAGTGATATTCACCCTCATATGTTGCGTCATACATTTGCGACGCATCTATTGAACAACGGCGCCGATATGCGGACCGTACAAGAACTACTAGGTCATTCTGATTTATCCACTACTCAGATTTATGCCCATGTAACAAAAGAAAGCTTACAAAAAAATTATCGAACATTTCATCCTCGTGCATAACGAGTAGAATTTTGACTAGCTTAACGGGCTATCACTACGCCTTTTAGATCTCATCAATTCAGAGCTGAACGATCCAGTCCAGCTTTTAACATTATCAAGCTTCACGAGCTAGTTTCTCGGGGGAAAGATAAAAATGAATGAGACAAAAAGTATCTCAGGTATTTTTTTCTATTTTCCAGTCGAGGCTAAACGAACTCGTTCTGCTTTTAAATTAGGAGGAACTATAATGGTTGAATCACAATTTCATTCAACAACGATTTGTGCTGTTGAAAAAGATGGAAAATTTGCAATGGCTGGTGACGGCCAAGTAACAATGGGTGAATCCGTTGTTATGAAAGGTACTGCTAAAAAAGTCCGTAGAATCTATAATGACGAAGTGGTTGTTGGATTTGCAGGAAGTGTAGCAGATGCTTTTACACTAGAAGAGAAATTTGAAGGAAAATTAAACGAATACAATGGTAATTTAACTCGTGCTGCAGTTGAGTTAGCACAAGAATGGCGTACTCAGCAATCTATGCAAAAATTAGAAGCTATGTTGATCGTCATGAATGATAAAGAAATGCTGCTTGTCTCAGGTACTGGTGAAGTAATTACACCAGACGACGGTATCCTAGCAATCGGTTCTGGTGGTAACTTTGCATTATCTGCGGCTCGTGCCATGAAACACTATGGCGACAAAGATATGTCTGCTAAGGAAATTGCTAAAAATGCGTTGACTATCGCAGCTGATATCTGTGTCTTTACAAATCACAATATTATTGTAGAAGAATTATAAATGGGGGACAACGACCATGAATGAATTAAACAAAACACCAAGAGAAATCGTCAAAGAATTAGATGAATATATCATCGGACAAGAAACTGCTAAAAAATCAGTTGCTGTGGCGTTAAGAAATAGATATCGCCGTTTACAACTCGAAGAGAAAATGCAGCAAGATGTAACACCAAAAAATATGTTGATGATCGGACCAACAGGAGTTGGGAAAACAGAAATTGCTAGACGTCTAGCAAAAATCGTCAATGCGCCTTTTATCAAAGTAGAAGCAACTAAATTTACCGAAGTTGGGTACGTTGGTCGAGATGTAGAATCGATGGTTCGTGATTTAGTTGAAAACGCGATTCAAATTGTAGAAAAACAACAATATAGCAGAGTATATTCTCAAGCTCTAAAAAAAGCGAACAACCGTTTAGTAAAAGTTCTTGTACCAGGAATTAAAAAAGAACAAAAGCAAACGTCCAATAATCAATTTGAACAAATGATGCAAATGTTTAATAGTGCACAACAACCTCAAGAAACACAAGAAGAAGTAACTGAGGAAATCAAAGTGAATCGCAAAACGATTCTTGAACAATTAGAAAAAGGATTGCTAAACAATCGGGAAGTAACGATTGAAATAGATGAACCTAAAAAGACAATGCCTGCTATGAATAATGGGATGGAACAAATGGGCATCGATTTAAATGAAACATTAGGAGCTTTATCCCCCAAGAAAAAAGTTGAACGTACAGTTACTGTTAAAGAAGCCCAAGAATTATTAGTAAAAGAAGAATCCGCTAAAATCGTTAAAGATGCAGACATTCATAGTGAAGCAATTCGCTTAGCAGAGAGTAGTGGAATTATTTTCATTGATGAATTTGATAAAATTACATCGAAAAGCCAGCAAAACTCAGGTGAAGTGTCCAGAGAAGGAGTACAACGTGACATTTTGCCAATTGTTGAAGGTTCACAAGTCAATACAAAATACGGCTCAATTCAAACTGATCATATTTTATTTATCGCATCTGGCGCGTTCCATTTGTCTAAACCAAGCGATTTGATTCCTGAATTACAAGGTCGTTTCCCAATTCGTGTTGAGTTAGATGATTTAACCGCTGAGGATTTTGTCCGAATCTTAACTGAGCCCAATAATGCCTTGATCAAACAATATATTGCTTTAATTGGCACTGAAAATGTCACAGTTATATTCACGAAAGAAGCAATTGAACGAATTGCGAATATCGCGTTTAACGTTAATCGCGACACCGATAATATCGGTGCTCGTCGCTTGCATACGATTTTGGAACGTTTGTTGGAAGATCTATTATTTGAAGCACCAGATATGCAAATGGGTGAGATTACAATTACAGAAGCGTATGTGAATGAAAAACTGAACAGTATTGTTCAAAATGAAGATTTAAGCCGTTACATTCTTTAGGATATCTCTATGTAAGGTTGAAGGAGTTCTTTTAGCTTTTTGTTTTGAAAATTAAAATGTACAGCGCAACGCTGATGACACACATTCTTTCAGCTTTTAAATTAGGAGGAGTAAAAATGACTACTTTATTAGAAAAAACCCGTCAAATCAATAAACTTTTACAACAGAAAAATACTTTTGATCAAAAGGCCGAATTACCTTATGACAAAATGGCCGTAATTTTAGGTGATGTTTTAGATAGCAATGCATACATCATTAGTAATGAAGGGGTTTTGTTAGGGTATAACGAAAAACTAGATGTTAATAATGCACGTGTAAAACACATGTTTGAAGAGAAACGATTTCCGCAAAGCTATACAGATGCTGCTGACAATCTGATCAAAACAGAAGCAAATATTTCAATCACTAGTGATTTAACGGCATTTCCTGTTGAACTACGTGAAAAATACCCTTTTGGTCTAACAACGATCGTACCAATGTTTGGTGCCGGCGAACGTTTAGGAACAATTATTTTAGCTAGAGTAGAACAATCATTCGATGAAGACGATTTAGTTTTGGCTGAATATAGTGCTACGGTTGTTGGTATGCAGATACTTTACCAACAATCACGCAACATTGAAGCAAACGTTCGTAGCGCAACAGCAGTGCAGATGGCAATCAACACGTTATCTTACAGCGAACTAAAAGCGGTTCAAGCGATATTTAAAGCATTAGATGGTGAAGAAGGTAGATTGACTGCTTCAAGTATTGCTGATGAAATTGGAATTACTCGATCAGTAATTGTGAATGCTCTGAGAAAATTAGAATCTGCTGGAATCATTGAGTCGAGATCGTTAGGAATGAAGGGAACTTATCTGAAAGTTTTAAATAAACAATTTATCAAAGAATTGGAAAAAGATAACAAGTAGGAGGCAGTGAGTATGACTGTACAGATTGAAAATGAATACCTAATCGCGACAATCGCTGAAGATGGTGCTGAACTTGTCAGCTTAAAATCAAAGAAAAACAATATAGAATATATTTGGCAAGGAGATCCAGCTTTTTGGGGTCGTCATGCACCCGTATTATTTCCAGTTGTTGGTCGTTTAAAAGAGGATCAATACACGTATGAAGAGCACACATATCCTATGAGTC
This sequence comes from Enterococcus haemoperoxidus ATCC BAA-382, assembly GCF_000407165.1. Lineage (NCBI taxonomy): Bacteria > Bacillati > Bacillota > Bacilli > Lactobacillales > Enterococcaceae > Enterococcus > Enterococcus haemoperoxidus. The sequence goes on along the minus strand of NZ_KE136479.1, from coordinate 1,334,337 downwards.
AGCATGGATTTGCTAGAGATAGCCTTTTTGAAGTGATCGAACATGGTTCAGAGCTAGTCTCATTATCCTTAAAAAGCAGTAAGGATAGTAAAAAAGTGTATCCTTTTGACTTTGAGTTGATTCTTTCTTATGCCTTAGAAGCCGATAACTTAGTGGTTAATTATCAAGTTGAAAATACTGGGAACAGTGAAATGTATTTTTCAATTGGCGGTCATCCTGCGTTTAATGTTCCTTTAGAGCAAGAGTTAAGTTTCAATGATTATTATTTAAGCTTTTCTCCCAAAAAATCGCGCACCCAAATTCCTTTAGCAGGTCCATTTGCGGATTTTGAACATAAAACATTAGGTCAAACCAATACTAGCCTGGACATTCGCAGAGAGTTATTCAAACAGGACGCAATTATTTTTGAAACTAAAGGAGTAAATGCCTTTACGATTGAAACAGATGAAGGGCCGCATAGCATCAGTTTAAGCTACTCAGACATGCCTTATGTGGGGATTTGGTCTCCTTATCCACAAGAAGCGCCATTCGTTTGTATCGAGCCTTGGTGTGGTATTGCTGATGATGTAAATGCGACTGGAAATCTAGTAGACAAAAAAGGGATCAATAAATTAGGGCCATCAGATGTTTTTAAAACGAATTATACTATTACAGCTAAATAGTGATGAATACAAAACTAGGACACGAAGTATCACAAAACTTCATGTCCTAGTTTTTAGTTTTCTTTTTTTGCACCTAATCCGAAAGATACACGACTTTCAGTACCATCTTTGATTCGTTTTATATTATCTTTGTGACGAATGAAAATAAAAATCGTTAATGCTAAGGCAATCAAAGTCAATAACCAGTCAAACTCAGGCAAAATAGCCGGAATAGCAAATGGAAGAATAATCGTTGAAAGAGTAATCAATACAGCGCTGATCATACTAGTCAAACTCACCATGCTGGTAACATATAACATAATAATAAAAATCAAGGCAGAATAAACAAAAAATGCTGGATTGTAAGCTAAAATCATCCCTGCGCTAGTTGCAACGGCTTTTCCTCCTTTGAAATTTGCAAAAATCGGAAACGTATGACCTAAAACTGCTGCAACACCAAAAACTAAAGGATTAACATTCAAAGAAAATAGCAGAGGTAAACTAGTTGCTAAGGTTCCTTTTAAAATATCCATGAGCAGAACCGTTATACCAGCTTTTTTTCCTAGAACTCTAAACGTATTTGTTGTTCCTGTATTACCGCTACCAAATTGACGAAGATCCTTTTTAAAAAAGAGTTTTCCAACCCAAACACCTGAAGGAATGGAACCTAATAGATAGGCGATAACTAATAGCACGAAGAATTTCATTGAGCAACCTCTTTCTGTTCAAACTAGCATTTATTTTATCATGAATAGAAACAGCTAACAATAATTAAATATTCGTTGTATAATGAAGTTAAGAGAAATTAGAAAGGATGATTAAAATGCCTATAGAAAATCCATCACAAGAACAAATTTTTGACTACTTAAAACAAGCCAAACGGATCGCAGTCGTTGGACTGAGCGCAAAAGAAGACCGCACAAGTTATAAAATTGCGAAATTACTACAAGAATATGGCTACGAAATCATTCCTGTAAACCCAATATTAGCTGGACAAGAAATCTTAGGTGAGAAAGTCTATGAAAAATTACAAGATATACCAGGCCAAATCGATATCGTGGATATTTTCCGTCGAAGTGAATTTTTACCTGAAGTCGCTCAAGATTTCATAGAAACAAAGGCAAAAGTTTTTTGGGCTCAATTAGGCTTAGAAAGTGAAGAAGCAGCTGAAATGTTGAAAAAAGCAGGAAGAAATGCTATTATAATGAATCGTTGCATCAAAATTGAATTAGCTGAAATGCCGAAATAGATGCAAAATATCTTAAGAAAGAGTGGCCGTTTAGGAAAGCTCTTTTTTTTTGAGAGTTTTTAGAGTATTATTGTAATGATGTGGCCTTTGGCCCTATAATTCAAGTATAAGGAGTTTTTTCTTTGGCGAAAAAAGTAAACAATGAATACAATGACGCCTCCATTCAGGTTTTAGAAGGATTGGAAGCTGTACGAAAAAGACCAGGAATGTATATCGGCTCCACAGACAGTCGCGGTTTGCATCATTTAGTCTACGAAATCGTTGATAACGCAGTTGATGAAGCATTATCCGGTTACGGAAATGAAATCAGTGTAACGATTCAAAAGGATAATAGTATCAAAATCACCGACTCAGGACGAGGAATGCCTGTTGGGATGCATGCATCTGGAATTCCAACCGTTGAAGTAATCTTCACGGTTCTTCACGCAGGTGGAAAATTCGGTCAAGGTGGTTACAAAACATCAGGTGGACTGCATGGTGTAGGTGCTAGCGTAGTGAATGCATTATCTAGCTGGCTAGAAGTACGTATCGTTCGCGATGGTGTTGAATATATGGAACGTTTTGAAAACGGTGGAAAACCCGTTGGCACCTTAAAAAAAGTTGGGAAAACAAACAAAAAGAATGGAACTTCTGTGATTTTCCTTCCTGATGATACCATTTTTTCAACTATTCATTTTTCATACGATACATTAGCAGAGCGACTTAGAGAATCTGCATTTCTATTAAAAGGTGTTAAAATTTCCCTAACAGACCTTAGAGGGGAAGAGCCAAAAGAAGAAATTTTCCATTATGATGAAGGAATCAAAGAATTCGTGGCCTATCTTAATGAAGAAAAGGACACATTAACACCCGTTGTCTATTTTTCAGGTGAAAAAGATGGCATTGAAGTTGAACTTTCTTATCAATATAATGATGGCTATTCAGAAAATGTCCTTTCATTCGTAAATAACGTACGGACAAAAGATGGTGGTACTCATGAAGTGGGTATGAAGTCATCAATGACAAAAGCTTACAACGAATATGCAAGAAAAGTCGGTTTGCTGAAAGAAAAAGATAAAAACCTCGAAGGTAGTGACTTCCGTGAAGGATTAGCAGCAGTGCTATCAATCCGCGTTCCGGAAAACTTATTACAATTTGAAGGGCAAACCAAAGAAAAACTCGGCACGCCAATGGCACGTAATGCAGTAGATAACGTTGTCGGAGAGCAAATGGGCTTTTATCTACAAGAAAATAGCGAAATGAGCCAACAATTGATCCGTAAAGCGATTAAAGCCCGTGAAGCTCGTGAGGCAGCTCGTAAAGCCCGTGAAGAAAGTCGAAATGGAAAAAAACGAAAAAAAGGGGAATCTCTTTTATCTGGAAAGCTAACACCAGCACAATCACGTAATCCTAAGAGAAATGAATTATATCTAGTCGAAGGAGATTCTGCCGGCGGCTCAGCGAAACAAGGTCGAGATAGAAAATTCCAAGCAATTTTACCTTTGCGAGGTAAAGTTTTAAATACTGAAAAAGCGAAGATGCAGGATATTTTGAAAAATGAAGAAATCAACACGATGATTTATACTATTGGTGCAGGTGTTGGTCCAGAATTTTCAATTGAAGACTGTAATTATGATAAAGTCATCATCATGACCGATGCGGATACCGATGGTGCCCACATCCAAGTCTTACTGTTAACCTTCTTTTACCGCTACATGAAACCATTGATCGAAGCTGGTAAAATCTACATTGCTTTACCGCCTCTTTATAAGGTGTCAAAAGGAATCGGCAAAAAAGCAGTAACAGAATACGCCTGGACAGATGAAGAATTATCTAACGTAACAGAGCAAGTCGGCAAAGGATATATGCTGCAACGATACAAAGGGTTGGGGGAGATGAACGCAGATCAGCTGTGGGAGACCACCATGGACCCTGAGACACGTACGTTGATCCGAGTGAGAATAGATGATGCAGCACAAGCAGAACGTCGTGTAACGACTCTAATGGGTGATAAAGTAGAACCTAGAAGAAAATGGATCGAACGTCATGTACAGTTCACATTAGAAGAAGATGGCAGTATTTTAGATAGAAAAGATGGCGAAACAGAAATTTCTCCATCCATTTCTAATGAAGTACTAGATGAAGAAAAAAAAGAAGAAACTGAGCGTAAAAATGCAGAAACAGAAGCAGCAGAAATCAGTTTATTCGATTTAGAGTAGGGAGTGACAAATTTGGAAAAACGCCAGGATATTCAAGAATTGACGCTTGAAGAAGTAATGGGCGATCGTTTTGGAAGATATTCCAAATATATCATTCAAGAACGGGCCCTACCTGATATTCGTGATGGGTTAAAGCCTGTACAGCGTAGAATTTTATTTTCCATGAACAAAGATGGAAATACCTTTGAAAAAAGCTTTAGAAAATCCGCAAAGTCTGTCGGAAATATCATGGGGAATTATCATCCTCATGGTGATAGTAGTATATATGAAGCCATGGTTCGTTTAAGTCAGGACTGGAAGCTTCGTGAAGTCTTGATTGAAATGCACGGAAATAACGGAAGTATGGACGGTGACCCACCAGCCGCAATGCGTTATACCGAAGCTCGCTTATCTGAACTAAGTGGAGAGCTTTTAAAAGATATCGAAAAAGAAACAGTAGATTTCGTATGGAACTTTGATGATACCGAAAAAGAACCAACTGTTTTACCCGCTAAATATCCTAATTTACTTGTAAACGGTTCGACAGGAATCTCCGCAGGTTATGCAACAGAAATTCCTACGCACAATTTAGCTGAAATCATTGATGGTACGATTCACTTGATCGACCACCCAAATGCGACGTTAGACAAGCTGATGGAATTTATTCCCGGACCTGATTTTCCAACAGGTGGTATCTTACAAGGAAAAGAAGAAATCAAAAAGGCTTACGAAACTGGTAGAGGGAAAGTGATTCTTCGTTCAAAAACAAGAATTGAACCTCTAAAAGGTGGAAAACAACAAATCATTGTCACTGAAATCCCTTATGAAGTCAATAAAGCAACCTTGGTCAAAAAAATGGATGAAGTTCGCTTGAACAAAAAAATTGATGGTATCGCTGAGGTTCGTGACGAAAGTGACCGTACTGGATTGCAAATTGCCATTGAATTAAAAAAAGATACAAATGCTGAAGGTATTTTAAACTACCTATTCAAAAATACTGAATTACAAATCAATTACAACTTCAATATGGTTGCGATCGATAACATGACACCACAACAAGTTGGCCTAAAACGAATTTTAGACAGCTACATTACCCACCGCAAGCAAGTAATTACCAACCGAAGCCAATTCGAGTTGAATAAAGCTAAAAAGCGTCAGCACATTGTTGCAGGTTTGATTAAAGCTTTATCAATATTAGACAAAGTAATCGAAACGATTCGTGGTAGTAAAGACAAAAAAGATGCTAAGATGAATTTAGTCAAAGCCTATGCATTTACCGAAGAGCAAGCAGAAGCCATTGTTACGTTACAGTTGTATCGTTTAACTAACACAGATATCACTCAGCTTGAAAAAGAAGCCGAAGAACTGAATCAACTAGTTACTGAATTGACCAAAATCCTAAGTGACGAAAAAGAATTATTTAGCGTCATGAAAAAAGAATTACGGGAAGTTAAAAAACAATATGGCAATCCGCGCCTAACACAAATCGAAAATGAAATTCAAGAAATCAAGATCGATACAAAAGTTCTAATCGCTCAAGAAGATGTTGTCGTAACTGTTACACACGAAGGGTATATCAAACGTAGTAGTTTACGTTCGTACAGTGCGTCAAAACCGGAAGAGGTTGGCATGAAGGACGGAGACTTCCTGCTTTATACAGGTGAAGTCAATACGCTAGATCATATCTTATTGATTACTAATAAAGCCAATGTCATTTATCGACCAGTTCATGAACTTCCAGATTTGAGATGGAAGGAAATAGGTGAACATATTTCACAAGCTATTTTAAATCTGTCTGTTGACGAATCGATCATTGCTGTATATACCTATAAAGAACTATCTCCAACAAAAACATTTGTCTTTATGACAAAAGAAGGTATGATCAAACAAAGTAAAATGACAGATTTCGAACCTTGGAGAACTTATAAAAGTCGTCCAACGAACTGTATGAAATTAAAATCTGAAACAGATGAGATCGTAAATGTTTATTTAACTAACGAACAAAAAATCTTAGATGTCTTTTTAGTAAGTCATCGTGGTTTCGGCTTACGTTATCCGTTAGAAGAAGTCCCCGTAGTCGGTGCTAAGGCTGCTGGTGTCAAAGCAATGAATTTAAAAGAGCAAGATTACGTAGTGAACGGCTTGTTGGTTCATGAAGATGGTGATACACCAATTGTGATGTTAACACAACGAGGAAGCATCAAACGAATGCTAGCTCAAGAGTTACCTCAACTCGGACGGGCCAAACGCGGCTTGATGGTACTTAGAGAATTGAAAAAAAATCCTCATCGTGTAACCTTTATGTCTGAAAGCAGCCCATTAGAATTATTAGTTACAACACAAAATGGCGGACAGTATACGATTGACTCCCAAAAGTACCCAATCAATGATCGAACTTCCAATGGTTCCTTTATGCTTGATGAAAAACAAGATGGCGAAATTCTGGAAGTTCATGAAATGCATACTGCAGAATTGGAAGCAAAAGAAGAGGACGCTAAGTAAGATGTTTAACTGTTCTATATAATTCTAAAAAAGAGGAGACTGTACTAGTACAGTCTCCTCTTTTTTTATAACAGATTTCTTACTTGTAGAATTACTGCACAATTGATTAGTTAAACGAATCACAAATTGTAAACATTGATATAAAAGCGTTTATCGATATTTTACTAGAAAAAAAACGTAATTAGTTCAAAATGTAGTAAGGAAAGGCTTGCATAAAATCAACGATGTGTTATACTAATCACATAAAGCTGTTACATTAGATTTCAGCGTACTAAGGAGGCCCCAAAAATGGAGCAATGGAAAGGCTTTAAAGGCGAAAAATGGCAAAAATCAGTTGACACACGTGACTTTATTCAAAGAAACTACACTGAGTACACAGGTGATGATTCTTTCCTAGAACCAATCGCACCAAGCACTGACAAATTATGGACAAAATTACAGGAATTATTTGAAATACAACATGAAAAAAATGGTGTATACGACATGGATACAAATATTCCTGCAACTGTAACGTCTCATGAACCAGGATATTTAATCAAAGAAGAAGAAACAATTGTCGGTTTACAAACAGATGTACCGTTAAAACAAGCATTCATGCCATTTGGCGGAATCAACATGGCCAACAACTCTTTAACTTCAAATGGTTATGAAGTAGATGCAGAAATGTCTAAAATCTTTACAGAGTGGAGAAAAACACATAACCAAGGTGTTTTCGATGCTTACACACCTGAAATGAGATCAGCTCGTAAAAATAAAATCATCACAGGTCTTCCAGATGCTTATGGTCGTGGTCGTATCATCGGTGACTATCGTCGTATTGCATTATACGGTATGGATTTCTTGATTGCTGAAAAGAAAAAAGATTTAAGTAACACTGGTAACAAAGTAATGACAGATGATGTTATTCGTTTAAGAGAAGAAATCTCTGAACAAATCAGAGCAATGGCTGATCTTAAAGAAATGGCATCAACTTACGGCTTTGATATTTCTAAACCAGCTGCAAACGCAAAAGAAGCAATCCAATGGTTATACTTTGGTTACTTAGGTGCAATCAAATCACAAAACGGTGCTGCTATGTCTATTGGACGTATTTCTGCATTCCTAGATATCTATATCCAACGTGATTTAGAAGCAGGATTGATCACTGAATTTGAAGCACAAGAAATGATTGATCACTTGATCATGAAATTGCGTATGGTTAAATTTGCTCGTACACCTGAATATAACCAATTGTTCTCAGGTTACCCAATTTGGGCAACATTATCAATCGCTGGTATGGGGCTAGACGGACGTTCATTAGTAACGAAGAGTGATTTCCGTATCTTGCACACATTAACAAACATGGGACCATCTCCAGAACCTAACTTAACTGTGTTATACTCTTCACATTTACCAGTTGGATTCAGAACGTTTGCTTCTAAAATTGCAAAACAAAGTTCATCTATCCAATTTGAAAATGACGATCTATTACGTGCTAATTGGGGATCAGATGACTGTGCGATCGCATGTTGTGTATCTGCAACAGTTATGGGTAAAGATATGCAATTCTTCGGTGCTCGTGCTAACTTAGCAAAAGCTGTTCTTTATGCAATTAATGGTGGGGTAGACGAAAAAACTAAAATGCAAGTAGCACCTAAGTTCCGTCCAATGACTGGCGACACTTTAGACTACAACGAGTTTATCGATCGTTATAAAGATATCATGGACTGGTTAGCAGAATTGTATGTAAATACATTAAATGTTATCCACTACATGCATGATAAATATTCTTATGAAGCAGCACAATTAGCCTTCATGGAAAGTAACTTACAACGCACATTTGCAACTGGTATTGCAGGGATTTCACATGCTGCTGATTCAGTAATGGCGATTAAACATGGTAATGTAAAAGTAATCCGTGACGAAGACGGTTTAGCAATTGACTACGTTCCTCAAAATGAGTTTCCAACGTATGGTAACGATAATGAAGAAGCGGATGCAATGGCTAACTGGATTCTTGAGTACTTCATGACTCAAATCAGACGTCAACATACGTACCGTAATGCGAAACCAACAACATCATTATTAACAATCACTTCCAACGTTGTTTACGGTAAAGCGACTGGTAACACACCAGACGGACGTCGTGCTGGTAAACCATTAGCACCAGGTGCCAACCCAAGTTACCAAGATGGTAAATTCTTAGGTGAGAAAAATGGTCTTTTAGCATCACTTAACTCAACTGCTAGATTAGAATATACAAGTGCATTAGATGGAATCTCTAATACACAAACAATCAATCCTAACGGTTTAGGTAAAGATGATGACACAAGAATCGATAACTTACGTAACGTAATGGATGGCTACTTCGATAAAGGTGGTTATCACTTGAACGTTAACGTGTTCACAAATGAGTTATTATTAGATGCGCAAGCACATCCAGAAAAATATCCTAACTTAACAATCCGTGTATCTGGATATGCTGTGAAGTTCCGTGACTTAACTCCTGAACAACAAGCAGACGTTATCTCAAGAACTTCACACGATAGACTGTAATAAACAAACAACTGAAGGGTTGACCTCGTGTCAGCCCTTTTTTTAAAAGAAATGAGGAATGAGTAATGACAACTCCTATAACTGGTAGAATCCATTCTACAGAAAATTTTGGAACGGTTGATGGTCCCGGTGTTCGTTTCATCGTATTTACACAAGGTTGCCGCATGCGTTGCCAATTTTGCCATAACCCTGATACTTGGAAAATCGGTTCTGGCGGACGCGTAGTTACGACTGATGAAGTTTTAGATGAAGCTATCAAATATCGTTCTTATTGGGGCGAAAAAGGCGGAATCACTGTAAGTGGCGGTGAGCCATTACTTCAATTAGAATTCTTAACAGACTTATTTAAAAAAGCGAAAGAAAAAGGAATACATACAACAATTGATACTTGTGGCAAACCTTTCACAAGAGAAGAACCATTTTTCAGCCAATTTCAAGAACTGATGAACTATACTGACTTATTATTATTTGATATCAAGCACATTGATAATGAACAACATAAGCTACTTACTTCACTAGGAAACGAAAATATTCTGGAAATGGCCCAATACCTTTCCGAAATCGGTAAACCTGTTTGGATTCGTCACGTATTAGTTCCTGAACGCAGTGATTATGATGACTACTTGATTCGCTTAGATACATTTATTAAAACATTAAAAAATGTCGATAAAGTCGAAGTTTTGCCATATCATGTAATGGGCAAGTATAAATGGGACGAATTAGGTTTAGATTATCCGCTTGAAGGGATTGAACCACCGAAAGATGATCGTGTAGCAAATGCTAAAAAATTGCTTCATGTCAATGACTATCAAGGTTATACATCAAGATAGTCTATAAAAATAGAAAAGAGCGGCAATTATTGTTGTTTCTTTTCTATTTTTTGTTATTATTAATAATGAAGAAAAAGAAGGAGTGAACTATTTTTATGTCAAAAATTCTTGTTTTTGGACACCAAAACCCCGATACAGATGCAATTGGAGCAGCAATTAGCTTTGCCTACTTACAAAAAGAACTAGGAAAAGATACAGAACCAGTTGCTTTAGGAACACCCAGTGAAGAAACACAATACGCACTAGATTATTTTAATGTAGACGCACCAAGAGTAGTTGAAAGTGCAGCGGGGGAAACAAACCAAGTAATGCTAGTTGATCATAATGAATTTCAACAAAGTATCTCTGATATTGCAGAATTAACTATTCTTGCGGTCGTTGATCACCATCGTATCGCTAACTTCGAAACTGCAGATCCGTTGTATTATCGTGCAGAACCTGTCGGTTGTACCAGTACGATCGTTTTAAAACTCTTTAAAGAAAATAACGTTACAATTCCTAAGCAAATTGCTGGAATGATGGTATCAGCGATTATTTCAGATACATTATTATTCAAATCACCAACATGTACTCAAGAAGACATTGATGCAGCAAACGAACTAGCAGATATCGCAGAAATCAATTTAAATGGTTATGGTTTAGATATGTTAAAAGCTGGCACAAATTTGAGTGATAAATCTGCTGAAACATTATTAGATTTAGATGCTAAAAGCTTCCCTATGGGGGATAAGAATGTCCGAATCGCGCAAGTCAATACAGTTGACCTAAATGAAGTTTTAAATCGTCAAGGTGAGTTAGAAGCTGCAATGAATAGTGCAAATGCTGCAAATGGTTATGATTTATTTGTATTGATCATTACAAACATTTTAAACAGCGATTCTGAATTATTAGTAATCGGAGATTCATTAGATAAAGTAGAAGCAGCCTTTAAAATAAAACTAGATAATAATCGAGCATTTTTAAACGGTGTTGTTTCTCGTAAAAAACAAGTTGTTCCTCAATTAACTGAAGCATTTAGTTAAAAGGTGACATACATCTGATTTAGGAACTTAATAAACTACAGGTGGTGTAATAAAAACTCCAGCTGTAGTTTTTATTATTATCAAGGTTAAACAAGAAAGAGTGATACAACCATGGAATTTACATCCTATTATTTTGCGTCAAATAAAAATGAAGAAGACTTAAATAAACTCATCTGTGATCCCTTGTTCGCTAAGATAGTAGAGTATCTTTCAGAACACAAAGAACAAGAAGTTATTTTACGTCAAATAAAAGCAGCAATACCAACAGATAGCAATTTGGAATTATACTTAGATAAATTGATCAAATACAATCTTCTTGAACGAAAGAATAGAAGATATTCTTTAACTTTTCCTATTTATACTATGGATAAATCCATACAACTCCCGGATTCAATCACTAGAGCATTTCGGAATATTACTCAAGAAAGCTCAATGTTAAATAATTGTTTTGTATTTGGTGAATGGCTTTGGATGTTGCTTTTTGAAGATGAGCAAGATAATTATTTTTTTGGTGTTAAAGCTTCTCCAGAAAGCCAACCTATATTCCGTAGAAGGGAAGAGGGGAACGATTCGTTGCGCTTTGTTTCTATTTATACGGACAGTCTTGTTCCACTAGATTTGGCAAATTATTTCAATTTACTTTCAAGAAGAAAAGACTTACCGCAAAATTTTGAGGTGTTACAGAATGTAATTGGGGATGTAGATATCAATTATTTTATTCCCCAAATTCAAAAAGTGATACGTTCTATCAAACGAAATAAGACCAGAGTCGATAAACAAAATATTTTCCAAGAGGCGCTCATAATGACAGGTGATCTGAAACGAAATACAGAAAATCAATTATTTCTTGCTGTTCCGATTATAGACAGTGAGTGTGCTTGTGATGAAATCCAGACTATCTTAGACAAACTCCAAATAGAATTACCACCATTATGGAAAACGATCCACAATCAGAATCAACGGATATTTTTTAAGCAGCAACTATACAGTGTATTGTTTAAAAATTGTTTACCTGAACTTGATCATATTAGTTATTTCAAATTATAGATTACTATAATTTTATTATGTAAACTATAAGAAGGGAAATTAAATACCGCATCCTCGTTTTATTAACCAAGATGCGGTATTTAATTAATTATTCCTTTTACGAACTTTTTTCGTCCAAAAACCTCCTGAGATAAATTTAGGTTCATAGGAGATAATAAACGCTCTAGGCTCTTTCTCATTGATAAGTTTATACAAGCTACGTTCATTTTTACGAGGAGAGAGAATCTCTAAAATCATTCGCTCACCTTCGCGTCCAGCTCCAAAGCTTTGAGTCACTCCATAGCCATGTTCTCGTAACGTTTCGGGTAGATTTAATTGTTCAGTGGAAGAGGGTAGGATTGCTGTGACCATAATATAGCCTAAAGCTAAATAGTCTTCGATTTTAATTCCTACACTGATTCCAACAGCATAACCAAGTGCATAGACAACTAGATTCAATGGGTTATCCAATCGATTTAACACCATGCTTAGACCTAATACATAGATAGTGATTTCGGCCATACTGACTAAAGGTGCAATCAAACGATAACCTTTCATTGTTAGCATAAAACGGATCGTATTCAATGTGATATAAGAAAAATTGACCACAAAGATGGTAACAAGCATTTTAATGTCCATTTTTAATAATTCCTCTTTTCAATTCAACATATCAGCATATTATAGTACAACATTATGAGAATTAAAATAGTGAAAAACAAAATAATGAATAATTTTATTTTTCATAGTCTCTGATAAAATTTTCAAGATGAATTAAATTGCTAAATAAGGAAAGTTTCTATCTAATTAAGTGACTAAGGGATTGTTATTTGTTGGATGAATCAATAGTTTTTGCTATAATCATTATATTATGTAATTTAAGGGAGAAATGAAATCAGATGAGAATTTTTATCATCATACTTTTAGGGTTATTGTTATTAAATACCACTGCAGCACTCATTACTGTTTTTAGAAAACCGCGTAGCATTTCAAGTGTTTTAGCTTGGATTATGACTTTATTATTTTTACCAGGAATTGGATTTATCATCTATCTTTTTTGTGGCAGAGGAATCAATGGTCAAAAAGTCTTTAATTTGACAGATCATGATAAAGAAAATATCTCTAATATCAAAAAAATGGTCGATGAAGATAATTTAAAGTCTAATGGAAAATTAGATATAAACTTATTAACCGATGCACGTGTATTAAACAAATACTTTAGAAATATGGATTCTTCACCATTAAGTAAACGAAACAGCTTAAAAATCTATACAGATGGGAAAGATAAATTCGAAGCCTTATTTGAAGATATTCGTCAGGCCAAAGAGACTGTACATGTTGAATATTATTCTTTCTTTAACGATCGTATTGGAAATCAGTTTTTAGACTTATTAGGAGAGAAAGTTAAAGAAGGAGTATCGGTCCATTTAATTTATGACCCATGGGGATCTCCAGGTGCAAATAAAAAATTCTTTGCTTCATTTGTTGCGTTAGGTGGAAAAGTAGCTCCGTTTATCACCTCTAAGAATATGATTAGTAAAACACGCTTAAATTATCACTTACACCGAAAAATAGTCGTAATCGATGGGAAAATAGGGTGGACAGGTGGCTTTAACGTAGGAGATCAGTATTTGGGAGAAAGCAAAAAGTTTGGTTACTGGAGAGATACCCACATTCGCTTAGTCGGAACATCCGTTTTTTCACTACAAGAAATTTTTATTATGGATTGGAACGCCTCTGTGCAACACGATTCACAAAAAATGGACTATTTAGAAAATTACTTCCAAATTTCTGAAGATAGTGAACTTGGAAATTTAGCTTTACAGGTTGTTTCTGACGGCCCAGACTCTGAAGAAGAAATTTTAAAAAGCGGTTTTATCAAAATGATATTATCTGCTGAAAAATCAGTCTGGATTCAAACGCCATATTTAATTCCTGATGATAGTATGATCAACGCTTTATTGATTGCTGTGCGATCAGGTATCGATGTTCGAATCATGATTCCCTGTATGCCTGATCATCCATTTATCTATCGAGCAACACAATATTATGCAAACTATCTCCACAAAAGAGGCGTTAAGATATATATGTACCAGAATGGTTTTTTGCATGCTAAAACAATGATTATTGATAATGAAATCTGTATGGTTGGTACAACTAATCAAGATATCAGAAGTTACGCTTTAAATTTTGAAGTAAGTACATTTATCTATGATACAAAAATCGCATGGAAACTAACACAAATATTTGAATCTGATATGGATAAAAGTCTTTTATTAACGGATGAAATTATCCAAAAGCAATCACATTGGTTACGATTCAAACAAAACTTTTCACGATTATTATCACCAATACTATAGAAAAACAACGAGCAGCCTACTATTCTCTGCTCGTTGTTTTTCTATAGATTTTAGTCGCTATTTAAATATTTTTATTCTAGTTAACATAATATACATTATACAAAGTAGATTCAAAATCGTATTAACCTACCTTGAATCTCAATTGAACTTATCATTCGTGTTTTTGTATTCGCTTTTTTTAGCCTTTTTATACAGATTTTTAATCATGAAAAACATTTCTTCATTCATGTACGCTGACTAAACTTATTTTCTCTGAACTCTCTCTTTAGCAAGTTTTTTATGAACTTTAGACACGCGAGACTTCACATAGTCAAAAAATATATTGCGTAGCTCTATCCCTTCGTCACTTTTAGTTCTTTTCTTGATTTAATTTGTCCTATTGAAAAGATATCTAAGTTTATCCTGTTTTCTATTTGCGGAAGTTTTTTGTAGGTAAAGCATTTCTTAAAAACTCCCCGTATTATATTATTTTACACATTCACAGATGTCTAAAAAATATCATTATTTTTTGATAATTTTTTCTTAAAAGATAAAATCTTTTGTAAATCTCCTTAAAAAAAGACTATATACTATAAAAGTTAAGTATATATAACCAAAATGAACATTACAATTTTATTGGATAGTTGTATTATGAAAATAAGGAAGCGCTTTCTTATTATGTGATATAATAATTTAAACATTTTAGGAGGGAATTAATTGAAAAAATTTATTAAATTGAATTCATTAGTTTTGTTAGTAGGAATTGGTTTAACTGCTGTTACACCATCTGCAGTGGTGTTCGCAAATGAAGCGTTTGTAGAAGGAATTAATGAAAATGTTACTTTAGATGATGTTGATTTTTCCGCACAAATAAAGAATGATTGTAAAGATTTAGGCTTTACACTTTCTTATAATAAAACTGCTAATAAAGAAATAACAGATTTAGAAAGAATTAGTGATCCACAGAGCTCTAGGTTAGATCCTTTTTCCTTGACAATAGAACCGTTTTCAATCAAGTTAAATGATGATATGGTTATCCAGGATGGAGAATTCGTTGATGCAAACCAAGCTGTTCTTATAAATGATACGAAACAAGACCAACGTCTGTCTTCATCAACTTTTGTCTATAGTCAGAGCGATAGTGTCACTACACAAACTACACACAATGCTGGTATCTCAATAGATACCAGCGCAGAGATGAAATTTCCATTTGTATCTGGGTCTATATCAATGGATGTTCGATATGATTTTGGGCACTCTAATTCAGTGGTTTCAACTGTAGAAAAAAGTTGGTCAGTACCAGCACAAACTTTATTAGTACCAGCAGGACACACATATAAACTTCAGTGGTTGTTAACTGTTGGTAAAGCTTCCGGAACTACGAATGCCTCAAATAAAGTTTCTGCACATATTCCCTACGCACTAAAAGATAATGTTATTACTGCAACATATCCAATTGGAGATGCAATTGACGAACAAGAAAGATTAGTAAATATATTGAGAAGCTCTGCTTATCAATGGACAGAAAGGGAAAAGTGGAAACGAGTAGATGACAGTCATGCATTAAGAGTATTGGCAGATTCTAAATTTAAAGCTAAAATTGGCACTCAATTATTATTGGAGGTTAGTGATATAACTGATGGCAAAGAAGTTTTGATAGAAACAATTCCGATGAATGTAATTCCTAAAGTTGTACAAAAACAATAATTACTGGGTAAAATGAAATTAGCAAAGAGAGAAATCCACTCTAATATTTTATTCAGGTTAAAAAAGGTAGCTGATTTTAAAGTTAGCTGCCTTTTTTATTATCTACAGCTCTGCAAAAGCCCCCCACATCGCTTATAAAATCTTTACTTTCGTAAAACAATCTACAGTTTACAATCGAGGAAAAGATCTTCTAGCCTCAATCAAACACTTGATACTAACATAAATTTATGTTGCCTGAAAAGTCTAATTCTCAACTTTAAATAAATCAGTCTTATCTAAAAGTCTTTTCGACTTGGTTGGCAACTTCTGGCAGCAAGTCATTAGTTTTCGCTATGTATTTCCATAATATGGCGTCTCTGCAATTGGTCGTTTTAAAACTCGTTTTTTCTCATTTAACTCTATAAGTCTTTTTATTTTTCGTGCCTAGTAAAGTAGTCTTTTATCTCATCTAACATAAAATTCTCAATCAACTTTACTTGATGGATATCAACACCCTGTTCTAACATGGTTCTACACTTAATAAAAGACCAGTCTGGTAGTGAACCCCTGAATCTGGGATCATTAGCGTATACAACTCCGTCAATACCGCTCCAAAGAACTGCAGATGAACACAATGGACAAGGTTCGAATGTCGAATATAACCAATAATCTGGTGGTAATGTATCAGTCTTTAAAAGTTCACATGCTGATCTGATTGCGTTGATCTCAGCATGTGCTGTGGGGTCATTTGTTTGAGAAACAGTTGTTTTGCCGATAGCAATAATCTCTGATTTTTCATTGACAATTGCAGCGTGAATGGAATGATCTGCCCATTGTTTTTGAATTAACTCCGTCATGATTTTTGTACTTGGATGCTGACACATGTTAAACTCCTTTTTATAATTAAGTCTTTTCACTTTATTTGTTTTGACATGCTAATATCTGTAGCTATAAAACCTGTTTGTTCATATAAGTGAATCGCACCTTTATTGTGAGCGAACACATGTAAGTCGATTTGTGACACATTCATTTTTTTAGCTTTCTCAACTAGAGAATAAATTGTTTGTTTCCCATAGCCTATTTTTCTATATTCTTCAAACACGATAAAATCATAAATAAACAGTTTTGAATCATAGAGCGTTTTATTTAGATGGACCCATAAAAAACCTACCTTTTTATCTACTGAATCGTCTTCTATTGAATAAAGATATTCATTTTTAGTATCCTTTCCTGATGGTAAAAGTTCGCTAAAACTTTTCGTTGCTAAGCTAATCGCCTCTTCTTCATTCCATGTTCCAGCAGTGATTTTATCTTTCGCATAGTCCTTGATTGCAAAAGAAAGATACTTTTCATAATCAGTTGCAGTCATTTCTTTTAGTGTAATTGTCATCAAAGTCTCCATCCTATTCAAGTTATTTCCTTAAATGATACCATTTTTCCCCTATCAAAAAAAGACAACAGAAAATTTCTTTTCTGCAGTCTTTTAAATTTAAAATTATTGTTCGTTTTTCATTGCAGCTAAAGCAGCAGTATTAATAATATTCCAAGGTTTATCAAATGATGGTTGGAAGAAAAAGTCTGCATAAGCTAAGTCTTCAATTGTCATTTTCGCTTTGATTGCTAATGAAATAGCATTAATGTTTGCTGTTAAATCAGCTTTTGACATCAATTGTGCACCTAAAATTTGAGTTGTTTCAGGATCATAGACAAGTTTGAACCAAGCTTTTTGCTTATCAGGATTAAAGTCCATTAAATAATCTTCAACAACCAATGCAGATTTAGTCTTTTTATTTAATTTCTTAGCCATTTCTTCGTTAATTCCAGTAGAAGCGAATTTATAATCAAAAACAGCTAAACCTGATGAACCTTGAATACCTGGGAAAGGTTTTACTGGACTTAATAAGTTTTTCACCGCAAAACGGCCTTGTTTTCTGGCGTTGGTTGCTAAGGCAATATTAACTTCCGTTTCACCAGGATTGTATTTAATCAACGTCGCATCTCCTACTGCGAAAATATCAGGAGCACTTGTTTGCATGTATTCATCTGTTTTAATAAGACCATTTGGATGTAGCTCTAATGTGTCTTTCAACCAGCCAGTATTAGGACGAACACCGACTGCCACAACAACGAGATCAGCATCATATTCAGCTTTATCTGTTATAACTTTTTGAACTTGACCTTCCCCGGCATAGCTTTGTACAGTTTCATTTGTCACTACGTTGATATTGTTAGCTTCCATTTCCTCTGTCAAAACATCGGTAAACTCTTTATCTAAATAGACACCTAAAGGTCGATCTAAAATATCAATAACTGTGACTTTTTTACCAGCTTTAGCAAATGATTCAGCTGCTTCTATACCAATGTAGCCACTGCCGATTACAACTACATTATTCACTTCTGGATCAACTGTTTTTGCTTTTAATTTAATGGCCCATTTTCTACCACGCATCAAATAGATGTTTTCTAAGTCCTTACCTGGAACATTCAATTCGAACGGTACAGCTCCAGGACTAATGATAAGTTTATCGTAATCTTCTACACGTTCTTCTCCAGATAATAAATCCTTAACAACGACTTGATGATCTTCGGGTTTGATTGCAGTAATTTCTGTATTTGAGAAGACATTAACTCCTCTGCTTTCCATCTTTTCACCAGTCATATATCGAACGGAATTGACATCTTTGACTTTCCCTTCTAGATAAAGTTGCATACCACAGGATAGAAAAGAAATAAAATCACCTTTCTCATACCATTGGATTTCTGCATCAGGGTGTAAGTTTAATAATTCTTCAACTGCTTCATAGCCTCCGTGCGATGAACCTAAAACGATAACTTTCATTTCATGTACCTCCAATATTATTTATTATATAATAAAGAGTATCATATAAACACATGTAATAACAAGTGTTTTACCTTATCATTCTCAATTATTTATATTTAATTGAGAATGATAAGGTGGTTTCAATGTTGATAGTTATTACATAATGACTATTTATTTCCTTCACTTTGCTTTATTCTCATTTTTCAATACTAGTATGGGCATCATTTAGTTTACATAACAATATTATGATGAACTTATTTAGTAGAATATAAAAAAACGGCTATAAACTGTTTTAAACGTTATAGTCGTTTTTTCAACTCAATTATTTAAAAATAATCACTTCTTTTTTTACTTCAACTGTAATTTTACCATTTTTAATAACATAATTTCTCTCGGGAATATCAATAATTGCGTCTGCTTTTACTTTCGTATCAAGCAAAACTAAGTCAGCATTGTTCCCAATTTGTATCCCATAATCCTTAAGAGCCAATGCTTTTGCAGGATTTTCTGTGATCATTGGCAAAACAGTTGGCAGATCATCTGCTCCACCCAGATGTCCTACAGGAATTGCTAGCATTGCGATTTGCATTAAATCACCATTTCCGTATGGCGTAAATGCATTACGAATGTTATTGGTCGCGAGACATACATTAACTCCTGCATCTCGAAGTTTTCTGATGGGTGTTACTGCTCTTCTGACATTGTATACGTCATTTCTAGCACCTAAATGTAAATCTGTTGCCGGTAAAGCCATAACATTGATTTGTGCTTCAGACATCAGTGCTAGGATTTCATTTAATCGCTTAGGTTCCAATGCGTGAAGGGCAGTTAAATGTCCCACTGAAACTCTCCCATGATAATTTTCTGCGATCGTCTTTTTACATAAATATTCGATTGAAATGTCAGTTGCTTCATCGCTGAAATCTTGATGGAGATCAATGTCTTTATCATATTTTTTAGCAATTTCAAAAACTAAATCAATATGCTTATCTGCCGGTGCGTCATTATAAGGAATACCCCCTACAACGTCTGCCCCCATCTCCATTGCTTCATACATCATTCTTTCTGTGCCAGGTGCTTTAAAGATTCCTTCCTGCGGAAATGCAACGATTTGCATATCGATCAAATCTCGATACTCCTCTTTTAATTTCATGATCGTTTTAAAACCAGAGAACCCTTGAGCTGGATCGAATTCTGCGTGAGTTCTAACAGCTGTGACACCGTGAGCAATAATCATTTCCAACGCTTTTTTTGCCCTTTGGTAAATATCCTCTTCTGTGAAAGTTGGCTTTAACTCAGCTGTAACGCTAATTGCTTCTTGTAAAGTCCCTGATTTATTTGGTTTTCTGTCAGCGATTAAAGCCTTATCTAAATGAATATGACTTTCAACTAGACCAGGAATCAAAACACGCCCTTGTGCTTCGATTACGTTTACCGCGTTATCCGATAAATTCTCCGAAATAGCTATGATTTTACCATCTTTAATCCCCACATCTTGGAGCGCTTCTCCATCACGTAATCTTGCTTGCTTAATTAAAATATCCATTTGTCAACATCCTTTCAATTTAATCTATATAAAGAAACCAATCCCGATCAATATAACAGAAGCGATACTGATCCATTTCACATTTCCTTTTACAACCTCTAAAATTGGAATTTGGAAGCCAGAGGATAGAGCTTGCATCGTAATATTAACAAAACTCATTTGACTGCCTAATCCTACTCCAACCGCTACTAAACCAAGTTCGATAGAAGAAAATCCTAAAGACACGGCCACAGGCAGAACGAGTGTTAAAACGGAACCTACGTATGCGCCAGCAGGCACACCGATCAAGATTCCAGTTAAAATTGCCACAGGAACCATGATCAAAGTTGGTGCGGAACTAGCAATCCCTGCAATAACAGCAAAGGTTCCAGTTTGAGCAATGATATTAATAAACGCTAGAAAAATCCCTACTTGGAACAGTCGAGTTAAAATGTAGGTAGAACCATCCACCATTGCTTCTACTGACTGATTCAACGTGAAATCTGAACAAATAAAAATTAATGCTAGTGTCAAAACCATGTAAACTAATGGTGTCAATAATGGGAATCCAACAAGATCATTCACTACTGGACCAAAAATCACAGCGAAAAGTAAAAAAATCGCAGGTAACGTCAATTTAAATAAAGCTTTATTACTCATTGATGCATATTCATCATCACTATTTTCTTTAAAACCGATATTCCGACGTTTTGTTCCCCAAAAAGCTAAAATAATCGCTAAAGCACAAAAAACTAGCCAAATCGGACGCATATCCGAAACATATTTAGCAACACTAAAATCTCCTAATTTAGATACAATACTAGATTCTAACGAGGCTGGTGACGTCGTAAATGAAACTGCTGCAGCAAGTGACATCGCTGCAATCAACTCAGGGACTGCACCAACTGCTACAAATGCCAATGGGGCAATTACCATAGCGCTACCTCCACCTATACCAGACATATAAGTCGCTGCTGCTAACAATATAACGATAAATGCTGAAACATACTCAACTTTTCCTTTTGTCCCTCTTTTGGCAAGGGTTAAAGCTGCCGAGTAACCACCCGATTTAAATACAGCCATCGCAACTGCCGAATTGATGATCGGTACAGTGATACCAAGCATCATTGGGATTGTTTCTAATAATTGTTTGTTGGCTTGCTCTAAACCAATTCCACCAATCACCATCGCTAAAACACCACCAACAAATCCCGCAATGATCATATCCACTTTCATAAATAATAAAACTAAAACTAAAATCAATGGAATGATTACTATTACTGCTTTTATTCCAGTAGGTGCAGTAATTGCATCGATTTCCTGTGCAAAAGCAGGCACAAAAGAAAAAAGAAATAGCATTGAAAGTAGCAGGCCACTCAAAAATCTTTTAGGTATTTTCATAATTTTTCCTCCAACTATGGTTAATTAACGCTTATTTATTTTAATTAAGTAATAATTGCTGGTTTACGATTGACTCACAATTATCCTGCAATCCTAAAGCGCCTTCAAAATGGTTGCTTCTTTAAATCTTAAATGCAATTAACTAAGTTATTTATTTTTATTTTATACAGAGATTAAATAACTTCATTATTTGCAGTTGATCTAGAATCTTTAATCGTTTTTCTACTTTGTTTTTCCTAGTAAAATCTCCTTCCTTCATCTTATAATACGTTTATTTGTAAAAAAAAGGAACAAGAATGCATCTCTAAATTATAGAAATGAAATTAAAAGGGAACGTTTGCATTTTAATGGTGAAAGTATTTAAAAAAATAGTTAAAACAAATCAAAATTTTCGCTTTGTTTTAACTGTACCCTATTTATTATTTTCATTCCTCAAGAAGTTTAGATAAATCATAAGGTGTATTTTGATAAACTGCATAGTTTAACCAATTAGAAAATAACAACGATGCAGCCATATGCCAACGTAATTGTGGCAACTCTTTTGTGTTATCATTCGGATAGTAATTTTGAGGTAATCTTGGCTTTATGCCTTTTAATTGATCTCGCTCAAATTCTTTCTGTAAGGTCTCACGATCGTATTCTAAGTGTCCTGTTGCATAAAAAGCTCGATTATTTTTGTTTCCAATTAAAAAAAGACCGGCTTCTTTTGATTCGACTAAAACCTCTAACTCTTCAGTCTTATCTACATCACATCTTTTAACACCGGTATAGCGTGAATGAGGAGCAAAGAATGTATCATCAAATCCTTTTAGAATACTCCATGTTGGTGCCAACACATCATGAGCATATACACCTGTTAATTTTTGTTCTAGTAAATACTTATCAATATTATGATGATAATAAAGACCGGCTTGCGCTCCCCAACAAATATGAAATGTTGAAAACACATGTGACTTACACCACTTAAAAATTTCCTGCAATTCTTCCCAGTAATCAACTTCTTCAAATGCTAGTTGCTCGATTGGTGCTCCTGTAATGATCAAACCATCATAAAACTTTTCTTTCACTTCTTGAAATTGATAATAAAAACGTTTCAAATGATCACTAGATGTATTTTTCGCCTCATGACTACTCATATACAAGAATTCAACATTGATTTGTAATGGTGTATTACTAAGTAACCTCAAAAGTTGGACTTCTGTTTCATCCTTTTTAGGCATCAAATTTAAGATTAAAATTTCTAACGGACGAATATCTTGATGCATAGCGCGATCTTCATCCATTACAAAAATTTTCTCTTTTTCTAATACTTTAATAGCGGGTAATTCTTTTGGAACACGAATCGGCATGCGTATATCCTCCCTTTCATTTTGTCTAATTTCATTTTACGATAAATAAGTAGAGAAAGGAAGATTCTTTCTTAGGAAAATCTAATTATTTTTTCAGAAATTTACTATTAGTATTTTTATCCAAAAAAACATGAGACAGGACACTTGCCCCACCTCATGTTTTTCACTTATAGAACGTTAACACATTAATTCATTACTTTATTCTTCTTCTTTTTTAGTTTTACGTTTGAAGGTGAAGAAAGCAAAAGCTCCTAGTAGTAAAGCACCTAACATTCCCCAATTACTAACAATTTCACCGTTATTAGGAAGGTTTTTGTTTGAACTACTTAGGTTTTTCAAGCCAGAGCTGCCATTGTTACCTAAGTTACCGCTATTACCAGTCCCATTGCTATTACCCCCATTTCCGTCGCCTGGGTCAGCTGGAAGCTTGAAGTTAGCTGGTTCGCTTTGATTACCATCGCTATCTTTTGCAATTGCTGAAACTAGTTCTTTTGGTTCAGCAAAACCTATAGGGATTTCGATAACAAATCCACCATTTTCGCTTGCTGTGGCAGCACCTAGCACTTCTCCTACTACATTATGAAGTTCTACACTGTTTCCTGGTGTTGCAATCCCTTTGATCGTATAACCTGTGGTTGAGCTACCAGTCACACTGTTGATTATCGGCGTTGCAACAAAAAACGTTGGATCAGCTGGCGTCTTAAATGGAGTGGCTGTACTAACATCTCCAATACTATTTTCAGCAGTTGCCGTCAATCCTTCATTCTCAGTTGCTGAACCTACAGGTAAAGCAATCGCGAATTCACCATCTAATGCAAGTTGTCCGACATTTAAATCTGCTACGCCTGAACCAATAATTCTTCCTGCAGCGTTACGAATTTTAACTTTATTACCTGCTGTAGCTTTACCAGTTACAATATAACCAGTTTTTGACGTTCCAGTTACATTGTTAATGATTGGTGCTTCAACATTTGAAGACGGATCTGCTGGGATTGTGAATAGTGTTGGTAAACTTGAGTTAAGTGCGTCATCTATCGCTACTGCATTTAATTGTTGCAGTTGCTCTACTTCTTGAGCATCTAATGAAATAGAGAATACACCATTGCTATCAACCTCTCCAGCGCCTACCTCAGTTCCGCTTAACGTTCTTAGTGATACTGAATTGTTTGCTGTTGCTGTCCCTTTCACTGTGTAGCCAGTTTGAGAATCACCCAGTACACTTGTGATAACTGGTGCAGCTACCACTACTGGGTCAGCTGGTGTAACAAAAGGAGTTGCCGGGCTTTGATTCCCAGCACCGTCAGAATCGATTGCTCTCAATTGTTCAAGTTGACTAGCTGATCCTGATGGAATCACTACAGAGTAATTACCGCTGCCATCTACTTGAGCAGAACCAATCACTGTGCCATTTAATTTTTTAATTGAAACTGTATCGCCTGCAACTGCAGTACCAACTACCGTATAGCCTGTAGCAGAAGTTCCAGTTACGCTAGTAACAACAGGTGCTTGAATCGTTACTGGATCTGACGGTGTTGTAAAGACTGTTCCAGGACTTGTGTTTCCGTCTGCATCTTTGGCTGTTGCAGTTAATTGTTCATTCGGTGTTGCTGATCCAGCTGGAATCGTAACTGTGTAATTCCCACTACCATCTGCTACACCAGTTCCAATCACTGTTCCACCTGTATTTTTGACTTCTACAGTACTTCCTACTGGTGCTGTACCTGTTACTGTATAGCCTGTTGTTGAGGTACCTGTTACATTATCTACAGTTGGTGCTTGAACAATTACTGGATCTGCCGGTGTTGTAAATGGTGTTGCCGAACTTTGATTATTATCTCCATCTACAGCTACAGCAGAGAATTGTTGAAGCGGTAGTGCTGATCCTACTGGAATTGTAATTGTGTAATTCCCACTACCATTTACTACAGCTGTTCCAATTATCGTGCCACCTGTATTTTTCACATCAACTCTGTTACCTGCTGTTGCAGTTCCGTTTATCGTATAACCAGTTGTTGATGTACCTGTTACAGTATCAACTGTTGGCGCACTAACGACTACTGGGTCTGCTGGTGTTGTGAATGGTGTTGCTGGACTTTGATTGCCGTTTGCATCTTTAGCTACTGCAGATAATTGTTGATTTGGAGTAGCCGCTCCAGTCGGGATTACAACAATGTAGTTACCACTTGGATCTGCAATCGTAGTTCCAATCACTGTTCCACCAGTGTTTTTAACTTCAACAGTATTTCCTGCTGTTGCCGTACCGGTCACAGTATAACCTGTTGCTCCAGTTCCGGTTACACTATCAACTGTTGGTGCTGTGACTACTACCGGATCTGCTGGTGTTGTAAATGCTGTAGCTGGACTTTGGTTGCCGTCAGCGTCTTTTGCTACTGCAGATAATTGTTGGCTTGGCGTTGCTAAACCAATTGGGATCACAACGGTATAGTTACCACTTGGATCTGCAATTGCGGTTCCGATAATTGTACCGCCTGTATTTTTGATTTCTATAGTATTTCCTGCCGTTGCACTACCTGTTACTGTATAGCCTGTTGCTCCAGTTCCAGTTACGTTTTCAACTGTTGGTGCACTAACTGCCACTGGATCCGCTGGTGTTGTGAACGTTGTCCCAGGACTGGTATTACCATCTGCATCTTTGGCTGTTGCAGTTAACTGTTCGCTTGATGATGCTGATCCAGCTGGAATCGTAACTGTGTAATTTCCACTACCATCGGCCACACCTGTTCCAATTACAGTACCACCTGTATTTTTGATTTCTACAGTACTTCCTGCTGGCGCTGTACCTGTCACTGTATAGCCTGATGTTGATGTACCTGTTACATTGTCTACAGTTGGCGCTTGAACAATTACTGGATCTGCTGGTGTTGTAAATGGTGTTGCTGGACTTTGGTTGCCATCAGGATCTTTTGCTACTGCAGATAATTGTTGGCTTGGCGTTGCAGATCCGATTGGGATCGCAACTGAATAGTTGCCACTTGGGTCTGCTACTGCTGTTCCAATAATCGTGCCGCCTGTATTTTTAACTTCAACTGTATTACCCGCTGTCGCCGTACCCGTTACTGTATAGCCAGTCGCGGATGTACCAGTCACATTATCAACTGTTGGTGCTGTAACAACTACTGGATCTGCTGGTGTTGTGAACGGCGTTGCTGGACTTTGATTGCCATCCGCATCTTTAGCCGTTGCCGACAATTGTTGGTTTGGCGTTGCTAATCCAGCTGGAATCGTCACTGTATAGTTTCCACTCGGATCTGCAATCGTAGTTCCAATCACTGTGCCACCTGTATTTTTAATTTCAACTGTACTCCCTACTGGTGCTGTACCTGTCGCTGTATAGCCGGTCGCGGATGTACCAGTCACATTATCAACTGTTGGTGCTGTAACAACTACTGGATCTGTAGGTGTTGTGAAAGATGTTCCAGGACTGGTATTACCATCAGAGTCTTTAGCTGTTGCAGTTAATTGTTCATTTGGTGTAGCTGAACCAGCTGGAATTGTCACTGTGTAATTTCCACTGCCATCTGCTACACCTGTTCCAATCACTGTTCCACCTGTATTCTTAACTTCAACAGTGCTTCCTGCTGGTGCTGTACCTGTCACTGTATAACCTGTTGTTGAGGTTCCAGTTACACTATCGACAGTCGGTGCTTGAACCACTACTTGATCTGCCGGTGTTGTAAATGGTGTTGCTGAACTTTGGTTGCCATCAGGATCTTTGGCTACTGCAGATAATTGTTGGCTTGGCGTTGCTAATCCAGCTGGAATTGTCACTGTATAGTTTCCACTGGAATCTGTGATTGCGGTTCCAATCACTGTTCCACCTGTGTTTTTGATTTCAACTGTATTTCCTGCTGTGGCTGTACCCGTTACGGTATAGCCTGTTGTCGATGTACCAGTCACGTTGGTCACAGTTGGTGCTGTAACGACTACTGGATCTGCTGGTGTTGTGAACGGCGTTGCTGGACTTTGATTTCCATCAGCATCTTTAGCTGTTGCCGACAATTGTTGATTTGGCGTTGCTGAGCCAACTGGAATCGTAACTGTATAGTTCCCACTTGGATCTGCGATTGCTGTTCCAATCACTGTTCCACCTGTGTTTTTAACTTCAACTGTATTGCCCGCTGTTGCTGTACCTGTTACGGTATAGCCCGT
This sequence comes from Enterococcus haemoperoxidus ATCC BAA-382, assembly GCF_000407165.1. NCBI lineage: Bacteria > Bacillati > Bacillota > Bacilli > Lactobacillales > Enterococcaceae > Enterococcus > Enterococcus haemoperoxidus. Next base: position 1,307,067 of record NZ_KE136479.1, on the reverse strand, counting down.
TGTTGAGGTACCAGATACATTGTCAACCGTTGGTGCGCCAATAACCACTGGATCTGCCGGTGTTGTAAACGGTGTAGGTGTACTTTCGTTTACCCCGATTTTTGCCACGGCAGTCAATGATTCATTAGCAGTCGTCAAACCTTGCGGAATCACAATGGTAAAGTTACCACTACCATCAGCAATTCCACTACCAATTGTGGTTCCACCAGTATTACGAATTTCCACTGTGTTTCCTGCTGTTGCTGTACCGGTTACAGTGTGTCCTATTGCTGAAGTTCCAGTTGTGTTTGTTACGACTGGCGCTGCAACGACTATTGGATCTGCTGGTGTAACAAACGATGTCGGAGTACTTTCGTCTGATCCTGATTTCGCAATCGCAGTTAATGGTTCGCTAGCTGTTGCTTGGCCCTGTGGAATAGTAATATTAAAATTTCCTGTTCCATCCACAGTCCCTGTTCCAATGACGGTTCCGCCAGCATTACGAATATCAATAGTATTTCCTGCTGTTGCTGTACCCGTTACGGTATAACCTGTTGTTGAAGTTCCAGTTGTATTCGTTACGACTGGTGGTGCAACGACTATCGCATCTGTTGGTGTTGTAAACGCTGTCGGCGTACTCTCATCTACACCAGATTTAGCGATCGCAGTTAAATTTTCATTTGCAGTTGCTTGCCCTTGTGGAATCGAGATACTAAAATTACCGCTACCATCAACGGTTCCAGTTCCAATAACAGCCCCTCCACTATTACGAATATCAACTGTGTTTCCTGCTGTTGCTGTACCCGTTACAGTATAACCTGTTGTTGAAGTTCCAGTTGTATTCGTTACGACTGGTGGTGCTACAACTACCGCATCTGCGGGTGTCGTAAATGCTGTTGGCGTACTATCAATACCCCCATTGGATGCTGTAGCTGTCAATGCTTCATTTGCAGTTGCAGAACCTTGTGGAATACTGATTTCAAAATTCCCACCAGTTGCTGGTCCTGATGCAATCGTTGTTCCACTAGCATTTTTAATCGTAATCGTATCACCTGCTGTCGCTGTCCCAAATACAGTGTATCCCGTTGCAGAAGTTCCAGTTGTATTCGTTACGACTGGTGGTGCTACAATAACTGCACTTCCAGCGTAATAAATATCAGAAACTCCATTAGCAGTATTGATCAAACTTACATCAATTGCATCTGCTTTTACAACTGTACCAACAAATCTAGCATCTAGATTTTGCGATAAGTTTGTTGGGCTAACGATCGTTGTCGGAATATTAATTGTTGTAGACCCTAATACTGAAGCATCAGCCAATTGATTGACACCTGCACCGCCTAGATCAACAAGAGGAAGCGCTAAATTAATGGCAGTGTCTACTGTTCCTTTGACCGGAAGTAAAGCTGTATTAATTGCAGCTGCAACAATATTACTTGCGATTCCGCTACCAGTTGCATTTAATGCGTCTACCGCTGCTTTTAAATCTTGCAACAAAGTTGAAACATTTTGTGCTAAGACTAATCCTAATCCATCATCTATATTAGCCTGAATATACTTACCATCAGGGGAAAGAACTGCAGTAGAATTGAATTCAGCGCTACCAAAATTTTCAAGATTGTTTAAAGCATCAATTTTTTGATTAACTTCCGTTAAATTTAGTGTAACCCCAGTTAAACTTCCTAAGGAGCCCCCGACAATATTAGTTAACAAATCAGATAAGTTGTTAACTGCATTTAATGTACCAGTAAGAAATGTTAAATCTCCAACCGTTAGTGTAATATTTGTATTGATTTGTGCCTCTCCGTTTGTAGATACGCGCCCATTTAATTCGTTTGGAATAGTTAAAACTGCTTGCTTTGTTCCGCTTGTGATAACAGACCCACCAACTAGCTCACTTCCAGAAATTGAAAAATTGACATTTTTTGAAGCTCCGTCTGCAGCTAAACGATTTGCAGTAGTTGTTCCACTGTCATTGGAACTAGTTATATTAGATAAAATTTCTGCATCTAATATAGCAGCGGAAGCAATAATTCCTCCTGGTAAGTAAAATGATAGGGGAACAGTCAATGGTGCAATAACTAGACTACTTGTTAACACTAATGATAATGCACGATATTTATTCTGTTTCTTCGACTTACTAGTGCTTTTCTTTTTTTTCTTATCATCTTTCATGATTATCCTCCTCTTGCAATCAAACTGATACCACACAACGAACAACTTAGAAGCTCGCAAAAACTAAATAGACACTCTCCTTTCTTAAAACGTGAGCAACATAAAATTAATTAAGCTTCTACCTATGGATTTTATAACCTTTATAATATTTTTGGAAATAATACGAATCGAAAATACTCATTATTTTTTAAAAATATAAAAACACCAATCAATTTCCCAAGAAAAAAAGCACTAAAAACCCTTTGCAACAGCATTTAAAACTAAATTTTATAATAAGTATTTTTAAATAAAAATGAGAATCTTTACATTACACATATTATTTAAATAATACTCAAAACATAACAACAGATTAAGTAAGCGTTATCATTTTTTTATTAATTCACTTCCTTAAATAGGCTTTCGAAAGCAAATAAAAAAACAAAGCAATCTGATTGCTTTGTTTTATATATATCTTTTCAATTCATTCTTATTGACCCAATTTTATTTTAACACTTTTTTCGATTATTGGCTCACTAACTTTGTTATTCCAAAAATCAATTAATGGTCCTGTGAAAAACGCGTTGATTACAGTACCAATACCAACTGGTCCACCAAAAATAAAAGCTAAAATCACAAAAAAGACATCTTGTATTACTCTTACCGTACGATATTGAGCTTTAGTATGTTCAACAATGATCGGAGCGATGGCATCATATGGAGCGTTTCCTAATTTAGCCGACATATAAAAGGAGGCACCGAAAGTAAAGATGACTACACCTAGAATAAGTAGAACAGCTTGAGAAAACAGATTGATTTTGATTGTGAAAAATGTGGTATAGATCCACGTATAAAAATCAATAAAGAAACCTGTAAGAACCATATTGATCACCGTTCCAATCCCGATGTACTTTCTTCCAAAAATAAAGACTAATCCTAAGATAATAATATTGATAATCAGCTGATATACCCCTAATGAAAGGCCTAAGACACCACCAATACCAATATTTGCTGCCGTATAAGGATCCAATCCTACTTGACCTATTCGTAATGTTGCAGCACCAAAAGCTAAAATTGCTACTCCAATTAAGGCATATAAGGAACGAATCATCAATTCTTTTATATTTCTATTCTTCATTTTCTAACCCCTCATCTAATCTAACGTATTAAGCATCTCAAAAAAATGCAAAAAAGGCAAAAAATTACACTTTTTACGCTAAAAAACTAGAGCTGAATTTACACTCAACTCTAGTTTGTATTCATTATTTTTTGGCGATGTCTTTCAATGCAGCTTGTGCTAATAAGTTTAAGTAGTTCCAAGGGCGATCAAAATGTGGTTGGAAGAAGAAATCCGATAACGCAAGATCTTCAACGGTCATTTCATTTTGAACAGCCAATGATAAAGTATTAGCAGATTGAGTAATGTCATATTTAGACATCAATTGTCCACCAACGATACGATTAGTTCCTTTTTCGTAGACTAATTCCATCATAACATTTTCAGTCGTTGGCATGAATTCCGGACGATAATTGTCTTCAAAATTGGTTGCAGCCACATCTAAGTTGTTCATTTTTGCACTTTCTAATGTTACACCTGTTGATCCAATTTTCCACCCAAATAGATAAAGCCCAGAAGTTCCTTGTGTTCCGCGATAGGCTAATTTTGGTTCCGATAAATTATAACCAACTAGCATTCCTTGTCGAACTGCATTTGTTGCTAATGGAATATAATTTGTTGTATTGCTTGGATTATAGTGTACAACCGCACTATCTCCAGCAGCAAGAATATCAGGGATACTTGATCTCATAAACTTATCTACTACTATAGCGCCATTTGGAAGCATATCAACCTTATCTTTGAGTAGAGTAGTATTCGGACTGAAACCAACGCACATGATTACCATGTCTGCTTTGAATTCTTGGCTAGGAGTAATTACTTTATTCACATGTCCGCTTGCGTCAGCTTGGAATTCTTGTACGTTTTCACCTAAAGCTAGCGTCACTCCGCGATCTACAAGTTCTTTTTCTAAAACATCCGTGAATGGTTTATCTAAATATTTATTTAAAATACGGTCTAACCCATCGATCAACGTAACTTCTTTACCAGATTCCACGAAGGCTTCTACTAACTCGATACCAATGTATCCTCCACCTACAACTACGACTTTTTTCGCATCTTTAGCACGTTCAATGATTACATTAGCTTGATTAAAGTTTTTACATAATAAAATGTTTTCAGCTTCGATTCCTTTAATTGGAGGAACGATTGGCCAAGAACCCGTGGTCATCACTAATTTATCATATGAAACGGTTTCTTCAATACCTGTGTGTAAATCTTTTGCAGTAACTGTTTTATGATCAACATCGATTGTTTCGACTTCATGTTCCATTTTAACTGTAGCACCTAGAGACGCTAGTTCTTCAGGACTTGAATAGAATAAACTGTCAGCCTCCTTCACTACTCCTCCAACGTATAAAGCAATACCGCAAGATAGAAACGATACATTATCATTTCGTTCATAAACGGTTACCTCCGCGTTTGGGTGATTTGTTAAAATACTTTTGACTGCAGCTGTTCCTGCATGCGTACATCCTACGACTACGACTTTCATTTTGTAAATCCCTTCTTTCAAGTTAAATTTTTCACCAATAAATCGATTATGAATCTATTGGTATACTAAAAATATAACAAAGTAGAAAGGCATATTCGAGTTCTTTGCTTGTGAACTATAAACTTATTTTTTCACAAACTTTTCCATTTTTAACCTTTTTTTCATCTGATCATCTTTCAAAAAGAATCAAAAAACTGTTTTTAAAGCAAAAAAAACTGAGAAACGTTAATTTCTCAGCTTGTGAAAATAAATTGCTATTCATTTACTGCAGCAATAATTTCTATTTCAATAAGAACATCTTTAGGTAAACGGGCTACTTCTACAGCCGAACGAGCTGGCAATTGATTCGTAAATGCTCTTGCATAAACTTCATTAAAAGTTGAAAAATCATTCATATTCTTTAAAAAGCAAGTTGTTTTGACAACATGATCAAAATCACTTCCAACTTCTTCTAAAATCGCTGCAATATTTTTAAGAACTTGTTCTGCTTGTTCTTCTATTGTAGTACCGACAACTTCTCCAGTTTCAGGACATAAAGGAACTTGACCTGAAGCAAATAATAAACCATTAACAATGTTCCCTTGTACATATGGTCCAATCGCTTTTGGCGCTTTATCTGTTTGGATTGATTTCATTTTATCCCTCATTTCACTCTTTTTTTGATTTTTGACAATCCGGACACAAACCATATAATTCTAATCTATGTTCATTAATTTCGAAGCCAGTCAATTTACTTGCCGCCATCTCTACATCCTCTAGCCCTGGATAATGGAAATCAACGATTTTACCACAATTTTGACAGATAGCATGATAATGTTTTTTTGAACTGAAATCAAAACGACTAGATGCGTCGCCATAATTCATCTCTTGAACAAAACCAATGTCAGTAAACAAACGTAAATTATTATAAACAGTCGCAACACTCATATTTGGAAAACGATCTTCTAATGAACGATAAATTTCATCTGCTGTTGGATGGCTATGATTCTCAATTAGATATTCTAAAATCGCATATCTTTGAGGAGTAATACGAATATTGGCTTCTTTTAATTCTTCAAGTGCATTTTTTACCAATATATTGTCCATTTGGTTCCCCTCCCAGTCTTCTTTCTTAAATGATACTATTTCTAATCTATCTTGACAAGAATAATTGTATAAATAGCGTAGGAAATATCGGGTTTATCTCAATTTTCTGCAATCATTCAAACTATTACATACTTTTTGGTCAATTAGTGTACTAAAAAAGGAAGTCGCAAATCCGCGCTTCCTTTTTTAGTGATGAATTATTCAGAAAAATTATAGAGGGCTGTAGAAAGGTATCTCTCACCGTTATCAGGAATAACAGTTAATACTTTTTTCCCAGCACCCAGCTCTTTAGCTACTTGAATAGCAGCATCTACTGCTGCACCTGCAGATATCCCTACCAATAAGCCCTCTTTTACAGCTAATTGTCGAGCCGTTTCCATTGCATCTTCACTAGGTACTGCAATGACTTTCCCATATACTTCAGTATCTAAAACCTTTGGAATAAAACCAGCACCGATTCCTTGGATTTTATGAGGTCCTGGGGTTCCACCTTCTAAAACTGGTGATTCGGTTGGTTCAACGGCAACGATTGAAATTTTCGGATAAACTCTTTTTAATTCTTTACCAACACCGGTTATTGTTCCGCCAGTTCCAACTCCAGCAATAAAAGCATCCAACCCAGCTGGACCAAAAACATCTTGAATTTCTTTTCCAGTAGTTTTTTCATGTACTTCAGGATTAGCAGGATTATCAAACTGCATAGGCATAAAGTAACCGTCTTTTTCTGATAGTTCTGAAGCTTTGGCAATTGCACCTTTCATTCCATCAGTCCCTGGCGTTAATAACAATTCAGCACCATATGCTTGCATTAGTTTTCGGCGTTCAATACTCATTGTATCCGGCATGACTATAATAACCTTGTAGCCTTTTGCAGCACCAACCATTGCTAAACCAATCCCGGTATTTCCGCTCGTTGGTTCAACAATCGTATCACCAGCTTTAAGTTGTCCATTTTTTTCAGCTTTTTCAATCATACTTAACGCGATTCGATCTTTAACGCTTCCGCCTGGATTGAAAAATTCAAGTTTTACAAAAACATCAGCTGCTCCATCCGGCACAATACGACCTAGTTTCACAATTGGTGTCTTACCTATCAATTCGGTAACTGAATTAAAAATTTGAGTCATGATCCATTCCTCCATTTTAGTATTCTTATAAGTAAAAACTTTCTTGTAATTATAATAGCTTATATCAACTTATCTGGCTATCATTTTGCTATTGTTAATCAATTGATACGCACTCTTTAAACAAATTTAACAAAAATACTGTATAGTAGAGAAGACTATAAAATTCAGAAAAAATAGGAGTTAATTTATTGATGAAAATTATAAATATTAGTCCGCGTGGCTATTGTTATGGTGTTGTTGATGCAATGGTCATCGCCAGAAATGCATCTTTAGATGAGAATTTACCACGTCCCATCTACATTTTGGGAATGATCGTTCATAATAAACATGTCACAGATGCATTTGAAAGCATCGGAATCCACACTTTATATGGAGAAAATCGAGAAGAAATTTTAGCTCAAGTAGATCACGGAACTGTTATTTTTACAGCACACGGAACTTCACCAAAAGTGAAAAAATTAGCGATTGAAAAAGGGTTAACTGTTATCGATGCAACTTGTCCTGACGTGACGATTACACACGAACTGATTGCAGAAAAAGTAACGGACGGCTTTGAAATTATTTATATCGGCAAAAAAAATCATCCTGAACCAGAAGGAGCACAAGGTGTTTCACCAGAACATGTCCATTTAGTTGCAAATCAGGCTGATATCGACAGTCTATCGTTAAGCACTGATAAAATTTTCGTAACCAACCAAACAACCATGAGCCAATGGGATGTAAGCGATCTAATGGATTCAATTCAGGAAAAATATCCTCAAGTTCTCATTCATAAAGACATCTGCAAGGCTACTCAAGTTCGCCAAGAAGCAGTTGTAAATCAAGCACAAGGATGCGATTTAACAATTGTTGTAGGTGATCCAAAAAGTAATAATAGTAATCGTTTAGCACAGGTTTCTATTGAGCAAGCAGGTGTTCCTGCTCATCGGATTTCTGATGTTTCACAAATTGATCCTAATTGGCTGGTGGACGTTGAACAAGTAGCAGTAACGGCTGGCGCCTCTACTCCAACTCAAATTGTTCGTGAAGTTATCGACTATTTACAACAGTTTGACCTAAATGATCCAGTAACGCATACAAGAGATTCAACAACAACATCTGAAGCAATTCTGCCTAGACCAAGAATTAAAGATCTAACTAAAAATCGTAACAGACGATTAGAAGAATTACGTTTGGGAAAAAGATAAAAATAAAGCTATCAACAACTGTCACTAGAATGACTGTTTGTTGATAGCTTTTTCTTATGCAATTTGTAGTACTTGACCTACTGTAATCAATTCAGCTGTTATGCCGTTTGAAGCCATAAGCTGATCAACTGAAATTCCGAATTTTTCAGAAATCCCCCAAAGTGTATCTCCTGATGCTACGGTGTATGTTGATACAGTATTCGTAGCGCTACTTTGTCCAATCGTTGATTGAGTTGAGGCTGCATTATCACTTGTTACTGTTGACTGAGTAATTCCACTGTCGTAGGCAGTTAAACCGTATGCTTCAATCAACCAATTTAATTTACTTGCGTAATTAGGATCTGTCGCATAGCGCCCAGCTAAGGCTGCCGTAGCATCCATATAACTAGATGTATTGCTTTTCCAAACTCCTGAGTAATGATAGTTGCCGCTTGAAGCTAAAGTCGTTTTAAGAACATTAGCATGATCTTGAAACGATTCTGCGTATGAAGGGTAGCTTCTAAAAGGTTCTGTGACCGTTACCCATTCACCATTCAGGTATTCTGAAGTAGGCATGTATACACTTTGTCCGCCATAGCTTCCTTTTACTCCAAATAAGTTATAATTAGGCGCTGCCGCTAAACCTGAAGTACCATAACTACTCTCTAATAATGCTTGTGCGATCATGACAGACGCATATAAATCATTAACGTCCGCTACTGAAGCAGCCGAATATCCAATTGAATCAATAAATGCTTGTTGTGAAATTGCTCCTTGTGTTTCCACTTCTGTCGCTTGAACACCTAGAGGTAATAAATTTCCTGCGATTGGAAGAAATACTAATGAAGTTCCTATCACAGATGCAACCCTTTTACGGTTTTTTTTAAGATTTTGTTGCTGGTGCCTACTACTTCTTGTTTTAATCTCGTCCATTCATTTGTTCCTCCTCAATAGAACATCATAAGCTTATTCTACTCGGAGAATTTTTTATAAACAATTATTTACTCTTGAATTTTGAATTTTTAAAATGCATGTAATCCCTTTGAAATTTTTGTTTTGTTTATCGCTTTATAATTGTTTTATTGATTTTACATTGTGTATGTGATTCAATTGATTTTTTTGACACAAATACCTCTACTCTTAATTTATGGATTTTTTTTTAATAAATAAAAAAAATTACCATACATTTCATTAACGTTACATAAGTAACGTTAATGTTTCAATCCGGAAAATTGTTAATGTATGAGCTGAATGCATCTCATATAACATCCTTTTCTAAAGTTGCTACTCTTTTTCCTTCAAAGCATAGTAATGTATATTTAAAAATTTGATTCCAATTTTATTATAAAAAAGAAAAAGCAGAGACTCACATTTCGTGAATTTCTGCTTTTTATATATATTAATAGCAATTAATTATAAACTATCATATTTTGAAACAACATTTTCAACTGTAAAACCAAATTCTTTCAAGACTAAATCTCCTGGAGCAGAGGCCCCAAAATGATTGATGGTTACGGTTGTACCAGCAGTTCCAACGTAACGTTCCCAACCAAATGGTGAAGCAGCTTCAATTGCTACACGTTTCGTTACATCTTTGGGCAGGACAGAATCTTTGTAGTCTGCTGTTTGTTTTTCAAACAAATCAAAACTTGGCATTGAAACAACTGAAACATCTTTTCCTTGTTCAGCTAATGCTTTTTGAGCTTCGATTGCTAAATTAACTTCTGAACCAGTTGCAATCAAGATACCTTCTGGTTTTTCACCTTTTTGTTTAGAAATCACATACGCACCTTTTTGAACTAGTTCTCCAGCGTTTTCTTTAGTGCCTTCAATAACTGGTAAGTTTTGACGACTTAGAACTAAAATCGTCGGCGCATCTTTTGTTGTCATGGCAATTTTCCATGCGGCAACAGTTTCATTCCCGTCAGCTGGACGAATTACTTGTACACCAGGCATGCAGCGAATGCTTGCTAATTGCTCAACAGGCTCATGTGTTGGCCCATCTTCACCAACCGCTACAGAATCATGTGTCAATACATATGTGACTGGAGTGTTTTGAATTGCTGCTAAACGGACCGCGGGACGTAAATAGTCAGTAAAAACAAAGAATGTTCCACCATAAATACGGCTTCCTCCGTGTAATTGAATCCCATTCATTGCGGCTGCCATAGCAAACTCACGAACACCAAACCAAATATTACGGCCTTCGTATTGTCCAGGTTCAAAATCTTTTTCTGCTGCAACCATTGTATTATTTGAAGCAGATAAATCAGCTGAACCTCCCCAGAATCCAGGTACAGATTTAGAAATCGCTTGAATCGTTTCTTTGCTAGTTACACGGCTAGCTGCACTTGATCCCACTTCATAAGTTGGCAATTCGCTATCCCAATTTTCAGGAAGTTCATCAGCGAAAGCTTGTTTAAATTGCTTCGCTAACTCAGGATGTTCTTTCGTATAGTTTTCGAACATAGTATTCCATTTATCTTCAGCTTTTTCGCCTTCTTCTACCATTGTTTCTTTAAAGCGCGCAGCTACTTCTTCTGGAACCGTAAAATCAGGATATTCCCAACCGTAAACAGCTTTTGCGGCAGTAATTCCTTCTGCTCCGATTGGTGCGCCATGAACAGAAGAAGTTCCTTCTTTTGGAGCGCCATAACCGATAACTGTTTTAACTTCGATCAATGTTGGTTTATCTGACTCAGCTTTTGCGGCTTCGATTGCGTTAGAAATCTCTTCTAAATCATTCCCGTCTTTCACTAGGATATGCTGCCAACCGTAAGCTTCATAGCGAGCTCCAACATTTTCAGTGAAAGCTTTTGATGTTGGGCCGTCTAAAGAGATATCATTTGAATCGTATAACACGATCAGTTTGCCTAATTTCATGTGTCCAGCCATAGAGCTTGCTTCTTGGGAAACACCTTCCATCAAATCACCATCACCACATAATGCGTAGGTGTAATGATCGATTACAGGGAAACTATCGCGATTATAAGTCGCTGCAGTGTGTGCCTCAGCCATTGCCATCCCCACAGCCATTGCGATTCCTTGACCTAAAGGACCAGTCGTTGCTTCAACACCATCTGTATGATGTACTTCTGGATGTCCCGGTGTTTTACTCCCCCATTGACGGAAATTTTTTAGATCGTCCATCGTTACACCGTATCCTGCTAAGTGAAGTAAACTATAAAGCATTGCAGAACCATGACCAGCAGAAAGAATAAAGCGGTCTCTATCTACCCAGTTTCTTGATGTTTTCGGGTTTACCTTCAAATGTTTTGTCCAAAGCGCGTAAGCCATAGGTGCAGCACCCATTGGTAATCCTGGATGTCCTGAGTTTGCTTTTTGTACCGCTTCGATACTCAATGTACGAATTGTATTGACGCCTAACTGATCAGTGTTGTCGAACAAAAAAATCATCTCCTATTTAGGTTTTTTTTACCTTTATTAACTATATTTTATCGTATTTTGTTTATGAAAGCAATTACTTTTAGTAAAAAGAACTAAAATTATTTTCTGTTATGCAATCCTTTTGCTTTTTGAATCTCTTTCAATTTATCAGGCGTAACATCATTTCCTTTAGGATCAACAACTTTCATCCCCTCTATATGATGACGCATACCACCACGAAAAGCAGCTAGGTATTCTTGACGAAGTACTTTTTGTTCTGCTTTTTCTTTCTCAGTCAACTCATTTTCTTTTGCCATTTTAGCAAGTTCGTTGATTCGGTTCATTTTTTCTGATGATAACATGTATCGTTGCCTCCTTAATTTTAAAAACTGAACAAGCTCGTTCAACCTTAATAATAAAATAGGAAAAACTGAAGATAGCATTTTTGGCCACAACCCTATTTCTTTTTTCAAAAGGCTAGCCTGTAAAGCTCGATAGCTTAAAAATACATAATGAATATTATACAAGTTTACTTTCCATGTCTATCTTATAAGATGCACACAAAAAATACAACTATATTATTAATAAAAAAGGGAAAGAGCTCTGTTTGTTTCTGGTATGGGCTATGAATCACCATTACGTTTTTTTCAAAATATCCTAAAATGACTTTTTCAAAAAAACACGAACGCTTGTTTGATTCCTGTATAAAACTATGGTACACTAAAAATATAAATCGAAAGAAGGTGCGGGTTTTGGTGAAACGTACAGACACAAGACAAATCGAAGTATTAAAATATATATACGAACAAGTTGAACTTAAGGGCTATCCCCCGACCGTAAGAGAAATCGGAAAAGCAGTGGACCTTTCTTCAACTTCTACTGTACATGGACATTTAGCACGTTTAGAGAAAAAAGGAATGATTTTACGAGACCCTACAAAGCCAAGAGCAATCGAATTGACTGCAGATGGTTTAGAAAGAATAGGTGTAAGACCTACAGTCATCCCAATGTTAGGTGTTGTTACCGCTGGTGAACCTATCTTAGCTGTAGAAGAAGCTTCTGACTTTTTCCCTCTTCCTCCTGATTTAAAAGCAGAAGAAAATGCGTTATTTATGCTAACTATTAGAGGAGAAAGCATGATCAATGCAGGTATATTAGATGGCGACCAAGTAATTGTCCGTAAGCAAAGCGCTGCATCTAATGGCGATATCGTTATTGCGATGACCGATGAAGATGAAGCTACTTGCAAACGATTTTTTAAAGAAACAGATCATATTCGCTTACAACCAGAAAACGATGCTTTAGATCCTATTATTTTAGATAATGTAAGTATTTTAGGAAAAGTTGTCGGATTATACCGCAATCATATTTAGATAACAAAAAAACATACTTTCAAAAGTATGTTTTTTTGTTATCTAATCAGTTAAATTATAGAAAAATAATTTAATCTACAGACACTTTACGTTGATAGGTTTCAAATTGATGCGCGTAGCTATTCTCTTCATCTTGTACCCCTTCACTTAAATTGATCAAGGTCCAATCATTCCAATTAACAGGCGGAAATTTCGTATCACCTTCAAATGAGTGATGAATAACTGTACGGTACAATACATCACAATGCGGTAAAAAATTCTCGTAAACTGCTGAACCACCCGCAATAAATGTAATCCCTGAAAAAGTTTTTGCATAGTCAAGAACGTCTGATACGGTATGGTAAACTAGAACACCATCTGCATGATACTCTTTGTCTGTAGTTAAAACGATCGTTTGACGATTCGGTAACGGGCGACTCCCCATACCTTCAAAGGTTTTTCTCCCCATAACAATAGTATTGTTTTCTGTCATTTGTTTAAAAAATTTCAAATCATTCGGCAAATGCCAAGGTAAACGATTTTCTTTGCCAATCGTCCCTTGTTCATCTTGGGCCCATATAGCTGCTAACATAAGGAGTCTCCTTTCAAATTAAACGGCAATTGGCGCCTTGATTGCAGGATGTGGATCATATCCTTCGATAACAATATCTTTCATTTCAAAATCAAAAACTGATTTTTTTTCTTGATTTAGTTTTAGTGTAGGAAACAATCGAATCTCTCGAGACAGCTGTTCATTCATTTGATCAATATGATTCGTATACAAATGAGCATCGCCTAATGTATGGACGAAATCACCTACCTCTAAACCTGTTTCATGAGCAATCAAATGAGTCAACAAGGCATAACTCGCAATATTAAACGGAACACCAAGAAAAACATCTCCGCTACGTTGGTAAAGCTGACAACTTAATTTCCCGTCATTTACATAAAATTGAAACATGGTGTGGCATGGTGGTAAAGCCATTGATGGAACATCTTCTGGATTCCACGCTGATACGATCAAACGTCTGGAGTCTGGTGTTTTTTTGATCATTTCAATAACATTTTTTACTTGATCAATAAAGCTGCCGTCTTTGGTTTCCCAATGCCGCCATTGAGCACCGTAAATATTGCCTAATTCACCATACTTCTCCGCAAAAGCATCATCCGATAAAATATTTTCGCAAAAATTTTTATGCTCTTTTTCATAACTTTCCTTAAAAGCCTCATCCGTCAGTACCCGACGGCCAAAATCAGTCATATCAGGACCTTTATAATCTTCACTTTTGATGTAGCGTTCAAAAGCCCATTCATCCCAGATATGATTGTTGTGTTGCAGTAGATAGCGAATGTTCGTATCACCATTTAAAAACCATAAAAGTTCGCTTTTAATTAAGCCAAACGGTACTCGTTTTGTCGTTAGTAAAGGGAAGCCTTTGGACAAATCGAAACGCATTTGATGACCAAAAATACTTCTGGTACCTGTACCAGTTCGATCTTCTTTAAGGTGACCTTCCTCTAAAATTTTACGGCCTAATGCTAAATATGCTTCTTCCATAGTTTATGCCTCCTAATTTTCTGCAAATTCACTTAAATATTCCCAGCGTTCCATTTTCGCTTCAAGCTCTCGTTCCACTGTGGACAGCTCTGTTTGAAGTTGTTGTAGCTTTGTAAAATCATCTCCTTGATGATTCATCTCTTCACTCAGTTGTGCTGTACGTTCTTCCAGTTGGGCGATATCTGTTTCGATTGTTTCCCACTCTTTTTGTTCCATGTAGGTCAATTTTGTTTTTTCTTTCTTTTCGGTTTCTTTTGTCGGTTTTGTTTCAGACTTGATTGCCTTTTTTGACTGCTCTTTATTTACAGTTAAATATTCACTCATAGAACCGAAATAAGTTGTAATTTCACCTTCTCCTTGAAAAACAAGTAATTTCTCCATTGTTTTATCTAGGAAGTAACGGTCATGAGAAACTGCAATTACAGCACCTTTAAAGGTTTGAATATAATCTTCTAATATCGTTAAAGTGTCAATATCCAAATCATTTGTTGGTTCGTCCAATAATAGCACATTAGGTTGCCCGATCAATAGTTTTAACAAATACAGTCGACGTTTTTCACCACCAGATAGTTTACCAATAACTGTCCCGTGCATAAAGCGAGGAAATAAAAATCTTTCCAATAGTTCAGCAACACCTATGTTCGTTCCATCTGTTCGTTGAACTTGTTCTGCCGCTTCTTGTAAGTAAGAAATCATACGTTGATTTGGATCCATTGCTTCATTTTGCTGCGTATAATAAGCTAGGTTTACCGTTTCTCCAATTGAGTACATTCCACTATCTAAATCCAAACGACCAGCCAAAATATTTAACAATGTCGATTTTCCTGCACCATTTTTTCCAGTAATTCCAATACGATCTTTCGCCTGAATAAGTAGATCAAATTGTTTTAGAATTGTTTTATGTTCGATTTCATACTGTCCATCTTTGATTTCTAAAACTTTTTTTCCTAGTCTTTTCGTGGCTACATCAATTTCCAATTGCCCTTTTTGATTGACTTGATGAAGGTTTTCTTTAAGATCATGGAATCGATCTTGTCGGGCTTGTTGTTTTGTACCACGTGCTTTTACTCCAGCACGCATCCACTCAAGCTCTTGTTTGTAAAGCTGCTTTCTTTTTTCTTCTTGTTCTACACCAACTCGTTCTCGTTCTGCTTTTGAAATAATATAGGCTTCATAATTTCCTTTATATTCATATAATTTCCCAAAGGATAATTCAAAAATCCGATTCGTTACACGATCTAAAAAATAACGATCATGTGTTACCATTAAAATTGCCCCACGGTATCCATTTAAAAAGCTTTCCAACCAACTGATTGCTTCATAATCTAAATGGTTTGTCGGTTCATCTAGCAATAATAAATCTGGCGATTCTATCAATACTTGCGCTAAACTAACACGCTTTTTTTGCCCACCAGACAATTCGCCAATTTTCTTATGCAAGGTTTCAATACCTAATTTCTGCAAAATTATTTTGGCATCAGTATCCGCCGTCCAAGCATCTTCTTTATTCATTCGTTCTTCCGCTTGAGCATATTGCTTTTGAGCCTTTTCACTAAGGCCATCGGTAGCTAATGCAAGTAATGCTAACTCGTAATTTTTTACCGCTTGAATAATCGGAGTCTCCCCTTGAAAAACAGCCTCTACAACTGTTAAATCAGGATCGAACTCTTTGTCTTGAGAAAGATAGCCTATTTGATAATCATTTGGCTGCTGAATTGCTCCGACATCCCCATCACCGCTATCAATACCAGCGAGGATATTCAATAAACTAGTTTTACCAGTACCATTTGTACCAATCAATCCGATTCGGTCTTTATCATGAATATGGAAAGAAATATGATCAAACAATGTTTTCTCTCCATATGTTTTAGTCAATTCATTTACTTTTAATTCATTCATATGCTCACGCCCTTTTCATCCTGCTTATTGTAACAAAAAAAAGTAAAAAAAAGAAGCTAGTTTTCTTGGTCTGCTTCTTTTTTTAATTCTCTTGTCAATTTTCTAAGCGGAATAGTATTAGAAACGTCATTAATTGAATACGATTCTAACAGATTAACATTTTTGCGATATTCATTTGCTTCAAAAGAAGAAATCTTTTCAGAAAGTTCATATTCATCGATTACTCTTCGTTCTTCTTGGTATCCGATCAAGAGTTCTTTAGCATAATTAGACTGCGAACGAACAATAAAAGAATCAATAAACGTTCCATCTTCTAGCCTATGAGCAAATTGAAGACGTCCATCTATAAAGAATTGAATAATTTCTTCATCATAAACACCTTTTAAGTTATCCAAACTTTTCAAAATGACTTCAGTATTTTGTAAAAAGACTTGACGAACATTTTCCAATTCTTCCTTTTGAAACTCCCGTCGATTTTCTTCATCCTTTTTGCCGAATAACATATTAGGATGCACAAAAAAAGCAATAATTTGACGAACAAAAAGTAGCCAAAAACCAATAATCGAAAGTAGTTGTCTAGCAATAGAGCGTTCCATTCTAGAAATTAGGCGTTCATAAAGTCGATATCCTTCAATACCGATCTCTTTTTGACGGAAACTCTCTTCTAAACCATCTCTTTCTATCGAAACGATTAACGCCCTTAACTCTTGCACCTCTTGTCGTTGATCTGAGGGCAATTGCTCTGTATATAATTCTTTGACACGATCTTGATAATTTTCAATCACAACGTTCATTTCAACATGGGGATCGTCTTGATTAATTTTTTTAAGTCTTTCAATGACATCTTGTAATAACGTAATTCCCTGAACATTGGTACTTTCGATCTCATCTGATTCTGTCAAAAATGGTAGAACAAGAATGCCACCTACTAAGGTAACCAAAATTACACAAGCCGTAATAAATAACAATAATGATCGTTCTGGAAAAGCTTGTCCATTTAAAGTTAACGGTAAAATAAAAATCGTAGCTAAACTGACAGTTCCCTTGACCCCGCCAAAAGTTAGAATCAGCATTTCATTCATCGACTGCCATACATTCTTTAATCCGTTTTTCACACTGTAAATCAAAAAAATAGAGAAAAAACGCGCAACAAACAATGTAACACTTAAAATCAAAATAACCACCATCAAGAAACTATTAGAGTATGTCTCGCTATTCCAAATTGGTGAAAAGACCTGTGATAACTCGATTCCCAAGAAAAGGAAAACTAATGCATTCAACATAAACGTAATAGTACCCCAAGTACTTTCTGAAACACTTGAAAGTTCTGCTTCAAACAATGAAATCTTTTTAAAACTGGCAGCTTGCATAACTCCTGCTACCACTGCCGCAATAATCCCCGAAACATCGAACAGTTCAGCGACCATATAGGCTAAGAATGGCAACAATAACTCTAATAATAAATAACCGGTTACATCTCTTGCTGAAGCTTTTTCTAAGATCATAACAACTTGACGTTTGATCATGACTAAAACAGCTCCTACAATGGCACCACCAATACTAGAGACAACCAACGTAATTCCCGCATCTGCTGCTGAGAAACTACCAGTCAACAACGCTGCAAGCGCAAATTGAAAAGCCGTAACGCCAGACGCATCGTTAATCAGACCTTCACCTTCCAAAATATGCATTGCTTTGGGCGGTATCTGAATTTTTCCAGATAAAGAACCTACAGCTACTGCATCTGTAGGTCCAAGTGCTGCACCTAAAGCAAAACAAGCTGCAATCGGCAAAGCAGGAATAACCATATGTAAAGCCCAACCCACACTAACAAGTGTGATCAATACGCCAATAAATGCTAAAAATAAAATGACACTAAAATTTTTCATCGTTGCAGAAATATCATTTCGTTCCCCTTCGCGAAACAATAAAGGTGCAATAATCATCACTAAAAATATTTCTGGTTCAAATACAATTTCACGACCGATATCTGTCAGTCCGATTAAAACCCCTACGATTATTTGGACAATTGGTAATGGAATAATCGGAACAATTCGATTAAAGACGTTTGAAAATGTGATGGCAAAAGCAAATACAATAATTAAATAAACAAACCCCATCTTGTATCCCCCTTATTAATTAATGATTGAGTTGTTTTCCTAAATACCGTAATAATTTTTCTTTCTTACAGGTAATTTTTTTCTCTATAAGTCCAAGCTCTTTTTCTTTATCGCAGAGTTCTAGTTGCGCACGGCGCGCTTCTAATCGAAGTAACTCGGATTTGATTAATTCAATTTTTTTATAGTTTAAAAAATTTCTTTTTTTAATATGACGTTCCCACTCAGCTTTTTTTTCTGGAGGTAACTCTTTATATTTTTCGCGTAATTCAGCAATTCGTTGCTCTATTTCTTTACTCACAACAATACTTCCTTTCAGAATTTCTCTGCACATTATAGCAAACAGTTAAAGAAATACCTACTAAAATTAACTATTCTTTTAAAAAAACTTTTTGAATAGATTTTCTAACGCTTACATTTCAATAACAGAAGAAAATAACGACGATTTCCTCCTATATTTATCGGTTATTTATCCTCATCTACTAAAATACTGATTTCAGCATCTTCATTCAATCGTTCTGAAAAAAATGCTAGTAACTCTTCCAATGGAATAGAAAATTTCATCATCGGACCACGCCGGTCATTTTTAAAGTAATTTAAGCGAATTTCTTTTTTTTTGACCAATAACGCCATTTTCTCAACGTCCTGATACAAGATACCATTTTTATCAAAAGGTCCTAAAATAATCCGATCATCTGAAAGTCCTTTTGTATCTAGTAAAAAACTTAAAACAAGCAAAACCGATAGAAAGCCACGAATTCTTTGATCGGTAGTTTGTTCAGTGGTTAAAGTAAGGAGTAAGATAAGCAAACTAAACCCAATCACCAAAACATAAACAAGTTTTCTTTTAATGCTTTTGATCAGGATACTTTTTCTTACTAAAATCAAATAAACATACAAGATTACGACAAAAGCTACAAGTAGCAATGTAAAAAATTCTATACCCAAAATACGCTCCTTTTATAACCGAAATAGTATTACGCTTTTTTATTTAATTCTGTCAATTGCTGATTGATTTTTTTTATTTTATCCTTACAAGCTAATATATCACGAATCATCTGATCTCTCTTATCGCCAAGCGGTAAACGATTGACCACCTGATAATATGCAGCGAGTAGTTGAACTTGTTTCATTTTTTCTTTTTGCAAACGTTCTTCAATTAGATTCATCCACTCGCCCTCCTTTTTTATTTAAGTATACCTTACTTTTAAAGGAAAATGACTATTGAATCGTTATTTTTTATTGTAACATACTATTTCTTTTTCGTTGAGCTATACGAACAGGTTCATACAGTTTATTTTTTTCTATTTTAAGGATGACAACTAGTTTGAGCGACATATGCCTTCCTAAAGAATGGTACCCGTAAAAAATAAAGATGAAACAAAAACTGAAAAACAGCCTTGTTTCATCTTTTCATTTATTGAGCCGAGATACAGATTCCGATTGCTTTCTCGCCTAAATGTGTTCCGATAACTGGGCCAAAATGACCAATTTCAATAATTGCATTTGGGTATTGCTTTTGAAGCTTTGCTTTTTCTTCTTCAGCAACCGCTAAATTATTTGCATGAATCACATATAATTTCACTGGTCGGTTGATCTCTTTGTCTCGTTTGCCAATAATCTTTTCTGCACGAGCAAAAGCTTTTTTCGTCGAACGGATTTTTTCAAATAAAACGATTTTACCATCTTCGAATGTTAAAATCGGCTTGATTTTCAATAGTCCAGCAATCAAAGCAGCCCCATTCGTTAAGCGTCCGCCACGTACAAGATTGTTCAAATCGTCAACAATCAAATACGCATAAGTATTATCTCTAATAATGTCTAATTTAGTAAATATCTCTTCTAAGCTAGCATTTTCTTTCACTAAATCCAAAGCCGCTTCTACCATATGTCCCATTGGTACACTTGTAATCTTAGAATCATAAGGATAAAGCGTAATACCTTCGATCGAATCCGTTAATGAAAATAATGTATTAACAAAACCAGAGATACCCGATGAAAGATGAATACTGATAATCGTATCATATCCTTTGGCAGCAATTTCTTTGTACAGTTCAATAACTTCACCTAATGCAGGCTGAGAGGTCGTTGGAAACTCATTACTATTATTCAATAAGCTATAATATTCATCGGCTTCAATGTCGATTCCTTCGTTATATATCTTACCATCTAAAATAACAGGGATGGGAATAACAAATAGATTGGGTGAGTTCTTAATTCGCTCAGGTAAATAAGCTGTACTATCTGTCACAATAGCAATTTTCATTTTGTAACCTCGTTTCACTAAATTTACACGGTATTATAAATATAGCATAAATCAGTTCATAATTAAATAAAATACTTATTGATCAAGAAAACTTTGAACCGCTGCTTTATTCGTATCCAAATCGATTTGAAGGACGCTGCCGGCATAATCAATATCTAAATTACTCCAAGAACCTTCAACTGGAACAGTTAAGCGCTCGATTCCGCCACCGCCTTTTAGCATCAAGGATGGACCGTTTTTAAGCATAAATGATGTAGGAACATCGGTTGACATATACCCTACTAAACGACCTAACGATTCTGGTGTACGGAGCAACGCTAAAGGATTCTTTAATTGTCCCATAACCGCTGTCATCACTTGCTGTTGACGACGAACACGACCGAAATCGCCTTCTTCATCTTTTCTAAAACGTGCATATTGCAAAAGTTTATGGCCATCCATTTTCTGACTACCTTTAAAAATATCAACACCATCTAGATTCAGATCTTTTTCAGCATCGATTTTAACACCACTTGGAAACATTGAGTCTATAATTTTTTCGAATGATTGAAAGTCCACTTTTGCGTAGTACCTAGTCTGAATATTAAAATTTTCTGCTAAAGTTTGACGAACTAAATCAGCTCCACCTAACGCGTAAGCTGCATTGATCTTATTGGCATCATAACCCGGAATATCTACAAATGTATCTCGCATAAAGGAAATCAATTTAGGCTTTTTAGAAGGACCGTCCAACTGCAACACCATAATAGTATCCGCTCGGCCAGAATCTTCTCCTCTTGTATCACTACCTAAGATCAAGATATTATTCGCACCGTTC
The DNA here is from genome assembly GCF_000407165.1 of Enterococcus haemoperoxidus ATCC BAA-382. NCBI lineage: Bacteria > Bacillati > Bacillota > Bacilli > Lactobacillales > Enterococcaceae > Enterococcus > Enterococcus haemoperoxidus. The sequence continues at coordinate 1,285,550 of NZ_KE136479.1, read as the reverse complement.
GCACTTTTTACTCCATTGAACGTCTCGATTGCCTCTTTAGGTAAAGAATTATCATTTTCAGCATAAGATTTTCCTTTGAAAAAGAACCCAACTGCTAATACAATTAACAAGACTAAAAATAAAAAAATTCTTTTAGGCCAACTAAATCGTCTCTTTCTTTTTGGTTTTTTCGGTTTTTTATCTTTTTTTGAAACATTTTTTGACTTGTCAGTTGTATACGTTTGTCCTAAATGTTGATTTGGTTGATCCAATGGTTCTTGTTCTTGATAATAGCTATTTCTAGGTTCTTCAGTATAATTTTTTTCTTTCCTTGGATTAAAGCCATTCTTTTCTTCTACTGGTTTTGATTTATCATGTATGTGTTTATAGCGATCTACACGGCTCATATTTCCACCTCACTTCAATTAACAACAGTTATAAGCATACCTTATTTTGCTAAAAATTCCTATTAGATAGACAAAATTTAACAAAAAATAAAAAGACCTTTTCAGATCTTTATACTCCGTCGATTGGGTGAATTGCATAATTTCCGAATATTTTCACTGATCCGCCCATTAAACGTATTTCTTCTAAAGCATTCTCTAGTAATCGTTGCGGTTTTTGAACATTAATATCAATTAAAAAGAAATATTCACCTAAAGTTGTTTTTAATGGTCGTGATTCAATTTTACTTAAATCAATTTCTCGCCAACTGAAGGCCGATAACGCTTTGTGTAATGCTCCTGGCATGTTATTTGGCATCGTTAATGCAATCGTTAGTTTTTGGTTGGTAGATTCGATTGGTACTTCGACTTTTTCAGATCCTATGACCCAAAACCTAGTCTGATTAATTGCTACATCCTGAATGTCTTTGCCAACAATTTCAAGATCATATTTTTCAGCGGAAAGTTTTGGTGCAATAGCCGCGATTTTTTGATCTGGATGACTCGCCACAAAACTTGCAGCATAGGCAGTAGATGGTGTTGCTTCAAGTTCAGCCATTGGAAAATAGGTACGGATAAATTCCTGAGATTGTGCTAAAGCTTGAGGATGAGACAAAATTTTGCTTGTTTCTTGCCAGGCTCCCTTGTTTTCTTTTGCTACCATCAATTGTTGATAGATTGGCAGAACGATTTCCGCCCCTACTGGAATTGTTGTTTGATGAAAAAGATAGTCTACTGTAGTATTAACAGACCCTTCTATCGTATTTTCAATTGGAACAACCCCTAAATCAACCTCGCCAAACTCAACTCCTTTAATACAAGCTGGAATCGAATGATAAGAAATCAATTCTTCATTTGGAAAAGCAGTTTTTGTTGCGTTATGAGTAAAAGAAGCTTCTGGACCTAAAAAACCGACTTTCATTTGCTCACCTACTTATATATTTTTTAAAATTTCATGGACGATTTCCTCAGGTGTACGATTATCAGTGGCAACCACTAAGCTGGCACTTTCTTCATAAAACGGAATCCTTGGCTCAAAAACTTGTTTGATTTCTTCTGGTGATTTTGATACAACTAAAGGTCTAACAGTCGTATGATCGTGTTTTAACCTTGGAATGAATACTTCTGGTTTGGTTTGTAAATAAATAACGGGTGCCATTTGTTTTAAAAGTTCTCGATTCTCAGACCTCATTACGATTCCGCCACCAGTTGATACTACTTGATCATGGTCTAAATAACGTTTTAAAACATTTGTTTCTCTTTCTCTAAATGCATCTTCACCATGTAAATCAAAATATTCTTGAATTGTCATACCAATTTCTTCAACGATTTTATCATCAAAATCGATATGTTCCATCCCTGTTTTTTCTGAAAGAAGTTTCCCGACTGTTGTTTTCCCGGCTCCCATAAAACCAATTAAAATAATCCCCTTCATCATTCGTTCCTCCGTTTATCGATATAATTTATTTAAATCATCAAAAAATCTTGGATAAGAAACAGAAATCGCCTCTGCTTTTTCTAATTCTACTGTTCCATCTTTTACTAACAGCGCAGCAATTTGCAGCATCATACCAATGCGGTGATCTCCATAACTGGTAACTTTTGCACTATGAAGTGGCGTTTTACCATGAATAATCAAACCATCATCGGTAGGTTCGATATTAGCACCCATTTTATTTAGCTCATTAGCAACTGCATCGATTCGATTAGTTTCTTTTACTTTTAACTCTTCAGCATCACGAATGATAGTAATTCCTTCAGCTTGCGTCGCCAATAAAGCAATGATCGGTAGCTCATCAATCAACCTCGGAATGATTTCTCCACTGATTTCGATTCCTTTCAGCTCACTCGTTTCAACAGTTAGCGTTCCTGCCTTATTTGCCATGCTACCTGTTTCTTCAATTGTTAATTTTCCACCCATTTGTTCAATAACGTCAATAATACCAGTTCGGGTTGGGTTTAAACCAACATTATTCAACACAATTCGACTGTCAGCGATAATTAAACCTGCCACAAGAAAGAATGCTGCTGAAGAAATATCACCTGGTACAATAACTTCTTGGCCTACTAATTTTTGTGGACCGCTAATACGTATTTCTTTTCCCGACACGGAAATTTCTCCACCAAACTGACGAATCATGTCTTCTGTATGATCTCGAGTTTTTTCTTTTTCTACAACAACTGATTCTCCTTGTGCTTGTAAGGCCGCAAAAAGAATCGCTGATTTAACCTGCGCACTAGCCACTGGCATCTGATAGTTGATTGGTTGTAACTTTTCTGTTCCTTCTACAGTAAGAGGGGGAAATTCTGTCCCATCATGACCAGAACATTTTGCACCCATTTGATTGATTGGTAACATCACTCGATTCATCGGTCGTTTTGCAATCGAATGATCACCAAATAATTGAGATGTAAATGGTGCTCCGGCTAAAATCCCCATAATCAATCGGATCGTGGTACCAGAATTTCCAACATCAATTGCTTGTTTTGCTTGTTTCAATCCTGAAAATCCTGTTCCATAAACGGTGATAGTTTCGCCATCATCTTCAATTTTAACCCCTAAATCCTTAAAAGCTTTTAAGGTACTTAAACAGTCATCGCCACGCAGAAAATTTTTAATCGTCGTTTTGCCTTGTGCAATTGCACCAAACATAATACTTCTATGTGAAATTGATTTATCACTAGGAACATCGATCATTCCATTTAAGTTGACTTTGTTAACTACTAAATCCAAATTACCCCTCCTAAATTTAAAAGCGAAACAAATCAGTTAATTTTTGTCCTTACTCATTTTTCATAGCATAAATAATTCGTTTGCTTTTTAATGCAATCCTTTGCTTTTTCCAAATCTTCTTGACGTTTAAACGTTAATTGTAAGATACCATAGATATCTTCTCTCGTTTCAAGAATTTTCAAATTAATCAAGGATAGTTTTGCTTTGCCAAGTAACCCTGTGATCTCCGCAATGACCCCTGGAACATCAGGAACATCCACAAATAAATCATGGAATGCCGGAATTGCACCTTCTTTGTGAACAGGCATTTGATTTCTCGTCTCTTTTGCTTCATAAAAAAATTGAAAAATAGCCTCTTTATTTTCGGTTTGAATCCAAGTTGAAACTTGGTCCATTTCAGCTTGCCACGCGTTCATTAACGTTAGCAAGCTCTCTTTATTACTTAGTAGAATATCCGTCCACATTTGCGGATCAGATGAAGCAATTCTTGTGATATCTCGAAAACCACCAGCCGCTAATTGTCGTGATCGGGGGTGCTCATCATTAAAGATCTTACTTTGATTTACCAATCCAGCTGCGATAATATGAGGTAAATGACTGAGCATTCCTGTAATCTGATCATGTTCTTCAGCTGTAAGAACAACAAATTTTGCTCGTGTTCCTTGTAACAAGGTTTGTAATTCTTTGATTTGACTTTGTTTCTCTACTTCTGAGGAAGCTAAAATATAATAAGCATTCTCAAATAAATTTTCATCAGCTGCGGTCACACCTGATTTATGTGATCCAGCCATTGGATGTCCACCAATAAATGTTTTTAATCCAGACTTTTTAGCTACTTGAACAATCTCTCGTTTCGTACTACCTACGTCAGAAATAATCACATCTTGTTTTAACGATAAAGTACCTAAAACGTTTAATTGTTTCAACATGCTTTTAACAGGTGTGCACAGGAAAATGATGTCTGCTTGCACAGCTTCTGTTTCCAAAGAACTGCCTATTTGATCGATAATGTTTCTTTTTAAAGCAAATTCTTCTGAAGTTACTTGATTATCTATTCCAATAACCGTTGTAAATGGATGTTCTTTTTTTATACATAATGCTAATGAACTACCTATCAAACCTAGACCGATAATCAAAACTTTTTTATCCATTCCGCTTCACTCTCCATTTTTTTGTTTTAGTTAAAACGTTTGAGTATAACGGCGATAAGATTCAACTTCTTCTTTCATTTGTTCAAATGAATCACTGCCAAATTTTTCCAACATTGCTTGGGCAACTTCTGTTGCGACCACAGCTTCACAAACGACACTTGCAGCCGGAACAGCCGTGCTATCCGACCGCTCAACACTTGCTTTATAAGGTTCTTTTGTATCAATGTTGACACTTTGTAATGGCTTATATAACGTTGGAATAGGCTTCATAACACCTCTAACAACAATTGGCATTCCATTTGTCATACCACCTTCAAAACCGCCAAGATTGTTCGATGTTCTTGTATACCCAGTTGCTTTATCCCAAACAATTTCGTCCATGACTTGGCTACCTGGTTTAAAGCCCATTTCAAATCCAATCCCAAACTCAACGCCCTTAAATGCATTGATACTCGTAACCGCTTGGGCAATTCTGGCATCTAATTTGCGATCCCACTGAACATAGCTACCTAAACCAATTGGTACACCACCAACCACGACTTCTACTACGCCACCGATCGTATCACCATTTTTCTTTGTCTTATCAATTAAGTCGCGAATTTCTTGTTCGACTGATGAATCAAGAACACGCACATCTGAATTTTCTGAGCGTTCTTGAATTTCTTTGACCGTTAAGTTATCTGGGATTTCAGCTTTGATACCACCTAAGATCGCAACATGTCCTGCTACTTCAATATCCAGTTCCTTCAGTAACTTTTTAGCGATTGCTCCTATTGCAACTCGCATCGTTGTTTCACGCGCTGATGAACGTTCTAGTACATTTCTAAGATCATCATGCTGGTATTTGATACCACCGACAAGATCTGCATGTCCTGGGCGTGGTTTATTTACTCGTCGGATTTTTTTTTCTTTCTCAGAAACTTCATCAATTGACATGACAGAAGTCCAATTTTTCCAATCTTTATTTTCAACGACAAGTGTGACCGGTGATCCTAGTGTTTTGCCGTGACGAATACCGGAAGTGATTCTTACTTGATCTTTTTCAATCAACATTCTGCCGCCACGGCCATATCCACCTTGTCTTCTAGCTAACTCTAAATTAATATCTTCTGGCGATAACGGCAACCCAGCTGGTAAGCCTTCTATTATTGCTGTTAATTCTGGTCCATGTGATTCTCCCGCTGTAATAAAACGCATATGATTTCCTCCTAAATTTAAAAGCGTAACGGCTTTGTCCAGCTCTGACAGAAAAATAGTCGAAGTTGAACGTAATGCTTTTTGTCACATTCAATTTTTGTCTTTTTTCTTAAGACCTTCAATCCTAAGGGCTGTAGCTCATAGAAATTGTTGCGATCAAAGCAGAGCGTGGTGCTAGCCCTTGTAGCTAGCTAATTTAAATAACTCTTCATTTCTTCGATTGGAATCCGAACGATTTTTGCTTTACCGATTGACTCCAATAAAATAATATTGATTTTTCCGCCACGTGTCTTCTTATCATGAGTCAATGCAGTATACAATTGCTCTTGATTCCAATGATTCGATGTCACAGGTAGATGAAATTTTTGAATCATTTTATTTAATTGTTCTGTTGTACCAACTGGAGTCAAATTTTTCTGTTCGGCAACTTTTGTGATTTGACTCATCCCGATTGCGACGCCTTCACCATGAGTTAAATTACCATATCCAGCGGTATTTTCCAGTGCATGACCGATTGTATGACCAAAATTGAGAAGTAAACGTACTCCGTTGTCAAGTTCATCTTCTTCCACAACACTTCGCTTTATTTTACAACAAGATGCAATAATTTCTGTTGCATGTGCTCTTAGATCATTCTCATCAGTTAGTGCACCTAACTTTTGCCATAAGCTCTCATCTGCGATAGCGGCAGATTTGATAATTTCAGCGATTCCTTCTCGAATACGTCTTACTTCCAACGTATTCAAGGTATCAGGATCAATCAAAACACCATCTGGTTGAGCAAATGTACCTACTAAATTTTTTGCTTTGGTTGTATTAACAGCAGTTTTCCCGCCAATACTACTATCCACTTGAGCCAATAATGTGGTTGGAACTTGTAAAAAATGAAGACCTCGCATATATGTTGAAGCGACAAAACCAGCCAAATCTCCAACAACTCCACCACCTAAAGCAATAATTCCATCGCTTCTAGTCATTCCTTCATCTGCTAGAAAATCATAAATTTCAGCAGCTACAGACAAACTTTTACTTTGCTCACCAGCATCAATTACAAATGTTGACGGCTCAAATCCTGCTTCTTTCAAACTTTTGTAAACTTGATCACCGTACAAAGGACGAACGTTTGTATCTGTTATGATTACGATCTTTTGGGGTGACCACAGTTCTTTTGCCCAAGAGCCAATATTTTTTAACAAACCATTTTCAATGACTAGATCATAAGAGTGATTTGGTAAATTTACCGTCAGTTTCAATTACTTCAACTCCTTTTTTTTATGAGAAAACAATAACCTTCCGTTACTACCCAGATTACTTCATTCTTTACCCTAACGCGTTAATTTCTTTCATAGCTTTTTCAATGATATGAACTTCTTCCATCATACGCATGTATGTTTTTTCGTTTAATGATTGTGGACCGTCAGACCAAGCGTTGATTGGATCTGGATGAATCTCAACAATCAAACCATCAGCCCCTGCTGCAATACCTGCACGTGCCATTGATGGTACAAGATCCCAAATTCCTACACCGTGACTTGGATCAACAATAATTGGAAAATGGCTTAATTTTTTAATTAATGGAACTGCGCTCAAATCAAGTGTATTACGAGTTGCGGTTTCGTAAGTCCGAATACCACGCTCGATAAAAATAACATTGAAGTTTCCTTGGGCAGCGATGTACTCTGCAGCATTTAACCACTCATCAATTGTACCAGAAATACCACGTTTTAAGCCAATTGGTTTCCCCGTTTTCCCGACAGCTTGTAACAATTTGAAGTTTTGCATATTTCTAGCACCAATTTGTAAAATATCACTGTATTGGGCAATCATATCGATGTGTGCTTCATCCATAACTTCTGTAATAACTTTCATATCAAATTCATCTGCTGCTTGGCGAATGTATTTTAGACCTTCTTCTTCTAATCCTTGAAAAGCATAGGGTGATGTTCTTGGTTTAAAAGCGCCGCCTCGCAAAATAGTTGCACCGCCTGCTTTAGCAATTCTCGCACATTCTCGAATTTGGTCTAAACTTTCGATTGAACATGGGCCTGCCATCATCGTCATACTACCATCACCGATTTTTACACCATCAACATCAACAATCGTATTTTCTGGATGAAACTCACGACTTGTCAGTTTGTATGTCAACGATATTCTAACTGCATTTTCAACACCATCGTAACTATTAAATGCCACATCTTGCATTTTTCTTGTGTCACCAACCAAGCCAATGATTGTTTGTTCTTTCCCTTCGCTTAGATGAACTTCTAGTCCCTCTTTTTTCACTCGTTCGATCACCGATTTGATTTGTGCTTTCGTTGCTTCTGATTTCATAATTACGATCATGTTGTTCTCTCCTTCAGTCAATTTAATTTAGTTATTTTCTATAATTGGTTTTACGATTTCTATTGGCATTTCTTGTCCTGTCCACTTTTCAAACGCTGCAGCACCTTGATAAAGCAACATACCCAAGCCGTTATTGGTTTTAGCGCCACGTATACGAGCTTGTTTAAGAAATTCAGTTTCTCTTGGTGTATAGATGACGTCACAGACAGCGAGATCTGGACGAATGATAGAAAAATCTTGTATTGGTGTCTGTCCTTCTAATGGCTTCATTCCAACACCAGTTGCATTTAATAATAACGTACTTTCTGCCACATCTTTAGATAGGCGATTTTCATCAGATAAATCATACAAGGTAATGGCACAGTTTGTATTTTCAGAAATATAAGCTAGCTTTGCTTTGATTTTGTCGTAAAAATCATCTTTACGATTGTAAACCGTGATTTCTTTGACCCCATCTAAAGCCGCTTGAACAATAATCGCTGTAGCTGCACCACCTGCTCCGATAATTGTTATTTTTTTACCAATAATGTCAACATCGATATCTTGCAAACTTCTCATAAAGCCAGTTCCATCAGTATTATGTCCGGTTAATTTCCCCTGATCGTTGGTGATAGTGTTAACCGCACCAATCAAACGAGCCGCTTCACTTAATTCATCCATATATTCGACAGCCAAAATTTTATTGGGCATCGACAAATTTGCACCGATCATTTCCAAATTTTTGATTGAATCAATCGCTCGCTCTAACCCATCTGTCCCTACTTCAAAAGCCAAATATACCGCGTCGATTCCTAATGCTTGAAAAGCTGTATTATGGATCATTGGTGAAACACTGTGACGAATCGGTGTTGCAAATAATGCAGCTAATCTTGTGTGTCCTGTAATCGTATTTTCCATCCTAGTTCCTCCTCAAAAGCGATTTTTCTCAAACAAAAAAGGTATTCACGTAAATTTTCAGAAAAATCTACAGTGAACACCTCACAAAAAATAGGTAATATAAAAGCCACTATAGATTTTCTCATCTACGCGGCTGAAAGTCATCTCGAAATCCCCTAGCCATCATAGATACAAACTTGCTAGTCTGCATCCATAATGTTATGAATACAAACTCATCTAAAATAGCTAAAGTAATAATTATTCAGTTGTAATTGGTTATGCTTCATGGTTGTCATATGAATCACTCCGTAACTGATTTATTTAAGAATTGTTCTCAGTATATACCTAGGCCAACGACGTGTCAACCTATTTTGTTACTTATTCTTTTATTTTTTCTAGTTTTTTTAAAATAAAAACTAGTAATTATGCGTGTTCATCATACTTTAATTTTTTTACTTTTATTTTCTTTTAAAAGATGTTTTACAGCTAAAATAGGATGATAAAGTAACATTCTTGGTCCGGAGTATCTCATCACTTGTTTCATTTGTTCTTTGTAATCGGGGCGATAACAATGTACCGGACACTGTTTACAAGTGGGCTTTTCCTCCCCAAACCGACAAACATCCAATCGAAGCTGTGAGTAAGACAACAACGTTTGTTTATCGATTGCAGGTTCTTTATGTTTTTTATAATAGATATCGATCATTGCAATGATGGTTCGCTTTTCTTCTTGTATTTTTGGTCCATTATTTTTTTTCACCATTTTTATCACTCATTATTCAATCATTGATTTTTAAAATGATTTTCCCTTTATTTTTGTTGCTCCTCATATATTGATGGGCTTTTTCCACTTCTTCCAGCGAAAATACTGTATCTACAACGGGTTTTAGCAACCCTTCTTCAAACAACTTTTTCGTTTTAGTTGAAAACTCTTCAGTCAGCTCTGCTTTGTAGGCATCACTTCTCGGTGTCAGCAATGTCCCTTTTATTGTGATTCTTTTTTCAAGTAAATCCATTAAATTGAGTTCTTCAATTACTGCACCACCTAAAATACCAATAAGAATCAAACGACCATCATAGGCGATACTCGCAACATTTTGTTTCCAATAGGATGCACCAATAAAATCTAAAATAATATCCACACCGCGCCCTTTAGTTTCTTGGAGAATTCGCTCACTAAAATTTTCGTCGTGGTAATTAATCAGAACGTCTGCGCCCAATGATCGACATAGATCCAGTTTTTCAGAAGAGCCTGCTGTAACAAAAATTTTAGCTGACGTTAATCCTTTCGCTAACTGGATTGCAGCCGTCCCTACACCACTAGCACCAGCGTGTATCAAAACTGATGCATTAGAATCTAGATTACCAAGCCAAAACAGCGTTTGATACGCTGTTAAAAACACTTCTGGAATTGCCGCACCTTCTTCAAACGTCAATTGCTCAGATAAAAGCATTGCATTACCTATGTTCATCACAGCGTACTCAGAATACCCGCCACCATTCACAAGCCCCATCACTCGACTACCACATGGAAATAGCTCTGAATCACTTTCTATTACTGTTCCAGAAACTTCAACTCCTAAAATCATATTGCCTTTTGGAAGTCTTCCCGTTTCTATTGCAACTAAATCGGTGCGGTTGATCGCTGCAGCTTCAACTTTAATCAATAGCTGCTTCTCATTTCTTTTAGGTAATACAGCATTTTGTGTTAGTTTTAAAATAGGTTGACTATTCTTATATGATAATTCTATAGCTCTCATTTTTACACCTCACCGTTTTAATAAAAAAACCGTAGAATCTCCCAAAAGAAATCTACGGTCAAATCAACTATTTATTAAAGTTCTTCACCGTACACATCATCAACTGTTTGGGTTGGATCAATCACGATATATAAACTTTTCGTTTTTTCACTGACTTTAGTAGATTGATAAACATTATCTAAACCTTCGTCAGTTTTATCCTTGTATGGGAAGTAAACTAAATCTGGCGTACCAGTTTTATATAAAATTTCCATACGTTCGATATCTTCATATTTTAAAGCACGGGCAAACATTCCTAATTCTAATCCACCAAGATTGATATCATGAGTTTGAACATGATCGCCTTCTTGGAAGATTTCGATTTTAAATCCTTCACATGGGTGAATTTCCATAAATTCACTTCCATGGATGCGGCCAAAACTAGTTGAAATTTGTTTGATCCATAAATCTCCGATAAAACGGCGACCGATCGTCCAAGTTTCACCATTTCTAAAATAAAACTTTAATCCTGTCATTTCTCTACTCATAATGTAAGTCCCCTTATCTAAAATAATTTCTACAAAGTTAAGTTTAGCATAACTTTCTGGCTAGGTCACACCATTCGCCTTATCACTTACGAAGTGCTAATTTATCCAAAAAAACATCCGTTAAGATAACAGCTCTTTGATGGATTCCAGTTGCAACTAATTCCTCGTTATCAAATACATCGAAAGAAAAATTTATCTTTGATGTCTCCTGAGAGTCAACTTTTACCTTGACCAGAATATTGGCCCCCACTTTAGACGGACGTAAGTGTTTTGCATTTATTACTGTTCCTACACTTGTTTCTTCTGATGCCAACTCTTTATGCAAATATTCTTTTGCAGTATTCTCAACCATTGCAATCATTACTGGAGTCGCTAGTACATCAAGATCACCCGATCCCATTTCTTTTGCAGTATCCTTTGAACCAACAACAAACGTTTTAGAAAACTCTTCCATGCTTATCACTCCTCATTGATCTTATCGTTCACAAATGCAAGCAACACTTCTTTGTTATTCACTATTTGACCTTTCACAACAGCAGTTTCAATCATTTCAATCATCTCGCCTAACCATTTACCTGGTTTTTTATCAAAATAAGCAAGTAAATCATTGCCAGTAAGCGCAAGTTCTTTTCTGTCATGAATGGGCAAAGATAAATAACGGTCTTTCACTTCTTCAAGTTTACTATTTCGTCCATAATAAAACAATAGCTTTTCTGTAGATATTGCAGCATCTAATCCTAAATTATATAAATCCATGACTTGCCATTCTTCCAAAAGTCGCTTATTCAATCCATAAATCAGTTGTTGCACTTCATGAATCATTTGATTGGACTGTTTCCATGATTTTAAAAAATTGCGGATCTCATTGTCTTTTAGTTCCAAGGTATGGACCAGTAAAGTCCACGCTTGATTTTCTGTTTCAATCTGTTTATCTGGGAGATCAGAAAATCTAAACAGTGCTTCAGCATGATTCTTTAACTCTGGACAATATTGATAACACTCAGTCTCGATAAAAGGCAACAACGCAGTTTTTCTGTTTTTTCCTAGTAAAAGTTTGATAAACTCCATAGCAATTCGTTCGACAGAAATTTTTTCTAAAAGCGGATGAAATTCTTCGATGGCTGCTAATGTATTTGTTTCAATTTTAAAATCCAATTGGCTAGCAAAACGTAGTCCTCTCATCATCCGTAATGCATCTTCATGAAACCGTTCTTTAGGATCCCCCACCGCTCGAATGATTCGCTGTTCTAAATCGTCCATACCATCAAATAAATCTATGATAGAACCTTCAACATTCATCGCTAATGCATTGATCGTAAAATCTCGACGTTTTAAATCCTCTTTTAACGAGCGTACAAACGTCACTGCATCTGGGCGTCTGAAATCTTGATACGTTGATTCCGTTCTGAAAGTAGTGATTTCATACTGCTCTTCACCTATTAAAACCAGAACTGTCCCATGATCGATTCCGACATCGACTGTTCTAGGGAAAATTTGTTTGATCTCTTCTGGGTATGCGCTGGTGGCAATATCAACATCATGGATGGGTTGTTTCAATAATGCATCACGAACACTGCCCCCAACAAAATATGCTTCAAACCCATGGGATTGAATGTCCTTCAACACACTTGTTGCTCTAGTAAACTCATCTGGTATTGTGTCTAATTTCATAATAAATTTTCCAATCCGTACACTAATTTTTCTAAGTGAACGACTTTTTCGCATCCTAATGCGACGCCTGTCATAAATGAACTGCGGTCATATGAATCATGCCTGATTGTCAACCCTTCTCCAACACCGCCAAATTGGACTTGCTGATGCGCAATCATCCCTGGTAAGCGAACACTATGGATTTTCATTCCTTCAAAATCAGCACCGCGCGCACCTTTCATCAATTCTTTTTCTTCTGTATGACCTTGTTCTTTTCTTGAACGCACCTCACTCATCATCTCAGCAGTTTTGATAGCTGTTCCGCTTGGTGCATCTAATTTATTGTCATGATGTAACTCAATAATTTCAACATCTGGGAAATACTCAGCAGCTTTTTGAGCAAACTGCATCATTAAAACAGCACCTACAGCAAAATTAGGTGCAATCAAACCACCTACTTTTAATCTTTCTGAACGATCAATCAATTCAGTTAATTGCTCTTCGGTTAAACCAGTTGTGCCGACAACCGGCGCGATTTTATGTTCAATCGCAAAACGTGTATTTTCGTATGCAACTTTGGGAATAGTGAAATCGATCCAAACATCTGGCTGGACAGAAAGAACGTCTTCTTTCGTTTTAAAAATCGGTATATTGATCAATGGATAGTCTGCCAATTCTTTAAGGTTGTTCTTTTCTTCAAAAGGATCTAAAACACCCACTAATTCAAAAGCTTCATGATTCAAAACCATTTTGGTTGCGGTCGAACCCATCTTCCCTTTAAAGCCTGCAACTACAATTTTAATCATTTGTTTGACCATCCTTTCGTTCAAAACGATATTTATCCCGTTGATTGAATTTTTCCATATTTTTTTGGAACGCCTCAGTTAAATCTATATCTAACGAATTAGCCATAATCATTGTAACAAATAATACATCGCCCAATTCTTCGGAAACTGTTTTTGGCTTTTCATTTGTTTTCTTAGGTTTTTCACCATAATAATGATTGATTTCTCTCGCTAATTCACCTACTTCTTCTGTTAATCGTGCCATTTGGCTTAATGGAGAAAAATAACCCGTTTTAAATTGCTGGATATAAGTATCCACTTCTTCTTGCATAGAATGCAAAGATCGATTTTCATCATTCATTTTACCCCAACCTTTCTACTACTCATCTTATCAAAAAGTACGTCATCTGAAAAGGTTCTACTTGTTGTTTTATAATGAGAATGATAAAGTGAGTACTGAACGAGGTTTTTTGGGTATGATCCTATACAGTATCGCACAATATGTGTTAGGAGTGATCATTATGATTGAGGAAAAAAGATTTTATATTAAGGACGTTTTGCTGATTTTAGCTGGCACATGTCTTTATGCGTTTGGTTTAGTAACATTTAATATCGCAAATGATTTAGCAGAGGGCGGAGTAACAGGGATTACGTTGATTTTGCGTGCACTTTTTTATATCGATCCGGCCTATTCAACCTTGATTATCAATATTCCGCTGATCCTGATTGGGGGAAAAATTTTAGGTAAGCACTCATTTTATTATACAATTTTAGGAACTGTGTCTTTATCAGTATTTTTGTGGCTGTGGCAACGATTCCCTATAGAAGTCAATTTAGATCATGATTTATTGATCGCATCTTTACTGGCTGGACTTGCTGCAGGTATCGGTAGCGGATTCGTTTATCGCGTGGGCGGAACGACTGGTGGAACAGATGTGGTCGCTCGAATTTTGGAAAAAAATTATGGGATCAGTATGGGCCGTTCACTTCTGATTTTTGACATTTTAGTATTGATTCTTTCTTTAAGCTATATTGATGTCAAAAGAATGATGTACACCTTGATTGTTTCTTTTGTTTTCAGTAAGGTTGTTGATTCTGTTTTGGATGGTGCTTATGCTGCCAAAGGTATCTTAGTGATTTCGGATCATTCTGAAGATATCGGGGAAGTCATTATGGCTCTACTCGAACGTGGTGTTACTTATTTAGATGGTCAAGGTGGTTATTCTCAAGTTGATAAGAAAGTTCTTTATGTCGTTGTTAGCCCTAGTGAAATCATGGAAATCAAACGTATTGTCCACGAATTGGATGCCAAAGCATTTATTTCAGTGATCAACGTACATGAAGCAATTGGGGAAGGATTTACTTATTCCAAACCTACAAAAATGCTATTTAAAAGGAAAAATCAATTCAATTAAAACAAGGAAAGAGATCGCTACAAAAGCGTTTAGATCCGAGAAATAAGACGAAAGAGCTACTTTTTTTCACCGTTTATACGGATTTATAGCCTGAGACAAAACTGGTGTTTAGTTTAGTTTTGTCTCAGGCTATTTATTATTTTTTCAAACGATTCAATTCATCTGTCAACTCTAAAAATGCTTCGTAGTTATTATCTTCTAAAGCTAAGTCGATTTGATTGTATAACAAATCAATTTTTGCTTGTTTTTCTTCATGAGCAAAAAAAACATTAATACTTTCAATTACTTCTTCACTGACCTGTTCATTCCAACGAGCATATGGATTATCTTCTAAAATGGATAAATATTGGCTATTCTGCCATGAGCCATCAAAGATACATTCCACATATAGAGCTTCTTTCCAATTCATACGAATTTCATGAAAAATCTGATCAGTATCCGTAAATTCTTTGCCTGATAAAAACAATCGAATTGGCTCATCTTCCATTTCTCTTGAGGTGACTTTTATGCCACGAATTGCTTTGTCTGATTGCTCGACAAAATGCACGTTATTCAAAATAGCTTCGTGATTGATTAAATAGTTTAAAATCCATAAAACTTCTCTTTGAGTAAATGAAATATTATTGACCAGCCAAACTAAAAATTCCTTTTTATCTGCGACATTGACAAACATCTAATCACCTATCTTTCTTCAATATCTTCTAACAGTGATACTGCCTCATTATCACCAGGTTCGTGTTGAAGATAGTGTTGTAAAAGTTCCTTCGCTTTTTCCAACTGTCCTTCTTCACGAAGAAAGACTGCATATTCTTTTAAGAATTCAGGTTCATGCGATAGTTCTTGATACGCTTGTTCATAGTGTACTTTTGCTAAAGCAAACTCCTCCAACTCATTATATGCATGAGCTAAATTCCATTCGCCATAGGGATGACCTTGTTCTTCCATTTGCTGCACAACTTCAATTACTTCATCAAAGCGATTTTCGTTCAAATACAAATTGCTTAATGTAAGCCTTGTTTCATCTGTCTTTTCACCAAGTTCTAAAGCTTGTTTTAATAGAGATTCAGCTTTTTCAGTATCGTGTAGTCGATAAGCATTTTCAGATGCTAATTGATATAGATCTACTTGGAAAGGATTCTCTTTAATCCCTTCTGCTAAAACAGTTCGTGCTTCTTCTAATTGTTCTTCTTCCTGTAACGCCTCTCCTAAAGACAAATACAGAGATTGATAGTGTGGATTCAATGCTCTTAGTTGCTGTAAAAGTGCAATTGCTTTTTGATTTTCATGTAGTTGTAAGTAAGTGAACGCTAATTGGAATAAACGATCATCCGTCTGACCTTCTTCTAGTGCTTTTTCTAAAAATGGGATTGCTTCTTCAAAATCCCCAGACATGCTCTGACTGCTTCCTAAGCGTTCATTGATCGAGACATTGGAGATTTCTGTAACTTGTGCTTCTAGCAGCTTCTGGTAAGCTGCAGAAGCTTCTTGAAACTGACCATTAGAAAAGTACAACTCACCTAAAGCAAATAAAATCAATGGTTCATCCGGCATTAATCGTTGTGCTTCTTTTAATTTTGCTTCACTTACTTCTGGAATGCCGATCACTTGATATAAATCTGCGGTTACAAGTAGGCTTTGAACATAACTATCGCTGTCTTTCCCTACTTTTTCCAAGTAAACAAATGCATCGTCGATCAAATTATTTTCAATGGCAATCTCTGCTAACGGAATATTCAGCCCATCAGCATCAGGAAAAACCTTTAATAAATGGTCAAAAATTAATTTTGCTTCTTCTAAAAAACCAAGTGACAATAATTCTTCTCCTAGATCAGCAAGTGTATCATCGTCATCTTTTCTAATTGCTTCCGCCAGCATTAATTGTGCTTGCGCCAAATCTTCTTCATGTAATGCTTCAAGCATTTTTTCACTATACGTTGTCATCTTTTACCCTCTAATTTCTTTTAAAATAGTTTTATATTTTTCTACCGTTACTAATAAGTCCTCTGTGTTAGGTTTTTGTATAGAATCAAGCTCTCCTACTTCTTTTAAAAGGGCAGCTCTCCCCCCACGTTCTACACATTTTAAAACACCTTCCACGTAATCACTGACTAAAATTTGTTCAGGAAACGCAACAGGGAAACCTAAACGAATCAACCATATTATAAAATTCTTATAATGAAAAGGAAATTGATTCACCTCTTGGGACCAAAGCAGCTGCAATAAGCAGCCTAAAAATCGTTTCATATGACTGGACAACAAATGACCATTGGCTGTTTCTAAAAAACCTTGTTCAAACAGTTGACCAAATTGGTCGATTATGTGACCATCTTTTTCATAATAGCGAATCATTTCATCCAACATACCATTGAAAGATTGTTGATTCAATCTTGTTGCATCGCTATAGTTTTTAAACAGCATTCGTAAAAAATCATGACTACAAACCAATCCACAACGAATAAAAACAAGAAAATCAACTAATTTTCCATCCCCATGATCCGTTGTTAAAGTACGATCATAGAGTATCTTATCTGCTAGCATCAAACTCTTTAAAACAGGACGATTTTTCAATTCTATTTGAACTTCATCAATCAAGCTTCTACTTAGTGATTGAATTGATAATGGCAACAGCCAACAATCCGAAGTTAGTACAGAGGTTTTGTGCAGAAAACTGGTCAATTGAACAACACCCTCATTTCCAACGCCTAAAAAAAGAAATTTTTGTTGTTGATCAAAATCTGCCAAAAATGCCAATAAGCTTTCCAACTCGTTCATGTTATTACAATGCGAGTCATTCTTACAAATATACCAATCTAATTCCTGTTTGTCATCAAAAAGCTGAATTAGTTTTTCCGAAAATAAATCATAATACCGTTGATTAGTGATCAAGAAAAGATGTCTCGACTCAAATGAAGCTGATTTAATCTGTGAGGCAAAGGTTTCACCATAGATAATCGTCGTTTGCAGCTGATTTTTCGTATATACTAATTCCATCGATAACACCCCTCTTCTACATTTTACCATTAGTTGTCGCAAAACAGGAAGAGGGATGATTTTTATTTTTGAAAACACACGATCCTTCTTTAGAGGACGATTGTTCTTTTGAATTTCTTAAAGAACAGACATTATTGATTCATTATTTTGATATAGATATTCTATTTATCTATGAATAAAATTCTTAATTGCACTTTATACTTAACTTGTTTCGAAAAACAGTTAACTTTTAGGAAAAATAGCGCACTTCTTAAACGATTGCTGTTTTGAAGAAACATAGTGATTCAGTCTGATTTGGATAATTAGCACTTTGCAATGTTCATAGTTAAACAATTAGTTTTTAGACATAGCTGATTATTCTATATCCTTAAAACCAATCAGAACGATTGGCTTTTTGAATTTTTTATAGGAAATAACGAAAGAACCCTTGACGAGTCGAGGGTTCTTTCATTCAGGTGTTCCGATCAAAGCAATATAGCTATCTATGTTAACGATGCGCATATGTTTTACATCAAATTGCCCTCTACTATTATAGTTTCCTTTTACCTCAATTTCATATTGATGCATCGGTAACGATAGTACATACCTGGCAAACGGTCTGTTTTTGATGACACAATTAATACAGACATCATTTTCCCAAATTAACATTCCAGTTATAGCATACGGCTTTTCTTTGAATACCTTGATATGGGTTAATAATCCTGTGTGAGTTTCCATAACTTTATGATACACGAAATAATTGTTATGTCCACTTTCTTGATTTTGTTTGAAGTAGATTATCGTGTCTTCCACTTTTTTTCAAATCTATTTTATGAATTTTTACTATGTTTTTAATTTGAGTACTTTAAATAAGCGTATTTTAGACTTATTTTGACAACTATGGAAAAATGTACGATTGATAAAAAAAACTTCCAACATTCAAAAAGTCCTATTTTTATTCCTTAGTCAAACTATAATTTGAACTACTTTGATCTCTTTACTTTTACTATTTCTAGAATATAAAGAAAGAACCCTTGAATAATCAAGGGTTCTAAGAACTGTCTTATTTAACAGCATCTTTCAACGCTTTACCTGGTTTGAACGCAGGTACTTTGCTTGCAGCGATTTGAATTTCTTTACCAGTTTGTGGGTTACGTCCTTTACGAGCCGCACGTTCACGAACTTCAAAGTTACCAAAACCGATTAATTGAACTTTTTCACCTTTAGCAAGAGATTCTTGGATTGTTGAAAATACAGCATCCACTGCTGCAGTTGCGTCTTTTTTAGTTAAACCAGTTGAAGATGCAACGTTTTCGATTAATTCTGCTTTATTTGCCATGGATTATTTCACCTCCTCCACAAGGGATAGGATATCTAAAAGATATCTAATTTACGTTTATTTTTGAGTGGTCCAAAAATGACGTACAAATATTGAATTGGATCAATATTCTGTTATCACGATATCATAGGAAGCTTGTAATAGCAAGGTTTTTGATGCGTTTTAACCAGTTTTTTCTAAAACTATCATTTTTTTTTATAACTCAATGAATTTATTTGTACAATTGAAAAAAGTGTGGTAAAATGCGTTACTTCCGCCTTCTTGGAATAATTTTGATTGGTGTTCCTTCAAATGTAAAAGCTTTACGAATTTGATTTTCTAGGAATCGTGCATAAGAAAAGTGCATTAATTCTTCTTCATTTACAAAAATAACAAATGTTGGCGGTTTGATTGCCACTTGTGTGCCGTAAAAGACTTTCAATCGTTTGCCTTTATCTGTTGGGGTCGGATTGATGGCGATGGCATCCATTACTACATCATTCAACAACGCAGATGGGATACGTAGATTTTGATTCATACTAACAAGTTCAATCAATTCTGGTAATTTGTTTAAGCGTTGTTTCGTAAGTGCAGAAACAAAGATGATCGGTGCGTAGTCGAGGTATCGAAATTCTTCACGAATCTCTTCTTCAAAGTCGCGCATCGTATTCGTTTCTTTTTCAACAGTATCCCACTTATTCACGACGATAATAATGCCACGTCCTGCTTCATGAGCATATCCAGCAACTTTCTTATCTTGTTCACGAATACCTTCTTCAGCGTTCAAAACCATTAAAACAATGTCTGAGCGCTCAATTGCACGCATTGCACGCATCACGCTGTATTTTTCAGTCGATTCATACACTTTGCCGCGCTTACGCATACCTGCTGTGTCGATCATCAAGAATTTTTGTCCATCTTCCGATTCAAAATGCGTATCGATCGCATCCCGGGTTGTTCCTTCAATTTCAGAAACGATCACACGGTCTTCACCAAGAATCGCGTTGATCAATGATGATTTACCAACATTCGGACGTCCAATCAAACTAAATTTGATTGTGTCTTCATCTTCCTCTTCGATTTCAGTTGAAAAATGTTTGACTGCTTCATCTAAAACATCTCCAATACCTAAACCATGACTTCCAGAAATAGGAAATGGATCCCCTAAACCTAAAGAATAAAACTCATAAATATCATTTCGCATTTCAGGGTTATCAACTTTATTTACAGCCAAAATGACTGGTTTATTGCTGCGGTATAAAATTCTCGCAACTAGTTCATCTGCATCTGTCACACCTTCTCTGCCGCTTGCGACAAAAACAATGACATCCGCTTCTTCAATAGCGATTTCAGCTTGATGCTTGATTTGATCCATAAAGGGTTCGTCACTTAGATCGATACCACCTGTATCAATAATGCTAAACTCACGTCCTAGCCACTCTCCTGTGGCATAAATACGGTCTCTTGTTACACCTGGTGTGTCTTCTACAATAGAAATTCTTTCACCAGCTATACGGTTAAAAATCGTCGATTTCCCTACATTCGGGCGCCCGACAATTGCAATTGTTGGATTTGCCATTCAAATTACCTCCTTGACAAGTTTTCAATCTTTACTAGTTTACCTAAAGCTTGTCTAAGATGCAAGAAAAACTAGTGAAATAAGTGAATTAAACCGCTGAACATAAAAAATATCCTGTAATTGCAGAATAGCTTAACTCGCAATTACAGGATTTCTATTTTATCATTTATTACTATTCAACACCATATGCGATGCGTTTTACATTCATTAAATGATGAGCTGTTACATTATCCGTAGTGCTGCTTCCGCCCATTGCACCACAACCTAACGTCATTGACGGTGCTAATTTTGTTGTTGCACCAATTGCTCCTAATGCTCCTAATGTATTCACTAAAATACGCGATGCTCTCATTTCTAAGCCAAATATTTCTGCATTAGCATCCGTTGTTGTATGAATCACTGCAGTGTGACCTGTTCCCTCATTAGCAAGTAACGCTCTACATGTTTCTACGCCATTTTCAAAGGAATCAACTGTAAATAATCCTAAAATCGGTGTTAATTTTTCTCTTGAATAAGGATTGTGGTGACCGATTTCTGTTTGCTCTGAAATTAAGATAGACGTTTCTTCTGGAACAGAGATACCCACTAATTTTGCAACATCTGAAGCACTTTTTCCAACGATATCTGGATTCAAAGTTCCTGTTTCTCTCAAAATAAATTGACTAACTTTCGCTGATTCTTCTTCGTTCATAAAATAAGCCTTTTTAGCTTTCAATTGCTCGATAACTGCTTCTTTCACTGTCTTATCTACAACCAGCGCTTGCTCTGATGCACAAATGATTCCGTTATCAAACGTTTTACTACTGATAACACAATCAATTGCATGTGGGATATCAGCAGTTGCATCAATCAATACAGGAACATTTCCAGGACCTACCCCAATGGCTGGATTTCCAGAACTGTAGGCTGCTTGCACCATTGCTTTACCACCCGTCGCCAGAATCAGTGATACATCTGCATGCTTCATCAAAGCACTAGTCGCATCTAATGTTGGCTCTTGGATTACTTGAACCAAACCAGCAGGCGCTCCAGCTTCAACAGCTGCTTTTTCAATGATTTCAACAGCCATTAAGATTGATTTTAAAGCCTTTGGATGTGGTGAAAAAACGATTGCATTTCTAGTTTTCAACGCAATTAACGATTTGAAGATCACTGTTGCGGTCGGATTTGTTGAAGGAATCAGACCTGCGACAACACCTAAAGGAATACCAATTTCTATAATTTTGTCTTCTTTACGACGGTTAATTACGCCGACAGTCGGTAAATCTTTGATACTTTCATAAACTTGCTCACTGGCAAAAGTGTTTTTGATTATTTTATCGGAAACTTTTCCAAATCCAGTTTCTTCATTTGCTGAAATAGCTAATTTTTCTGCGTTATCAAGTGTTTTTTGATATACATTTTTTACGATAGCATCTACTTGCTCTTGCGTATAATTTTCATACTTTGCTTGAGCTTTCTTTGCGGTTTCGACTAATGTTTCAATTTCTTTTACTTTAATTACTTCAGTCATATTTGAACACTCCTTCTTTTTTAAACGCTTACAAATTGATTTTAATCTATTTTTTTCAATTTGTTAGGGAATATTTTAAGAAGATTATGGACATTATTAACCTATTCGTGTATCTTTTTCACAAACAATTGCACTTGAAAGCTGAATTTATTCAAGGTATTATGTAGTAGTAAAGAAATTTTCACAAACAAAAGAACTATTATCTCATCAAAGAAAAGAGGGTTTTACTTATGTGCCGATTAATGATTGTCAGTAATGATGTAAAAGAGCAACGAACACTTCAACAATCTATCAACGACTCATTTATGAATATAAAAGTGTTACCTCCTGCTGAAACGGAGCAAGAAGCTTTAACAATTGCTGAAAAGTTGCTTCCAGAAATTCTTTTGATAGCAATCGACCATTTAGATATTGATGGTTTTATTGTTAAACGCAAAATAGTTCGACAGCTTCCAAATATCAAAGTGATTATTTTGACTGAACGAGATAATTTTGAAAGTATTCATCAAGCCTTGCGATGTGGTGTAATCGATTACTTATTGACACCCGTTGATTTTAATGAATTAAAATTTGCTATCGATCGCTGCGTTAAATCACTCAACCAAGTTTCTCTGATGGATGTATTGAATAATAAACCAACTATTTTAGCAAAAGAACAAATCAATACTATTTTGGATTACATTCATGACCACTACAATGAAGAAATCAACTTAACTACTTTAGCTGATATCATGCACTTGAATCGTCATTATGTCAGTCGCTTTTTTAAAGAAGCCGTTGGCATGAACTTTATTGATTACTTAACTGCTTATCGCGTAGAAAAAGCCAAACAATTATTGATGAAAACAGAAGAATCCATCACAGAAATTTCTGGAACCGTTGGCTATATTGATTCTACTTACTTTAGCAAGTTATTCAAGAAAAAAGTAGGCCAATCTCCTCACCAATTCCGTAAGCAATATCGCGGGGAACATACACCCGCAGATTTACGAGTAATTTATAATTGAGGATCTAATCCCAAAATAGCATTAACTAAATACACTTTAGTTAATGCTATTTTTAGTTTCTTAGACAAAAAAAGCGAAGGTTCCCCTCCGCTCGAATTGAAAAATTATTCAGAATCGGTATCTTGTGATTTCAAAGCATCCCCTAGGATATCGCCCATTGTGAAACCAGTATTTTCTTCTGGCAGTTCATATTCTTGGACATCTTTTGGTTCTTCCTGAGATTCAGGTTTTGCTTCTAATGCTTTGATACTTAATGCAATACGGTGTTCTTCAGGATTAACTTCCAATACTTTCACTTGAACTGCTTCACCTTCTTGTAATACTTCGTGAGGTGTTGCAATATGTTTATGTGAAATTTGAGAAATGTGAACTAATCCTTCAACGCCAGGAAATACTTCAACAAATGCACCAAAGCTAGTCAAACGTTTAACAGTTCCATCAAGAACTGAACCAACTGCTGCTTTGTTTTCGATGTCTTCCCAAGGTCCAGCTAATGTTTCTTTAATTGATAGTGACACACGTTCTTCTTCTGGATTGATTGAAAGGATCTTAACTTTTACGTTATCGCCTACTGTTAACACATCGCTTGGTTTCGCAACATGTTGGTGAGCAATTTCAGAAACGTGAACTAATCCATCAATACCACCTAAATCAATAAACGCACCAAAATCAGTTAAACGAGCCACTTTACCTTCAACGATATCTCCATCATGAAGGGTCGCCAAAACATCTTTTTTCTTAGAATTTTTCTCTGCTGCAACAACCGCTTTGTGAGATAAAATCAAACGATTTTCTGAAGGCTCAATTTCAATGATTTTGAATGTCAATGTTTGGCCTTTATATGCAGAAAAGTCATCGACAAAATGATCTTCTACCATTGATGCTGGAACAAATCCACGAACACCAACGTCAACCACTAAACCGCCTTTTACAACATTTGTAACTGGAGCTTCGATAATTTTACCTGCTTTAAAATCTTGTTCGATTTCTTCCCAAACTTTTTTAGCATCCAAACGACGTTTAGAAAGTAAATAACTACCATTTTCTTTATCTTTGCCGATTGATGTGATGACAACTAAATCTAAGATATCGCCAACACTTACTAATTCATTGATATCCTCTACTTGTGTCGTAGATAATTCTTTTGCTGGTACCACGCCTTCAACGCCGGCACCTTCAATACCAACAATTACTTGTTTGTCCTCGACTGCCAGCACTTCACCTTTAACGATGTCGCCAACACTCACTTCTTGAAAACTGTTCATTGCGTCTTCCATTGTTTCATTGCTGATTTCCACTTTTTTGTCTTCTGTCATGAATACTTATCCTCCTATGCCACCAAAAAATTCGTAAAAACTGACCTACTCCTTTAATAGTAAGGGATTTTACTGAAAAAATAAAGCGATTTCTCTCATTTTCTTTTTTTTATTTGAGATAAGAAGAAATTTTCTTGCTTTAGGACAAAGAAAGTATAACTTTTACGCAGTCATACTTTCTTTCTAGCTATTTTATTACAAAATACGAAGCCTTAACTTTTAGCTATGATAATCTCTTCGATCTCTTTGACCACTTCTTCTATATTCATTCCAGTTGTGTCAATTTTAACTGCATCTACTGCTTGTTTTAAAGGAGACACTGCTCTTGTTGAATCAAGATGATCCCGATGCTCGATTTCTTTTTTCAACGTATCAAAATCAGTCGTAATACCTTTTTCTTGGTTTTCTTTATAACGTCTTTCAGCGCGTTCTTCCACACTAGCAACCAAAAAGATTTTAACTTCTGCATCAGGCAACACAGCTGTTCCAATATCTCGTCCATCCATGACAACACCGCCTAAACGTCCAATCTCTTGCTGAAGCTCTACCATTTTTTGTCGAACCGCTCCATGTTTTGCCACAATCGAAACAGCATTTGTTACATTAGGTTGTCTGATTTCTTCAGTTACTTCGCTTCCATCAACAAAAACTAACTGCTCTTTTTCAGTCTGTTTAAATGAAATAGTGTGGTTAAGACACAAGTCAACTAAGCCTTGTTCATTCTCAAAATCAATACCTTTTTTAATTGCTAAGTAGGTCAAAGCCCGATACATAGCTCCTGTATCGCAATAAATATAATTTAATTTTTTTGCTAAAATCTTAGCAACTGTACTTTTACCAGAAGACGCTGGTCCATCGATTGCGATGCTTATCTTTTTCATAGTGAACTCCTTTGTTTATCACATAGTAAAAGAGTCTGGTACAAAACATAAATTGTTTTGTTTCAGACCCTTAATAATGGGAAAAAGCAACTGCATTAAGCAGTCGTTACTTTTCTCCCAATTTTGTTGCTATTTTACACGTAATGATTGTCCAGGTTGTAAAACAGAATTCAAAGTTAAGCCATTTAATTGTAATAGCTCATCTGTTGTTATCCCATTTCTTGTGGCAACTTGATTTGGTCCTTCTCCATTAAGCACTTCAGTATATACAGCTGCTTCTTGTGGTGCACTTGTCGGCGTGGTTTCTTGTGGTGCACTACTTTCGCCTGCTACTTCTGAAGACGATGCCGGTTGCTCTTGCGAAGAACTAGCACTTGAAGAGGATGGCTGAGTTGAACTGTTTTTTGTCGATGATTGAACAACTACAGATGATGATGGTTGGCTAGCCTCTTTATTGTCAGATTTATCTCTCATAACATAAAGATAGGTTCCAACTGGTAAAGTAATAATCAATAATAATAGAATAACTAAAATTGTTAGAAAGACCGTATTGCCCTTTTTTTGTTGACGTTTTTCTGAGCGAGAGCCCCCAGCATTCTTATCCGTATCATAAATTGACTGCTCCCAAGGTTCACGTGCACCTGATGGTTTTTTCTTATCTTTTTTACTCACGTATCGTTCCTCCTAAAATTATCTCGTTTGCTATTATACCACAGCTTTTTGTCAACTGTAGCCTAAAATAAGATTATTTTCATTCTTTAAATAATCTTATTAAAATGTCCTCCCACTGTTCGGAGATTTCCTTTTCTTCTGGTGATTGTACTATTTGCCCTTTATAGTTGTCAAAGGATAAGCCGCAACAATCACAACAATTTTCTTGTGTTGATTTTGTGATTGTTTCTGAAAAATACTGCTGAATGAACACCCGACGGCATTTTTCTTCATTGATATAGTTTAACATAACATTTAACTGTTGTTGACGTTCTTTCTCTTTTCTTAATAATCTTTGTTCTAATTCTTCGATTGTGTACTCCTTTTCAAAATATCCTTGCAGCCATTTTTGTTGAATTTCATTTAGTGTAGGTAAAATGGTTTCTTGATCTTCAGTTTGGATTTCAGCTAGTTCATTTAAAAGTTCTCGATCAAGCCGACTTTCAGATTGAAAATAATGGTGAATAGATTCATCACCTTGTTGATAGAGTAAAATCGCTACACTAGCCTGCCCATCACGACCTGCCCGGCCAATTTCTTGAACATAATTTTCTAAACTATCCGGGCAATCATAGTGAATAACAAAGCGTACATCCGGCTTATCGATCCCCATGCCAAAAGCATTTGTCGCACATAGAACATCTAATTGATTTGAAACAAACTGTTGTTGCAACAAACTACGCTCATTGGCAGTCAGACCCCCGTGATAAAATGCTGATTTTAAATTCGTCTGTGCATTGATTAATCGATTGATTCTCTCTGCTGTTTTTCTAGTTGCACAATACACGATTCCTCTGTTTTTTAATTCTGTCAGATAAGAAATTAATGTATCACTTTTTTCAGTTGTTTGATTGACAATTAAACCAATATTTGGTCGGTTCACAGAAAAAATAACTTCCGAAATTGTTTTGCGATGAGAAAATAATTGCTTAATAATCTCTTTTTTTACAGCTGGAGTTGCTGTGGCTGTTAATGCCAAAGTCAATGGATAACCGCATTCTGCTTGGATTTTAGCTAGCTTGGTATATTCTGGTCTAAAATCAACGCCCCACTGAGAAACACAATGGGCTTCATCTACTACAAATAAAGCAATTGTTAATTCAGCTATTCTTTTTCGAACATCTTTTTGAGTTAATGTTTCTGGGCTGATCAAAATATATTTATAGTGACTTAAATGATTTAATACATAGTGCTTTTCAATAAAAGACAAACTGCTATTTAGAGCAATAACACTTGCTTCCCCCTTTTTTTGAAGCTGAATCACTTGATCTTCCATTAAAGATAGAAGTGGTGAAACTATAATCACATTCCCTTTAACTAATTGTCCAACTAGCTGGTAACACAAGGATTTTCCAGTACCTGTTGGCAAGACAGCTAATGTATCTTGCTTCTTTATCAGCTGCTCAATTACTTCTTTTTGCCCTGGTTTAAATGTACTGAAGCCAAATTTATCTTGTAATACATGTTCTAAATCCACTCTCATTGGCGTGATTCTCTTTCTTCTCTAATTTTTTGAATTTGGTATAAACGAAACTCAAAGTAGTCCAGTTCAGGACTGTTTTGTTTGACTGACCGATATGTCCATTCTTGATATGGTTTAGGGTATTCAAATAAGAATTGTTCTGTTTCTTTGGATATAAAGCGTTCAAACGGAAAATCCTTAGTTAAGGCTAATTCCATAAGATGATCTTTGATTGTGCTTATTTTGACCCTTCTTTTCTGAGCTAACGCTTCTATCGGAAGCTGCGTTTTCATATATGAACTTGTTTCACTCATACTTTTATTTTCATTTTGTTTCACTAAAGGAAGAACCAACTTTTTTAAGAAACTACCATCTGGCATTAGACAAATCGTATCCAGTAGATGATGGAGTTTTTCTTTTTTATATAACTGTCGCTCAAAGGTGTTATCATCATCCTTCATTAATTGAAACGATGTTTTACCGATTTGTTGATAGCCCGAAAATTGTTGAGCAAAAAAATTTGCTTCATCGTTCGTTAGATGAGAAAATAACAGCGTCCATTCTTTCTTGACTGTTTCGATCAACTGCGCTTTAGGCATTGATTTTATATACATTTTCACTTGTTTTTGATACAATGGCGATTGTTCTAATGGAACGTAATGTTTATTCGTATAAGATAAATTAGAAACAACTTGCACCGTAAATTGTAATAAACGCCAAATCGTTTCATCTGTTTTCCCAAATCGATAATTGTTGATCCAAGAAAAATGATGGACATCATAAACTGCGACCTGTATACCTTTAGACGTTATCTGAGCTTCGCCATCAGATGTCAGATTCAATAAGTCTTGTTTACCTAATTCTTTTATTATAGTATGAAATTGTTTGTCAGATAATAATGGAAATAGCTGGAAAAATCGTAAGTTTTCATATAAAAAACCATATAGCAATACAGAACTTGTCCGCTTGCCTTTTAAAAGATGATACAAAGTTGAAGTGCGTACCTTGTATCCATGCTGAAATAAAGCTAAAATAAAGGAAGGTTCCATATTTACACCTCTTTCAATGATAGAATAGGATGTGCTCTTATGTTATGTAAAATAATTCCTGAAAAGTGCATTGCTTGCGGGTTGTGCCAAGTCTATGCACCAGAAATTTTTGATTATAATGACGATGGGATCGTCATTTTTAAAAATGATCGCGAGGCCCTTCAAGAATTTGTTTCTAGAAATGAACAGGACAATGCGTTAATAGCGTACCGCAAATGTCCTGTTCGTGCAATAGAGATCATAGAAAAATAATGAAATTAGCTTCATAATAAAAGGAGAAAATACTTGTCAAAAAACGGTATTTTCTCCTTTTATTATTTAGTTGATTGTCTTTAACCAATCAATTAGCTGATTAGCGACTTCTTCTTGTTGTTCGTCATTGTTAATTAGAGCAGGTTTATCTCCTTTTTGTTCACCATAACTACCAAATCCGGCGTGGTTTCCACCTTTGATTTTTTCAAAAACAGTTTGTTTAGGTAAATATTTTTTGGCTTGACCATATGCTTGCCAATTTAAAACACCATCTTCAGAGCCTGTCAATGAGAGTACTTGTCCTTTAAACTTTGAAAGACTCCCTTTTTCGTCAGGGTAACTTGCTAGGAAAAATACACCTTTTAATGCATTATTATCTTGTTCAGCAGCAAAACGACTAGCCATAACTCCTCCTAGTGAATGCCCACCGATCACATAATTTTTTAGATTATTAGAGTGAATGACTTGCTCCGCTTTATTTTGGCCTAAAACAGCTAGATTTAAGGGCTGTTTTACGAGATAAACTGAAAATCCAGCCTCTGCTACTTTCTCAGCCCAAACACTATAACTAGCATTTTCAACTAAAGCTCCTTGATAAAAAATAAGTGCCGGTTTCTCTTCGTTTCCTTTAAAAAATAACACTCCATTTTCATCATGTGCTTTTTGAGATACTTCCAAAGCCATTGTCGTCGGGGTATAGGTAATAGTTTTTATATAAAATAAACCGACCAAAATCACTGTTGCAAGTACTCCTATAAACCAAAGTAATCGTTTTTGCCATTTTTTCATGTTCGTTCTCCTCTCGTTCTTATCATTTCTATTTTAGCAGAAATCGACTTGTAACTAGAATAATTTGTATTGACAATCAAAAAAACACAGAGCAAAATGACGTGTTCTACTCTATGTTTCAGCTATTTATATCAATTGTTTATTTTGTTATTGTCTTTTTATGCCCCAACTGATATTGTTTTCTGGATAACCACGGCAAAAGTTTTGCATGAAGTACTAAGAAAACAGCACTTACAATTGTGCCTTTAATCAAGTTGAATGGAATAATTCCAATCGTAACATATTTCGCTAGTGACATTCCTAAAAATTGCCCCGCTGATACGCCGAATAGTTGCAAATAAATTGGTGTAATCACAAAATAATTTGCTACACCCATGAAAACAGTTAGAGCAATTATCCCTGTAGAGACTCCTAAAATTTTGTTTGAAAGCTTGTCGCTTCCTCGCTTGAAAAAATAATACATTGGTAAAGTGAAAACAGTTGTTGCAAAAAAGCTAGCTACATCCCCCACTAAATTTTGCGGTGATGCTCCTGTCGTAAACAGATGCAATACTGATCTTATGAACGCGGTACTTATACCAGCTAACGGACCAAATAAAAACATACTGATCATAACGGGAATGTCACTGAAATCGATTTTTAAAAAACTTAATGATGGTATGATCGGGAACGCTACAAATTGTAAAACCACACCTATTGCTGCTAACATTGCTACACTTACCATTTTTTGTACCTTGTTGTTTCGCATATGAAATCCTCCTGTTTAAGGACCCATCTTCAAACGAACTTTTCTAAATTGACTTTTCCATTGATTGCTCTTGATTTGTTGTAAGATGTCACTTAGTCTTGTATGTATCAATGGTCTCATTATTGTCATACAATCCTCTAACACACTGCGAGAAGTGATCCACTCATATTTAATTTTTAATTAAGTACAGTGTTACAGCAGATGGTAACATATCTCACTTTTCTTGCCACGTATTGTTCATCATCTACTTTATCCTTTGTCTAATGGTAGTGACTATCAGAAATATACAGCAAAAACTCTATTTTCCAGCAGGGAAAATAGAGTAGAGTTATCTTATCTGAAAAATGCCAATTCAAATAAGCCCTATCTTCTTTATCCAGACTTTACTGTCGGTATTGGAATTTCACCAATTCAGCCACTTCAAATGAAGTAGGTCGTGGACTATAACCACCGGTCGGGAATTTCACCCTGCCCCTGAAGACGAACCTTTATTAATTTTTTGTACAACTACAGTATACATTCTTTCTAGAAAAAAGCAATATTTATGTTCATTGTGTCACATATGTGGAATTGAATAGAGTCGGAGTATTTCTAAAAATCGGTTTTACTCCGCATTATATCCGAATAAACGGCGAAAAAACGTAGCTCCTTTTATTTATCGGAGCTACGCGCTTTTTTTTCTAACTTCTCTAAAAAGATTATTTTGATTGATTCATTAAAACACTAATTTCTTTTTTATTTAAGTTGCGGTATTCACCTGGACGTAGTCCTTTTAAGGTCAAATCACCGTATTTTTCTCTTTTTAATTTCTGAACTGGATAACCTACTGCCTGAAGCATTTTTTTCACTTGGTGATTACGACCTTCATGAATCGTCAATTCAACAATGCTCGTGTTTGTTTTAAGATCGACAGATATGATTTCAAAAGCAGCTGGCGCAGTTTTGTACCCTTCGATTTTCATTCCCTTAGTCAGTGGAAGCAAATCATGTTTTTTAGCTAATCCTTTTACTTTTGCCACATAAACTTTATCGATTTCATGACTTGGGTGAGTCAATTTTTGAGAAAACTCACCATCGTTCGTTAATAGTAATAATCCAGAGGTATCATAATCCAATCGTCCAACAGGATAAATTCGTTCTTTGATGTGAGAGAAAAAGTCTGTAACAACTTTTCGACCTTTATCATCCGAAACAGCGGAGATGACGCCTTTTGGTTTGTAGAAAAGATAATAACCATATTCTTCTTTGTAAATTGGCACATCATCTACTTCAACCTTATCATTTTTCCCTACTTGCGTTCCTAATTCTCGAATGATTTTCCCATTTACTTTTACACGTCCGTTGACAATATATTCTTCTGCTTTTCTACGTGATGCAATTCCTGCATGCGCAATTACTTTTTGAAGTCTTTCCATTTAGTTTTCTTCCTCCGATTCATTTATGTCCGTTGTTGGCGGATCTTCATTTAATTCTTTGTAACGGTCGAAAAAGAGGTCTAAAGGTAACTCTTCAGCGATTTCTTCTTCCATTTGATGGATATCTGGTAACTCTTCTAAGGATCTCAAACCAAAATAATCCATGAAATAAGCAGTGGTACCATATAAAATAGCTCGACCAGGTCCGTCCACCCGTCCTTTTTCTTCAATCAGTTGGCGAGCAACTAATTTTTGCATAGACCCTGCTGACTGAACACCTCTAATCTCATCTACTTCTACTCTTGAAATTGGCTGCTTGTAAGCAACGATCGACAATGTCTCAAGGGCTGCTTGGGACAAAGAATTCGAGATAGGTGATTGTGCATATTTTTTTAATAACGGCGCAAAGTTTTTTTTCGTAGATAATATAAAGTGATTTCCAACTTCTAAAATATTTAATGCGGTTTGTTCATCTGATTCATAGCGCTCTTTTAAAGCGGTCAATGCTTCATATGTTTTGGCGGTAGATAGTCCTAATAAATAAGACAATTCTTCTAAACCAATTCCTTCTTCACCAACAACAAATAAAATCGCTTCGATTTGACTAACTGTGGTCACGCTGTTTCCTCCGTACTTGTTTCAATCTCTTCGGATGTATTATAGAGTAAAATGGTACTATAATTGTCCTCTTGTTCTACATGAACGACCCCTTTTTTCATCAATTCCAACAAAGCCATAAAGGTCGTAACAACTTCTTGTTTAGAATAGTTCGTAAAAAAAGACTCAAAGTTTATCGGTGTATTCCGATCGATCTGACACATTTTTTGCGTGATTGTTGCAATCTTTTCTTCAATCGATACATCATCTCCAGTAACCGTTGTTTCGACTGGCTGACGACTTTTTTTCTTTTCTAGCATTGCATGAAAAGCTAGAAAAAGATCGATTGTATTCAGTTGATTCGGTTCCAATAAAGGATTGTCTTCTTTATATTCATCTATGTCCATGGGTTCTTTTGTATAATAAAGACTTCTTTCAGATTCTTTTTCATGCAAAAGACCCGCTGCATATTTAAATTTACGATATTCTAATAATTGAGCAACCAACGCATCTCGTGGGTCTTCACCATCTAAGATTTCATCGTCTTCTGTCATTTCCAACTCTTGTTTGGGCAAAAGCATCTTACTTTTGATTGCCATCAATGTTGCTGCCATCACTAGATATTCCCCAGCAATTTCTAACTCCAACGTTTTCATTGTATGGATATAGTTCATATACTGTTCCGTTACTGCAGCAATCGGAATGTCATAAATATCGATTTCCAATTTTTGAATCAAATGTAAAAGAAGATCGAGTGGTCCTTCAAATACATCCAATTTCACATTAATTTCCTGCAAGATCATCCAACTTTCTTTTTCAACTCTTTAGTTTACCATAAAATTCAAGCATTGTGTTCTTTCCACTTAGATAAATAAGCGGATGTGGCTAATGTGCCATAAATTTTTGTCTCAGGATACAACTCCCTAACTTCATTTAGTAAGTCAAACCCAAGCTTCTCTCCTCTAAAAGAAGGGTTGATCGATATATCATGTAAAATCATCGCTTCAGACGTTTCTACTTCTATTCCTACGATTCCTTGAATGTTTTGTTCCCCAACTGGTGTCCAAAAAAGTAAATGCAAGTTATCTTCTGTTTCATACATGTCTAATTCTTTTAGCAGTGAATGGTACTCTGTTAATTTTTGATGAAAACTTAATAAACCCATCGCAATTTTACGCTGCTCTTTTCGATAATAAGTTAACATGATCTCACCTTCTCTCTTTTTTATTCTTTAAGCTCTTGGGAAGTGTTGTTTGTAAACATCTGCCATCCGCTGTTTTGTAATATGGGTATAAATTTGAGTTGTAGAAATATCTGCGTGTCCGAGTAGTTCTTGTACAATTCTCAAATCCGCACCATTTTCCAATAAATGTGTCGCAAAGCTATGTCGCAATGTATGTGGCGTTATATTCTTATTGATCCCTGCTTCTCGGACGATTTGTTTTAAATTTTTCCAAACTCCTTGGCGTGATAACGGCTTACCATGATGATTTACAAACAAATGTGTCTCACTTTGATTTTTTTTGATCAAAACAGGCCGTGCTTCTTCTAGGTATTTTTCAATCCATTGAATCGCGTAATCACCTAAGGGAATGATCCGTTCTTTATCCCCTTTACCAATTGTCTGTAATAATCCCATTGATAAGTGTAAATCCCCTATTTTTAGTTCTACAAGCTCACTCACTCGAAGTCCAGTAGCATACATGACCTCTAAAATTGTTCGGTTTCTTACGCCTAAAGGTTTGGTTGTATCTGGTGTTTCAATCAGTGAAGTAACTTCTTCTACAGACAGTGTACTAGGGAGTTTTTGTGCTTTTTTAGGTGAATCGATATGCTGCATTGGGTCGTGATCTGTCAATCGTTCTTGTCTTAAAAACTGATGAAAACCTCTAAGACTTGAAATCATTCGAATAATTGTCGCAGATGAGTTGTTCTCATTATACAATGTTTGTAAATATTCCATAATTATATAACGGTCAATCACTTGCCAAGTTTCGATCTTCTGCTCTTTTAGAAAAGTGACATATTTATGTAAGTCTCGTTCATAGCTTTTTCTTGTGTTAAGGGAAAGCCCTCGTTCTATTTGTAAGTAATGCAGATAGTCAATAATTTGTTCTTCCATCTATTTTACCTCATTTCTTTCTATTATCATATCAAAGAATTCTAGTGGATGCATAGTAAAATTAGCACGACTAGCATTTAAATAAAACTTTATTCTAATATAACCCCACTTTTCTGCTTTAAAAAATCGTCACCAGTGATTCAAACTGGATGACGATCATCATTAATCTACATATTTAGTTAAAAAGCTTTCAACTTTTTTCTTATAAGCTTCTGGATCAACGGTATAAGCTTTAGCATGTTCTGCACCTTTTACGACAAATTTTTCTTTTGGTGCATCCGTTGCATTATATACTTCATTCAACATTTTAAATGGCACAAATTTATCTGCATCTCCGTGAATAAACAACATTGGTACTTTATTTTTCTTCAATTGGGCGACAGAACTTGCTTCGCCAAAGAAATAACCTGCACGAATTTTAGTAATCAAACTTGTAACCGGAACTAGTGGGAACGCCGGTAAATTGAACATATCTTTCAATTGATAAGCGAGTTCCCCATTTACAGTTGAGTAGCCACAATCTTCCACGATCGCTTTGACATTTTCAGGTAGTTTTTCGCCGCTAGTCATCATGACTGTGGCACCACCCATACTAATACCGTATAAAGTGATTTGACTATCTTTACCATTTTCAGTAACCATTTTATCGATCCATTGAAGATAGTCTTTTCGCTCTGGCCAGCCAAAACCAATATAATCGCCTTCACTTTCACCATGTCCTCGAGCATCCGGCACTAAAACATTATAACCCCAGTCATGGTACATTTTAGCAAAGCTCGCCATTGTCTCGGCGCTTCCCATATACCCATGAGCCATAATAACATTTTTATCCGTTTTCTCTTCAGCAGGTAAATAAATTGCTTTTAACTTTAATCCATCTTTAGACGTCAAATCCCAATATGAACGATTATTTTTGTCTTTAAACCATTTTTCTTCTGGTGTTTTAGCTTCAACATCGGTTCCTGGTGTATCCCCAGCTAAGAAATCTTTTGTTGAAGGAACAACAGCATAATTATAGAAATACATCCCTGCTCCTGTTAGTACGATTACAACTAAAACAACTATAGCTATCAAAATTTTTACTATGCGATTCATCCTATTACTCCCCATTTTAAACGTATCACTCATAAAATATGCTTTTCTTAAATAAATAACAAATGATACTATTTTTTTCAAATCCTTAAATAGTATAATGTTTTATTGGCATTTTCGCAATGCTAATCACAAATCATGATATTTTTTTCATTTTGATAATCAGCAAAAATCATTTCAAAATTATCGATGATGTTTCGTTGTTTAGAGAGAGCAAGCAAATAAATTTCTTGTAGTGAAAAATAGCCAGCATCATTCGTCTCAATTCCAGTTTTTAATTCTTGATTTTCAGCGACACATTGAATAAAAAATTTATAAACATAAGTCAATTTAGGGGGGAAATCATGTTTTGACATATCTAACACGGCAATCAAGCGCTCAGCTATAACGGATATTCCTGCTTCTTCCATTGTTTCTTTTTCAGCAATTTCTTTCGGTGAATAGCCAATATCAGCCCAACCTCCTGGCAAAGCCCAGCAGTTGTCACTTTTTTCTTTTACCAGCAATAACTTCCCTTCTTGATTGAAGATAACTGCTCGAATATCTACTTTTGGCGTTGCATATCCTTCGTCTTTTTCGAGAAGAACTGTTAACTCTTTATCAGATAAACTAGGGTACAAAGTTTCTATTAACTGTTTTGTTACCTTAGAAAGTTCGTCGTATCGTTCTTGATCAAAAATATCTTTTCCATATTTTTTCCCCGTTTGTGCAATCCCTTGAAGTTTTGCTAATAAAACACTTAGTTCTTTTTCCATAAATGTCACCTCTTTTCTTTTTATTTTATCGAAAGAAATCATTTTGAATTAATTAGTATAAATCTTAAGAAAGAAAAATGAAAGCAAACAAAAGTTTTAAGTTCCCTTTGTTTGCTCTCAATTCTATTTTATTTATTATTTTCAATTAATTTAAAACTAGACCAAGGTTTCAAGAAATCTAATAAGAATAATTCATCGTCAGAAATACGTCCAACAATATTCACTCGTCCATCATTTTTCATTTCTTTCAAGGCAATTTGTGTTTCACCTTTGTACTGACCATATCCAACATTGTCGATCAAAACATCTCCTTTTGTCATATCTTTTGTGTTATGAGCAGGAAAGGCACGGTCTTTAAAGTGAATACGTGTCATAGTTGAACGCAATATATATTCTGAACGGTCTCCACGATAGCTATGAAGGCTTGTGAACAAGACTTCTCTTTCATCATCTGTAATATCTTTTGCAACATCTACTTTCACAGATGGGTATTCAGCCTTGAACGCCTCGGACATCGCTTTTAATTCAGCCTCAGATGCATAGGCATTACCAACTAAGATATCATCGATCAAACCAGTTAATACTAAGTGTTTCACTTGTGTAGCGATTTCTAGATCGCGGTGATCCTCTAATGAACACAAGCCATCTTGCGTCGGCCAAGGCCCAAATGTTGCATCGTGTGAGTTCACAAAAGCCATTGTGTTTAAATTGTATTTTCTAAATTTTTCAGAACAAAAAACAAAATGATCATAGCCTAAACCAGAATAACGATGTGGATAGAAATTATGTGAACCCAATAAGTTATCTGTATTCGGTGAGTAACTCATAATATTGTCTACATAACTTGTTCCTGTACTCATGTTAATTTCGATTTTGATGCCGTATGGATTGCGAGTCATTTTCGCTTCTTCAGCACCAGTAAAACCAACATCTAAACGGACACCATACGCACCCATTTCATCAAAAAATGATAAGTCATCATAAGAAATTTCTAATTGTTCAAATAAGGCAGGATTAATGTCGACCATCACTTCCATTCCAAGACTGTTAGCGTAATCAACAACTTTTTTAAACTCTGCTAAAACCTTTTCTTTGTCTTCTGTGATTTGAAGTAAACTTGTAAAAACACGCTTAAATCCATATTTATGTGCTAAATCTAGATATGCTTTGTCCTTTTCAAAAGTTGAACGTTCTGGATAAATAGAAATACCTAATTTTCCCATTATTACTGCCTCCTAAGATTTGTATTGATTATAATGTATGCATTTTCATTATAGCAGAATAATAAAAAGTGGTCTACACCTTTTGAGAATCTTAAAATTTCCCCATTTTGACTAGCAGTTCTAAAGAGGATTTGTTATTATGAGATGTAACTATTATTGAAAGGAAGACTTAACTTTATGAAAACAAAAAAATTCATCGCTGCGACTGCTCTTTTAACATCATTAGTATTATTTGCAGCTTGTGGACCTAAAAATGAGAAAAAACCTGCGGATTCTTCTGCTACTTCTTCTACTGATACGAAAACGTCTGAATCTGTCGATTTAAATTCACTAGAATTGCCTCAATTGTCAGATACAGTTAGTGAAGAAGAAGATTTAGTTGAATTGGTCACAACAGAAGGAACAATTGAAATCAAACTATTTCCTAAACAAGCACCAAAAACGGTTGAAAACTTCATGACACATGCAAAAGATGGTTATTATAATAATGTTACGTTCCATCGCGTTATCAAAGATTTCATGATCCAAGGGGGAGACCCTAAGGGTGATGGCACAGGTGGTGAAAGTATTTGGAATGACTCTTTTGATGATGAAATCTCTGACCAGTTGTACAACCTACGCGGCGCCCTATCAATGGCTAATGCTGGTAAAGATGAAAAAGGTAATGGCACTAACGGTAGCCAATTCTTTATTGTTCAAAATGCTGAGGATAAGTCAGATGGCTTATTAAAAGATGATTATCCAGAAAAAATTATCGATGCTTACAAAAAAGGTGGTACACCTTACCTAGACGGCAAACATACTGTTTTCGGTCAAGTAACTAAAGGTATGGATGTTGTAGATAAAATCGCCTCTGCTGAAACTGGCGAACAAGATAAACCTAAGAAAGATATCCGCATCGAGAAAATCAATATTTTACAAGAAGCAAAAAAATAAATAGATAAAAGAATGGCGATTCATTGCCATTCTTTTTTCTTTCTGATTAGAGGACAACTATCACCAAAATAATGATTGCAGGTCCTGTTGGCGGTGGAGACACAACCTTTGCAAGACAGCTATTAGCTAAAAAAGAGATACCTTATTATTAATTAGATAACCTCATGTGGACGCATCATCACACATGAGATAAACCTTACTCTGTAGAAGAATCCACCAAATAGCTTCAAATTATTTTGCCCAAAGAGTCATGGATCATTGAAGCCACAACAACTATAGATTGGATCAAACTAGCTATAGATGATGCAGACATTATTTTTTTATCGCTTCCTCCTTATCAAATAGATCGCAAAACGAGAAAATATCCCGTATAAACCTACTCTTTCATCATTATTAGAAGAAGAATTTGTTTGAACTACAACAATTAATTGGAACCTCTCAAAATAAATTAATAATCTTAAAAAATCAACATTTTTACTCTGGCTACGAAAAAATGTTGGAGAAAGTTTAGTAGTATGAAGAAAATTCTTTCCATATCCTCATGTATCAATGAATTACTACCCATTTTAGAAATAAAGTGGTACTGTTGATAAAAGAGGTGAAAGCACGTGACGTTTAATCCACATATCGAAACGCTCATTCTTGAGGCTTCCAATCGGAAAGCTCCTCATTTTGTAGCAAACGTGATCAATTTCCAGCAATTTGACCAAGAAGACGTAAAAGACACTGCACAAAAATTGATTGAAGATGGAAAAATCCGAGCGACTATCCATTTTCATCACAATGATTTATGTACAATTGACTTTATACCTCAGGCTGTTTGAACAAATTGATTGCACAAAAAAAGACTGCACGAATATAATTCTAACTTGAATTGAACAAAAACAGATCATCCATTGATTCTCCCTGTTGTCCAATTCATTTCGTTAGTTTATATTATGTTGCAGTCTTTCTATTTATTCAATTGCTGTAATGCTTTTTCAGGAACGGTTTCTCTAGAAACTTCTTCAAATGTTTCAACATGGGCACCTTTATTGTATATTTTTAAATAACGGTCAGTTATCAATTCATGATCTGCTGTAAAAGTAAGTTCTTTTTGCTGACCATCTTTGTCGAATGTTTGTTGTTTATATGTCGTAATGCCGTAGCTGTTTATGCTGTCGGCTTTTTTTGT
Organism: Enterococcus haemoperoxidus ATCC BAA-382; assembly: GCF_000407165.1. Taxonomy (NCBI): domain Bacteria; kingdom Bacillati; phylum Bacillota; class Bacilli; order Lactobacillales; family Enterococcaceae; genus Enterococcus; species Enterococcus haemoperoxidus. The sequence goes on along the minus strand of NZ_KE136479.1, from coordinate 1,245,781 downwards.
TTTGACATAAACTACACCTTCTGTCACTAGTGGGTTTAATTGATCTATAGTGCCTGAAAGTTCATCTGATTTGTTTTGTGTATATAGTTTAGCTCCAAAAAGAGTGACGCCTGAAAGTAAGGCTAGTACAACGATTGTTTTAATTATTTTCAAGATAATTCCTCCAAATTTCATTTGATAAACTTATTTTAGCAATGATATCACTAAAAAAAATCAGTCAAATAGACGAAATCTGCTTAATACTTTTGGCGTAGGAATCTCTCAGTCTCAGTAAATAGAAACGAATTATGTTAAGGCTTTTCAGCATGTTATATTCCACAATTTTTCTCAACTGCTTCAAACGCCGTAATCAATTGATCTTCCGATTGGTTTACTATTCCAGAAATACTCAATGATGCCATTCCCATCGCACAAATCAATGAATTCATGTGCAATTTCTCAAGTTGTTCTTTTGCAATCTCTGTATATTTCTCATCATTTTGAATCGATTTTCGAAACGAATCAAATGATAACTGTTTTAATTCTTGACCATATGAATGTTGGTCGATATACAAAGCTATATACAGTTTGCTGTTCGATTTGGCAACATCAATATAATTTAAGCCAAAATTAGCAAGTATATGTGATGTTTGTTTTTTAGAAAAGAATTCAGTTTCTAAAAATTCGTATGTTGTTTTCAATAAAGTCAACTTCAACTCTTCCATGTTTTTAAACTCAAGGTAAATCGGTTGTGTTGAAATCCCCATATGCTCAGCTACATTTCGTGCTGTTATAAAGGAAAAACCTTTTTCTATTAATAAATCTCGTGCAGCTGCTAAAATATGTTGCTTTTGATAGACCTTCTTTCTAACCAAATATAATCCCTCCTCGTATAATTTAAATGTGTATTGGCCCCGTGTTCGTCTCAACTGAGAAATAGTATAATACGAATACAATTTATCATTATTTATTTTTTTAATATTTATTCTTTTATTTTACACTCTTTTAGGGATTCATTTTCTCAATAATTATGAATATAGCTAAAAAACATGATAATTTACCTGACTTTTCTGAATTGTTATTGACCAATGAAGGTTTTACAGGATATAGTTAGATTATTGATAGATGATGGAGGTATTCTTTATGGCTAAAAATAACAGCCAAGCACTTTTTTTACATACGAATAAAAAAAATCCAGAAATGACTGATAAAAATAAAAATTATTATCTTCTCATTGGTTATTGCGTTATTTTGATTATAATTGGTCTACTCAGTGAACCTATCACCATTCTCTGGGCAGGTATGATCCGTATTTTAACTTCCCCTAGCAATTTATTAACTGATTATATTGAACTTGGTACTTTCGGTAGTGCTTTTGTGAATAGTGGATTGCTTACACTGATTAGTGTGTTACTTGCTAAAAAAGAAAAAATTCCAATCAACGGTCCTATGATTGCTGCTTTATTTACCGTTTCAGGCTGTTCATTTTTTGGGAAAAATCTATATAATTCAATCCCAATTATTATTGGTGGACTTTGTTATGCAAAAATTGTAAAGAAGCCTTTTTCTCAATTTATCGTTGTTAGTTTATTTGGGAGTGCTCTATCTCCTATCATTAGCTATCTTACCTTTGGAATTTCTTTGCCACTCCCTCTTTCGATTCCTTTAGGATGTTTCGTTGGTATTTTTATTGGGTTGATTTTACCACCGTTAGCATCTCATATTCTTACCTTCCATCAAGGTTTTTCTTTATATAATGTTGGATTTACTTCCGGACTTATTGCAATGATGTTTACTGGAATTTTAAGGATGTTTGGCTGGAAAATCGAAGGAAAAAATTTAGTTTCTACTGCTTATCATTCCAAACTTCTTTTTTTTCTGTTATTTTTATTTTTTATTATGTTTGTTGCGGGGTTTATAATCAATCATTTTTCTCTGAAAGGTCTAAAAGATATCAGCAAAACTTCGGGTAAATTGATTACTGATTTTATTTCTATTGCAGGGATTGGCGCTACGATGATGAATATGGCGCTGATGGGTTTATTACTAGTTGGTTATACTCAAGTTAGTCATTCCACACTCAATGGTCCAATTGTTGGCGCTATTTTATCCGCTGTTGGTTTCAGCGCATTTGGTAATCATCTACTCAACAGCTTACCATTATTAGTTAGTGTTTTTTTGACAGCACAATTATCTTCGGTTTTTGAAGTAAATCAAACAACCGTGGTACTTGCAGGGATTTTTGGCACAGGGCTAGCACCGATTGCAGGATATTATGGGATTACTTTTGGCTTGATCGCCGGATTTTTGCATATGTCATTAGTTACAAATGTCAGCTATCTTCACGGTGGACTGAATCTCTATAATAATGGATTTTCTACTGGTTTTGTTGCGGCGGTCATGGTACCATTACTTGATAATATTTTACAGATCAGAAAGGTGAAACAACATGCAAGAAAGAGATAAAGCTAAGAGAATCGTAGATGAGTTACTGACTTACTTTTTTTCAAATGATATTGAGGAAATCCGGATTGGGCTAGACTTTACATCAGAAGGTTTTTGCATCAAAATCCAAGGAAAAACAGAAGACGAACCAGAAAATGTCCTGCATTTATTAGAATTATTAAACACACCTAGAGATCTAAGTATTGAAAGTTATTATGATGAATTGCTTGGGATCACGCATCATGAAGAAGAAGATTATCACCTGTTAGGGTTGATGATTGACGAAGCAGAAATCAGTTTTGATGCACCTATTTTTGAAATCAAAGTATTTAGAAAAAAATAATCGTTCAAATAAAAAGATAAGGAGTCAACCAATGAATCAACAGGTTACTCCTTATCTTTTTTAGTTGTAAACAGCACGAATACCTCCAATCAATTTAGGACGACTACGTAAATAAGTCGTGTGCGCTCCTCCGATTTCTTTGATGGATGTTCTAACAGGAACTTGGACATGCTGGATATGCATCCCAATTGATGTATCGCCAATATCTATACCGCCTTGTGCAGTGATTTTTTCAACAACAACTGGATTTTGGAAAAATTGAAAAGCAGCCACTGCCGCAGCTCCGCCTGCATGAAGAGCTGGGACGACAGAAACGATTTCAAACTGGTGGTGTTTGGCTATTTCTTTTTCAACAACTAGCGAACGGTTGATGTGTTCACATCCTTGTACAGCTAAATGAATTCCTTTTTTGGCCAACTTATCTTTAAGTGTAGAAACAATCATCTCGCCAATTTCTAAATTAGAGTTTTTACCGATTACGCCTCCACTGACTTCACTACTGCTGCAGCCAAGCACAAAAATATCACCTATTTCTAATTCGGCTTGTAGTAAATATTCGTCGAGACCTTGTACTAGTTGTTTTTGATAGCTGTTTAGGTTGTCCATTCACTTCTCCTCAACTTGTCTTATATTTTAGTTTATACTAACGGATATTTATTGATTCGTCAAAACGTAAAAAAAAGCACCCAAAAATTTGGATGCTTCATTTCGTGCTATTTACCATCTACAATATTCAAACGAACTTTTTTCGGTCCATCCACACGTACACTGTAAACAATGGTACGAATTGCTTTAGCAACACGTCCTTGCTTCCCAATAATACGGCCAATATCTTCAGGTGATACCGTCAAATTATACTCTAGAAAGACATCAGATTCCTCTATTTCTAATTTAACTAGCTCAGGTTGACTGACTAATGGGCGAACGATAGTTAAAACTAACTCTTTCACATCTGTCATTATCGGTCACCTTATTTCTTTTCAAGTTTAGCTTCGTGGTGTTTTTTCATAACGCCTTCTTTTGAAAGGATGTTACGAACAGTATCTGAAGGCTGAGCGCCTTTAGACAACCAGTCTAAAACTAAATCTTCTTTTAAAACTACTTCTGCAGGATCTTTTAAAGGATTGTAAGTTCCAACAGTTTCGATGAAACGTCCATCACGAGGAGAACGAGAATCTGCGACTACAATACGGTAAAAAGGACTCTTTTTAGAACCCATGCGTTTTAAACGAATTTTTACTGACATTTTATATATTACACCTCCATTAACTTAATCACAAATGTTAGTTTACCAGATTTTCAGCAAGCTGTAAAGAGTTTTTTCTTGACACCTTAAAAAAAGCTTTAAACTGCTGATTTTTAGCGCTTTCAGCTATATATGTGTTATAATTAATCTACCTTGGCAGGGGCAATCAACAGTTGCTTAACGAAAATAAGCTATAAACAATGAAGAAGAATTTTCTTCTTTTGTTTATAGCTTATTTTTATATTATTTCAAAATATACGCTAACACTTGGTACTTAATTCTCAACTTGCTTTTTGGCAACCAATATCCAAGTTGCCACCAATAATAAAAGTACTCCGATTAAAACTAAGAGAGGTGACTTATTTTCTCCAGTCTTTAGTAGTTGTTGCTGATTTCCAGAGTTTTTTTCATTTTGAATGCTAGTGGTACTTTGAGAAGCATTGGTTGTTTCCGTAGTGGATGGTTCACTAGATAACTCTGATTCTCTTGTCTCAGACGGAGTAACAGCTTCAATTAGATTTGCTCTGGCTGTTTTCAATTCTTGTGTTATCTGATTGATTTCATTGCGACTAACAGTTTCAGGCGTTTCTTTGGCTACTTGTATAAGTTTAATAGCTTCCGTTTTCTTATCAATCCATGTTTTCCAAGTTTCCGGCGTGTAGGCATCTTCTTTTAGTCCATCATTTTGTTCGATAATTGCTTCTAATTCATCGATATCGGCCGGTTTAGCAATTTCTTCTACTGTAACTAACCGCTCAACCAATAGTTCAGTAGCAGACTCTAAATCAGTTGGCATTGCGTCTTCGTTGTTTACAGCTGTTTGGGCATTCTCTTTAGCTTCTGTTAGTTTTTTGGCAGATGATTCAGTTAATTCGTCTAAATCAATACTTTCAACTTCATCGATTTTATCTGTGATGCTATCGATGATTTGATTTACATCTCCATTTCCACTCCCACCATTTGCATAACTGGTTAAACTAGCGTTTCTTGATTGAACCATTCCAAACTCATCTAACGTATTGACCTGATTAATATATTTCACTGATGAATCAGTGACTTTTGTACTATAATTGACAACTGCTGACACATATCCTTTTAATCCGCTATAACTACCTAAATTTTCAAGGGATAATACAAAACCATTTAGAGTTGATTCTACTTTGGTTAGATCGCCTTCAAAGTTGCTTGGAAGTGGATATTTTTTTAAACTTTTTTTATCGACATCACGATAATTAACACTGAATGTACCGTTAAGCAGTTGTTGACCTGCTCCTAGGGTATCATTAATGATTGGCATTAACAGATTTTGTCCTGAATTATTGATCGAAATCGTCCAATTGATTTTTTGAGGATCGATTGAATCGAATTTACCACTTTTAAAAATAGTCGTAGGATTCGTAATACCAGTACTGACACCACTCGTTTTATTTGCCATAAGTGTAAGATCACTTGTCGTACCATTAACAGGTATTGGAATTTCGTTATCTCCATCTATTGTTTGGTCATTTACAAGTTTTACCCAGAAAAAGAATTGGCCGTTGATCGCATTGTGATTGCTTACATATTGATTGAATATCACGGTAACCTTGTTTGTTGCTCGATCGATTTTTGCTATACCAATTTCACTCCCCATTTTACTAAGTAATGGAAAGTCACTGTAGTTTACCATTTGTAAAATAGCCGGTAGTTCAAACGTCAACGCATCACCTACTTGAGCTTCATCTGGTAGAGAAAATGAGTAATTTACTTTGATTTTATCGCTATTTTTCACTCGATGAACGAGATTATTAGCAATATCTGTCAGACTTACACTAGTTAACAACTCAGACCCGTACTCTTTGTTTGCTTTTACAGTTGGTTGAAGATTTATTTGGTTTTCAATGCTACTTTCTTCAGTTGAGAGTGTTGTGCTATCACTATTCGTTGTGGCGCTGATTTTAGATTGAGGTTCCTTATTTTCGGTACTTGAGATTGTATGTGTTTCAATCGTGCTAGAGCTGTTCTCTACTGCTCTTGTTTTCGTAGAAATACCAATGACCAGCAACCAAAAAATACACAAAAAAGCACTGATTTTAGCAAATCGTTTAACACTCATCATCATTTTATCCCTCGTTTTTCTAAAAATTTTGTTGCTTTAATTATATAGAGGATACATATTGCTGAACATTGATTTGCTTATAACATTCTGATGATTGCTCTAAAGATCGATTTCTTGCAAAAACAATCTTCTCGGCTTAAAATAAAATAAACAACGTTATTTATTGAATGGAGGAAAGATTTATGAAGAAAAAAATCGGTTTTTTTGTCGGAAGTTTGAGAAAAGATTCTTATAGTAAAAAAGTGGCCGTTGCCATATCCAGTTTATTCCCAGAAGATTATGAACCTGTTTTTATCGATTTACATGAATTAGAGATGTACAATCAAGATTTGGATGACGAAGGTACGCCTCCTGCTGCTTGGACGAAATTTAGAGAAGAAGTAAAAACACTGACTGGTCTTGTTTTTGTCACACCAGAATATAATCGCTCTGTTCCTGGTGTTTTAAAAAATGCTTTGGATGTTGGTTCACGTCCTTATGGTCAAAATGTATGGGATGGCAAACCAGGACTAGTTGTTAGCGTGTCCCCTGGCGCATTAAGTGCTTTTGGTGCAAATCATCATTTACGCCAATCATTGGTTTTTCTTAATGTTCCGACCTTACAACAACCAGAAGCATACATCGGCAATATAGTAAATCTAATCAACGATGATGGGACGATTGCTGAAAACACCATGAGTTTTTTCAGAACAATTGTTGATGCTTATCTTGCTTTTCTAGAAAAAATAGTTGATTAAAATTAAATAGTCTAAACCAAACTTAAATAATGTTTTGGTTTAGACTATTTTTTACTTTATTTCGTCATATCGGAAGCATGTTGTTACATGATCATTGATTATCCCAACAGCTTCTAAAAACGCATAGATGATCGTACTGCCTACAAACTTAAATCCTCTTTTTTTCAACTCTTTGGTTATTCTGTCTGATAGTTCATTTGTTGTAGGTATCTCCAGTTGATTTTGATAAGAATTTTTCAAAACGTGTTGCGCATTAAAACTCCATAAATAATTGGAAAAAGAACCAAACTCATTTTGGATCTCAATAACTTTTTGAGCATTATAGATTGCTGCTTCGATTTTTCTACGATTACGGATAATGCCTGGATTATTCATAAGTTCTTCGATTTTTCTTTCATCGTAATAAGCAACTTTTTTTATATCAAAATCATCAAAAGCGGCATCAAAGTGGTTCTCTTTATTCAAGATAGTTTGCCAACTCAAGCCAGCTTGGTTGATATCCAATACTAGTTTTCTAAACAGGCGCTGATCATCATATACTGGAACTCCCCAAATCGTATCATGATAGAGTTTCATTTTTTTATTCTCTTGCGCCCAAGAACATCGCTGTTTCACCTTTTTCTCCTCCAATAGCTAAATTTTATTTTTAAAACTTTTCTTTATTTTAGCAAAATTTTCAAGAAAACGTTTATAATATAAAATTGGTTACTCCATTATTCCCTTCTGCTGATCTATGGCACAATTACTGGTCCATCTCAATTATAAAAAGAAAGCATACCAGAATCTATGATTTTGGTATGCTTTCTTTTCTACGTTACTTTTTCTTTTTTTTCTTTTTCTTGTTTTTCTTCACCATGCGATTCATGGCCATTTTTCCTAGTTTACCTTTGATGCCTCCACCAAGCATTTGATCCATACCAGGAATATCCATATTTCCTTTGGACATTTGCTGCATCATTTTTTTGGATTCTTTAAATTGTTTGATCATCCGATTGACTTCAACTACATTATTACCTGAACCTGCAGCAATTCTACGGCGACGGCTTGGATTTAATAAGTCTGGATTTTCGCGTTCAGCGGGTGTCATAGAAAGCACCATTGCTTTTTTACGTGCCACATCTTTCGGATCAACTTTGACATTTTCTAAGCCAGGCATATTGTTCATTCCTGGAATCATTTTTAACAAGTCTTCAATTGGTCCCATACCCATTACTTGATCTAATTGCTCAATAAAGTCATTAAAATCAAAGCTGTTTTCTTTCATTTTTACTGCAAGTTCTTCAGCTTTTTTCTCATCATAATCTTGTTGGGCTTTTTCAATCAATGTTAACATATCGCCCATACCTAAAATACGGCTAGACATACGATCTGGATGGAAAATTTCTAAGTCAGTAAGTTTTTCACCTGAACCGATGAATTTGATTGGTGCGCCTGTAACGGAACGAATAGAAAGTGCCGCACCACCTCGAGTGTCTCCATCGAGTTTGGTGATAACCACACCAGTGATTCCTAATTGCTGATTGAAACTTTCAGCAACATTAACTGCATCTTGACCGGTCATTGCATCAACGACAAGCAAGATATCATCGGGTTGAGCGATATCTTTGATTTGTTTTAGCTCATCCATCAACGTCTCATCAATATGCAGACGACCTGCAGTATCGATTAGGACGTAATCATTTTTCTTTTCTTTAGCCAATTCCATCCCTTGACGTACGATTTCTACAGGACTTGTCTCAGTCCCCATATCGAAAACTGGTACATCCAATTGTTGGCCTAAAACTTTCAACTGGTCAATCGCTGCTGGTCGATAAACATCGGCTGCAATCATCAATGGACGTGCATTTTCTGTCTTGATCAAATGATTCGCTAATTTACCGCCAAAGGTTGTTTTACCTGCTCCTTGTAAACCAACCATCATGATCACGGTTGGAATGCGTTCAGACTTATTTAGGCCAACTGTTTCTGACCCTAATGTTGCTGTTAATTCTTCATCAACGATTTTAACGATTTGTTGAGCTGGTGATAAGCTTTCAAGAACTTCTACACCAACTGCACGGTCACGAACTCGTTTTGTAAAATCTTTAACAACTTGTAAATTTACGTCGGCTTCTAATAACGCCAAGCGAATCTCTCTCATCATTTCTTTTACGTCAGCTTCAGATACTTTCCCTTTACGACGTAATTTGCTCATTGCCTGTTGTAGGCGATCTGTTAAACTTTCAAAAGCCATAATCTCATTCCTCTACTTCTTGTATTTGTTCTATATACTGTATGATTGTTGTATCTTTCGGATAGGTTTCGTTCACGTAGCTTTTAAGTGTTTCTAGTAACTCTCCACGGACGATATAATCAGAAAATAGATGAAGTTTTTTTTCATATTCTTCTAGGATCTTCTCAGTCCGTTTGATGTTGTCATAAACTGCTTGGCGGCTGATATCGTATTCTTCAGCAATCTCGCCTAATGAGAAATCATCCGCATAGTACATCTCCATATAATTCATTTGTTTTTCTGTCAACAAAGTAGAATAAAATTCAAACAACGCATTCATTCGATTGGTTTTTTCAATTTCCATAGTTGTTACTCCTATCTTCAATCCCTTTTAGGTTACCGATTTCAGAGCGATTAGTCAATAGTTCTTATTTGATTTTCGAGGATTTTTTTAAAGATTTGATCAATTGATCATAATAACTTTGCAGAGTTAGTACAAAAATCCTTTTCAGAAAAATATTCTTCGATTATTTTTTGACATCTCTACTTTTCATGATCGACCACTGTTTGCCAATCATTTTCCGAAACGACCTCAAGACCTCTGGAAATAAAATAAGCCGTTGCAACCCCTGCGCCATTTCGATGATTGCCAGAAAATGTACCATCGTAAATACTTTTACTTCCGCAAGACGGACTATTTTCTTTTAAAATAATCGATGTGATATTTTGTTCAACTAGTTTTTGATAAGCTATGATTGCCCCTTGTTTGAATAGAGTGGTCATGTCTTCCCCAGTTTTCGTAAGTACTTTTGCATCACCATTCCAAACGTCAAATCCGTCTCCACCGCTAATTTCAGCAGGTTCTCGAGGAATTGGTAAGCCACCTAAGACTTCTGGACAGACAAGCATTGCTTGGCCATTCTCTACTAATTTTTTTAAGGCAGTGATTTCTTTTGCTTGGCCATCATAGCGACAGCAAACCCCACCAAGACATGCGCTAATTCCAATCATTGGCTTCCCTCATTTCAATCTTTTTTATTATACCATTTCTTTGGCTTTGAAAGTAGTTTTAGAAACATTCCATAAAGTTTTTGATAGCTGTGAATCTATGATAAAATAACCTTGTGTTTATTTCGTATTTAAAGGAGCCAAATAGATGAAGAAAGTACTAGTTGTTGACGACGAACCGTCGATTGTAACGTTGTTGACATTTAACTTAGAAAAAGACGGCTATGAAGTAATATCGGCGGAAGATGGTGCAGTCGGTTATGAGTTAGCCCTGTCTAATCAATTTGATTTTATCATTCTAGATGTTATGTTGCCGAACATGGATGGCTTAGAAATCACAAAATCACTACGTAGGGAAAAAGTTGACACCCCTATTTTGATACTGACCGCTAAAGATGATCAAGTCGATAAAATCATCGGGTTAGAAATCGGTGCTGACGACTATTTAACAAAACCCTTTAGTCCTAGAGAAGTTTTAGCCAGAATGAAAGCGATCTTCCGACGTCTGAAACCTACGTCAGCTAAATCAGAAGAGTTTAGCGAGACGGCTAAAGCACCTTTGGTATTAGGTGAAATCAGCGTTGATGAACAAAACTATGAAGTGAGCGTTCGTGGCGAAAAAATTGAGTTAACGCCAAAAGAATTTGAATTACTCGTCTACTTTATCAAACGCAAAGATCGCGTGATTGATCGAGATACTTTGTTAGATCGAATTTGGAACTATGATTTTGCAGGTCAAAGCCGTATTGTTGACGTCCATGTCAGTCATTTAAGAGATAAAATCGAAATTGATCCAAAGCGACCTGCCTACTTAGTCACAGTTAGAGGGTTTGGCTATCGTTTTCAGGAGCCTAAAAAATGAAAAAACGCCAACGTATTGAATATTGGGTAGTTGGAATTATGATGCTTGCTTTATTTGTAGGTAGTATTTTTTTAACAAACTATTTTTTTAAAAAGGAATTATTGTCCCAACAGGAAGAGTACTTACAAAAAAAAGGGACATTGATTCTCGACCAGCTCTCTCCTGATTTGTTTTTAACGCAACATTTTTCAGATCAAGAAGAGAAGCTTATTGAACATTATTCAACTGATAAAAATGAGCGTTTGACATTGATGAACGCCAAAGGGGATATTTTTTACGACAGTCTTGATTCATCACTGCATGAATCAAGACGTAATCGTCCTGAAGTTAAGGCAATTCTTTCTGGTGCTGATTTCGGCTCTGCCTTGAGAAAAAGTGCGACTTTAAAAGAAGAATTACTTTACTTAGCATTGCCTGTCGATAAAAATGGTGAATTAATCGGTATTATTCGAATGTCAGAAGAAACGACACAATTTTCTAATAGTATCCGATCATTTAGGCGCTATATTCTGTTTACTTTAGGCATTTTATTTTTGATTATTACGGCTTTCGTCTTTTTATTACTTCATCAGAAAAATGAACCTTTGGTGACAGTTTTACCCGTGTTGAAAAAAATTGTGAAATATCCAGATGAAGCGCGATCGATCATCCAAGATTCACCAGAATGGAATGAATTATATCAAACGGTCAATCTCTTGAGTCAACAAATGAGCCAAACATATTTGGCTTACACATCCACTGATGAACAATTTCACGCCTTACTGGATGAACTGATGATTGGTGTTTTTATTATTGATGTTGATGGAAAGGTTCAATTGATCAATCCTAAGATGACTGAAATTTTAATGATTGAGAAAAATGATGCCGGTAAAGATTATTTTGAAGTGATCAAAGAGCCTGCCCTGATCCATTTGATTCATCAAGTTATCACAGAAAAAAGTTCGGTACATCAAGAAATAAAACTAACTGACTCATTGAATGAAACGATTTTAGATATGTCTTTACGTTATATAGAAGAAGATGGAAATGATTACCAAGTTTTGGGAATTGCTTATGATTTAACCCGTGTTAGGCAATTAGAAAAAATTCAAAAAGACTTTGTTAGTAATGTTTCACACGAGTTAAAAACACCCGTCACTTCTTTACTGGGCTTTACCGAAACCTTATTAGACGGTGCTAAAGATGACCCTGAAACCTTATCACAATTTTTGGAGATCATGCAAAAAGATGCTTTGCGCTTACAACAACTGATTCAGGAAATTTTACAGCTTTCTCGTGATGGAAAAAACATTTCGTATGATGACCAAGAAGTTGCCATGCTTCCTTTCACACAAGAAATTCTGCGTTCTTATCGTAAAGCAACCAAAGAAAAACATCTAACAATCGAAATTCTTGGGGATGAATCAATAACCTACACAACAAAGTATGAACTTTTCTATCCGATCGTTAAAAATTTGATTGAAAATGCAATTCAATATTCTCAATCTGACGGAACGATCACCATTGATTTTGGATTCTCTGATACATTCTTTTTCACAGTGAAAGATTTGGGCATCGGGATTAGTTTAGAAGACCAAGAAAGAATTTTTGAGCGCTTTTACCGAGTAGATAAAGCAAGAAGCCGGCATTCTGGTGGAACTGGTTTAGGTTTATCGATTGTGCATAATTATACTGAATTATTAGGTGGAACAGTCACGATCGACAGTCATTTAGGCCTTGGTTCAACGTTTGTAGTAAAATTACCAAAAAATGATTAAATCAAAAAGAGGCGGATGTTTTCACATCCAGCCTCCTTTTGATTCTTTAGGGGGAAAGAACTTATTTTTTAGTGATGGTACCTGTTACGTCTCTTTCAACTTTCATTGCTGTGATTGGTAAATAGCCTAATTCTTTGACTACACCGTCTTGAACATCATCTGTCAGCATAAAATCTAAAAACGCTTTTACATCATCATCCGGTTGACCTTTTGTATACATATGTTCATAAGACCAAATTTTCCAAGAATTATCTGCAACATTCTCTTCTGTAGGTTTTACATCATCAATACTTAGTGCATCTGTTGATTCATCCATGTAAGAAAAAGCAAGATAACTGATTGCTCCAGGTGTTTGGGACACAATTTGACGAACAGTTCCTGATGAGTCTTGTTCTTGAGATTGGACAGCTTTAGCGCCATCTAGTCCCCATTTTTCAAAAGTTGCTCGCGTTCCGCTTCCACTTGGACGATTGATTACTGCGATTTCTTGATCTTTTCCGCCTAGGTCTTTCCAGTTTTTAATTTTTCCTGAAAAAATATCAATCAATTCTTGTTTGCTAATGTTTTTAACGCCAACTTCTTTATTGACCACAGGACCCATTCCCACAACGGCAACACGATGATCAACAAGTTTTGACGCATCTACACCAGATTTTTCTTCGGCAAAAACGTCAGAATTTCCAATTGTCACAGCACCATCAGCGACTTGAGAAAGTCCAGTTCCACTACCTCCGCCCTGAACTGAAATTGTGTAATTAGCATGTTCAGAAACAAATTGATCTTTCGCTGCATCTACTAATGGTTGTAAAGCGGTTGAACCAACTGCTACGATTTTAACAGGTTGATTACTTGTACTTCCGCTATCGTTAGATTTATTACTACTGTCACCAGTTGCAGCCCCTTGATTGCCGCACCCTGCGATTAAAAGTCCTACACTTAACACAATTGCTGATAATAAACGTTTCTTCATTTTTACACGTCCTTTTCAATTAGTTACAAGCTTAGTTTAACAGCAGTGTGTTAATTCTGTTTCAACGTTCTGTAAATAATGAGTAAAGGAATGTAAAGGTTCTGTTGAGACGAAAAAACAGTTAAACGATTGCTCGCTTAACTGTTCGTTTTGATATAATATCCGATTCGTTTCATTGCTTCTTTTAATGTCGCTAAGTCTGCCGCATAGCTGATTCTTACATAGCCTTCTGCTTCTTTACCGAAAGCAACTCCTGGAATGATCGCTACTGCTTCTTGCTTAGCTAAATCTACACAGAATTTCATAGAATCTTGTTGGTATCCTGCAGGAATTTTCGCAAAAATATAAAAGGCACCATTCGGTCTGGCTACTTCAAACCCAAATGCAGTCATTTGCTCATAAACAAAATCTCGGCGTTCTCGGTATTCTTCTTTCATTACTGCTGCATCATTCATTCCTTCAACCAACGCTCTAACTGCTGCTTTTTGAGATATTGTAGAAGCCGCTGTGACTAAATATTGATGAACTTTGATGATTTCAGCAATCAAATTCTCTGGTCCAAAGATAAATCCAATCCGCCAGCCCGTCATCGCATGTGATTTTGATAGACCATTGATCAAAATAGTTTGTTCTGGAATAAATTCTGCGATGGATACATGCTGGTCTTCATAGGTTAATTCACTGTAGATTTCATCACTGATCACGAAGATTGAATAGTTTTTCAATACATCTGCAATCGCTTTGACTTCTTCACGATTATACGTTACACCAGTTGGATTGCTTGGGTAATTTAGAATAATTGCTTTAACCTGATCGCCATGTTCTGACATCGCAAGCTCAATCATTTCAGGTGTCAATACAAAATCATTTGATGTAGTATCAATATAGATTGGTTCTGCTTGAGCCAACGTAATCACTGGTTCATAGCCCGGATAGATTGGAGCTGGCATCAAAACTTTATCGCCAGGTTCTAAAATAGAAAGTAAACTTGCAGAAATCGCCTCAGTTGCTCCCACTGTTACTAAAACTTCAGATGCTGGTTGATAAATGACCCCATATTTTTCTTTCATAAAAAAAGTGGCTGCTTCACGAACATCCATCAACCCTGACATACCTGAATAATGCGAAAAATTATTTTCGATTGCATCATGTGCTGCTGTTTTTACATGCTCAGGAGTATTAAAATCTGGCTCTCCCAACGTCAATTTTATAATGTCTTCAATATCACTTACTTGTTCGTCAAATTGGCGAATCGTCGAAACGGCGATTTTATATACTTGTTTATTAAATCTTTTCGTTAAATCCATCAAACCATCTCCTCTTACTTATTCCCCCGACCATTGACAATTAGCCTTAAACCGTCACGCATGATCAAAACAAAAAAGTTGTAGTCATTTTTTCTTGATGGAATTATAATAGCATAATTTAGCCTAAAATGAAATTTGTATTTCAAAAATACGTATTTTCTTTCCAAATCCACATATTTATCTTGCGAAACCTTCTTTGCTTCTTTATAGTTATAAGAAATGAAAGGAGAGAACGACATGAAAGGCATTAGAAAAATCACTCCTTATGTTCCAGGAGAACAACCTAATTATTCAGATATGATCAAATTAAACACAAATGAGAACCCTTATCCACCTTCTCCAAAAGTCACTGAGGTACTGAGAAATTTCGATGCTGAACATTTAAAAAGATATAGCTCTATTGATAATTTTTCTTTAAAAAAAGCATTGGGGATAAAGCACGGATTATCTCCTGAACATTTTTTGATTGGCAATGGATCGGATGAAGTGTTAGCTTTTTGTTTCCTTGCTTTTTTCAATAGTTCAGATCCTATTTTATTTCCGGATATCACTTATGGTTTTTATAAAGTTTGGGCTGATCTTTTTCAGATCCCATTTAAAGAGTTGGCCTTAAACAGTCACTTTGAAATAGCTGTAAAAAATTATAACCCGCCAAATGGTGGGATAATCATTGCTAATCCAAATGCACCAACAGGTTTATTCAAACCACTTGTAGAAATCGAGCATTTATTGAAAGAAAATCAAGAAGTTATTGTGATCATCGATGAAGCCTACATTGATTTTGCTGGTCAATCGGCTATTAAACTTTTAGATAAATACCCAAATCTAATCATTATTAGAACCTTTTCAAAATCAAGCTCTTTAGCGGGTTTACGCGTTGGTTATGCTATTGGTAATCCAAAGTATATTCAAATTGCGGAAAGTATCAAGTCTTCTTTTAATCCTTATTCAGTTGATATGTTAGCAGAAAATTTAGCTGTTGCTGCCGTTGAGGATAAAAAATATTATGAAGAAATAACGAAAGATATTTGTGCAACTAGAGATTGGTTTACAAAAATCATTGAACAATCAGGATTTCGTTCTCTCGTCTCAAAAACAAACTTTGTTTTACTGACTCATCCTGATTTGGTCATTGAAGAGTTATACCATTATTTAGAAACTCACGACATATTTGTTCGCTATTTTCCAAAGATCGAACGATTGAACAATTATTTACGCGTTTCGATGGGGACACGTGAGGAAATGGAAAAAGTTTATCAATTAATGACTAACTATGTATTAGCATCAAAAAAATAACAAAATAATAAACATGTATTCATTTGTTTATACTTAAACTAAAAAATCATCCTCTTTTGAAGGATGATTTTTTTATGCTGTAAATACATAAACTTGTTCAATTGGGATTCTAGAACAAGTTTTCTTTGTTTCAAAACAGCTGTTTCAACTCTTTTATAAAAAATTGACCAATAGTACTAATGGTTTTATTTTTCTGATAGAGAACACATATTTTATTGTTTGTACTTTCCGCTAATGGAACTAACCGAATTTCTTTTTTGGTAAATCCAGTGACCACACCTGATCCTGATGCATAGGCATCTGTCTCTACTAATAAATTCATCAACGTTCCACGATCATTTGTGTAAATCACTGTTTCTTGTTCTTGATTTTCAATTAGATCTTCTGAAAAATAAGCAAAATTGCTCCCTTCTTGCGTAAAACGAACTTGGGGATAGCAACATAATTGTTCCAGTTTGATTTCTTTTTGTTTTGCCAACGGATGATTTTTTCCAAGAAAAATATGGGTTTTAAAGCTTCCAACAACTTCATATGTTAAATTTGCCTGCTCTAAATACCGCTCAATACCTGATTGATTTTGACTATTTAAATAAATAATACCAAGTTCACTATGGTAACTTTTTACGTCTTCAATTACTTTTAAAGTCGTTGTCTCAAATACACGAAAATTTTTATATTGGTCTTTAAATTGCTGGATAACTTTCCCCATCACTTCGCCTAAAAAATCATAGTGCTGAGAAGAAATTGAAAAACGTTCACTCTTAGTCACTTCTTGATAGCGATTTTCAATTATTTCCATTTGTGTCAAAATCTTTTCCGCATGTTCTAAAAAGGTCAACCCCTCTTCAGTCAAAGAAGCACCTTTATTGGTACGAATAAATAAGGTTACACCAATTTCTTCTTCTAACTCACGAATTCCATTTGAAAGACTTGGTTGCGTGATGAATAGTTTCTTTGCAGCTTCTCTGAAACTACCATTATTCGCAACAGCTACAACATATTTCATTTGTTGAATATTCATAGAGGCCCTCCGTCTTATTCAGAAAAATAGATTTTACGTCCATTCAATGCTTGGACTGGTCGATTGTTGAAAGGCAACATCCCTTCGTCAATTCGCGCAAAAAAATCTTGATCCATTTTTTGAATAGAATCGAAAACAAACCAATGAACAGGTCCCTTAGTTGGCGGTGTTGTTAACGAACCTAAGTAATGAAAATGAGATTTTTGTTCGGGTAAAAAAATTGAAGGATCAAACCACTGTTGATGCGTTTGTGAGTTCCATTTGAGAGTCGTTTGATTTTTTGAAAATTTATTATCATCTGTAGTAATGGTAAATAAACAACCCACAACTAAATTATCCCCAGAATTATTCATATGAACAAGATGAAATTCCAAGGGCGCATGTTCTCCATCAAAGGTATGCTCGCTTGGTGTGTGAAAATGAATATCTGTTAAATAATATTTTTCATCTTCAAAAATTACATAGCTTTCTGTATTTGGTGGAACAAAGTGAAAGGTATTTTTAAATTCTTTTTCTGTAAATTCTTCTATTTTATAACAAAAATCAATCGCTCTGCTTGCAGAGACACCATTGATCAAGTTTTTTGATAAATTAACAGGCGATTGATAAGGATATTTAGCTCCCGTCGAAAACCAATCACAAAGCGTGTGCCAATGCTCCGGTCCAAGCTCTCCTTCGTATCCCCATTCCACGTCCATATTTCGAATATTTTTCATCAAACCCCACCTTCTAATTTTATCATTTGAATAACTGTATACTAATTATCAATATCAGTCAATTTTCAAAAGCGATTTTGCTCTTTTTATAATGAAAGTATACCACAGCTTAAGAAATCCATCGATTAAGAAAAAAGTATAACTTTTGAATATATAATCAAAAATCATACTTTTATCGTCTAAATTATTTAGTTAACCAATTTTCTGGATCTTGTTTCCACTCTTTTAATAAAGCAACATCTTTTTCTTCAATATAATTAGATTCTAAAGCCGCATCAATCAATGTTGAATAATTTGTTAATGTCAATAAATTCATTTTGTGTGCTGCAAATTTTTCTTTGCCTTTTGGTAGTTCATAAGTAAAGATCGCTGCAACACCTAAAATGTCTGCGCCTTCACGTTCTGCCGCAGCTGCAGCTTCTAAGACACTTCCACCTGTTGAAATCAAATCTTCAATTACAACCATTTTTTGTCCTTTAAAGATCCGTCCTTCGATTTGATTGCCTTTGCCATGCTCTTTCGCTTTACTGCGAATATAAACCATAGGCAAATCTAAAATATCTGCTACCCAAGCAGCATGGGGAATCCCAGCGGTTGCTGTTCCAGCAATAACTTCCACATCTGGATAGCTTTGTTTGATTTTTTCTGCTAAGCCTTTAGCAATCTCCTTACGAACAACTGGATAACTCATAGTGATTCGATTATCACAATAAATCGGACTTTTGATTCCACTTGCCCATGTAAAAGGTTCGTTTGGGCTTAGAAATACCGCTTCAATTTCTAATAAATCTTTGGCAATCCTTTTAGCTAGTTCTGTCATTTTATTTCTCCATTCCACTCATTTTTGATTGATTGATACGCTTCATAAGGGTCTTCAGCTTGTGTGATTGGTCGACCTACTACAATATAAGTTGAACCGATTTTTCTTGCATCGGTTGGTGTCACTACTCGTTTTTGATCTCCAACCTCACTACCGCTTGGACGTATTCCTGGTGTTAAGCAAACAAATTTCTCACTTGTCGCTTGATGAATGTCTTGCGCTTCTAATGCGGAACAAACTACTCCATCCAATCCGGCCTTTTCCGTACATTTTGCATAATGGAGCACACTCTCTTTTAAAGGGACTTCAATCAATTGATCTTGCTGCATTTCTTTTTCGCTTGTTGAAGTAAGTTGTGTCACAGCAATCAAAATAGGCACTTTTGCGCCCTCTTCCGTTCCTTTTTTCAGTCCATTTTTAGCTGCTTCCATCATCTTGACACCGCCAGCAGCATGAACATTCGTGATATCCACACCAAGCTTCGCTAAGCCAATCATTGATTTTTCAACGGTATTTGGAATATCATGTAATTTTAGATCAAGAAAAACAGAATGACCCAACCCTTTCAGCCAACGGACGATTTCAGGTCCTTCTTGATAAAATAACTCCATTCCTACTTTGACAAATAATGATTCTTCCTTAGGAAAATTAGCTAAAAATGCTTCTACTTCCATTTTTATAGAGAAATCTAACGCGATGATCGGTCGTTGACTCATAGATTTTTCGCCTCTCTAACTTCTTTGATTAATTGCTCTAATGACTCGATTCCAAGTTCTGCCATCTTGCTAGGCAACGCATCGATCAGTTTGGGACATATATATGGATCAGTAAAATTAGCAGTTCCAACAGCTACTGCACTTGCTCCAGCCATAAACATTTCTAAGACATCGTCCACCGTTTGTACACCACCCATACCGATGATCGGCAAGTTGGAAATCTGAGAAACTTGATGGATTAAACGAATTGCAACGGGCTTGATAGCAGGACCTGATAATCCTCCTGTTTGATTGGCCAAAACCGGACGACGGGTCTTTAAATCAATCCGCATCCCTAAAAGTGTATTGATCATTGAAAAACCATCCGCACCTCCAGCTTCAATTGCTTGTGCAACTGGCACAATATCTGTCACGTTTGGAGAAAGCTTTACATAAATCGGGACTTTCGATACTTTTTTCACAGCTTGTGTTAATTGAAAGGCAACATCTGGGTCCGTTCCAAAGGCAATACCGCCATGTTTTACATTTGGACATGAAATATTTAATTCGATTGCTTTAACATTTGGTGCGTCCCCAATTTTACTGCAGACTTCCACATAATCATCTTCACAAGCTCCGGCAACGTTCGCAATAATCGGTACATCATACGCTTCTAATGCAGGGAGTTTTGTATTCATGACCACATCCAAACCTGGATTTTGTAACCCGATTGCATTTAGCATACCACTTGGTGTTTCTGCCACTCTTGGTGTTGCATTGCCAAAACGTGCTTGTGGTGTCGTAGCTTTGATCATGATCGAACCAAGTTTTCCCAGATCGTAATACTTAGCATATTCTTCACCAAATCCAAAACAACCACTAGCAGGAATAATGGGATTTTTTAATTCTAAACCAGGAATACTAATTGCTAACGAATTTTTCATCATAAAACCACCTCGCTGGCTCTAAAGATTGGCCCTTCATCACAAACTTTGACACTTTTTGTTCCAGTTTCATCATCAGGCACATGGCAAACACAGGCATAACAAGCACCCATCCCACAAGCCATTCGTTGTTCTAGTGAAAGAAAAACATTCGGATTGTCAGAAAATACTTGGGCGATCATTTTTAACATTCCATTAGCACCGCAAGCATATACTGCATCAGGTTGCTCTTTTTGAACAGCATCCAACAAAAGGTTGCCGACATTTCCTTCAACGCCAAAAGAACCATCGTCCGTTGCAAAACGCGTGTCACCTAAAGCAATAAATTCATCTTGAAAATAAGCGACTTCTTTAGAAGCATAGCCAAGAAAATGAACGACTTCGATCCCTCTTTGCTTCAGTTGCTTGGACAGTTCGTACATTGGTGGAATACCTATCCCACCACCAATCACATATGCTTTTTGGCCTGCAGTCAAACACTCGACATCAAAACCATTTCCCAAAGGCCCCATAACATCTAAAGTGTCACCAGTTGTGAGTTCAGCAAAAACTTTGGTCCCGTCACCTTCTGTTCGATAAATAATCGTACAGGTCTTTGCTTCTTTATCTATTTGATTGATACTGATTGGTCTTCTTAAAAGCATATCTACCCTTGGAACTTTTATATGGATAAACTGCCCAGGTTTTTCCATTTCGTTGACTAAATCACCTGTCAACGTCATTTGGAAAATCCTAGGTGCTAATTGTTGCTGAGAGATGATTGTCATTATTTCCTGTTTCATTTATTCCGCTCCTTTACAACATGAGGTTGAGAAAAAACGCTGAACTCTTTTATTTACAAAGGGTCCGTTTTTTTCTCACCTTTTATTTAGATTTAGATAGACTCAGTTGAAAATGCCCGTGATTCTAGGACTTTCAGGATTGCCTCAGCTGTGTCTAATGATGTAAACAATGGAACTCCATGTTCTACTGCTTCACGGCGGATCAAAAATCCATCTTGATTTAGATCCGAACGATTTTTATCCATCGTATTCACAACAACTTGCGCTTCACCACTACGGATTAAATCTAGAACTGTTTCCCCGCCTTGATTTATTTTAAGAACGGTTTTCACTGATAACCCATTATCTGCAAGAAAATCTGCGGTGCCTTTTGTTGCAATTAAGCTATAACCGATTTCATTGAAGCGTTTTGCTAATGCCAGTGCTTCTTCCTTCGTTTCATCAGCTATAGTGAACAAGACAGCACCAAAACTTGGTAAGTGTAGTCCAGAAGCTTCAAAAGCTTTGTATAGTGCCTTTTCTAAACTATAGTCAGAACCCATTACTTCACCAGTTGATTTCATCTCAGGTCCTAAGTAGGTGTCTACTTTTTGGAGTTTGGTGAATGAGAATACCGGCGCCTTGATGTGTACTTGCTTACTTTCATGATATAAACCATCTTGATACCCTAAATCGGTAAGTTTCTCTCCAAGAATTGCTTTTGTCGCTACCTGAGCCATTGGAATTCCTGTGATTTTACTTAAAAATGGCACTGTTCGACTTGCTCGAGGATTGACTTCAATCACATAAACTTTCTCCTCGTGGATTACAAATTGAATGTTCATCATACCAACGCAATTAAGCCCGATTGCTAGTTTTCTAGTATAATCAGCTATTGTTTGTTGAATCTCTTTTGATAAAGTTTGCGGTGGATAAACAGCCATTGAATCTCCAGAATGAACTCCCGCACGTTCGATATGTTCCATGATGCCTGGGATTAAAACGGTCTGACCATCACAAATGGCATCAACTTCACATTCTTTTCCTAGTAAGTAGCTATCCACTAATACTGGATGTTCAGGTGAAGCTTTTACAGCATTACGCATATAATCTTCCAAATCCTTTTGATTCTCTACAATTTCCATTGCCCGTCCACCAAGGACATAACTAGGACGAACTAAGACAGGATAACCAATTTTATTGGCAACAGCCACCGCTTCTTCAGCACTTGTTGCAGTATCTCCAGGAGGTTGAGGAATGTCCAATGCTTGTAATGCTTGCTCAAATAAGTCGCGATTTTCGGCTCTATCCAAGTCTTCAATCGATGTTCCTAAAATCTTGACACCCTGTTTTACTAAAGGTTCAGCTAAGTTGATTGCTGTTTGACCGCCAAACTGAACAATAACACCTGTCGGTTGCTCTAATTCGATCACGTTCATAACATCTTCTAGTGTTAACGGTTCAAAATAAAGTTTATCTGAAATCGAGAAGTCGGTTGAGACAGTTTCTGGATTACTATTCATAATAATTGCTTCAAAACCAGCTTCTTGAATCGCTTTTACAGAGTGAACAGTTGCATAATCAAACTCCACTCCTTGTCCGATTCTGATTGGTCCTGAACCTAGAACTAGTACAGAAGGTTTCTCGGAGCGAATACTTTCGTTTTCATATTCATAAGTACTGTAAAAATACGGTGTTTGAGATTCGAATTCTGCCGCACAAGTATCGACCATTTTATAGACAGGAAGAATTTTTTGTTCGTGACGATAATCTGCAACAGCTTGCTCATTCAATTGCCATAGTTCAGCAATTTTTCTGTCAGTAAACCCATTTTGTTTGGCTTCTTTTAGAATCTCAACATCTTTGATATTTTCTGTTAATGCTGTTTCCAACTCGAAAATGTGAAGTAGTTTATCTAAGAAGAATAAATCGATTTTGGTAAGCATCGCTAAATCTTCGATTGTGAAACCTCGACGAATTGCTTCTGATAGATAAAACAACCGATCATCTTGCGCTTTCACGATTTTTTCAGTTAATAACTCATCGCTGACATCTTTTATTTCTTTTAGCTCGTTATGATATGCCCCGATTTCAAGTGATCGGACTGCCTTTAACAATGACTCTTCAATGTTACGGCCAATTGCCATGACCTCACCAGTCGCTTTCATTTGAGTCCCTAAACGGCGTTCGCCTTTTTCAAACTTATCGAAAGGCCAGCGTGGGATTTTTGCTACGACATAATCTAAAGCTGGCTCAAATTCTGCATATGTTGTTTCAGTGACTGGATTTTTCATTTCATCTAATGTTAGACCCACAGCAATTTTTGCTGCTAATTTAGCGATTGGATAACCCGTTGCTTTACTCGCTAATGCGGATGAGCGTGAAACACGTGGATTCACTTCAATAACGTAATAGTTGAAACTGTGAGGATCTAAAGCTAATTGAACATTACAGCCACCCTCTATTTTTAAAGCTCGGATAATTTTCAAAGATGCATCACGGAGCATTTGATATTCATGATCAGATAATGTTTGACTCGGTGCAAAAACGATTGAATCCCCTGTATGGATTCCCACAGGGTCGAAGTTTTCCATGTTACACACAACGATTGCGTTATCAGCTGAATCACGCATCACTTCATATTCGATTTCTTTAAAGCCAGCAATACTTTTTTCAATCAAACATTGGGTTACAGGAGATAATTTCAGACCATTTTCAGCGATGATCCTTAGTTCTTCTTCATTATCACACATCCCACCACCAGTACCGCCTAAGGTAAATGCAGGACGCACGATAATTGGATAACCAATCGTATTCGCAAACGCTACCGCTTGTGCCACTGTATTAACAATTTCACTTTCAGGAATCGGCTGATCTAAGTCTTCCATTAACTGCTTAAACAAATCGCGGTCTTCTGCTTGATCGATCGCATTTAATTTTGTTCCTAGTAATTCTACATTAAGTTCATCTAAAATACCTGAAGCAGCTAATTCCATCGCCATATTCAGTCCTGTTTGACCTCCCAGCGTTGGCAATAATGCATCTGGACGTTCTTTTCGTAAAATACGTGAAACAAATTCCAAAGTAATCGGTTCAATGTAAACCTGATCCGCAATTTCTTTATCTGTCATGATTGTTGCTGGGTTTGAATTGACCAAAACAACTTCATATCCTTCTTCTCTTAAAGCAAGACATGCCTGCGTACCCGCATAATCAAATTCCGCCGCTTGGCCAATGATGATTGGACCTGAACCGATAACCATGATTTTTTTAATGTCTGTTCTTTTTGGCATTAGTCTTGCTCCTTCCATGCATCCATTAATTCCATAAACTCATCAAACAAATGAAGGCCGTCGTGTGGTCCTGGTGCTGCATCAGGATGATACTGCACCGTAAAAGCTGGATGTTGACGATGTCTAACGCCTTCAACAGAACCATCATTTACTTCAACATGGGTAACCAACAATTTTTCAGGATCGACGGTTGTTTCATCCACTGCATATCCATGATTTTGCGAAGTGAAATCGATTCTTCCTGTTGCAATTTCTCTGACAGGATGATTTAATCCCCGATGACCAAATTTCATTTTGTAAGTGTCAGCTCCATTTGCTAAAGCAAATAGTTGATGCCCTAGACAAATTCCAAAAATCGGCACTTTCCCTTGAATTGCTTGAATCATTTCGATTGCTTCTGGCACATCTTTAGGATCTCCTGGTCCATTCGTTAGCATGACACCATCTGGAGAAAGTTCTAAAATCGTTTCAGCAGGCGTATTATAAGGTAAAACTGTCAAATTACAATGACGTTTTGATAACTCACGTAATATGCTATGTTTCAATCCAAAATCAACTACCACAACATTACGGCCGATACCTGGACTTGGATATGGTTTCGTTGTGGACACCTGAGCCACTTGATTTTTAGGTAAAACTGTTGCTTTGAGCTGATCAAATTCATGGGTCAAATCATCGTCTGCATCAACAAAAGCGGCTTTCATTGTTCCGACTGAACGAAGTTTTCTTGTTAGCGCACGTGTATCAATTCCTGAAATTCCAGGAATCCCTTTTCTTTTCAAAAATTCATCTAATGTCATTTGTGCACGCCAATTTGAAGCAAGTCTGGCATGTTCTTTGACGACTACACCTTTACAAGTTGGGGAGATTGATTCATAATCATCGCGATTGACACCATAATTACCAACCATTGGATAAGTAAATGTAATAATTTGACCATTGAAACTTTGGTCAGTGATTGCTTCTTGATAGCCTGTCATGCTTGTTGTAAAGACGACCTCTCCAACAACATTAACATCTGCACCAAACGCTTTTCCTTCAAAAACGGTTCCGTCTTCTAGTATCAATAGTCGCTTCAAATTTATGCCTCCTCTTTAGACCATGCTGATTGTCCATCAACAAATGTCATTAGTGTATTCCCTTTGACTTTCCAACCAACAAATGGAGTATTGACGCCTAATGATTCAAAATCTTTATCATCAATTTCCTCTTCAGACAGCAAGTCGAAAACGGCGATATCCGCAGGACTTCCGATTGTAAGTGTACCAGCATCTAAACCAAAAATCTCTGCTGGTTTTGTTGCCATCCAATTGATTACTTGTTCTAAAGTGAATTTCCCAGTTACAACAAAATGGGTATAAATCAGTTGAAAAGCTGTTTCACTTCCGACAATTCCAAATGGTGCTTTTAAGAAGGTCTGATTTTTTTCTTCTAGTCCATGGGGTGCGTGGTCAGTAGCAATACAATCAATCGTACCATCAAGTAAACCTTCGATTAACGCATCACGATCAGATGTTGCTCTAAGTGGTGGATTCATTTTCCAAAAACCATTATCTTCTGGAATATCTTCATCAATCAAAATCAAGTGGTGAGGAGCTACTTCCGCTGTAACATGAATTCCAGCTCGTTTAGCATCCCGTATCACACGAACACTTTCTTTTGTTGAAACGTGACAGACATGATAATGCACACCTGTTTCACCTGCTAAAACAACATCTCGAGCGATTTGTGAGGCTTCTGTAGAACTTAAAATTCCTGGTAAACCTA
The DNA here is from genome assembly GCF_000407165.1 of Enterococcus haemoperoxidus ATCC BAA-382. Taxonomy (NCBI): domain Bacteria; kingdom Bacillati; phylum Bacillota; class Bacilli; order Lactobacillales; family Enterococcaceae; genus Enterococcus; species Enterococcus haemoperoxidus. The sequence goes on along the minus strand of NZ_KE136479.1, from coordinate 1,219,504 downwards.
ATTTTTTCGAAATCTCTCCTTCATGCATGACTCCGCCAAAGAGAAGTGATTCATCTTCTGTATGAGCTACGATCGCCATGTCGATCGCTGCTGCTTCTTTCATTGCAAGATACATTGTACCTGCAGTTTGTACGCCTACCCCGTCATTTGTAAACGCGAAAGCGCCAACTGCTTTTAACGCTTTTTGATCGGTTAATGTTTCACTGCGTAATTCTTCTGTGATTGGTGCATATTGCAACACTTTTACCACAGCGTTTTCTTCAATAATGTCATAAACTTCTTTTAATTTTTCTGCAGTATCTGGTACAGGGTTTAAGTTAGGCATAGCGCAAACGGTTGTGTATCCGCCTCTTGCAGCTGATTTACTGCCTGTTTCGATTGTTTCTTTATAAGTAAACCCAGGTTCTCTTAGGTGAACATGAACATCAACTAACCCTGGAGTGATCAGTTGACCTTTTGCATCGTATACTTTTTCAAATTCAGATTCATCAAAGGTTTCACCAATTGCTCTGATTTTTCCATCTTCTATCCAAATTTCTGCTGGTATCAATTGATTGTCTTTTTTTATGATTCTTCCATTTTTGATAAGTGTTTTCATTTTGTTCACCTATGCCTTTCCATGTAATACTGCTTCTAAGATTGCCATTCTCATATAAACGCCATTGCTCATCTGCTGAATAATTCTGGATTGAATCCCTTCAACTAAAGAATCCGCTAATTCAACATCCCGATTGACAGGAGCTGGATGCATAATGACTGCATGTTTTTGTAGTCGTTTCGCTCGTTCAACAGTTAAACCGTATTGTTGATGATACTCTTCTTTTGAAAACAGTTCTGATCCATCATGACGTTCATGTTGCACTCTAAGCAGCATCATCACATCTACTGTCTCTACTACTTCCTCTAAAGGCATATAGTGCCCATATGCTTCAAATTGCTTGTCGTACCATTCTTCTGGTCCTGAGAAAAAGATTGTGGCACCAAGTCGTTTCAGCATTTGCATGTTTGATTTTGCGACTCTAGAGTGTGTGATATCACCAACGATTGCAATTTTTAATCCTTCAAAGTGCTTAAATTCTTCATATATTGTCATCAAATCTAATAAACATTGCGTAGGATGCTGACCACTACCGTCTCCACCGTTAATGATGGAACATTGAATTGTTTTGCTTTGAATCAATTCGTCATAATAGTTTTCTTCTCCATGACGAATGACTGCCACATCCACTCCGATTGCTGACATTGTCAGCACTGTATCATAAAGCGTCTCACCTTTTTTTACCGAGCTCATACTTTCTTCAAACTCGATTACTTCAATCCCTAATTTTTTTTCAGCAACATCAAAGCTCTTGTGGGTTCGTGTGCTGTTCTCAAAAAACAGATTTGTCGCAAAGTATTGTTTTTTCTCGGGTTGCCAGGTCGCTCCTTGTTTAAACTCTTGCGCACGGTGGATCAAGCCCATAACTTCTTGATCACTTAATGCTTCTACGGTTAACAGATGTTTCAAACTGATACGTTCAGATGTTATGATCATTCGTTTTCCTCCTTATTTTAAAAGCTGAAAGAGTTCGATCAGCCTTGACAGGAAAATACGTTTGTGACGCTTTTTGTCACAGCATATTTTATCTTTTTCCCGAAAGGCTAGCTCTTGAAGCTAGATAACGATAGTAACAACGTTCCACTTCGCTAGTTAGACTTTTTCTTCACTACGTGCTGTTTCAGGTAAAATCAAGTTTAGGATAATTCCTAAAACTGTGGCTAATGCCATCGATGATAACTCGAAGGTATCTAATTTAAAGACTAAGCCGCCGATACCGATAACTAAGATCACTGATGCAATCAGTAAATTCTTTTTCTTGTCAAAGTTGATTTGATTATCTATCAAGATTTTCAACCCGCTGGCTGCGATGACTCCGAATAAGACGAAGCTGATACCTGAAATAACTGGACCAGGGATACTTAAAATGATTGCACTTAATTTCCCTACAAAACCAAGTCCAACAGCGAAGACCGCTGCCCCTGCAATAACGAACACACTGTGTACTCGTGTAATTGCTAGAACACCGATATTTTCACCGTAACTTGTAACAGGCGGTCCACCAACCAACCCTGCTACAATCTGTGCAGCACCGTCACCCATTAATGTTTTTGATAACCCAGGCTCTTGGAAGAAATTGCGTTTGGTTAGTTTATTTAAAACCATTAAGTGTCCGATATGCTCTGTCATCGTGACAAATGCTATTGGGGCCATTGTTGTGATTGCATTTAAATATAGTTTAGGTTGATATTGAACAAAAGGTATTTCAAAGTTTGGCATAGCAAACCAAGCTGCATTTTTGATTGGTTCAATGTCTACGATACCGAATACTAATGCAACGAGATACCCACTGACGATTCCTAGTAAAATTGGAATCAAGCCTAAAAATCCTTTGAAAAACATGTTATAAAAGATTGTTAATCCCAGTGTGATCAAAGCAACCGCAATGAATTTAAAATCATACTCTCCGTTATTGAACATGGCGTTATTTGCAGCATTAGAAGCAAGCCCTAATCCAATGACCATTACAACGGGACCTACTACGATCGGTGGTAGAATTTTATCTAACCAAGCTGAGCCGATTTTACTTATAATGATGGAAACGATTAGATAAACTAATCCTGTTGTTATAGCACCTTGAGCGATTGCTGGATAGCCATCACTTTTCATTAGCATCTGCATTGCCGCGATAAAGGCAAAACTACTTCCTAGATAAGCTGGAATTTTCCCTTTTGTTACGAATAAATAGACGATTGTGCCAAGTCCCGAACTAACTAAAGCGATTCCTGGATCGATTCCTACTAAAATTGGCACTAATACTGTTGCACCAAACATTGTGAATAAATGCTGTAAGCTTAAGCCAACCCAATGTACTGTCTTCGGTCTATCGTGAATATCTAAAACTGCTTCATCATTACGAAATTTCTTTTCTGTCATCTCAACCTACCCTATCTTTGCTATTGTATTTTTTACTCTTCTGTGCTTGCGATCAAAATCCGATCTGCTCCGTCTTTTTCTTCTACTTCAACAATGATTTCTTCTGCCATTGAAGTCGGGATATTTTTACCAACATAATCCGCTCTAATCGGAAGCTCTCTGTGCCCTCTATCCACTAAGACAGCTAATGAAATTTTTCTAGGTCGACCAAGATCCATTACTGCATCCATTGCAGCTCGTATCGTCCGTCCTGTAAAAAGTACATCATCAATCAAAATCACTTCTTTTCCTTCTAATGAAACAGGAATATCAGACGAGTGAAGTTCTGGTTCTTCTAATGAACGTTCTTTCATTGATTGACCATCCATATCATCCCGATATAGGGTAATGTCCAACTCACCTACCGGAACTTCAATGTGTTCTAATTGTTTTAAACGTTCTGCAATTCTTTGAGCAATGTAGATTCCACGGGTTTTTATTCCAACCAATACAATATCTTGGATTCCTTTGTTTCTCTCAATGATTTCATAAGTAATTCTTGTTAGTGCACGTTTCATAGTTACTGCATCGACAACTTCTTTTTTTTGCATTTTTTTCTCCTCCTGAAAATGTAGTTTTCACAATTGCCTTATGAGCTATTTGTTTCAGTGTAAAGGCATCACACTTGCTCTATTTCATGTGATGTTAGTGTTTGCTTTTCCTAATTTTAAGTAGTTGATTTCACTAGAGTGATAACTTCGCTCGAAAAATACTGTTCATCACCTGCTTTGCAAAACGGTCGCTGTGATTCTCACCAATTCGTGGCAAAGAAAAATCCTCCTACCCGTGTTCGGATAGGAGGATTGAATTTATCTATACAAAGATACCATTCAGTTCATACAGATTTTTTCTAAGCGCACCTAGATATTGTTCTGCATGTTTCCTTCTTAGCCTCACGGGACTACTCTTAAAGGATTACTTATTAAATTTTCTTTCTAAAACAGTGTACCTTTTCTTTTAAAATAAATCAATCATTATTTCTTAATTGGTCTAAAGTTTTTTCGAAAAGATCTGGTAAAGGCGCTTCAAAGACCATCATTTGGCCGGTTGTTGGGTGTTTAAAACCTAGTATTTCGGCGTGTAAAAATTGTCCTTTGCCTTTTAACGTCTTTCTTGGTCCATATAACGGGTCGCCTGCGACTGGATAACCGATATATTTCATGTGGACACGGATTTGATGCGTGCGTCCTGTTTCTAATTGAAGTTGAAGTAAGGTATAACCTTCAAAGCGCTCCAACACTTCAAAATGTGTCACTGCTGGTTTTCCACCTTCGATGACTGCTTGCATTTTCCGATCATTTTTTGAACGGCCAATTGGCGCATTAATTTCACCTTTATCATGCGATATTTCACCATGGACTAAGGCAACGTATTTTCTAAGTGAGGTTTTATCTTTTAATTGTTCAGCTAAAGCAATGTGAGCTTTATCATTTTTAGCAACCATTAATAAACCTGAGGTATCTTTATCGATACGATGGACGATGCCGGGACGTATGATGCCGTTGATTGAAGATAAGTCCTTTATATGATATAACAAGGCATTTACTAGTGTTCCATGCTGATGTCCAGCAGATGGATGAACGACCATTCCTTGAGGTTTATTAACGACTAATACATCGTCATCTTCATAAACAATTTCGATTGGAATGTCTTCTGCTAAAACATCAAGTTCTTCTGGCTCAGGCACATTAATATTAATTTCGTCATTTTCTTTTACTTTATAATTTGGACGGGTAATTTCACCATTGACCGTTATATTTTGATCTTTTAACCACTGTTGAATTTGTGAACGGGAATGATCTTTTAATAAATCACTTAAAACTTTGTCGATCCGTCCTTTTTCTTGTTTTATTTTTACATTAATTTGGTCCATTTTTTCCATCCTTCGCTGCTTTTTCGTCTAAAATCAAATAAATAAAAATACATATCACGCCAATTACTAGCGCAGAGTCAGCAACATTGAATATAGGAAAGCTAATAAATTCTGTTTGGAACATATCAACAACAAAACCTAGACGAATGCGGTCGATAAAATTTCCGACTGCTCCGGCTAAGACTAAACTCAAACCGACTGTAAACCACTTGCTTCCATTAATATTTTTAACTAAAATATACAAAACCACGGCTACCACAATCACCGTGACGATATAAAAGAACCACATTTTTCCTTCTAGAAGACTCCATGCAGCTCCCGTATTCCGAAGGTACGTAAATGATAACACTCCTGGAATAAATTCTTTGGTTTCGCCCAGTGGGATATTGGCAACCGTTAAATATTTGACCCACTGATCTAAACCAACTAGGACTGCACTGATAATTAAATAAACTGCTAACAACGGCTTTCATTCCTTCTCTAAATTATTATATAAATCTCTTGGACGAATAATGCCAAGCAAACTACCATTTGGATTGCCATCTTTTGTGATCAAAATTGCTTCTAATTTGACTTGGGTCACAAACATCTCTTCAACTTGAAACACTGTCGTATCTTTACTAACAAATTGGTAGTTACTGCCTTTGTAATTACTTACCAAAAGTTCTGAGGCTTTTCTTCCTTCTAACTGAATGTCTCCTTTAGAACTTTCGACTGCCAACCAAATTCCTAACCCTCTGACAGTGATTAACCCTTTAAATATCCCATCATCATAGATTGGAAATTGTGAGTATTGCTTACGAGCCACAATCGCTAAAATTTCTTTGATAGAAATGTTCACATCAAATCCTGTGACCTTTTTTGAGAAACGAGGTAGAACGGTTTCAGGACTGATCAACGATTTTTCGATTTCCAACAGGCGGTTAACTGCCCACTCATTTGGTTCAGCTATCACAAAATCGGTTGAAATCTGTTCATGAACAATCGCATTTCTTAGTTGGGCCATTTGGAGTAAATCATCTTGAAAAAGTGGTATTTGGCTGTCTTTTTTTCTAGATAATCTTCGAACCATTTCACTGAATCCCATATTAGTTGGATTATTTAATTGTTCACGAAACCACTTTTCAATACGATTAAAACTACTTAGAAATTCTTCAGCTCTTTCACCCATCACATTTTCTCCTTGATTACATATGCTTTATTTAACATTGAAAATACAAAAATAAAATAGAGAACAAATAATAGTAAAATTCCTATTATATTCAAATGTAACAACGGAATCAAAAACATTCCAATGAAGAGTATAACATAAATCAAGATCAATGTTGGGTTCATTGTTATCTCTAAATCAACAATTCGTCCTTGATCGCTTACCGCAAAAGGTGCACTCTTCAAAAAGAAAAACTTAGCCTGTATTGTACATTCTGTTTCATCTATTTCGACTTGTTTTATTTCATTATGGCTTAAGTAAAACCACTTTTTATCATTTTTTCTGATCTCGATTGGACTACCCATTCCATAAAATCCGGTATTTCTAGTACAACGAATATTCATGCTGATTCCTCCTCGAGCTTTAGTCTAAAGTATATAACAAAAATAGTCAGACTGGAAGAAAGAAGTTGATTTGGGTAGAAATAAATTTCTTTCTACTAAAAAAATAAAAGCCTTTAAGAAATAGGCTTTTGTTTTACTATTATCAATTATTACAGATTAAAATAATCCAATTGCCTGTCCCTCTTTATCAACATCCATATTTAATGCAGCAGTTTTTTCGGCAAGCCTGGCATCGTCATGACATCCCCCGTTAAAGCTACAATAAATCCTGCACCAATTTTAAAAACTAGATCACGAATCGTTATTGTACAGCCTTCTGGATGACCTGAATTTTGAGGATCATCAGACAAGGAATATTGCGTTTTTGCCATACTTACTGGCAAACGATCCCAACCGTATTTTTCAAAAGTAGCAAGTTGGTTTTGTGCTTTTTTAGAAAACACTACATCACTACCGCCATAGATTTTCGTTACGATTGCGTGAATTTTATCTTCTAGATTCATCCCCATTTGATAAATCGTTTTAAAATCAGCTGTCTCTTCTTCAATAACTTGTGCAACCCTTTTTGCTAAAGCCACACAACCTTATGTCCCTTTTTCCCAAACACTCGTCAATTCAACTGGTACTTGGATTGTTTCACATAATTTCCGTAAAGTAGCAATCTCTTTTACATTATCGTTAACTCCAGTGAAATGCAAGTTGATATCTTCCATCGGCAATACTTGAACATATCCTCCACCAGTCGCTCCACCTTTGATGCCCATAACAGGTCCCAATAAAGGTTCGCGTAAAGAAATAATGGTCTTCTTTCCAATATGATTCAACGCATCTCCTAAGTCAATCGTAACTGTTGATTTACCTTCTCCCGCTGGAGTTGGATTAATCGAGGTGACTAAAATCAATTTACCTTCTTCATATTCTGATACACGTTGCATCGTCGAAAAATCAATTTTTGCTTTGTATTTACCAAATAATTCTAGATCTTCTTGAGTTAGACCAATTGATTCTGCTACTTTATTAACAGGTAATAAGTCAACATTTCGATAAATTTCTATATCTGTTTTTATCATACAAGCTCTTTCCCAAACTATTTTAACCAAATATCATTTTTCGTTAAGTTTTAACTCGTTATAACGTTTAATTCAGTACTTTTCCATTATAAAAATAACTTTTTTACAAAAGATTGACGGGTTGCTTTTTTCACTTTATAATGATGCTAGACTTTAGAAAATAAAGGAGCGTGATTTGAATGGAAAAAGGGTTCGTCAAGTGGTTCGATAATAGAAAAGGTTACGGATTTATTGGTTACAATGAGGACGAAGAAATCTTTGTTCATTTCACAGCAATCGAAGAAGATGGCTTTAAATCATTGGAAGAAAATCAAGCTGTAGAATTTGAAGTAATGGAAGGTACACGTGGCTTACAAGCTGCTCATGTAAAAAAATTATAGAAAAAGCTATTTGCTTGTCATTTATGAATAATTAAAAAGAAGAGCTAAGCAAAACCTCTAGGGTTTTGTTTAGCTCTTCTTTTTAATAATGTTTGCCAATAGTCAATTCAGGGTCATCAATAACAGTTGCTGTAAAGAAGCTGTTCTGCTTGATTGACTCCAAAAATGCTGTTTTATTTTTCTTGGTCATAATAAACATTTGTGTGTTTTCTTTAAATTCAGACGATTTTATTTCAATACATTTTGGCCCGACTCGAATCATTTCGATTGAAGGTAACGTTATTTTTTTACGTCTCATTGGTAATAATGCATGGACGATCAAAAATTCATCTTCAATCATAAAATAACGGTTGCATCCCAGAAAAGCAAAGAAAAAGAAAAGACCTAACACAATATTACTAATCAAATAAGGACGAGTATGTTCTAATGTTAAAATCAAACTCAAAAATAAAATGCCAAATGTACAGGACCAATAAATTATCGCTGTTGATAATTCTGGTTGCCAATGATAGACTCTTTTCTTCATGTAGCGACCCCTTAATAAAAATTCAGTATGTTATAATAGTACCACACTTCAACTTTTAACAAAAAGAAAATAAGGAGACTTTTATGTTACGAATATATGTCGATGCTGCAACAAAAGGAAATCCTGGCCCAAGTGGTGGCGGTATTGTAATTGTAGGTGATGCACTTCATGAACAAATCCACGTGCCTCTTGGAGAGTGTTCCAATCACGAGGCTGAATTTAAAGTTTTTATTAAAGCGTTGAAATTTGTTATTGAAAAAAAACTAAACGATCAAACCGTACTGATCCACTCCGACAGTAAAATCGTGGTTCAAACAATTGAAAAACATCATGCCAAAAACCCTTTGTTCCAACCTTATTTGCATACATATCAGCAATTAGAAAGTCATTTTCCTTTATTGTTAGTAAAATGGCTTCCTGAAAGCCAAAATAAAGGTGCAGATACATTAGCTAAACAAGCATTGCAAAAATATCAGTAGAAAATGAGCCTAACGCGATCATTTCAATTTCACATGGTTAAATTGGCTATGCTGCCATTTGTTACTTGAAGAATAGACAGAGGAGATAATTCAATCTGCATCCCTCTTTTACCTGCCGAAATAATGATCGCATCAAAGGAATTTGCTTCTTCAGCAATGTACGTTGGAAACTGTTTTTTCATTCCGATTGGAGAGCAGCCACCTCTAATATAGCCAGTCGTTTCTTCTAAATCTTTCAGATGAAGCATATCAACTTTTTTATTACCACTTACACTTGCTAATTTTTTTAGATCCAATTCTTTATTACCTGGAATAACGGCGACAACAGGACCAGTTTTATTGCCTATAGTTACTAACGTCTTAAAGATTTTTCCATCCTCGATCCCTAATTTTACAGCAACACTATCTGCACTTAAATGGTCTTCACTCCACTCAAATTCATATTCTTTATATGTGATTTTATGTTGTTCAACAATTCGCATTGCATTTGTTTTTTGTGTTTTCTTTTTCTTAGCCAATTTATTCACCTCATGATTAAGTTTATCAAAGAAATCAACGGATGCAAGAAAAATAGACTAGTTAGAAACAAGACAACTCATTTCTAACTAGTCTATTGATTATAAAGCTAACGTTTTAAGAACGTCTCGTAGTTCACCAACTGGAACTTGACCTGGTGCAGAAGCTTTTTTAGCGGCACCAAAAGTCATGGCTGAACCAAAAACTTCTCCGCACATCCGGCTGACCATTCCTAGTTGCCCCATAGACATCGTAACGATTGGTCGATTTGCATGCATCGTCTTCATCTCATTTGTAGCTGACAAAAGTGTCAATACATCATCGGAAGATTGCGGCATTACAGCAATTTTACAGATATCAGCATTTTTTTCCTGCATACGGCATAATCTTGAAACAATTTCTTCTTTGTTGGGTGTTTTATCAAAATCATGGTTACACATCACAATTTTGATGTCTTTTTCATGTGCTGCTTGAATGGTTTGTTGAACAAGAGCATCATCCATAAACAATTCAACATCCAATAAATCAATTGTACCATTTTCGATGACTGTTTTGTACAAACCAAAGTATTGTTCATCTGAAAACGCAATTTCGCCGCCTTCTTGTTTCGTACGAAACGTGAACAGAACTGGTTTATCGTTTAAGATTTCTGCAATCTTTTTTGACATTTCAGCAGCTGCTTGAAAATCGGCTACTTGATCAAAAAAATCAACACGCCATTCCACTAGATCACAATCGATCGTTACTAAATGGTTGGCTTCTTCGATTAATTCTGTTTCATTTTTACCTACTAAAGGAACAATAATTTTAGGGCTCCCACTTCCGAGAGTTACGTTTTTAACTGTGACTGTATTCATTTTTTGTATCCTCCCTATTTAGATGTATCGATCGTTTGACGATAGCGAATAAAAATAATAACCGCTAAAACAAAACCGATTCCCGCAATGATCGTATCGAATAACATGATACCACGTACATTCGTTTTGGCGATTTGAGCGGCTGCTACTGGAATAACAAATGAAGCAATACTTCCAAACGTATAATAGATTCCTGTGATTGTCCCTTTACCTGCTGGGAACATTTCACCCATCACTGTCAGTCCTAATTGTAACACGCCACCAGCGGCAAAGAAACCGACTAGAGCTGCGCCAATCATACAAACAAGCGGAGTTGGGAATAACCACATAATAGCGATCGTCAAAAATGAAACAAATGTATAAATAACAACTAGATACACTGAACGAACTTTAGAAGCCATAATTGCTGTAAATGCTACACATAGTAAAGAACCAATCGAATAATAAGAAACTAAGACACCTGCATCAGTTTGAGCCATGCCGGCAACTTGTTCACCATAGGTTCCGATAAATTGACTGATTAAATAAAACGTTGCTTGCGCGATAAAACCGTAGATAACAAAAGCAACCCCTTCGATCGCCATCTTAGGTTTTGATTTAAATTTCACTGTAGGTGCTTGTTCTACTACCTCTTCAGTTTCTTCAGCAAGTTTAGCATCTGCATCAGGAAACGGTTGCTTCCACAAATAAATCGCATTGATCCCCAGTAAAATTGCGGCAATCATAAATGACCAACCAAACCATAAGTGATTTGAAGCTAAGAATTTAATGATTAATGGAAGAGCAAATTGTCCTCCTTGAATAAAGGCTTTTAACAAAACTGTGGCTGTTCCAGCTGTTTTAGGAAATGATTCCATTAATGCAGGATAGGTTCCAGAATCTAGGAATGAATTTGAAATCCCGGCAACTACTGCGAAAAACATGGCTAACTCAACACTTGGACTATACAATATTCCAAAGAAATAAGCGGCATAGGTAACCATTCCTAAATAAATAAATGGCTTACGTCCAAACTTATCAGATAGGCGCCCTGAGATCATGATGGCAATCAAACGACCAATCCCTAACATCGAAATAACTTTAGCAATCCCCATCAAATCCGTATCCCATTGTGTCATCAACGAATTTTGGTTTTGTGAAATAATAATAACGCCCATCCCATGGACAATGTAGTTGATATATAGACCTATGGCGGTCGGTGTGTATTTATTTTTCATCATTTTCTCCTAACTGTTAGTCCTTAAATAGTAGTTCTTTAATATAGTCAACAGGCATATCTTCCCCAGTGAAATGCTTGAATGCTTCTGCCCCTTGATAAAGCATCATACCCAAACCGTTAATCGTTTTTTTTGCACCATGTTCACGAGCAAATTTTAATAATTTTGTTTCTTTTGGCATATAAACTACATCAAAGACAACTAAGTCTGGACGGATAACTTCCGGATCATTGATCAAGCTTTCTTCTTGTAGTGGTTTCATCCCCACACCTGTTGCATCAATATAAATGCTACTTTCACTGATTGACTCTTTAAATGCTGCTTGATCTGATAAATCAGTCAATGTTGCTTTACATTCTGTGTTCTCATTGATTTTTTTCACTGTTTCTTCAGCATTTTTGTAGTGTTGGTCATTGATATTGAAAATACGTAATTCTTTGGCCCCGTCTAATGCTGCTTGAATCGCAATTGCCGTTCCCGCACCACCAGCACCAGTCATCGTGATGATTTGATTTTTAACTTCTACGTCCTCTTCTTTTAACGCACGCATTGCGCCAGTACCATCCGTTACATGCCCAACTAAATGACCTTTCCCATCTTTATTCGTTACAGTATTAACCGCACCGACTAATTTTGCAGCTGGTGAAAGTTCGTCTAAATAAGGAATAATTGCTTGCTTATTCGGCATTGAAACATTTGAACCACGAATCCCTAATGCTCGAATTCCTTGAACTGCGTCTTTCAATTCTTCATTGCCAACTTCAAAAGCCATATAAGCATAATCTAAACCTAATTTAGCAAAAGCCTCATTATGCATGGTTGGTGACAGGCTATGGCGAATCGGTGTCGCAATCAAACTGATTAATAATGTGTGTCCGTCAATTCTTTCTGTCATGTTAAATTCCCTCACTTTATATAGTTTGTGTTGCTTGTAGACTTTTTGTTTGTTCAAACAACGCTTTTTGTGTTCGTGTGTTTTCTAGCACTTCAATTGTTTTTAGAATGTCGCGGGCTTCTCTTGTCCCTTCCATGATCCGTCTAGCTACTTTGCTATCACCCATATTTAAAAGAACTGCACCGTTACTTCTAGCATACTGGTCTAATTCGCGAATCATTGGTGCTTCTGCACGCATCCCTAAACATACAAAACCTAAGTCAAATGGTAATTCGATCATTTCTCCATCTTTTTCAACTAAGAAACTACTTTCTCTAACTTCTGTTAATTTCGTTTCTACATGAACTTCCACACCAAATTTTCCAACGATTTCCATCATCGCAAGCTTTGTGATCAAATCTAGATCTTTCCCTATTTCACCTTGCATTTCCACGATACTGACTTTTTTAGCACCACGTTCGGCATAATACTCCACAACGTCTAAACCAACAGCACCTCCACCGATCACAACAACTTCTTTTCCTTCAAATTCTTGGAATTTTGACATATCCTCTAAGATATCAAAAATAGAAAAGATTTTTCTGTTTGGATTATCTAGTTGTTCATTTAATCCATTGATTGGTGGTAATAACGGTTTTGCACCTGTTGCATTAACAATGATATCTGGTCCTATAGCTTCGATATCAGCTAATGTTGCTGCATGATTTAGATGAATCGCTAAGTTATCCAATTCTTTGCAACGATTGATTTCGTAAGTAATAAAATCATCAATTCTTTTTTTGTCAGGGAAACGAGCAATTTCATGCCCTAATCCACCTAGATACTCTTTTTGTTCAAAAAGTTCAACGCTAACACCAACTTCTGCTGCTGTGGCTGCTGCTTCAAGTCCAGTCGTTCCTCCACCAATCACAACCATTTTAGTTGGATGCAAAATAGGTTTCATTTTATACTCATCTTCATAATGCAGGTCTGGATTGACAGTACAACGCATTGGACGTGCTTTGGCGATCCGATGATCCGCACAACCAATATTGCAAGAGATACATTTTCTAAGTAGGTCTTCTTGTCCATTTGCAACTTTGTTGACCCAGTTAGGCTCGGCAATCAAACCACGCCCCATTGCTAATAAATCTGCGTCTCCAGCTTCTAGAATTTCTGTTGCTCGTTTAGGGCCACGGATATTTCCTGATGTAACTGTTATTTTATCAGGAAAACGTTCTTTGACCGCTTTTGACATATATGCACGCCAACCGTCAGCTAAATTCATTTTATCGATTTGATATTGTAAGCTATCATTCAATGCTGCAGACACATTTAAAATATCTACTTCGTCCGCAAAATAGCTTAAAATCTCAATGGTATCTTCTAATGTATTACCGCCTTCTAATAGTTCATCGGCACTGAACCGTAACGAAATCGGGAAAAATGGTCCTACAGCTTTTCTGACAGCTTCAACGACTAATTTTGTAAAACGTGCACGATTTTCAGGACTTCCGCCAAATTTATCCGTTCGTTTATTATACAAAGGAGATAAGAATTGACTTAAGAGATAAGAATGCCCTGCGTGAATTTCTACACAATCAAATCCAGCACGTTGTGCTCTTAAAGCACCATCTGCATAACGATCTACAATACCATATATTTCTTCTTTGGTCAGTGGTCGTGGTATCGGATTGCCTTTTTTAGAAGGAATGTTCGATGCCGAAACGGGTTGCTCTCCATCTAAACGTAATCCGTATGCAGAGGCTCCCGCATGATTGATTTGAACTGACGTACAGGCACCATATGCATGCATTTTTTCGTTAAAATGCCATAATCCTGAAATGTATTGATCGTTGTCCATCCTTAATTGACGGGCGCCATTGGTCCCCATAGGATAATCAATACACACATTTTCCAAAGTAATTAAACCAGTTCCACCTTTAGCCCGTTGTTCGTAATACGAAACATGTTGCATACTGAACGTTCCGTCCATATTAGCGAAGTTTGTTCCCATTGGTGGCATAACAACTCGATTTTTTAAAGTCATTCGTTTTACAGTTAAAGGTTCAAAGATTGCTTGATAATTATTCATGATAACCTCCTAATTTAAATGCTGAAAGAGCTCGTTCAGTCTCGACAGGAAAATAGGAAAAATAACTGAGACGCTTTTTGTCTCATTTATTTTTTATCTTTTTACCGAGAGACTAGCTCTTGAAGTTAGATAACATTAAAAGCGGTGTGGGCTCATTCGATTCTGACATAAAAATAGGAAATTATGATTGAGGCGCTTTTTGTCTTAACCCTAATTGTCTATTAAAAACAAGCTCACTTAATTAATGCTTTTCAATTGTTACTCTTTTCACAATTTCTATGAATTTATTTTAATTCATCTAACCAATAAATTCCAATGAATGTTTTTTATATTTTCGATAAATATAATTTATGTATATAACGTGAATCTTTTTTTCTTTAGCTGGTGCATATTTTCATAATTATTGTTAAACTATGCATAAGAAGCCATTACTGATAAGGAGTATTCCATATGAATTTGAGACAATTAGAATTTTTTAGAATGTTGGCGGATACCCAACATATGACCCATGCGGCCAAGTTATTGAATACGACCCAGCCGAATTTAAGTCACTCTATGTCAGAATTAGAAAAGGAACTTGATGCGCAATTATTTGAAAAAAAAGGCAGGAATATTCAGCTAACAAAATATGGGAAATTTTTTTATACGTATGTTTCAACGGCTTTAGAAGAGTTAGCTAAAGGGGAACGTGCGTTAAAAGAATTGGTCAGCCCAGAAAAAGGATTGATTGATTTTGGCTTTATTTATACCGCTGGTTCTTTTTTAGCTCCGATGCTAATGAAGGAATTTTCGACCTATCCTGGTAATGAACAGATTCGTTTTAATTTATTTCAAGGTAATTCCTCCGATATGACAGATTTACTATTAAAGGAAGAGGTAGATATTGCCATTACTTCTAAGCTAAAAGAGGATGAACAACTTAACTACGAGATTTTAACGGAACAAGAAATTGTTTTGGTCGTTCCCTTAAATCACCCTTTAGCTTCATATGATAGTATTTCTCTGAAGCAAACGAATGAGTATCCTTTTGTCTATTTTAATGAAAGAAGTGGCTTGCGTCCCTATCTTGATAAAATGTTAACTTCCGCTTCAATCACACCAACAATTGTTTGTGAAGTTGAGGAAGATCATACGATGTTAGGATTTGTAGCTCATGATTATGGAATTGCATTAATGCCGAAAATCCCCTCGATTGCTGCTTATAATGTCAAAACACTGACTCTTGAAGATAATTTTTTTCCTCGCTATATATACCTAGCAACCAAAAAAGACCATTTTCTTTCACCAGCTGCTTTGCGCTTTAAAGAATTTATTGTGCCCTTTGCACAAAACATATTTTATCAATAGAAAAAAACAGGTAAAATTCATCTATCAATGAGTTTCACCTGTATTTTTCTATTTCATTACTATATATAATTCTTTATCTTTTTCATAGATATCATAGTAGTAGTCTGTCGATTTTAGCTCACTTTGCTCTTTATCGAAACTAGCGAAATCAAAAGGTTGGATCACAATCCCCATTCCAGTATAAGTTTTGAATAAGACTTGATTTGGGAAAAAAATGGCAGAGTTTGGCGGTACCATTTCTTGTAGAATAGGATAATTTTGCATTGTATTATTGAAAACAGGTGAATCCTTAAAAAGCATTGTCGCATGGACTTCTTTAGTATCAGTAGTCACAAAGTTTTTTAAAGTCATTGCCAACATTACACTTTGTCGTTCAAAGGCTTCTTTTTGGTAGAACAAAGATGATGCGTAAACGAATGGAAATGAAAGTAGGTAAAAGCAAAATAGACTGACTATTCCTCTAACAGTAATGTTTATTACTAGCGGAGATAATTTGTTTTCCAATAGTAAAATGAACGTTATTGAGGTGAAAATACCGAATCCATAAGCATATCTAGGCGCAGCAAGAGCCAATTTTTCCGGAAAAATCAAAAAAACACCGTAGCTTAGGATAGAACCTAAAATCAAATATAGAACTATGAATAAAAAGCTTTTAAAAGGATGAATCTTAGCATTTACAACACTAAAAACAATAAACAATAAGATCAAACAAATAAAAAGAACGATCCAGACTTTAATGCTTTGTTCAAAAATTCTGTTTAAATACATCTGGCTATTTACAAACAGTGTTTTAGGAATATCTTTTAATCTAGCAATAACAACATTGCTACCGCGGTTTGCCAATTCTGGGTTAAATTTAGTTTCTACAAAATACAGCCCCATTGCTGTAATATACGAGGTTGCTGCTAATAGAACTTTCTTTAATGCTACCAGCATCTTCCCGCCAGCTAAAAGAGTTTTCAATGATAGTGCCAAGACCATTAAAATATAAATTCCAGAAGAAGCTTGATACGTATTGCACATCATAAAAATACTTACTATAGATATGATAAGAAAACTGCTCTGTTTCCTTTCCCACCAAAGAAAAGGGATTACCGAAAATAGAATGCTCATTGCCATGTATGGACTGTCGAATCTAAAACTGATACTTTGTAAAAACCAAGGATTCAACCCAATTAGTGTAGAAACAACTAACGGCAAGAAACGTACTGATTTATTATTAAGTATATAAACCACAATAATACTTGATGCAGCTAAGATAAGACCAGTTAGAATATGAGTAAAAAGGCCCATATCTGTTAAATGACGACTTCCTTGTAAAAACCATGAAGAAATCTCACTACCCCATCTAGAATAAGTACTTCCAAAATCAGTATTTCCAACCGTTTGACGAACGGTGTCATCCATATAGGGGAAATTGACCAGTCCTATCGCTAAAATTGCTATTTGATAGATTATAACTGTCATAAAGATATGTGTTTTATTTTTCTTAGCCCAATCGCTAAGTGAGTGCAATTTATCTTGCATATCATTAAGGCCCTCTTTCATTTTTTTGCTTTAAACTAAGTGTGTGCGACCATTTTTAAGTTATACATCGTTTTTTATTATTTTAGTATCTCAATGAAAAAGACTTTCAAATAATTGCCTTCCTCAAAGTGCTTATTTGTTTTGAAATCGCTAGGTAATTGATAGGTTTCTTTGAATTGATAACGAACTTGTTTTTCTTCCAACGCTTCAATAATCATTTTTTTATATTTTTCTAGCGAAATATTTGCAGCATTTGTTGAGGCGATCAACAAGCCTTCTTTTTCTAGGATATCAACAGAATCCTTCACTAAATCCCCATAGTTTTTAGCAACTGAAAAAACCTTTTTCTTATTTCGAGCGAAACTTGGAGGATCCAAAACGATTACATCATAACGAAGTTGCTTACGAGCAGCGTATTTAAAATAGTCAAAAACATCCATTACGATGATCTTTTGGTCTTCTGCAGCTAGATGGTTCACTTCAAACTGTTCTTTCGTCTTTGGTAAACTGCGTTTGGCTAAATCTACACTGGTTGTTACGCTTGAGCCACCCATCGCACTAGCAACCGAAAATGCACCAGTATAACTGAACATATTTAAGACTGTTTTTCCAGCCGCACCGCCTTCAATCAATCGACCACGCACTTCTTTTTGATCAAGGAAAATTCCTGTCATCAAGCCATCATTTAAATATGTAGCATAGAGTACACCATTTTCATAAACCAAAAGAGGTTCCGGTGCATCATTGCCAAATAATTTCTGTGATTCTGGTAATGATTTGCTTGCAAAACGAATCTTTTCATAGGCACCTACAATTTCCGGAAAGCTCTTTTTAAACGCTTGGACGATTTCTTCCTTTTTTTGATATAAGGTTTTGTTGTACCATGAAAATACAGCAAAATTATCGTAGCGATCAATAATAAGCCCACCAAGTCCGTCCCCTTCTCCGTTAAATATGCGGTAAGCAGAAGTCGATTCATCTTGTTCATAAACCATTCGGTGGCTTTTAGCTTTTAAAAATAAGTTTTCTAAAAAAGGAGCGTCTACGCTGCCTTGCCAGTTGACTAACCAGCCGATCCCTTTATTTTGTTCACCAAGGTAGCCTGTCGCAATAAACTGACCTTTACTATCGACAAATTTCACCCATTCATTTGAAAATGTCTTAGGTATATCATGTAAATCTTCTTTTTGGATAAGAGGATATCTTCCTTTAAACTTCTTTTCTGATTTTTTTGTTACCATTATATTCATTCTTGTCATCCTTTGTTTGTTCAATTTAAATTTTTATATAAGAATAGCTCAGGCGCTTGTGTGCCCATTCATTCGCTAGTATATCAAAAAATACCGCTTGTGTCGTTAGCTAGAATTAATTTAAGACGAGTTGATATCTTAAGAAAAGTAAAACTTTGTTAACTTTATCAGCACAAATCTTGATTTAAATTGACATAGAATTACAGACAGAGTAGAATTGTAACAGTATATAGAAAGTTTCTGATATTTTCCTGTTACTTTCTCTTAGATCTGATTTTGGAAAGGATACGTTTACTTTGAATATTATAAAAAAAATGCATATGCCTAAATTTTTAAATACCAGGTTGGGACTTTTTGGGCTTGTTGCTGTATTGATCTGGTTGAAAAATATTTTTGCTTATACAGTTGATTTTCACTTAAGAATTGAGAATGCCTTTGAGTATTTTATTCTTTTCATTAATCCAATAGCTTCCACTTTCTTCTTATTGGCTATTGCATTATATGTGAGAAGAAAGAAAGCTTCTTATATTACTATGATGGTGATTTATTTTTTAATGTCTTTACTGTTGTTCTCAAATGTGGTGTATTACAGAGAATTTACTGATTTCATTACAGTCAATACTATGCTTGGTGCGGGGAAAGTTGCTAGTGGTCTTGGTGAAAGTGCTCTACGTTTATTTAGACCTTACGATGTACTTTATTGGCTTGACTTTATTATCGTTGGTATTTTGCTACTTACTAAAAAAATCAAAATGGATGAACGTCCAGTTAGAGCTCGTGTCGCTGTCTCAATCAGCATGTTGTCCGCTTTGTTCTTTGTAGCAAACTTAACATTAGCTGAAACAGCCCGTCCTCAATTATTAGGTCGTCAATTTTCTCGTGACTACATTGTTAAGTTTTTAGGTTTAAATGCTTTTACAGTATATGATGGCGTAACAACTTATCAAACCAACCAAGTTCGAGCGGAAGCTAGTGAGAACGATATGGATGCTGTTTCTGATTACGTTAAGGGTCATTATGCCGCTCCAAATCCGGATACATTTGGTATGACTAAAGGCAAAAATGTTATCTATATCCATTTAGAGAGTTTCCAACAATTTTTGATTGATTATAAATTAAAAGATGAAAAAGGTGTCGAACACGTCGTTACTCCTTTTATTAATAGTTTATATCACAGTAACAGTACCTATAGTTTTGACAATTTCTTCCATCAAGTGGGACAAGGAAAAACGAGTGATGCTGAAACGATGTTTGAAAATTCATTATTTGGTCTTAGTCAAGGCTCATTGTTCACACAAGTTGGTGGTAAAAATACATTTGAAGCAGCTCCTGCTATTTTAGGTCAAGAGGCAGGATACACAAGTGCTGTTTTCCATGGAAATGCCGGTAACTTCTGGAATCGAAATGAAACTTACAAACATTTAGGCTATAACTACTTCTTTGATGCTAATTACTATGATGTTAATGAAGATAATTCATTCCAATATGGCTTGCATGATAAACCATTTTTCCAACAGTCTGCACAATATTTGGAACGATTACAACAACCATTTTACTCTAAATTTATTGCTGTTTCTAATCACTATCCATATTCTCAATTTACAAATGATGAGGCTGGTTTCCCAATTGCTCAAACATCTGATGAAACCATTAATGGTTATTTCGCTACAGCAAACTATCTAGATAAATCAGTTGAAGAGTTTTTCAACTATTTAAAAGCTTCTGGCTTGTATGATAACTCAGTGATTGTCCTTTATGGTGATCATTACGGTATTTCTACTTCTAGAAATGATAACTTAGCTGAATTAGTTGGTAAAACTAAATCAACTTGGAATGACTTTGACAATTCAACGATGCAGCGTGTTCCTTATATGATTCATGTTCCAGGGCAAACAAATGGCGGAATCAATCACACTTATGGTGGCCAAATCGATGCGTTACCTACCCTGTTACATTTAATGGGTATTGATACTAAAAATTATATTCAAATGGGACAAGACCTGTTCTCTAAAGAAAATTCTCAACTCGTTGCGTTTAGAAATGGGAACTACGTTTCACCAAAATATACTATGTTAGGCTCAAGCATTTACGAAACAGCAACTGGTCGTTTACTAGAAGAACCTACTGAACAAGAAAAACAAGAAGCTAAAGCACTGAAAGACAAAGCAAACTTACAACTTCAAATGTCTGATCAAACAACCAATGGTGACTTGTTACGCTTTTACACAAATAGCGGATTGACTCCAGTGAATCCGGATAACTATAATTACAAAGACCAATTGAAACAATTAGAAAAAATCGAAGATGAAAAAGGAAACGATTCAACGAGTGTTTATAGTAAAAATAACAACACGTCAACGGTTGATAAATATCATACTGAATCCTTCCAAGATTATCTGAAATCTGGAAAATAACACAGAATAATCACGAAAGCTTGAGTAATTTACTCAAGCTTTTTTATATCTTATTCATAATTTATTCATATTCTTCTTTTATACTTAGTTTAGTGAGGTGATCCTATTTGAAAAACTTACGTTACGCTTTTGCTAGCGTTTCTTACCATAAAAAAATTTCATTTGTCATTGGTGCTTGTTCCACTTTTTTTCTATTTATCTTAACAGGTATTTTAAACCTGAGAGATATAGAGAGATCTTTTTATACTCAAGTAAGTAGTATAATCAACAACACTGACTATCATACAAACTATCAAAAAATTATGCAGATGTATTCTTCTATATATTTATTTATCTTGTTTATTTGGATGATTCTAATTACAGGATTGTTGTTTATCTCCTTGAAATTAAAAAAACAAGACATGATGAAATGGCGCATTATGGGGTTTTCAAATCGCTTCGTTATCAAACAATCTATTTTAGAAAGTATTATTCCAATGATCATAGGTATCATTACTACTGCAGTATTTCTTATAGTTTTTCAGCATACATATGAGTATATTTTATTACATGCTAGACCTTTGCTTGCTGATAAAATGGGCATTAAGCGAGTGCCTTTTTTCTCTTCCAAAGTAATTGTAGAGAGCACACCAAATCAAATTATCAATACAGCTGGAGACACATATTTTTTATCTATGAGAATAAGCGGGTTATCTGTTAATACTATTTTTAAAGCTTTTACAAAAAATTGTCTTCTATTGCTAGCTATAGCAACTGGAATCACCTTATCTGCAACTTATTTTCTTTCAAAAACATCGAAAAAAGTATTTAGGACGTGAGTGAATGAATTTTCCTTTAGCAAAAAATTGGACCGAAGAAAGTTTTAATGAATTGTTCCAACAACAACATATGACCGTTGTTTTAGAAGACCAAAGCAGTATTCAGGCTGATTTTTACTTCTTGATCGATAAAACATTTGATATGAAAAAATCCATGGCTGTTGGCTTTATTTTAGCTGAAAATATCTTCTTATCCTACCTTTCTATTAAAGACAACTTATTTGTGGGGTCCTCTGTTAAAGAAAAGGATAAAAAGAAGTTACTCAATGATTTATTCGATTATGTTGGGCTTACCACGAGTATCTTAAACAAGTCTGAAGAGCAATTAACTTCTTTTGAACAAGTTAAACTCCAATTAGTTCAATTGTTACTCATAGAAAAAGATATCATCATTATTGATGATATCTTTCAAGAACTTTCCATTGCTCAAAGGCAAGAATTACTGCCTTTACTTCAAAAAATAGCAAAAGAAAAGCAAAAAGCTATTCTAGTTTTGACAAAAGATATTCAAATTGCTGAAAGCCCATATATGGATAAAATCATTAAAACAGCTTAAAAAACCAGTTAAACAATTTCTGTTTAACTGGTTTTTTTTATACTTCATCTTCTATTTCTACATCAGGAAATGAAATACTAAAACTAGTCCCTTTTCCTTCTTGACTTTCTACACTGATTTTACCTTTATGCAGACGAACTAGTTGCTGAACGATGGATAGACCTAAACCAGATTCACCATATTTTGTATTTTTTCTTGAAGGATCAACTTTATAATAACGATCCCAAATATTTTGCACTTGTTCTTCTGTCATGCCGATTCCTGTATCAGAAATTGTGATAATCGTCTCCAAGTATCCTTTTTGTAATTGGATTCGAATCTCACCATCCTGAGTAAACTGGATCGCATTTTGAATAATATTCACCATTATTTGAACAAAACGGTCATAATCAGCATACACATCAATACCTTCATCCGCTTCTAATATGAGCTTGTCATTCGCTGATTCAGCTTTCCCTTCTAGCTGGGTAAGAATATTTTTCAGCGTTTCGGTAGCATCGAATTTTTTCACTACGATACTAATTTGATTTGTTCTGATTTTTTCATAATCTAAGTTTTCATTCACTAACCGGATTAAGCGTGACGTCTCATTTTGCATTAATTTAATAGCATTCTCTCTTTGTCCTTCTGGAATCGCATTATATTGCAAGCCTTCCAATAACCCATTAATCGTGGTCAACGGTGTTCTCATCTCATGAGAAGCATCCGCCATAAATTGACGTCGTCGATCTTCCTGGCGATCGATTTCTTCTCTAGATTCTTTCAATGACTCCGCCATTTTATTGAAATCTTCAGCTAGATCATCAAATTCATCCTTATCATGCGTAACCAGTTTAACATCAAAATTGCCACTCGTAATTTCCTTTGTGGCCTTTCTCATACGATTGATTCTTTTAACTTGGAAACTAGCAAAGAAATAACTCAAAATCAGTCCAACGATACTAGAGATGATAAATCCTTTGAACAAATTAGCTGTTATAGCATTAACACTATTGGAAACATTCTTCGCTGGTTGCGTAATGACTAGCGCACCTATGATGATATTTTCATTTTGGGCATTCGTTGTACCGACTGACATCATCACATAAGATGACATACGTTTATCCCCATAAATATCTTTATCAATTGTTGCGTATAATTCTTGCTGTCCTTCCATCAATGCATCCCAATTATCTTTAATAACAGAATTGTCTAATTTTTTTTCCGGAGTTAAAGGATATTGAACTTGCATATTTCTATCATAAAAAACAAATTGAACATCTTGATTGCTCAAGAAACCTTCAAACAAACTAAACGACGTATTCCAAATATCTTGATCCGTCATTCCAGGAAGTCTGTTGATCGAATCTTTTGTTTTCCAAGCTGATATGGCATACCCTCTAAGTTGCTCATAGTTATTATCCTGAAGTGTTTTTTTGGTCAGTTGAGTGAATGATGTCCCAACGATCAAAATAATTAAAATAATCACACCCCAAAAAGCCAGTAATTGTTGATATAAATACTTCATTTAGACTACTCCAGAATCGTCAAATTTATACCCTACGCCCCAAACAGTTTGAATCACTTGTGGTCCAACTTTTTCAATTTTTTGACGCAATTTTTTTATATGAGCATCTACAGTCCGTTCATCACCAAAATATTGATAATCCCAAACCATTTCTAATAATTGTTCACGCGAAAATACCTGCCTTGGTTTCTTTGCCAATGTATAAAGCAAATCAAATTCTTTTGGCGTTAAACCGTCGATTAATTTATTATCAAGATATGCTTCTCTTGTTTTTGTATTCATCTTAAAGTGATCGGTCTCTACATCAAATTGATCATCGGAACGATCCGTCCCTTCTGGTGCATGTTCGCCAATTTCTGAACGTCGATGCAGTGCTTTTATCCGTGCAATCAAGGTTAATGGACTAAATGGTTTTGTCACATAATCATCCGCACCCATTTCCAACCCAATTACTTGATCACTTTCTGAGTCTCTAGCAGTTAGCATAATAATCGGAACAGTATTAGATACTTTGCGAACTTCTCTACAAACTGCCATTCCGTCCATTGTTGGTAGGTTCAAATCCAAAGTGATCATATCCCATTTTTCAGGATTTTCTAAAAACGCATCCAACCCCTTTTTTCCATCATATTTAAAAGTAGCCTCCCAGCCCTCGTTTAAGAAAAACATTTGCATCATCTCTGAAACTGACTCATTATCTTCTATCATTAATACATTCATTATTTAATCGCCTCTTCCCTTCAAGTTTAACGTCATTTATATTATACTCTAAAAACCACCTAGCTCCAATAACTTCTACCTTTCTTCAAAAAAGCTTTGTCTTTTGTTCAATTTTTGATAAGATTAATAATGAAAGGACGTTGAAAATTCATGAAAAATGTACAAGCAGTTGCTTTTTTTGATTTAGATGGAACATTATTGAATGACAAGTCACAGATTACACCAGAGATAACAAAAGCGATCAGTGCTTTAAAAACCAACAATATTTTACCAATGATCGCAACTGGTAGAACTGTTGTGGAAATTGAACCAATTATGAGAGACAGTGGGATTGATTCAGCAATCGTTATGAACGGCCAATTTATTCAAGTAGAAGGAAAAAAAGTTTATTCGAATGAATTTACTTATGAAGAATGCATGAAAATGTATGAACATGTCAAAAGTCTAGGACATGAAATCTCATATTATAACGATCAACAAATTTGGTGTTCTGGTCACAGCGAGATTTTAGCTAATGCATATGCTTTTATCCATTCGGATGTCCCTGTAATCGATCGATCCAGTTTAAAAAATAAAACAGTGAATATGATGCTAGTTTTATCTGAAGATGGTGATGAACATTATTTAAAACATTTTCCAGAAATGACCTTTTATCGCAATGGCCCTTACTCTATTGATACTGTCAGAAAAGGTGTTTCTAAAGGAAGTGGTGTAAACAATCTGTTTAAAACATTGGCGTTACCCAAAGTTCCAACCTTTGCTTTTGGCGATGGAATCAATGATCTCGCTTTGTTTGAAGCGTGTGACAATAAAATCGCTATGGGGAATGCGCGGACTGAATTAAAAGAGCGTTCTAGTTATATTACTAAGAAAAATACAGAAGGCGGAATTGTTCATGCCTTAAAACATTTCGATTTGATCTAAAAACTGTATAAAAAAATCCCTCTTCTTATTTAGAAGATGGGATTTCTTTTTTATGTCTTTTTTGATGAACACAGATAACGGTTCCTGTCACTTGAATCAGTAAGAGAAAAAGCAAAATCGCGCTTAATCCTAAATGTCCTTGATCTAAAGTTCTTTTTAACAATACAAGTAAAATCAGACTGCTTACTGAATAAAGTGACCATTGCTTATCCATAATATCTAGACCCCTTTGGTTTGTTATCTATAAGGATAGGACTTTTGTTTAGAAAATGCAAGGATCTTTTGGGTATCTGTGAAGTTTCCTACCTTTTTTTAGTGTTTCTTTATAATTCTAAGGAAACTCTAAACATAATAGTTCATTTATTTCTTGCAAAACACACTATCCATTTCAAACGACTCTAAAAAATGATACACTGATTTTACGGCTAATTTACTGTGAGGAGTTTTTTTACATGGACGAACAACAATCAAATATACAACTTATTTTAGATACTTGTTTAATGGCGGGTAAAATCATGACTGAAAGTGGTTCTGAAGTTTATCGTGTTGAAGATACGATGAATCGAATTGCAGAAAACGCTGGTCAAAAAGAAAGTGTTAGTTATGTTACTGCGACAGGGCTTTTTATGGGCTTTCGTTCAAGTAATTACACCCAATTAGAAAATGTAACTGAACGAAGTATCAATTTAGAAAAAGTAGCAATCGTAAATAACCTTTCGAGGAAATTTGCGGACAAAGAGATTACATTAGAAGAGCTCAATCAAAAACTTACAAATATTAACCATGAAGCGCCAACTTATTCTGTTTCGTTGCAAATCTTTGCCGCCGGAATTGTCAGCTGTACATTAATGTATATTTTCGGAGGAATTTGGCAAGATTTTTTGGCCACATTTTTCGTTGGCATGGTTGGTTTTAGCGTTGCTTATTTCACCAAGGAATGGTTAAATATCAAATTTTTAGATGATTTTTTGTCAGCTTTCACAATTGGTCTGCTAGCCTATTTAGCAGTGAGATTCCACTTAGCTGGAAATATTGATAATATTATTATCGGAGCTGTCATGCCACTGGTTCCAGGTGTTGCTATCACAAATTCATTCCGAGATATTTTGGCAGGACATCTATTAAGCGGGACAGCACGTGCAACAGAGGCGATATTTGTTGCTGGATCGATTGGAATTGGGATCGCAATTGTATTTAAATTATTTATGTAAGGAGAAATGAATGTGGAAGTTGTTATTCATTGTTTATTTAGCTATCTAAGTACGGTTACATTTGGGATTGTTACTAATGTCCCTAGAAAAGTTTTAAATGCTTGTGGTATCACTGGTACTGTCGGCTGGATGATTTATTGGTCTACTAAAAACATGGAAGCTGGAGAAATTTTCGCTAATTTTCTTGGAGCAATCGGTATTGGTCTATTAAGTATTTATTTTTCGCGCAAAAAAAAGATGCCGATGACGATTTTTAATATCCCTAGTCTTGTTCCTTTAGTTCCAGGTGGTCCAGCTTATCAAGCTGTTAGAAATATTGTTTTAGGTGATTATATTGGCGGTGCCCATTCTATCATTAAAGTGATTATGACAGCAGGTGCAATCGCTGCTGGTTTTATGGTAACAGGGATTGTTGAACGACTTTTAAAAAATCTATTGGATAAAAACAATTCAGTAACCAAACAGACTTAAATAAAAAGATCATTCAAGCAACCTTCAAACTGCCTGAACGATCTTTTTATTTAGTCAATCGAAATTTCTTCTGTCTCTTCTTCAAAGAATAAGAGTAAATCTTTTAAGGTCAATTTTTCTTTTTCTTCTTTATTTAAGTCTTTAATGATTTGGCCTTTTTGTAAAACAATCAGTCTGTTACCGTACTTTAAGGCATCTTCCATACGGTGGGTAATCATTAAACAAGTTAACGCCCCTTCTTTGATTCTTTGATCTGTAAGTTGCATCAATTGCTTAGATGTTTTAGGGTCTAACGCTGCCGTATGTTCATCTAAAAGTAGTAAGTCAGGTTTAGTCAAGGTTGCCATCAATAAGCTCAGGGCTTGTCTTTGCCCCCCTGAAAGGTTTCCTGTTGGTGTATCTAGGTGATTTTCTAGTCCATTTCCTACTTCACTACATTTTTTAGTAAATAAAGCTCTCTCTTCATTTAGTTTACGCAAACGCAACCCGCGTCTTTTACCTCGATACATGGCTAATAATAAATTCTCAGCTACAGTCATTCTTGGTGCTGTCCCCATCTTAGGGTCTTGGAAAACACGGGATAAATATTTCGCTCGTTTTTCTTCAGAATAAGTTGTAATATTTTGTCCGTTAATGAATAAATCACCTTCACTTAAGGACACGGTTCCAGCGATACTGTTAAACAACGTACTTTTGCCTGCACCGTTACCACCTAATACCGTAACAAACTCGCCTTGAGAAATTTTCAAATTCACATTATTTAAAATCAATTTTGTTTCATTCAATCCATTATCAATACGTTTTACCGCACTTTTAAGTTCTAAGACTGTGCTCATTTGTCACCCTCCTTTTTTGGTATAAAGTGTAAATTCAATGCTTTTTTTAGTTGTGGAATCATCAGACAAGCTGCTAAGATCACGGCTGAAAAGATTTTTAAGTATGTTGTGTCAAGTCCAAGTTTAATAACAAGTAGAATGAGTAGTTGGTAAATGATACTTCCAACAACGATTGCCACTAAACGCTCTGCAAACGTCAATTCTCCAAACAAAACTTCTCCAATAATGATCGATGCTAGACCGATAACGATCACACCAGTTCCCTTATTAACATCCGCATATCCATCATTTTGAGCGATTAATGCACCAGATAAAGCAATCACGCCATTTGATAAGGTTAAACCTAATATTTTCATAGAATCTGTCTTAATCCCGATCGAACGCGCCATATGCTCATTATCTCCCGTTGCAATATATGCTTGTCCTAAATTCGTATTGAAGAAAAATAGTAATAAACTAATAATAATCGTTAGAAAAATCACCCCTAAAAAGACAATATCATAGTAGTTAGGTAAATTTAATTGTAAAAAGAAATCTTGGATTTTTGGTTTATTCAATAATGATAAATTTGGTGTCTGCATCACGTAAAGAATAACTGAATTCAAACCTGACATGACTAAAATCCCTGCTAATATTACTGGTATTTTGCCTTTTGTAAATAGTAATCCTGTCACAAGACCTGCACACATACCGGCCAAAACGCCTAATAAAGTTGCTAAAATCGGATGAACACCTGAAGTGATTGCGGTAACGCAAACTGCTCCTCCAAGTGGAAATGAACCTTCTGTCGTCATATCCGGAAAATTTAAAATACGATATGTCATGAAAATACCTAGTCCTAATATTGCCCATAACATTCCTTGTCCAATTGCTGAAACTATCATTTGATCCTCTTCCTCTCCTTAAGTTTACTCTATAACTTTTGCTTTTAATGCGATATTTTCAGGTATTGAAACGCCTAATTTATCTGCTTGTTTTTGATTAATGATGATCTCTCCTGTTTTAAAGGTATAAATCGGTGTAGTGGCTGGCTTTGCTTTTCCAGACAAAACATCTGCTGCCATCTTACCTGTCTGAACACCCAATTCAAATTGATTGATGCCTACTGTAGCTAACCCACCTTGTTCTACCATTGTATCAACGGAGGGAATAATAGGTGTTTTGGTTTTGTTTGCTTCACTTACCACTGTTTGCATTGCATTAGCAATTGTATTATCTGTAGGGATATAAATGAAATCCACTTCGCTCGTCATTACTTGAACTGTCTGTGCGATTTCATTACTAGAAGGAACTGCGAATGTTTTTACAGTCAGACCTTTTCCCTCGGCAATTTTTTTTGCTTCTTCGACTTGATATTTAGAATTTTCTTCAGACGATGCGTATAAGATTCCGACTTTTTTACTTTTCGGCAAGATTTCTGTTACTAAATCAAACTGAGCACTTACAGGCGATTTATCACTTACTCCTGTGATATTAGCGCCCGGTTTTTGATTGTTTTTTACAAGCCCTGCACTAACAGGATCAGTAATTGCACCAAGAATAATTGGCACTTCTGACGTCGTATTTGCAAGTGCCTGAGCTGCTGGTGTAGCAATCCCAATCAAAACATCCGATTTTTTTTCTTGAACCAATTGTTGACTCATCGTAGCTAACTTACTTTGATCTGCTTGACCATTTTGAAACGCAATTGTCATATTTTTACCATTTTCATAGCCTTCTTCCTTCAATCCAGCCTGAATCCCTTTGTAAATTTGATCTAAAGCAGGGTGACTAACAAACTGTAATACTCCAACTGTCGGTAATTTCTCTTTAGCCGTTTCTTTCTTTTCTATAAAAAATGATCCTATTAAAAAAATAACAATGATTGCTACAACTGCTGATAAACGATTTTTTCTCATATTTATTCCTCTCCTTCTTATCAAATAGCCCATTTTAAACAAAAAAACAACGACAAATCCTAAAAAGGAGCGGTCGTTGTTTTATAAACAAAAACCACATAGATTACACATCTATGCGGTCGAAAATTCATCTTGAATAAGCCGACATAGATACAAAATTTAGAATTTGTCTTCTAAAGTTGTATCTATGAGATTATCATACATACAACTATCTACGCCAGTTTTGCCATGAATTATTCAATTCTTTGATTGGGTTGGATAGTCGATTCATATAATCACTCCTATAGTTTTCTATTAAAATCAGTTTACACTAAATAGAAATTGTTCGTCAAGTCTAAAAATGTCATAAAGAGAGATTATTTTGAATTTTCTTTTCCTTTTTGAGATCTTTTTAATTGTCTGCGATAACTCCAACTATCTTTATTCTCTTTAAAAGGATAAAAATTCAAACTTGTAAACATCTTTTGTGACGCTTTATTCCAATTGAATATTTCACTAACTGTAATGAACTCCCTTCCTATTTTGTTTGATTTGTAGATAAAATATTTTGTAACAATTCGTCCGATATGGCGATTACGAAATGCTTGATCGATTACGATAGCATAATCGTCTTCTGCCAACCAGACATCGCCTATTATTTGCTTATGAAAGCCATTGTAATATTCAATGTAATAAAGTAGACCATGCTCATTTTGCCACTTATACATTTCTTGGATCTGCTCTTTTGTATAGATAATCTTGACTCCAACGATATTACGCATACTTTCTGGATCCTGATACCACTTTAATGACTCTTCACGCATTTTGTCAAAAGGGACCAAACGAATATTTTGATTGATTCGGACTTTTTTTGGCGTATTACGATTGAAAGAGGACTCACTTTTATGTCGAGTCCTCTTTCTTACTAAATCTGTCGCCAAAGTCCGCCATTTAGCGCTTGTCACGTCGTTCACTTCTTACATAGACATGCTGTAATCTAGATTTCATCATAAAAAGTCCCAATAAACTGAATAGAATAAATTCTTTCATATCAAGCCCTTCTTTCTAAAAATTGATTTATTGCGCTAGAGAATCAGCTCCTACTGATTATTCTACCGTTTGTTCTGAATCAACAGTCACTTGTGATTCAGTTGTTGTTTGAGTTGTTTCTGTTGAAGCTGGCATCGATGATGCTGGCGGCTGAATACTTTGTCCAATACTCGATAATGGTAACTGATTTAAAGCAGGAATCAGCATTTTTTTCGTATCAAAACGTTCATCGATAGAAATTCTATTCTTCTCTTTACCATTTTCAAAGAAGATAATCGTTACTTCATTTTTCTTGATATTATATTTATTTTCAATAATCTGTGCATCATAAACAATTGGGTAGATATAAATACTATGATTAAAATCTTTCATTTGTTTAGAATCTTTTAATACATCAATGACATTCCCGTATGCTTTACCACTTGGAACTGAAAACAAAACAGTTCTTGCAGTTTTTTCACTGATTTCTTTATCTGCAATTTTGGCATCTAAATAATTTGCTTTTTTCGTTAGCTTTTCTTGGTTTACTAAAGATTTAATTTCAGAAGCACGAATATTGGCTTGGACCTTTGGTACTATTATAAATAAACTTATAATAAATAGGATGGTCACAACTAATATAATTGCAGTAAGCTTTTTCTGTCTATTTAAAGAAGCCACAAAATCATCTTTAATATCAATAAAATTTTTCTTCATTTGTTCTCTCCTCTACTACTTATAATTCTATTATACTAGTAGTTGATTCCTTTGCCTAGTATAACAAATAACGCTCACTTCCATTTTTAATAAAAAATAGAATATTGTTAATACACCTATTTATAAATATTAAAAAATAACAATAATTAATTTTATTTGCACCAGTTGACAAAATTCAACCTCTAGCCTATACTTTTGTTAATGGCGAAAATATTAAAATACGATGAAAAGAAGAGTACTATTTTTATAAAATTGATGAGAGAGTCTCAGCTGCTGAAAAGAGATAATTTTAGAAAATAGGAAGATGGTCTTTGAGTAGATATTGATCAACACTTGTATAGTCAATATTGGGAACGCCCATTACAGCGTAACGGTATAGATCGACATGATCCGTACCTATAGAGGGAAATCTCGTGAGGGATTTTCAATTAAAGGTGGTAACACGATCAATCGTCCTTTACTTTTGCAAAAAAAGTATTGGGCTTTTTTTGTATTCTTTTAACACATCTGATTTAAAAGGAGGAATAATTATGCCGAACAACAACCAACTTGTCCCTTTCCGATATGATATTGTAGGCAGCTTTCTACGGCCTGAATCATTGAAAAATGCACGTGATGCATTTGCAAATAGCAAAATAACAAAAGAGCAATTGATCCAAATCGAAGATCAAACAATTATTGATTTAATTGAAAAACAAAAAAAAATCGGTCTTCACGCTATTACAGATGGTGAATTTCGTCGACGTTGGTGGCATTTAGATTTTATTGCAAGTTTAAACGGTATCACTGTCTATGATTTTCAAACAACTGCCTTTGGTATTGCTACACAAGCTCAAGGAACTTATGTTAGTGGACCTTTATCTTTTCCAAAAGACCATCCATTTCTTGAGCATTTTCGATTTACTCAAAAACATGCTGCACCTGTCTTGGCAAAACAGACGATTCCTGGACCAAATATGATTTTTTTAGATTCACTGATTCTCTCAAAGCAATACAATGAAAATCCAATTTACAACTCTTTGGAGGCATTCAAAAAAGATCTTATTACAACTTATCAAGAAGCGATTCAAGCATTTTACGATGCTGGCTGTCGCTATTTACAACTTGATGATACAAGTTGGGGTGGATTATTCGACGATCGCTTCCGTGACATGATTACAGTTAATGGCTTAGATGCTGACCAATTACTATGTGATTTCCAAGAAGTCACAGAAAAATCCTTAGCAAATAAGCCCGCTGACCTTGCAGTTACTTTCCATTTTTGCAAAGGGAATTTCCAGTCTCATTGGCTATATAATGGTTCTTATGAAACCATTGCTAAAAATCTATTTTCCATTGAAGCATTTGATGGTTTCTTCTTAGAATATGATGATGAACGCTCTGGTGGATTTGAACCGCTTAAAGATTTGAGGGATCAACGAATCGTGTTAGGATTAGTCACCACCAAAAAGGGACAACTAGAAGATACTGCTGATATTATCAAACGCATTGAAGAAGCGAGTCAAATTGTTCCTTTAGATCAGATTTGTTTATCTCCACAATGCGGATTTGCCTCTACACATGAAGGCAATCATTTAACTGAAGAAGATCAGTGGAAAAAAATAGAACTAGTAAAAACGATTGCTGAAGCAATTTGGCAAGACGCTTAAAATAAAAAGGAGGCAACAATATGACAACCATTAAAGAGATTCCATTTCGTTACGATCAAGTGGGAAGTTTTTTACGACCTGCAGCATTAAAAACAGCAAGAGAAAATTTTTTAAATCAAAGAATTTCTGCTGAAGAATTAAAAATAATAGAAGATCAAGCAATCATCGAGCTGATCAATCAGCAAGTTGCAAATGGTTTAAAAGCAGTAACTGATGGTGAATTTCGTCGCAGTTGGTGGCATTTGGATTTTCTTTGGGGCTTAAATGGTGTTGAGCAAACCACGCCTGAACACGGCTATCAATTTAATGCTGTGGAAACAAGAGCTGCTTCTTATCAAATTTCAGATAAGGTCACTTTCAATCCGAATCATCCATTTTTTGAAGCTTTTACATTTTTAAATGAGCATACACCAGAAGGAATCTTCGCTAAAGCAACAATCCCTTCCCCAACATTGCTATTTAACCGTAAAAGTGATACTTTTACCTATGCAAGTTACACAGATGAGAACGTCTTTATCGACGATTTAGCTAAAGCCTATCATCAAACAATTTTAAAATTTTATGATTTAGGTTGTCGTTATCTTCAACTAGATGATACATCTTGGGGAATGTATACTGGTTTCATTGAAAATGCTAAAAACGATGAAGAAATCAAACACTGGCAACAACAATGTGAGGCTGGGGTTACTGTAGTAAATCAATTGCTTAAAGGTTTACCTGAAGATTTAACCATCACAATGCATGTTTGCCGCGGTAATTATAAATCCGACTGGGCGATTGCAGGTCCTTACGATCATGTTGCTACTTATTTAGCAGAGTTGAACATCGATGGCTATTTCTTAGAATATGACGATGATCGTTCTGGCGGATTTGAGCCATTAGCACAAATCTATGAAAATGGACCTGCTAAAAAAGTTGTTCTGGGATTAGTTACTTCTAAGTTCCCTGAATTAGAGTCAAGAGAACGTTTAACGAAACGAATTACAGAAGCCTCAACCTATATTCCTTTGGAAAACTTGTGTCTTTCACCTCAATGTGGCTTTGCTTCTACAGAAGAAGGAAATCATTTGACAGAAGAGGAACAATGGGCAAAAGTTAGATTGGTTGTCGAAACTGCAAAACAAGTTTGGCAAGATGCTTAAAAAAACAAGAAGCTATTTTTTCTTAGCTTCTTGTTTTTCATTTTATCGATTGACTGAACGCGCCATGCGATTAATCGTATGACGCATCCCACGAATCGCAACGGACATTTCATAAATATTTTCAACTGGTGCAAGTCCACCATAGCCAGCATCACCGATATGTTGGATATCTACTCCGCAAATTTTATTGGTCAATGCGATTTGACGAATTGTTTCTTTGCTGGCACTTTCTTGACTCGTCCCAATCGCTGACATTGTTAATAAATTATATTTTTTAGCGATTGCTACAGCTGCTTTCATATCTTCTTCTGTAAATCCTTGAACCGTTCCAACTGCTGGTAATAATAAAATATCTGCACCTGCTTTAGCATATGCTTCAACCGCCTCAGTTGAAACAACTGGCTCATCTGATCCTGCACTATGCATTTTCCCAGCGATAATCAAACCAGAGAAATTTTCTTTTGCTATTTTAACCGCTTTGGCAATTTCTAAGTTAGTTACACCTGTTCCTGGATTTCCTGTTAAACAAATAAAGTCAATACCCATTTCCTCTGCTTTTTGAATCGTCTCTTTTGAACTTGTACGACCATTACTGATTGTTAATTTTTCACTAAACATAGCTGATGAATCATCCACTGGTTCTAAATTTACCCCAATTGGACGTCCTACTAACTCTTTCAAAATAGGAATTGGGTTGATTTTGTTTGTTTCTGGATTTTGCCAATAGCTCATGACCTCTTCAAAAGACATACCTGGAATCCCTTGTACGATGGGATTGAAGCAATCAAAAACATTTAACAAAATCAAATCTGCTCCAAATGCGGCAGCAACCTCGGCATTACTGATATCTCCGGCCTGAGGAGACGCTATCACAACATTTTCTGACAAAATCGTTCGACCTTCGCTCGCTTTGATCGATTGTTTCAATTCTTCTGCTGTCATTTTTGCTACTTCACTGTAACTCGCACTGATTAATCTTTTTACCATATCGTTTTCCTCCCTAATTTAAAAGCGTAGCGGCTCAGTTAGTCACGACAGAAAAATAAGAAATTATGGCTAAGGTTTTTTACTTCATGCATTCTTTCCCTTTTTCCCGAGAGACTAGCTTGCAAAACTGAGAAATAAATCTACCCACATTATACTAAAAAACAAAGGAAAGCGCAGTCATTTACAAAATAGATTCATCAATTTCACATTCTCAAGCTTTTATTTCCCACTTCCTTTATAAATAAAAAGAACTCCGTTATAATAGTATTATTATGTATATAGAATTGAGGGATGTTTATGTCATTTGATGGCGTATTTACTCATGCAATGGTCTCCGAATTGTCCGAGACTTTAGCTACAGGGCGGATTTCAAAAATTCATCAGCCTTACGAAAATGAAATTATCTTAGTTATCCGTACTAAAGGGAAAAATCATAAATTACTTTTATCGGCTCATCCAAGTTATGCTCGAGTCCAACTTACAGAAATTGCGTATGCAAATCCTGACACACCGCCAAACTTTGTTATGATGTTGCGAAAGTTTCTTGAAGGTGCCATTTTAGAAAAGATTCATCAAATCGATAATGATCGAGTGATCCACTTTACTTTCACCAAAAGAGATGAACTAGGTGATCTGCAAAATATCGTTCTTATCGTTGAACTTATGGGTAGACACAGTACGATCGTTTTGATAAACAAAGAAAATGGCAAAATTTTGGATGCGATCAAACATATTGGTAGCTCTCAAAACAGTTATCGTTCTTTACTGCCTGGTGTTGAATACATTGACCCACCAAAACAAGATCTGCA
Organism: Enterococcus haemoperoxidus ATCC BAA-382; assembly: GCF_000407165.1. Classification (NCBI taxonomy): domain Bacteria; kingdom Bacillati; phylum Bacillota; class Bacilli; order Lactobacillales; family Enterococcaceae; genus Enterococcus; species Enterococcus haemoperoxidus. The sequence goes on along the minus strand of NZ_KE136479.1, from coordinate 1,183,259 downwards.
AAATCCATTTTTAGCAAGTAAAGAAAAAGTTTTTGAAATCCTTTCAAAAACAAGTGAAATAAATGGAAAGTATTTACAAGGTCAATTTCAAGGTCTAGGTAAAGACACCGCAGACGAGATAGCCTTTCGTTTAAATGAACGACCTAATGAAAAAATGCTTGTATGGCAGTCATTTTGGTCTTCTATAGAAAATGAACTCGCACCAACTTTAACAATAACAGAGAAAAAAGAATTTTTTACGCCCCTTCCCTTCTCATCTCTTGAAGGAAAACAAGAAAATTTTGTAAATCTTAGCAAACTGTTAGATACATTTTATGGCGGAAAAGCTGAAAAAGACCGCGTTAAGCAACAAGGCGGAGAGCTGATCCATAAAATTGAAAATGAGCTTAAACGAAACCAAAGCAAAGTTGTAAAACTTCAGCAAACATTAGCAGACACCGAACATGCAGAAAACTATCGTCGTGACGGTGAGCTTCTAACAACGTTTATGGCTCAAGTACCAAAAGGTGCTGAATTCGTTGAATTGCCAAATTACTACGAAGAAGATCATTTACTAAAAATTAAACTAAATCCAGCCCTTACACCAAATCAAAATGCTCAAAAATACTTTCAAAAATATCAAAAACTAAAAAATGCAGTGAAAGTTGTTCATGGTCAAATCGAACAAGCCAATCAAGAAATCGGCTATTTAGAATCTGTTTTGTCACAATTGGAAATTGCAGGTCCGATGGATATTCAAATGATTCGTGAGGAATTGATCGAGCAAGGGTATGTTAAAAATCGCGGTGCAAAAAAACAGAAACAACCAAAGAAAAGTAAACCAGAAGAATTCTATTCAACTGACGGTAGCCTGATTCTTGTAGGCCGCAACAATCTACAAAATGATCAGCTCACACTTAGAACGGCTAAAAAAACGGATATTTGGTTGCATGCAAAAGATATTCCTGGCTCTCATGTAATCATTAAAGATACTGATCCTTCCAAGGAAACTTTGTTGGAAGCTGCCAATCTTGCTGCCTATTACTCTAAATATCGTTTATCTGCCCAAGTTCCTGTTGATTATGTTCAAGTAAAACATGTTCATAAACCGAATGGTGCTAAACCAGGATATGTTATTTATGAAAATCAAAAAACGATTTATGTAACGCCAGATGAGCAATTACTGGAAACATTAAAGAGCGCAAAACAAAACTAAAGAACAGTTTTGTTTCGCGCTCTAAATCCGAATAAACGGCGAGAAAAAAGCAGCTCCTTCGGAAATAAGCTTTTGTCTCGGCCTATTTTTAATCACGAGCAACCATTGCTCGCTTGACTAAATTATTAGAAACATTAGAAATAATGTCATTTGCCGATATACCTTCCAACAATGGTTTTTTAAGTGTCATATAAAAGATATATTTAGGATCTTCAGTTGGGGTGATCGTTACCACAGAATGTAAATATTCTTGTTTTTGATATGCACCATTTTCAAAAAATTCTGCTGTCCCTGTTTTAGCTGAGACATTTATTCCATCTATCGCATATTCTTTTCCCATACCATACTTAGGATCCACTGTCACATCTTTCATATATTCCAAGACTTTCCCCGCAGTTTCACTTGAAATTGGTGTTCCAACTGTTTCAGGTTGAGTGATTGTTTCCTCCCCATTTGAAGAAACAACTTTACTAACAATAGTAGGTTTCAGCATTTTCCCACCGTTAGCAATTGCCGTATAAGCCTGAAGCATTTGCAAGTGAGTAACAGAGATTCCTTGACCATACGAGGTCATTGCTCTGTCTACTGTTGTTTTATTCTGTATTTCTCCAGCAGCCTCACCAGCTAAACCAAAATTCGTGCTTTGACCAAAACCAAATTTCTTAAGATACTCTTGCCACAAATCAGGCATCCGCTCTTGAAGTGTCACCATTCCGACATTACTTGACCAAGCTAGACCTTGTCTAAATGTCATATTTCCTTCTCCAACACCATTATTCCAATCATTGATTGTGGCATCATCGACTTTGATACTTCCTGAGGGAAACTGTTCACTTTCGTTAAACTTATTTTCTTCAATTGCACTTGCGACCATCATGCTTTTCATTGTCGAACCTGGTTCATAAACATCTTCTACCAAAATATTACTCCAACGAGCAGTGTTTGGGTCATCTAACCCTTTTCTTGTGTCTAATTCAAAAGATGGACGTTGAGAGGTTGCTAGTATATTCCCCGTTTTTGCTTCCATCAAAGTGGCTGTGATATGCTCTGGTTGGTATTTTTGTGCAGCATCGTCTAATAACTCTTCCAGATAAAACTGTAAATTGCTATCTAACGTGGTGTATATATCACTTCCATCGACACGTTTTTTTTCTTTTACACTTCCTGGTTTTACATCACCGAATGCAGAGTTTTTCTCATAACTACGAGAGCCATTTTTACCAGATAGCTTTTCATCATAAGCTTCTTCGATCCCCATGACCCCATGTTCATTTCCTTGGTCGTCTGTGTTGGTATAACCGATAAAATATGAAGCGAAATTACCAACTTGATAGGCACGCTTTTTCTCTTCTCTAAAATAAATACCTGAAATTTTTTGCTTTGCCAGCTCTTCTTCAATACTTCTTTTTGTTTCAAAACTTAAATTTTTCCCATTTGTACCAAATTCAACTGTTGTAACTGTCTCTCCGGCTTCATTTACACTCGGTTTTAATTGTTTCAAGGTCATCTCTTTCTCTATTTTTACATGTTTTTCAAAAATTTCAGCAATTGTTGCCCAATCTTTTTCTTGGACGTATAGTTTTTTACCTTCTAAATCGGTATAGTTTTCATCTAAAATAGCGTATAACGAAAATGCGCTCGAATCTTCGACTAGGACATTACCATCTTTATCAAAAATCGATCCTCGTTTTGCGTCTAATGTCTCATGAACCTCATACAGCTCTTTCGTCTTTTCAGAAAGAGACGTTCCAGCAACTTTGCCAGTAATCAGAATATAGGATAATCGAATTGTAAAGAGTAAAAAAATCAAAACGGCTAGAAACAAAACAATCACGCCAACTCGTTTTCGATTTTTAGTTGTTGAAAGATTACGACTATTAATTAGGTCTTTTATTTTTTTCATTCTACCTTATCTCCAAAGTGGGTTTTTCTATTTATCTCTGTTAAAAAATCTGACTTTATACACAGACTTTCAAAGAACAGTGTTCTTTTATTTTACCTCGTTTACTCACTTTGTTTGCGTTTATTTTTCGCTTCTTAAACAAAATTTAGAGTATTATAATAAATAGAAAATGGACTTTCTATCAATTTTAAGCAAAGAAAAAGAAACATATCTCAACCTTCCTTGATTTATGTTTCTTATTATATTATTTTTTTCTTGCTACATGTACTTTTAATTGCTTGCCTTTGATTGTTCGTTCTTTCATTGCTTGAATAACTAGTTGACCTTTTCCGTTTAGAATATCAACATAAGTCACATTCTCTTGAATCGTAATAATTCCTATGTCTTCTGATGAAATGCCTTCTATTTTTGAAATGGTTCCTACAAAATCAAGCGCTCGTAATTTCTTTTTTTTACCGCCATTGAAATAAACTTTTGTGATTTCTTCATTTACACGTTTGGCTTTTTGGTGCTTTGGTTTTTGCTTTGTTGTTATTTTTTTCTCAAATGCTGGTTTGTTTCTTGCTACTTGTTTAGCATTCGGCAAAGTGATTCGTGTCATTGTTAATTCACTAAAAGCTTCAATTTCTTTTTTTAAAGAGTCTTCTTTTGAAGTAACAAATGTCAGTGCATACCCTTCTTTGCCCGCACGTCCTGTTCTTCCTACACGGTGGATGTAGCTTTCTTTTTCAAAAGGTACATCAAGGTTAATGACATGAGTAATATTTTCAATATCAATACCTCGAGCTGCTACATCTGTCGCCACGAGATAACGAAACTTGCCTTTTCTAAAAGCATCCATTACTTCAAAGCGGTCTTCTTGCATCATACCACCATGTAATTTTCCGACTGGGTATCCGGATTTGACTAAGAAATCGTATGTATCATTGACTTTTTCTTGAGTATTAGCAAAGATGATACAGGTATCTGGATTTTCAACGATCGTTACTGCCTCTAAAGCAGCAAATTTATGTTCCTCTGTTACATCTAAAAAAGCATGTTGGATCTTCGGTGTTGTTTTTTCTGATGCCTCGATTTTTATAACAACTGGTTCACGCAAATACGCACTACTCAGTTTTTCAATTGTTTTTGGCATTGTCGCAGAGAAAAGAAGAGTATTTTTAGCTTCTGGTAATGCCGCTATAATCTCTTTTACTTGTTCAATAAAGCCCATGTTCAACATTTCATCTGCTTCGTCGATCACCAAACAATTAATTTTTTCAAGAGGAAGCGTTCCTTTTAGGATATGGTCTAACACCCGTCCAGGTGTTCCAACCACGATATGGCTTTTTTGTTTTAATTCTGATTTTTGTTTTACATAAGATGCTTTCCCGTAAACAGCCGTTGCTTTTATTCTTTTATAGCGACCGATATTGATTATATCTTCTTGCACTTGTTGAGCTAACTCTCTTGTTGGCTCTAAAACAAGGACTTGTGGTTTATTTTCGACCCAGTCGACTTTTTCGCAAAGCGGGATAGCAAAACTAGCCGTTTTCCCGCTGCCAGTTTGAGATTGAACTAAGACATCTTTTCTATCCAAAACAGCTGGAATTACTGCTTGTTGGACTGGTGTTGGTGTTTCATAGCCTAAATCTGAAATGGCTTCTAGGATTACGTCACTTATTGGATAGGTATTGAAATTTATTTTATTCATTGTTTCCCCATTCTTCTATTTTTATCGATCAAAATATTTTGCACACAGTAAAAACTTTTTTCGTGTGAGTTGAATTTTACTTTTAATTGTCTGAATATTTTTTAGGCTCAGTTCCTTATTATCCATGAAAAGTCACTGAACTGCAAGAGGCTAAATTATTATTGTTGTTTTGTGTGAATCGATTTAACGGTGTTTCAAAAAATCTATTACCAGCTAAAATCCTTTATCTTAAAGAAAACAAAAAGAAGACGAGACAAAAGCATTTAGCTCCGAGAAATAAGAGGGAATTCACGAAAATTGCTTTTTAAATTTTTGTGAATTTCAGTTAATTTTCAAAGGATCTGCTTTTTTTCTCGACTTTTGTACTTTTTTCACACTGTTAATTCTATTACAAGTAAGGTTTTGTGATTTCATCATTTGAAGTTGATAGCTCTTCGGGTGTTCCGCTAAATATTAATTGACCACCTTTTGCACCGCCTTCTGGACCAATTTCGATGAGCCAATCAGCTTGTTTGATGATACTCAAATGATGTTCTAAAAGAATCAAACTACTTCCTTCATCAACCATTTGATTAAAAAGCCTCAATAAATTGTTGATGTCTGCTAAATGTAAACCATCCGTTGGTTCATCTAATAAATAAATCGTTCCTTTCTTATGCAGCTGGTTTGCTAATTTCAAGCGTTGCAACTCGCCTCCAGAAAGTGTTGTTAAAGACTGGTTTAACCTTAAATAACCCAATCCAACTTCCATTAATGTTAATAATTCTTTTTTGAAGGGCTGACTGGAAAAGAATTGGCCACTCTCATTGACTGTCATTTCTAAAACATCGACAATCGTTTTACCTTCATATGTGTACTTCAGAACTTCTGGATCATAACGTGTACCATGACAGACTTCGCACGTTGTCACAATATCTTCCATAAAAGCCATATCAGAAATGATTACACCTTTACCGCGACACCTTGGACAAGCGCCTTTTGAATTATAGCTAAATAAAGCAGCACTTACACCATTTTCTTTGGCAAATAGTTCACGGATTTTCCCGAAGATATCTAAATACGTCAACGGAGTAGAACGCAAATTGATTCCAATGCTTTTTTGTGAAATCGCTACAATCTCTTGATTTTCTTCAATAGAAGTCTGACGGATGACCTCACCCAATGATGATTTACCTGAACCTGCAACACCACAAATAACCGTCATGACACCTAATGGTATTCTTGCGGAAAAGTTTTTTAGATTATGAAGATTGACATTTTTTATATCCAAAAAGTTCTTTGGTTTCCGTGTCTTCTTCTTTATTTGTATCGTTGTCTGCAATGCTTCACTTGTGATGGTTTTGGCTTCAAGGAACTTAGAATAATCGCCCGCAAATTGAAGTTCTCCTCCGCCTTCTCCAGCACCAGGTCCCATATCAAGAATATAGTCTGCAGAGCGAATCAGTTGAGGGTTATGTTCTACTAAGATGACTGTATTGCCTTTATTTTTCAAAGAAAGCAACGCTTTGTTGATCCGATCGATGTCTTTTGGGTGAAGACCAGCACTTGGCTCATCTAAAATATACATCATATCATTTAGTGCGCTATTGATATATTTCGAAATTCTAATACGTTGCGCTTCCCCTCCAGAAAGACTGCCAGTCGATCTCCCCAAAGTTAAATAGCTTAAACCAATTTCCATTAATGCCTTTAAGCGCTTTTGAATTTCGGGTTTAATATCTACAGCCAATGGGTCTTCGATTTTTTCTATAAACGATGTTAATTCATCAAGCGAATAGGTGACTACATCAGCAATACTTTTACCAAAAATTTTACAACTTCTCACTCGTTCGTTTACTCGAGTGCCATAACAAGCTGGACACGTTTCAATAGTAACGAAGCGATCTAATTGTTTTTGGTGCCTTTTCCCTTCGTCTGATTGAAGAATACTTCGTCTCATCCTAGGTATCAATCCTTCAAAAAGTGCAGTGTGAGGCCATTTTTCTGGTGGATTTTTTAATTTTTGTTGCGGTGCATACAAAAATAAATCTAGCTCTTCTTTCGAATAGTCTTTTATTTTTTTATCCAAATCAAATAGTCCACTGTCCGCGTAACGTTTCCAACGCCAAAAGCCTGAATGGAAAGTTGGAAAATCTATAGGTCCCTCGTTTAGTGATTTATTAAAATCGACTAATTTATGAATATCAATAGTTGTTACAGTGCCGATGCCATCACATTCTGGGCACTTACCGTCCGGATGATTGAAAGAAAAAGTATCCGAATAGCCAACAAATGGTTTGCCTACCCTTGAAAAAAGTAACCGTAAAAATGTATAAATATCTGTATATGTTCCGACTGTTGATCTAGAATTTGAAGATAATTTCTTTTGCTCGATCACGATCGCAACAGGTAAATTTTCAATGTTATCTACGGTTGGTCTGCCATATTTAGGTAGATATTTTTGTAAGAAACTTGGGAAAGTATCATTTAGTTCTCTTCTAGATTCAGCAGCTAACGTATCAAAAATTAGAGAAGACTTTCCAGATCCAGAAACACCTGTTACAACAGTTAATTGATGTTTTGGTATTTGTGTTGTGACGTGTTTTAAATTATTTTGAGTAGCATTTTTGATCTTAATGAATTGATTTTCCATAAACTTTTTCTCCTACATGAATTTTACTAGTAAATGATGTTTCATTTTAGCGTTTTATAATACCTCTATTTATTATAAAGCTAATTATGTAGCATTGCGAATAAAGAGATAGTTTAACTCTAGATAAAAGAAATCAAACATTTTTTTCAAAAAAAAAAAATAGAGCGGGTTACGCCACTCTATTTTCAGTATGATAATATTGTTTGGATATCTAGCGAAACAAACAGCATTTCAATTATAATTTAGGTGCTAAATTTATCGAACAAAGCGCATGTTACTTATTCTTCCGTAATTTTGCATTTGGAATTGTGTTTTAAATTGATCGTTATCAGCATAGTCTATTGTTGATCGAGCAATGACTGAAGATCTATTCGGATTGTCTAAGGTTAAGCTTACATTAGAAATAGGTCGCCAAAGATTTGTTGGTGTCGGAGTAGTCGTTTTCCCTCTATTCACCCAACCTTCAATAAAACCTCTATCCATATTAATATTCAGAAACCCAATACTTGTATTTCTCATTGAAATAGGTGTACATCTATAGTATTGATTATTAAAATCAAACCCTCCATTGTCGATATCGATGGAGCCATATTCCCCTAAATCAATATTTCTAACATTCGTTTTATTTGGAGAAGTCACGGTCAGCTTACCATTGCTTCCTACAACACCAGTTCCTTGTACGGAAATATTCTGAATAGACAGGACGCTATAAAGTACGCCAGGTCGCATTTTACTTCCGTCTGATTGGATTATTACATTGGCTCCATCAGATACTGATAATGTTCCTTTTGGGGCATAAACACCATTAGCTATTCCATTTACATTTAGTTTCGCACTATTGTTCACAACGATTGAATGCTCTCCATTAAGAACGATACTTCCATGATCCATTCCCATCGATCCGTAAGTTCCTGTAATTGTTAGTTCACCTGAATTAACAATCAAATCACCGTTGTTCACTTTTATTGGTCCTGAAGTTGTCTGTGCACCTTGGTAGTTGATACTCCCAGCTTCAATAGTAAAATTATCATATCTTGATTCTATTTCTAATTTGTTGTTACCAAATAATGTTACACTTCCCGGAACTTTTACTAATGGTTTATTGCCAGAATAGTTTACCGAATCAAGTTCAATCGAACCAGTTTCATTAAAACTATCTTCTATCAAACTTTTTGTTCCGCTAGAAGTAACACTTATTCTTTTCAAAACTATTTTAGTAAAATTACCATAGTCTGTATTTAATCCATAGCCATTTGTTATTAATCTTCCGGAACCATTAATTTCTAAATCTCCATCCACGTAAACATCGTCCGTGAAAATAATGGTTCCATTCACAGTGATTACAGTTTCACCCGATTCTATTAGCTGTTTAAATTGTTTAAAGTTATTAGCTATAACTCTTGCTGCTCTTTGTTCATTTGTATTAGCCTTCATTTCACTTGACGCTTCAGCATTCGCAGTTGTTGCATTGCTAAACAATAATAAGCCTGTTGAAACTAATGCTACGGTTAAAACACTTTTTTTTACAATCCCTTGAGTATAGTTCATTTTATTCTCCCCACTTATTTCATTAATTTACTTTTCCGATTTGATTAAACTTTAAAGAACCACTAAAAGGTTTTTCAAAATCTAAAGATGTTTTATTTACTGGTTCATAAATAAACGTTACATATTTTGTTTTCGTAATATCACCTGTCCAAGTAGTATTCGTTATATCCGGTAAAATACTTTGATTTTCATTTGTGACTCCTTGGGGCACAGGAAGTTGATCCTCTATTTTCATTCCAACGTATCGATAATACATAGGCTGTTCTACTGCTCTGATCGATACATCTTTCATCGATAGTACATTACCTGCAACTTTACTTGGAACAATCACTTCTGTAAAACTGCTCGGCAACCCGTACTGTCCTCCAAAAGTAACACCCGTGATATTATAATTATAACTGACTATTGGCATAGAAAAATTATAGCTATTATTCGCTGTGATACGAGCATAACCTGGCGTTGGAATAGGTAATGTTGGTTTTACCAATATCGGTTTTACACTGGTTTCATCCGTTCGCATAACCTGTCTTAAAAATAGATGGGCATCCGTTTGAGTTTCTTTTAGCAAGGTTACATCCGCATCGGTCAATTTTGTATTTCCCGTTGCGTTTATTCCTTCGTAATCTGTATCAAAATCTATTTGAGCTTCATTTTTTTTGATGACTTGATTTCCATCTTCTGTTTTAAATGTATAAACAGATTTCGCATAGAACTCAATCATAACTTTGTCTCCTGGGTTTAAAGGATAAGGAAACCCTTTTTGTCCCCCTTGATAAGATGGCCATTCGAATTGATCTAGTTTAGAAGTAGATACACTTGATTTCCAAAAATTGTCAGCTTGTTGTCCGCTAATCGGAAAACCTGATTTTACATTACCACTTGCATTCATTATGTTGATTGTTGTTCCTGAACTTTTATTATTTGAATCATATGGAATGTATTCAAAAGGCTTATCTGCTATTTTAGATAAATCATCTGTAATATTAAACTGAGTAATTTTTTTATTATCAGATGCATCATTTTCAAATTCGATTGAAAACTTACTCGTTTTTTGAGATAAATCACTTGGTGGTGTGTCTTCTTTATAAACTATTTTATCTGGATCAGCAGTTTTCTTAACATTTGTTTTTGGTTCATCATTCAAATTATTGGTTCCACGTCCAGGTATGATTGTAGGTAAAAGGTTTTGATCAACACTCCCACCCTTTCCATATCCTGCAACACCTGTGGAAGACGTTACTTCAAAATACACAGTATTATCTGAAGTCTTAAACTCTTGTTGGATATTGATTCTAGCTGGTTTTTCAAACCTTGCAATCACCCCTTTAGAACTTCTATCAACGTTAAGATATTTAATTGTTGAAATTCCAGAGGCTGCTCCCAACTGAGGATTTATACCTGAGCGATTAAAGTCAGAATCTAAAGCGTATACTGTTGCTGATAAATCCCCTTCTGTAACTGGAGCAGAAGGATTCGTTTCATTTTTAACTGGATCCCAAGTAACTTCCATATACCGCCACGCACGTCCACCTTTTAAAAGTCCTTCTGACTTAGTAGGAATTACTTTATCCCAAACTGGTCCTACTGGTGTTCCATCTGCTGCAGAAAAGTAATTATGATACGCATTGGATTGTGGCTCTACATTCGTAATAATACCCGATTTAAACTGTTCTGGTTTGATCATTGCCATATGACCTGAAAGACGTGATGGCGCTTCAGAATAGATGTACTGATTATAGGCACTTCCTAGTGGACCATTTAAACTTGCTTCTGGATTTTGACCACCATTAAAATCTAGTTCAATAGAAACTGCATTTTCAATATAATCCGTTTCATATTTTTTTGCACTAAGGTTGTCCAGATTCCAGCCACTTAATCCCCAAGTACTAGTGTTACTGGATCCAGATACTGAATTAGCATAACTTTTTTCTATATAGGTTAAAGGATAGGCCCCTAGTCCAAAACCACCACCGCCAATAGGTCCAAACATACTCTCAACTAATGGATCTGACAATTCGTTTCCTGTGGAAGGTTTAAAATTGGTATCATTGTGTAAGGTAGCAGTAAATCCTGGTCCATCAACACTACTGCGGTAATAAAATCCCATCACTTGTTTTTTATTTAAATCTAGTTTCTGTCTATAGAGAAATCCAGCAGGTCTATACCCTAAATATTTACTTGTATACATATCAACTTGATACGGCATCGTCCGATACATTTTAAATTCAGAATAAGGATTCAAAGTCTTAGGACCTATACCAGCAATTTGAACATACTGATATTGCCAGTCATTTCCAAGATCTCCCAGCTTACCAGTAAAATAGTCAGTCCCATACTCTCCTGTATAAATACTGTTATAAGGAGGCCATTCTCCTTCAAATCCAGAAGGTCTAGTTATCGAAACTCCATTATACTTATATAGATCAGGTATATAATCATAATAATGACCTGCATAAATACCAAACTGCGTGATTGAAGAAGTAGGATTATCCACTCCCTTTTTTTCTTTATCAGGAGCAGTAATTTTCTTTGCAGATTCTTTTGAGTCTTGTGTAGACGCTGAAGTAGTAGAGGATGATGTTTTTTTTGTATCCAATTCTTTTTCTGAGTTGCTGGATTTTTGACCTTCTGAAACTTGAGTCGAACTTTGTTTCACTGTTTCTTCTGAAAAAACAACTGAACTTTTGAAAAAGCAAATAGAAGCTAAAGATAGAGCTAAAATTACCATCAAATAAGTCATTTTTATCTTTTTACTTATGAAAAAAAAGCGTGTAAATAGATTCTTATGAGCGTGATGTTTCAATTTTGTTTCACCTCCAATTCTTTATCGCTTAATTCGCTAATCCGTCTAATCGACTTTTAACAGTTAAATCTTTCGGTCCATTCCACGCATCGACAAACGCTTTTTGTCCATCTCGTTTGCTATATGCACCAATAGCTTCAATTTTAACATCCATATTTAATTGATACCCTTTAAAATCCGTCATGTTATTCGGTTTTGTCACTCCATTTATTAAATTATCTGTCGACTCACCTTTATTAAGAACGGCTAAATAATAATAATAGCCATCACTTCCCAAATACCATTTTGTTCCTTGGCTGTTGATTGCAACCGTATTTATCCCTGCAGATTTATCAATTACAACAGGCAAAATCGAAGATTCTTTTAAGAGATCACTTCGCTCTTGGTTTGCGGTTTCAGTTTTTTGGAAAGTCGGGATGACTAAAGCTCTAACAAATACTGCCGTCTCGCCAGTATTTGTTACTTTTGCTTTTTTGCTAGCCAACATATTTTCTGTACTACCATTTGGATCACTAACAAAACCTTGTTCATCAAGTACAACCTGTGTTGTAGGTACAGTTAATATATTATCTTTTTGATCTTCACTAACCTGCAAAGCGTATGCAATACTTGCTGAAAAAAATAATAAAAAAGCAATACTACTAGCTGCAACTAAACATTTTTGTTTTTTCGTGTTCTTTTTTTGTATTACATTAACAAAATAATCCATTGACTCACCTACTTTAATTTTGTTAATCAGATTTAGGTGCTCTCTCTTATTACCACGAATCATTTTTTGATAGTCCTTCTACTTTAATTATCAAATCATAAAGAGAACCTTTAAAATAGTTAGGCGTTTCATTTGATAATGTTAAGCTTCTCAACAATGGTGTTTTTGTTTTTTCTCCTGGATTAAGTATAGTAGAATAGTAAAAGTATCCATTTTTATAATACCAATACTCCCCTCCACCACTTTGATTTGACTGAACATAGGGTCCAAAATTAATGCGAATCCATTTTGACATTTCAGTCTCTCTATTTCCTCCATTAAATCCTATTTCTGTTGTACCACTAGTTGGAATTCTCTTACGTCCTTCATAATAATGCTCTTGTTTTTTTTCATCTAAAGATTTGTACTTTTGTCCTACAATCCATGTCTGACTATTACTTTTCTCTATCGTCGCTGAACCTTTTCCTGCTTCGTATAGGTCACCATAATCGTAGCTATCTTTAGCATATTCGGCTCGTGGATAAACTTCATAGGTCATTTTGAATTGTAATAGTACTTCTTTTAAGGATACTCTTATCTGGGCATCTATTTCACCAGTGTTGATTATGTTCACTTCTTTTTTTGTTTCTATGTTTGGTATCCAATTAGGATCAAAATCTTCTTCAACTTTGACTTCTAAACGCTTCTCTGTTCCTTCTGATTGGGTGTGGTTTTTTGTCCACTCAGCATAACTGGTCCATGCTAAAGTCGCTCCGACAACTAATACAAAGGAAAATAATAGCGCAAAACTACCGAAGAAAAGTTTATTTTGATTTAATCTCAACCCTTTTTTATAAAAAAATCTTTTTTTTCTATTCTTCAATGTTTCACTTCCTTTCTCTGAAATTCAATTTTTACAATACTTGTAAAATTCAAAAGATCAGATAAGATTCGACCGTGTGTTCTTTAACGACGCCTATTTCTATTCCTTTTTATCGTAACAACAATTACTAAACTTATAAAAAGTAGACCTAAGATAAATCCTAAAAGAACATTCCTTAGATCTTCACCCGTTTGAGGGAATATTCCAAAAGGTTTGGACGGCTTAGGGTCTGGTTGCAATTTAGTATCTTCACTCGCATAGAATACCCAATAAAAGTCGGATTGACTTATTTCACTCCAATCGTCGTCACTATCATTTCTTACAGAAAAATTAATGTTCAAGGTTTCTGTTTGCCCTGGTCTAAAAGTTCCCAAATCAATAGCTGTATTTTTTGCATCTGGTAATCCATTTCCAATTAGATCACCAGCGTATAACGTTTTACCACTCATTGTCATGGTGACAGAAATTGCTCTATTCAAATCTATTTTTCCTTCTTTAAAACTTGAATGATTGTCATCACCTTCAGAAAATCTTAAAGATAGGCGATATGGTTTTTCTTCTATACCATAGTTACTAATCATAATAGCTCTCTCAAATGTTAGTTCAGGTTTAATTTCATTGTGTTCAATAAAATATTTACCTTTTTCATTCGCGTGGATTCCATTTTCATCTGCAATAACTAATCCAGGAGGAAGACTCTCCGCAGCATTTGCGGAAAGTCCGAATCCAGTGAATATGATTAGTCCTGCGACTAAAATGATGATAGCATGAATTCGCTTCATAATTGTTCCTCCCAGAATGTGTTACTTCATTACTCGGCCATGCCTGGTAAAGCAGTAAAGTAAGCTTTCGCTTGAGAAGACATGTTGCTCCAGCCTGATGAACCTGATCCAATTTGACTGCCATCAAAAGCAATATCTAAAGCCGCTTTACTAGCTGGAATAGAGTCTAGACCAACCCATAAATCGTATGAAGACAATTTCCAAGTGGTATCTGCAGCGCCAATATTAATATTTTCTAACACTGAAGATTCTGTTTTAGCACCATCAGCCAGTACTTTATCATAATAGAAGTAACCATCACTATAGAACCATTTTCCTTGACCTGAACTTGGAATCGTAGTTACTACATTTGGCATATCAAACGTAATATCTGAATTTACAGAAGACACTTTAGCTGAGCCAGCTGCTGGAGTCATCGTACCCACTGTTCCTGTAAAGCCTGGATAATTAGTACTATTAAGATTTACAACAGGGTTTTTCCAATCATTTGCAGTATCGGTATAAGTAGAAGCATATGTGAAATATTTAACATCACTCAACTCATAAGTACCAGTCGCGCCTGCTCCATCTTTAAGCGTAGCTTTTGCAGTAACTTTTTGTTCAACCGTTGCACCTGTTGCATCTGCCCATTTTGTTCCATTGATTGTTGGAATTGTATATTCTGGACCCGATGTTTGGAAAGCTTTTGGCAATTCTACATTGCTATCAGCTGGTTTATCAGCATAGTATTTCAATCCGCTTGTTTGGTTTACCAGCATTGTACTATTTCCATTAACAAATAATTTCAAATTAGCTGGTTTAGCAGTAGATGTACCATTTTCATCAAGAATTGTCACAGGACCTGTAACTTCCGTCCAACCTGATGCATGAGAATCAGGATTTACAATCACAGGAAAGGCAGTTTTACTAGGTGTATATGCGGCATTCCCAGCAGTTGTTTCCCCAGAAGTTAGTTTACTTAACATTTCTTCAAATGATACACGAACAATAACATCATTTCCTGATGCATTTTGAACGTCAACTTTCTTTTGGATCGTTGCATTAGCATCTAGCTCTTGTCCTGGTGGGAAGACCTCGACGATATTTACTGCCCCTTTTTCATACCCCGCAGATTGCATATGATTTCGAACCCACTCAGTGTACGATGTGAAGGCGAAAGTACCTGCTACTACCAACAACACAGCCGAAGCTGCTGCTAGTGACCCCACTTTCTGTTTTTTACTTTTGTTTTTCCATTTTTTCATTGAAAAAACCTCCTATATTTCTTTTTATTTATAAATCCCTAAATTTCAGGGAGTTTATACTGATTTAGACTTTGCACTTGGAAGACTCAAATAATATTTAATCGTCAAACTAAAGGCAAATATTGCACATAATAAAACAAGAACGATGATTAGATTGTCTCGAATAAATTGAATAATTCTTCCTATATACTCAATATGAAATACTACCTTACCTACATATTGATTTGAGTGTATTGGAGAATCTGGATTATCATTCGCATCACCTTGTGTTGTAAAAAATAAACCTGTTTCTTGGTTTAATTCTTTATCTATTTTAATCAACCTATGGGTCAAATAGATTTCCTGTTCACCTTCAAAAGGTTTGTAGGTGATAATATCTCCCACTTTCAATTCTTCTGGTGGAATACTTTTTAAAAAAATCATCGCTCCAGCCTCAAATCCATCATTATGTTTTGGGCGATCTTTCTTTTGAGCCATGGAATTTGTTTTGACTGTCATAAATCGGTAACCAAAGAATGATTTACTCTCACTATCATTAAATGAAAACATTACAGCACCAAATAGCATGATTAAGATAAACGTATAAAAAACGAGATTCCAACCTCTTGCTAAGATCCGTTTTCTTCTTTTTTTCTTGATTTTTTCTCGATTTATTTTCTTTTTTCTATTTCGCTTTATAACTGAGTCACTCATTTGACCTCTATTTTGTTTAGCTTTCTGCTTGGATTTTTTTGCTGTACTATTTTTTTTCACACGTTTCTTCCTCATTTTTTGTTCAACTTCAATATGTTCAGCCGTATCATTCTTTTTCAAAGAACGTGCCTTTTTCAATACTTTTTTTTGTTTTTCCAAAAGTCTCCTCCATTCATAATGACTTTATTGTGAAGCGAAAACTATTCGACAAATCGATACCCTTTAGAACGAATTGTTTTGATATATTTAGGATGCATTTTATCTGTTTCAATTTTTGATCTTAAATGAAAAATTAAGTTAGAAACTCGATATGTTGATTGTTTGAATGGTTTATTCCAGATACTCTCGTAAAGTTCTTTATACGTGAGTGTTCTATTAGGATTTTCCATCAATAGTTTTATTAATTTATATTCTAGTTTGGTCAATCCCACATGGTTATTTCCGTCTATTATTATTTCTCTATTACTTTTATCTAAAACTAGCAAAGAATTTTTTTCTGATTTTTTTTTAAAGTAATTACGGTTCTTCAATGCATTTAAGACAATTAATCGATATTCATCTATTGACTCTTGCTCACAAAAATTGCCATTGACCCCTAACTGTAGATAGACAATATTCGAAATAGTATTTTTTTCTTTTGATATGGTCCAAATCAGACAATTTATCTGTCTTTTAATTTTTAAGATTAAATCACATACTTCTGAAAACTTCGCTGGATCTTCATTAAAGATCAAAATTCCATCTATATCATTTGTTTGTGAATAAATAAGCGTCTCATTGATTTCAGAGATTTGACATTCTTTTTTTAGCGCTTTTAAATATGGATCCAAATCAAAAGTAGCCACTTTTATATAACACAAGTTATACATTTTCCTACCTCCGTTTATATTTTTTATAATTTCCGTTTAAACGTTTCATTTCTCATTACTTTTTCAAGCATTATTGTTTTTAAGTTTATGATTTTTCGTTATAATATAGTTAGCATTATTTTTCCTTATTCTTTGAAAATAAAGAAACAGACGAAAAAATAGTCTAAAATTCATGGTGTATTTTTTTTTGACGGTTATTAAGACGGCTTATATAGAAAAAACAAAATGGAGAACACTATAAAATAGTCATTCTCCATTCTGTTTTCAGCTCTTTATTATTTAATTGTTTACGTTTTACTTTCAACCGAACACCATAGCAAATCAACTGCTGAAATAACCGCACGCCGATTTTCGAACATTGAATCAGTATATGTATCTAATGTTAACTTAGCCGAATTATGTCCAAGTAATCGACTTAAACTCGCTATATCAGCTCCCTGCTCTAAGCATCTTGTAGCGAAAGTATGTCTTAAAGAATGGAAATGAATATCTTTTATATCTGCATCTTTTAAAAGCTTCTTAAAACGATAATTAATCGTTCTAGGCTCTACACAATTTCCATTAGACGATATTACATAATCACAATCTGATTTCTCTTTTTTTTCTATTAAATAATTTTGTAAGTTTTTTGACATTGGAATTGCTCGTTTTGAACTTTCTGTTTTCGGACTTCCTTCAATCAAAATAGTCTTTTTGTTATTTTCTTTTATGTCTGAAATTCTATATACTGTTCTTTTTACATAAATAACTTCTTGCTCAAAATCAATATCCGACCATTTCAAACCACTAATTTCACCAATTCTCATTCCAGAATAAAGAGCCAATATAATGGCAGAGCACTCGTCCAATTTTAAAGCAGCTCGTTCCAAATTTTTTTGCTCATTTAATGACAATGCGTGGACTGGCTTCATTTTCATTTTTGGTAATTTCACATATTTTAATAAATCTTGATCAATAAAGCCTAGCCTTTCAGCTTCTTTCAACCCCTTTTGTAGAAGGTTAAAAACGTTTCGAATATAACCAGAAGAAAGGTTTTGTTCTTCCAGTATGTTCACAAATGTTTGTATTTTTTGCTTATTCAATTGTCGAATTCTTATTTTTCCAAAATAAGGAATCAAGTAGTTCTGTGCCATATTTGAGTAGACTGAAAAGGTAGTTGGCTTAACTTTCTTTTTTAAACTTTTATTCATCCAAGATTCAAACCATTCTAAAAAAAGACTATCCGGAACGATACTGTGTTTTCTGCTTTCAGCCTGAGTGGCTTTCAAATGTACTAAACGTTCCTTTACATCTTTATATTTTTTTCCATATATATATCCATATTGGATTTTCCCGCTGGGTTTCCGATATTTTATATAGCGACCTTCCCAACGTCCATCTTTTCTTTTATATATATTTTCACCTTTTTTAGCCATAGAATCTCACCCTATCTGATAATTATTTTGACGCTAATTTTGACGGCTTATTTTTAAAATCGCCAATTTAATGTACAAATAAGTCATTTCGTTGTTATTATTTTAAAAAACTGTTATTTCTATCATTTTTTTAATAAAACATCTAAAAAAATGATAGAAATCAACGTAATATCACATTGACTATTAATCTTTCATCCATTATCATAAATATATAAACGAAATGTCTTATTTAACTGACTTCCTTATTTTCAAAGAATAAAGATAACTATATAAATTATTTATTCAAATAAATTTGACTTACTACTAAGGCTCAATTTTCCTTAGTATTTTTTTATACAAAAACCTGTTTGAAAATAACTAATATAACTTGTAAATTTAAATACTGAAATGCAAAAAATATCAATAGTATCCCAAATATCAGACTGAACATGGTCTGAATAAGAAAATAATTTTGATATACATCAGTTGTAGTAATAGATTATATAAATTCAGATTTATTTTAGTTAAAAACCTCGTTATGTGTCCAAAGATCATCAATATTTACTGATACGTACCTGTTATAATTAAAGAAAACTGCATACGTATTTTATTTTGATTAGACTTTTCAACCGATTTTTCCATCTGAATACTACCTCAAATCTTATTTATTCGCCCTTCTTTATTTAAAACACAATTTCCTAGTATATTAGTGGGTCTATAAATGTATAAACAGTGATTACTGCTCATTTATCTGCATATGAATTTTTTTTGATTCCGTTACATTGAGGCTATAATTTTAACGTTCTTTAATAAATAATTAACAAGTTAAATAGCAATATATCTAATAAAAATATGTATGTTCTTCTACCCTATTTACCTTTTGTCTCCTCCTCATCTAATCTTTTCATTATTTTTCTCTTTCAAATTATCACATAATTTTATAACAATAATTGCTCAATTTTTATTATAAAATATCAAAAATATTGATTTTTTTCCGATATTAAAGTGTTCTTTTAATACACAATTTTTTTAAAAGTGGTATCAACTGATTTTTCACTTTGTACTAAAAATAATAACTCCATGTATAACTTCCAATCTTTTAATACATTTTATCGAGTGGCTAGTTTGTGATGTATTTGATTTTATAGTAGAATCAGTTGGTGGAAATAAAAAGGGAGGGCTACTTATATATTACTTAGATGAATTGTACGATAGTGTTCTAAAAACCAAAATTGATATTATGGATTGTTTACTTAATTCAACTGAAGGTAGAACTACAATTGAGCTTAGCCAACATCTTGATTTATCTTCTACAACCGTGACAAAATACATTAAAGAAATCAACTCTGATTTGATGTATCCTGGTCATGAAGTTTCTATTAGAACAAGTGAAAATAACATGCTTTTTTTAGAATATTCAGATATTTTATATTACAAGCAATTTAAAAGAAATCTTATTTTTGAAAATTGGAGTATAAAACTATTCTTGCGATTATTGTTGGGTTACAAGGTCAACAGAATAAAGTTTGTTCAAGATAATTTTATTAGTGAGGCTACTTATAGAAGATCTATTGCAACTATAACTAAACAGATTTCGGCATACAAGTTAATAATAAAATCGAATAAAGGATTCAATTATCTGATTGGTGATGAAAAAAATACACGATTATATGCAAATAAAGTTTTCTGGCAATTATTTCATGGTGAAGTGTGGCCATTTGATGAGATAGATGAAGACTTAATATCTGACATTGTTAAATCCAAAAAAAATGAATCCTATATAAAAAATGTCAATAATATTAATATTAAACAAACTATGTATTCATTATCAATACAAATCATTAGGTATAGAAATGGTTATGAAGTAGATATCCCTTATTATTTAAGAGATGAGGCTGAATACATAAGTGAAAAGTTTCATTTAGATAAACTTAAATCTACACTTTCAAAAAAAGAAATAGAATTTTTTTTCTTACGTTTATTTAGTTACCCTAGATTTATGAATACTGAGCTAGGAAGGCATTTTATTAAAAATGCTAAATTGAACAATACTTTTCTTTCAAGAATTTCTTCAGAATTTTCCTATTATCTTTCAGCTAACTATCTTAACCTTTCTCTCGACGATCAAAAGAATATTGAATCTAGTGTCTATTCTGCACATGTAAATGCCTTGCTATACCCTACATGGAGCGACACTGAAAATAATCATTATTTCGAAGAGTTCCCAATGTTAAAAAAGAATATGAACATTATAGCTTTTCATTTATCAGAGAAATTTGGCTTATATAACATCGTTAGTAATAACTATATTTTAAATCAATACATGTTAATTTTCAGTCAGTTAAAAGATTTAAGTTATTTTGAACCTACTGTAGATATACTTTTAGACACAGAATTTGGTATTTTTACTGAAAATATCATAAAGAAAACATTAGATGGCAGACTAAGAGCCTATTTGAATATTTCTATCCATACCTCACTCGCTGATTTTGTTGATTCAATTGCTGATCTTAAAATAGTAGTTACCACCAGTAAAACACCTGAATTAACTAGACAGTTCAAGGCAGAAAATATCCTTTATATCAATGAAGTACCCACAGATGAAGATTACCATACAATCTATACATCAATAAAACATCTCATAACAAAATTGTCTAGCTAGCTCTTGTCCAGTAACAAAATTTTTTTTGGTGGCATTAATAAAACGTATAGTATTTTATTAACGCCACCAATTTTTAAGAGCACTCTAACTATAGCTACACTTTTTAGCGTCCGGTACGTTTTTTTTCAGATTCTGGATATCGATCACCGACAATACGAATTTGCTCTAATGCTTTCGAAATTATGACTCTTTCGTCTGGGCTAAACGTTGTATCAGTTGCTGTAACATTTTCTAAAATCCGTTCCTTTTTAGTAGTTCCTGGAATTGGAACAATCCACGGTTCTTGATCAAGTATCCAAGCAATCGCAAGTTGAGCAGTTGTGATATTTTTCGTATCAGCAATTTCCTGCATAAAATCAAGCAATACTTGATTCGCTCTCATGGCTTCTTGAGTAAATCTCGGTAATTCTCCTCGATTGTCATTTTCATTAAAACGGGTATTTTTATTTAACTTTCCTGTGAGATATCCTCTCCCTAATGGACTATATGAAACTAAACCGATTTCCAGCTCTTCCAAAACTGGTAAAACTTCTTCTTCAACTTCCCGCCACCAAATAGAATATTCACTTTCAACTGCTGCTAACGGTTCTACCTTGTGAGCTTTTCGAATCGTTTCGGCCCCAGCTTCAGATACACCCCAATGCAAAATTTTACCTTCCTGTTTGAGCTTTTGGATCGTTAGAGCGACCTCTTCGATTGGTGTATTTGGATCAATTCGGTGAATATAGTATAAATCGATATAATCCGTTTTCAACCGTTTTAGCGAGCCTTCTACAGCAGATATAATCGCTTTAGAGCTGCTATCTGGTTGATTTTTTAGTCCGTCGATTTTAAATCCACCTTTGGTTGCAATTTGAACTTGATTTCTTTTTCCAGCCAATGCTTCCCCAACTAATTCTTCATTTGTATAAGGCCCATAAACCTCTGCTGTATCAAACATTTTGATCCCTGCATCGATTGCTGTACGCACTACTTCAATCATTTCATTCTTATCTTTAGCAGGTCCTCGATGATAATTCAGTCCCATGCAGCCAAATCCAATTTCTGAAGTAACTAATCCGTTTTTACCAAGTTGTCTTTCTTTCATAATTAATCAATCCTTTCTAATTGTTTATGTATCCAAACTATATCAATTAGAGTGCACTATAAGTCAAGGGTTTTCTCTCAATAATCTTTGTAGTCGGACATTATATGAAACATCAAAAAAATTAATCTTTACTGAAAAAAAAGTGCTGGAATTATTTCCAGCACTAAAAAATACAATTTTCTTAGTTCAGAGTAACGTAACAATTATATTTTTAATCTCTTATTTTAATATAAGACGCAATATAAAAGATAAGCCAATCCAACCAAGCAAACTTATTCCAATTGCAATCACCCATCCTAAAATATTATGTTCCAGTGGTAAAGGCATATTCATCCCGAAAAAACCAGTTACGATTGTTGGAATCGTTAATAAAATCGACAGTACTGTCAAAATTTTCATCGTGTCATTCAAGTTATTATTCAAGATATTGTTATACGTTCCAGATAATTGCTGTAGAACTTGTGATGTTAACTGCACCATTTCGACTAGTTGTCTTGCTTCAATCAGAGTATCTTCCCATTGTTCTTTTTCAACCTCATTTTATAAAAAGGTGTGACAAGACTGAAAATCGCCTTATCACACCTTTCACAATTATTCTATTGATCTATTCTTTGCCTACTCAAGAAAATGAAGACCCATCAATAAAACTTGTATAAATATGGTCATCTTCCGTTTCTTCTCCCGTAATCAATTGAATGATTTTTTCAGCAGCCAACATACCCCAACGATGTTTAGAATATGAAATCGTCGCTAATCGCGGCTGAATAAATGCACTGATATCAATATTATCAAAACCGACCAAACGAATATCCTTGCCAATTTCATACGGTGTTTCTTCAAAATATTTATAAATGCCGATTGCCATTTCATCATTCAACGCAAAAATATCTACAGGAAACTTAGGCTCACTTCCCATGATTTCCTTAGCTGCCCGATAACCAGAAGGTTCTGTAAAATCTCCTGAAATAATATCATAGTCAATTGAAAAGCGTTCTAATTCTTTGATACTGGCATTTAATCGTTCCTGACTATCATAGCTTTTTTGGGGACCAGAAACTAAAAATATTTTTTGCGTTTGACTGGCCACAGCTTTTTCAATGGCTAACGTTGCGCCACCTTTATTATCTAATAAAACTTTACGCACATTTTCATGAGTAATCAAACGATCTAAAATCACTAAAAAATGACCTCGATCTGCATATTGTTCAATTTCTTTGTTTTTGAACGTCCAGTCTAAAATAATTGCACCATCAATCATTCGCTCGGGAATAAACAAATGTGATTTATTCCCACTGCAAACAATCATTTCATAGTTCTGGGCTTCCAGTCCTTTTTTTATGCCATCCAATAGTTCACCATAAAAACTACCACCATAATCAGCAAGATATACACCGATAATATTGGTTTGTTGCCTTTTTAACGTACGAGCAGCCATGTTAGGAATATAGTCCAATTCCTCTGCAATCGCTTGGATTCTTGCTCGAGTTGCTTCAGTAACTTTTGGACTGCCATTTAATGCATAAGAAACAGTTGAAATCGATACCCCCGCTTTTTTTGCAATCTCTTTGATTCCTACCATGTACGCTCATCTCCTAACAAAAAATATCTATTTGGTTTTCTTTCTTATCTAAACAAGCAATGAGTTCATCTAAAGGAACGATATACCCACCTTGGCGATAGGGATTTTCTTCTCGTCTTATAGAAAACTCAGTTCCGTTTGCGAGAACTGCCTCTTTTTGTCCCACTAAATGAAAGACAATTCTCACGTCTTTATCAGCAATTTGATACCCCATCGCTAGACCATCTAACTCTTTAGGTAAAATTGGATCGAAGATCATATTCTCCTTATCTTCCCGAATGCCTAAAACATTGGTCAACAGTTGATTCATATATATTCCAGGACCACTGGAATATATTCGCCAGCCACCTTTAACTCCAACACTGCCATCTTTCAGCTTGGTAAAGTTTTCTTGCGCATCGTATCTTGTTTTAAAATCACCATCGGAACTACTGAAATAGGCATTGGCTTGATGTATCTCAGCATTCTCAACATGCTCTTTTATTTGAATCGGATTAATGCTATTCAAGGCTCGCCACGTTTCATCAGGTTTACCAAGTTTAGCCATCGCTTCTGTGAAACGAATGTGCGCATGAACATATTGTAACCCAATTTCACGTCCGAAATTAGCTGATTGTTCCGCACGCTTAAAGTTGGTGCTGACACCCCCTTGATAGGTTGCTGGTCGATTCATCAAACGGACGCCATCTGGAAATTGCAAATGTTCTTTAATAATAGCATAGTGATGTTTAGCTTGTTCAGCTGTTAATAGCTCAGCGATCATACTACGTGTCATTGGCAGTAAACGATATTGAATCCCTGTTTTTTTATCTGTTGGATGAATCATAAATTCCACATGATCTGTGTCTTCCATATAAACAAAACCAGGAATTGTTTCAGTCGATAAAATATACTTTTCAAAGTCATTTTTAATATTAACAGCTAAAACTTGTAAATGCTCGCCAAATACGGCGTCGACCTCCATTAATAAATTGGATAATTTATTCACGATTTGATACGTTAACGCAACTGTCCAACTACTTGCCATATATTTTTTCAACTTATTATCATAAGGTTGTAGCGTATCGTCCCAATCTCCATCACTATAACAAGATAAGTATGTTCCTTCTAAAAAGTTATTTTCAATAAATTGAATTTCTTTTTTTATATGCTCAAACAAGGTGTAAGTCTTCGTTGTTTTTAAAAAGGTTTTACGATCAGTATAGGGAATTTTTTCCTCTAAAATACTGAAATCTTTTGTTTTAGCCAAATAATCAGCCACAATCTTCATCGGCCAAACGATCACATCACCATGGCTCTCATCGGCTTTTTGTTTTTCATAGCGATCAAACATAAACCACTGCGGCCAATTTCCATCATCTTCAAATTGATTTGCATAGACATTTTTAATGATTGAATGGACAACTTCTGGTCGATTGACGGCAAAGAAAAATTCTGTTGGACCTTGTGAAACATCTCGTGTTCCCCAAGCAGCACCCCCATACTGTTCTAATCCGTGTGGTGAAAGATAATGTACCAACATATTGTGTGTATACCAGCGAGACAACACGTTTATTGATTCAACTTCTTCAGTTTTATGTGTTAACTGGAAATTATTTAATAGCTCATTTACAAAGTCTAAGAATTGCTTGTTTTCTTTTTCGTATGTGGTCGTTATTGTCTGAAATGGTTCTCCCGTCAAGCTTCCTTGGATAGCCATAGAAAATTCTGTTTGTTCCTTAATCACAAAAATAGTTAAAACTCCTGCAGATTTACTAGATAAAAACAAGCGCTCATCCGTTAGTTCAAAATGTTTATCTAACGAATAATAATAAGTTAAATCAGGATACTCTTCATGGATCACTGACTCTGGTAAAGCTTTTACACTTACCAATTCGTTTGATTTAGTCACTTCATAGGTTGGCTCTTCTTCATCTGCATTCATCACCAATTGATTGGTTACAGCAAAAGTATATTTCAAGCCTCGTTGACTTATCACTTCTGTACGGATTTCTTTAGTATCACATAACGTAAACGTTCTCACCGTAAGTATATCATTCTCTAATTTATAATACCATGTAGCGGAGTTTAATCCCATTACAAATGCAGAGGGCATTGTTAATAGACGCCAATTTTCTGCATCTTTGATATAAATTCTTTGACCTGATTGTTTCATGATATTTAGTGAATTGCGGCTGTTGCTCATTAATTTGTTCATAGAGGTATTGCCTAAAACAATTTGAGAATTGAAAAGACCATACATATAAACAGTCGTGCTCAGGATGGGACGCTCTACATCTAGTTCTGTTCCACTTAATAGAATATGCCCGTGAGCTCTTTCCATGGCTATTTCCTTTTCTTTCAAAACCACATGATGATACTCATCTGTAAAGAAAGAAGCTACTTTGCCATCAATTGTTTCGACTAGGTTTTGATTAGGAAATAATTCGTCGTGTTCTATATCCGTCAATGTTTTACCTGTAATTGGTTCACCTATTTTTTTCTCATAGTTTGTTGATTGCTCATCAATTTCTTCGAATTTTAATGCATCATAATTTTTTTGGATATCTGCTTTAGAAATAAGTGGCTCTTTAATAACTGTTCTTTGGTTGTCTATTGGTGCTCCATAAAAAACAATTTTAGTCTCTTTCTCACTTACACCGTAGATTTCAGTCTGTAACGCAATATAGGCAAATTCGTATTGATACACTTCATTTGCTAAAGATGCTTTTTTCAAAGCTTGAGCTTGATTTGTTTCCTTATACTCGCGACCAAAAAATTGGTAACCATCTGTAGAAAAAGCAACCAACGAATTTAAGCTTCCTTGCTCGATTACTGGAAAATTTCCTTCTTGCGGTTGATTTTGTCGAGAAGAAATAGTAATTGTTTCATTTTCTTTCCAGACATGATGATCCACGTATTGTGACATATACGCTTCATTTGATCGAACAGCACCTTTTGTCGCATTACCGATATCTTGACCATAAATAACATCAACTTTCTGCCCAGAACCTGTCAATGTCACTTGCCAAAACCAAATACCCATTTCAGTTAATTTAAAATCAACTTGGTAGTTCACGTCGAAAAAATTGCCGAACCAAGTCGCTTGTTCTTTTCCCATCAGAAATGTACTGGCTGAATTTGAGCCGATCATGGGGGCACTATGAATACCATTATTATCATAAACTCTCAAATAGAGTTGGTTGCAACTTCCATCTAATGCATTCCCATTTAGTTGGTTGATCATAATATGTCCATGTATTATTTCGTATAGATCTCCCGTTTCTAAAAACGAAACGGCCGTCCCACCATTTTTAATTGTTCGTTTTTGATGCGTCATCTCACTCTTCCTATCTATTTCAATA
This sequence comes from Enterococcus haemoperoxidus ATCC BAA-382, assembly GCF_000407165.1. NCBI lineage: Bacteria > Bacillati > Bacillota > Bacilli > Lactobacillales > Enterococcaceae > Enterococcus > Enterococcus haemoperoxidus. The sequence goes on along the minus strand of NZ_KE136479.1, from coordinate 1,156,260 downwards.
ATTTGAATGTTTTTGTTAAGACATCTCTACTATTTGATCCAATCATTACATCAAAAGTTCCTGCATCGCTAGCAAACGTTTGGTCACTATGCACATATCGAAGAAGTTCTTCAGTAATCGTAAATTGAACCGTTTTTTTCTCATGTGCTTGTAGGGTTATTTTTTCAAAGCCTTTTAATTCTTTGACAGGACGAACAACTTCACCAATTTGATCTCGAATATATAATTGAACTGTTTCTTGACCCGAGATATCTGATTGGTTTTCTACAGTGATAGAAACGGTAACTGTTTGATCTGAATTCATTTGATGCGAACTTAATTCAAAATCAGTGTAAACAAATTCGCTATAGCTTAAACCAAAACCAAAGGGATATTTTGCAAAATTGGAAACATCTAAATATTTAGTTACATATTTTTCATCACCTGTTTTATATGGTCGACCTGTATTATCGTAATTATAATAAACAGGTACTTGTCCCACTGTTTCAGGGAATGACATACTTAAACGAGCGCTTGGATTATACTCTCCGTATAGAATATCAGCTAATGCTGTCCCAGCTTCTGTCCCTGGGAACCACGCCTCAACGATGGCTTTGGCTGAATCGATTCCTTTTAGATCTAAAGGACGACCATTATACAAAGTCACAATGATATTATTATTGACAGCTTGAATAGCATCGAATAAGTCTAGTTGCGCTTGTGGAAGTCGAATATCACTACGACTTGATGCTTCCCCACTCATCCAATCTTCTTCACCGAGTGCTAAGACAACTTTGTCAGCCTCTTTGGCTAAAGCCACAGCTTCATCAATCGCTGCTTGACTTGGTTTAAAATAATCGAACGCTTCTTTACCAATCACATATTCTGCGCCAATTTGTGCAACACCTTGCGCTAAAGAAATCGCTTCGTCTTTTTTACCTTGCCAAGACCAAACACCAATTACATCGTGAGAATCAGCAGCGGGGCCTACAATAGCAACTTTCTCTAATTTCGATAAGGGTAATACATGCTCATTTTTTAATAAGACAATTGATTTTCTCGCAATATCCCTTGCAATATCACGATGCTCTTTTGACAAAACAACTTCTTTTTCTAAAATCACGTCAGCGCCTCTATGGGGATTTTCAAATAAACCTAAGTCATTTTTCAACGTGAGAATACGTAGAACAGCTTCATCTAAGGTAGATTCAGTTACGATATTTTCTTCAATCAGTTCTTTTAGATTTTCGGTATAACAGGTTGTCATCATTTCAATATCCACACCTGCTTTGATTGCCAGTTCAGCAGCCTGTTTTTTATCTGCCGCTACACCATGAGGAATCAACTCGATGACTGCTCCCCAGTCTGAAATAACGACTCCATCAAAACCAAACTCTTTTCTCAACACATCTCTAAATAGCCATTTATTTCCTGTTGCTGGGACACCATCCACTGTGTTAAAAGAAGTCATCACTAATTTTGCCCCAGCATCAAGTGCTGCTTTATAACCAGGTAAATAGCTATCTCGTAATTGTCGTTCAGACATATTGACTGTATTATAGTCACGACCACCGATTGCTGCACCATACGCCGCAAAGTGTTTAACACAAGCCGCTACACGAAAGAAATCATTTTTCAGGTCATTCCCTTGGTAGCCTTTAACAAATGCTTCCGCAAAACGACTATTTAAAAAGGGATCTTCCCCAGTTGATTCCATTACGCGACCCCAACGTGGATCACGAACCAAATCGACCATTGGTGAGAATGTCACGTGTAAACCTGAAACTGCTGCTTCTTTCGCTGAAACTTCCGCTACTTTTTTTGCAGCTTCTAGATCCCATGAACTACCCAAACCAAGCGGAATAGGGAAAACCGTCCGAAAACCGTGGATGATATCTGCCATTAAAATCGTTGGTATTCCTAATCGATTATTCTCCATGTATGCTTTTTGTACACGAATTGCTTCTTTTGCACCTGAAATACCAAGGGTTGTCCCTGCATTATTAATGTCTTCATGTGTCAAACCAAGATCCGTCATGGGTCCTGTTTTTTCCTCCGCCTTTTCAGAATAAAATTCTGCTGCGAGTTGAAGCAATTGTCCAACTTTTTCATCTAATGTCATTTGCTCCAGTAAATCGATTAATTGCTTTTGTTCCATTTTTATAGTCACCTTTTCTTTTTTATTTTATTCCGGAAACGTTAAATCCTTGTAAAATGTATTTTTGGAAAATCGAAAATACGATCAAAATTGGAATAACCATAAATGTCGCTCCAGCCATTTGTAAGGCATAATTTGAACCATGTTGTCCTTGTAATAGTTGTAAGCCAACAGATAATGTATAATATTTTTCATCATTGGCGATAATCAACGGCCATAAGAATGAATTCCAGCCACCGATAAACGTCAAGATGCCCTGAACTGCTAAAATTGGACGACTGACTGGTAAAATTATTTTGAAAAAGATGTACCACTCACTAGCGCCATCAAGTCTTGCTGCTTCAAGCATTTCATTTGAAATAGTATTCATAAATTGTCGGAATAGAAAAATTCCAAATGCACCAGCTAGTCCTGGCAAAACGATTCCGATTAATGTATTCGTCAAACCAACTGAATTCAACAATAGATACACGGGGATCATGGTTACTTGTCCTGGGATCATCATTGTGGCTAATACCATCAGAAAAAGTCCATTTTTTCCTTTGAAATCAAACTTAGCAAACCCGTAACCTGCCATAGCGTTTAATAACAAGCCGATAAAAGAACAAGCCGTAATGATCAACGTATTTTTAAGATAGGTGCCAAAATTCAATCTGAAAAATAACTCTTTAAAATTATCAAATGTCGCATCTTTTGGGAATAAACTAGGTACGATCTGATTGATTTCCGCATTGGTTTTAAATGAAGAAAAAATCATCCAAAGAAACGGGAAAAAAGTCATGATACCCAGAACGCCTAAGAGGATACCAATAAAAAGCTTAAAACTCATTTGCGCATTTTTATGTGAATTCATATCGTTCTCTCCTTTTATCCTTCATTTTCTTTTTGTTTTGTTTGGATTTTCATTTGGATACTTGTCACAATAATGATCGCAATGAATAAAATGACAGAGCCTGCTGCTGCATACCCAAATTTGTTGTATTGGAAACCTCTTTGATAAATAAATAACGCAACGGATAACGTACTATCCAATGGACCACCTTTGGTCATAACGAACGGCTCATCAAAGAATTGGAACCAACCGATCAAGGTCGTTACTGTTACGAAGAAAATCGAAAATTTTAGCAATGGGATCGTGATTTTTAAAATTTGCTGCCATTTGTTTGCACCATCAATTTCTGCTGCTTCATAATATTCTTTTGGAATGCCTTGAATCGCCGCTAAAAAGATCAGCATATTTAAGCCAATTGCTTTCCAAACTGCAATGATAATTAATGAAAGTTTCGATGTACTTGGATCTGTCAGCCACATAATCGGGCCAATGTTTAAAAAAGATAATAAATGATTTAATAGGCCAATTGTTGGATTATATAAATACATCCATACGACTGATACAGCCACTGTATTTGTGATTGAAGGGCTATAGAATACTAAACGCATAAAAGAGAAAAATTTATTCTCCCCAAAGTTGATCATAATAGCTAACGCTAATGAAGAAAGAATAACTAGGGGCACACCGATGACAACATAATAAGCAGTGTTAAACATCGCTTGTCCAAAAACTTTATCGTTGAAAATGTTTAAATAATTATCTAAACCTACAAATTTAATCCGAGAAAAATCTGCTAATCCTGCTAAACTCATATCTGTAAAACTAATTGTTATAGCGATAAAAATCGGTATGATAGAAAATACCAGTAACAATGCAACGGCTGGAGCAATAAAAAAATAAGGTGATTTTGATTTTTTCATGGTTTCGTTCCTCCTTACTAAATCAATAAAAAGAACAAAAGACAAGTTTACATTTATCATTCACTAGATGCATGATCGATAACATATTCTAGCCTTTTGTCCCTTCACTCCTTAAGATTATTTAATCAAGCTTTCCGTTTGCTCATTTAGCTCATCCATTGCGTCCTGAAGATTTTTTTCGCTCACAACAACTTGTTCCCATTGCTTCATAAAGTTTTGAGAAATTTCATCCCATTGTTTTAATAATGGCATCGGTTGTGATTCGTTTAGTTGTTCTCCAAATACTGAAATCAATGGGTCATTTTTGAATACATCTGAATTCCATGATTCTTTATTGGTTGGAAGTGAATTTGTACTTTCAAAAAATTTCGTTTGATTTTCAGGTTTTGATAGATATTCAATCAACTTCATCCCATCATCTTTTTTCTTAGAACTACTAAAAACTGCTAAATTGGCTCCACCTGTTACTGACATATTGTTCACAGGTCCTTTAGGTAACTCAGCCACTCCCCACTTCCCGTCAATATCAGGAGCGGAATCTTTGATACTATTGATCATCCATGGACCACTGATAAACATCGGTACAACACCTTCTCCACCGAAGCTTTGTCCGATCTCTAATCCTAAATCTGTCTTAGGTGCAGAACCATCTTGGACTAACTTATCTAAGAATTTTAAGGCATCTACCATTTCAGGTTGATTAAATAGTGGCTTATTATCTTTATCAAATAGCTCGGAGCCATTTTGACGAGCGAACATAAAACCAAATGTAGGCTCTTTTAGCTCAACACCAAAGCCGTATTTATTGTCTCCACGAGCTGCTAGTTTTTTTGCTGCATCAGCTAATTCATCCCATGTTTTGGGTGCTTCTTTGTAACCAACACTTTCTAACAAATCTTTTCTATAATATAGCCCACGAGTTTCGGTATACCAAGGTACTGCATAGGTTTGACCATCAAATTGAGTTGTTGCAACAGAACCATCGAAGAAATTTTCTGATTTCATGACGTCACTTTTTTCTACATCATCTGATATATCCAACAATGCACCAGCATCAACAAATTCACTCATATACGTCGTTCCCATTTGTACAACATCTGGTCCTTCTTTAGAAGCCACTGCCGTTAGTAATTTATCTCTCGAGGTAGACCACGGAATACTTTGGATTTTGACTTTGATTCCAGATTCCTTCGTAAATTCATCCACAATCGGCTTGATTCCTTGATCACCATCACCCATATACCAAAAGGTTAGTTCATCTGAAGCGCTTTCTTTACTTCCCGAAGAACAAGCTGCCATAACACCTACAGTCGCAAATAAAGTTGTTCCTAATAAGCAAAGCTTTTTCCATGATTTCATACTTCCACTCCTCAATAATATTTAGTGAAACGTTTCTACAAAAATGATTATATTCCTCATTTCATTTAAAAGCAAGCGTTTTCTTTCGGGTCTAATCCTGATGTTTCCGGAATTGGAACAACATTAAATAGAAACGTTTCACTAAAAACTAGATATATACACTCTTTGCAGTGAAAATCTTAATAAAATTTACTCAAAATAAAAAAATTCTCATTATAAGTATTTTTCACTTAATTAATAAGAATTTTAAATAAGGTAAAGATTCAATTATTCGTGGAGGATAAATTTTTTTATATCTTCCACTGCAATATTTTTATTTTCTCCTAAAAACAATTGATGCCTCCCATTCTCATATATTTTTAGAGAAACTTGTGCTTTACTAGCTTTTGCAAGGTAATACGCACTTTTATAATATGTCGTTTCATCCTGTCTATTCTGTAGAATGAGCATTCTTTTATTCGTTGTTGATTGCGTTTCGTTTTTCAACTTTTTCTTTGTTTTTTGAAGTAACGATAAAAACTGGAAGCAAGAACGAATAGAGGCTGTTTTGGCAGAGCTAAAATAATAATCCAATTTCTCTTGCTTTTTAAAGAAGATGCCTCCCGCGATATCTTGCATAATCACGTTAACATTATAAAGATAAATCGGAGTACTGCATAAAATGAGTTGATCTACTGATGCTCTTTCTGAAGCTTGGATTGTGAGTAAGCCCCCCATTGAAAAACCAATGCACGTGATATATGTATACTGTTGTTCCAGTTCATCTAATTTACGCTTAACATCTGCTAACCACTGGTCGGATGTCGCTTTTGAAAAATTTTGTTTATTTCCATCGTGTCCAGTTAATTGAATCCAAAATGAATCAAGATTATTTTGTTTTAAGTATTCATGTAAATAAAGAATTTCTTTCTCATTACCGCCAAACCCATGAATAATCAATATCGCTCTTTTTTCCATTTTGACCAACTTTCTTGTAAATGAATAATTGTTTAATTGAAAGAGTATCTTAACATTTTTTTCAACGTTTTTATTTTACCTTGAAAGTGTACGCTCATTCTTCATACCCTGACTAAATTTAATAAAAATTTAGTATCCAACACATTTTAGCGATACAAAAATAAAAGTAAAACGAAGTCTAATCTATGCGTTTTACTTTATTACTTTTTATTTTTAAGCTTGTTTCGTTGGTAAAATCGTCATTTCTGTAATACCAACTGAATCCGGCTGCGAAATGGCAAATAAAACTGTTTGCGCCACCGCATCTGGTGTAATAGCAATTTGATAAAACTGCTCCATCCCATTTTTTACTTTTGGTGTGGAAATTGTTTCTAGCAATTCAGTTGCAACTGCTCCTGGATAAAGAGTAGTTGTTCGAATATTCGTTCCTTCCATTGCAGATTCCATGCGAAAACCATCCATAATCACACGAACCGCATGTTTGGTTCCCGTGTAAATACTATTACCAGGGAAAACCTTAAGTCCCGCAATCGAACTTGTCGTAATCACGTGACCTGATTTTTGAGCTGTGAATTCTGGTAAAACTGCTGCTAATGAATTGAGCACACCTTTGATATTAATATCAACCATGTCATCCCATTCGTCTGTTTTCAATTCACTCATATTTGAAGCTGGCATAATTCCTGCATTCGCAAATAACACGTCTACTTTGCCAAATTTATCTTTTGCAACTTTAACAAGTGTTTCTACCTCTTTAGCGTTACGAACATCTGTCACAGCGTAAATACTATTATCTCCGAGTTTTTTCACAAGTTCTTTCAACCGTTCTTCTCTTCTAGCGCCTAAAACAACTTTTGCACCATTCTCAATCAATAATTGAGCTGTTGCTTCCCCTATTCCAGATGAAGCACCGGTAATGACTACAACTTTATCTTTTACATTGTTATTCATTAATAAGACTCCTTTAATTTCGTTTTTTATTTATCCACGCCATATCTCAACCATAGCGTATCTTCTTCGATGATATCGACTGACTTTAATGTAAACCCAACTGGTGCTATTTCAGGCAGGTTATCTGCTCTTTCAAAAATCGTATTGGTATCTGTTCGTCCGTCAGTTGCTGGTGTCATCACAATACTCACTTCATCAATCAATCCCTCTTGTAAAAATGACCAATTGATATATCCGCCGCCTGAAACCATTAATGTTTTAATACCAAATAAATTCAATAGTTTTTCTGAAGCGAGTGTGCAATCAATCAGCACTTGTCCTGCAAAAATATAAGAGATTTGTCGCTCTCGAAGATAAGCGACATACTCATCACTAGCTTTATCCGTTAAAATTTCAATAACGTGGGCTTCTGGACGATTTTCGTATTCAACGGTGTTTTCAATCCAGCCAACTTTACCAGTAGGATCAGCTGAAACAATATACATTTGGGCGTTTCCTTGTGCAACGTAATCTGTTCTAGGATAAGGTGTTTCTATTTCTTTCAACTCAGGTTTATGGAAATGAGTAAAATTCTTTTCCATCGTGACTCTACCACATAACCAGGCTTGACTATGGTAGCTGCCATTGGTTGTTTCATAAGCTTCGCTGCCAGCAATGGCATATTTTGAATTCATATAAGCACCGCTAATTTTTCCATTGATAGAAGTTAGCATATGACAAATAATTTTTGGCCTTTTCATCATTGTTACTTTCCTCCATTATTTTTTTGTTTTTTCGTTATGGTGCTGATTACAGTACAAAAAGCCAACAGCATCATGATCATACCTTCTGCCATAAAAATGTCCGTATTTTCTTTAGAAGGAAGGATATTTCCTAATAGTGAAATCGAAATTGGGGCAAAAGCTGCGCCAATATTGAAACCTATCAATAACAAAGATGTACTCTTTTCTGAATTGCCATTGCTATCTTGATTCACCTCATTAAATAAATATGGGATAAAGGTGCGGAAAGAAAATCCACACAACAATACAGCAAATGAAATTGACACTAAATTTTGAGAATAGGCGATCATAAACATTGAAAAACTTAAAACAATAAATGATAGTGGTAATGTCCATTTTTTAGTTATTGTAACGATTGACCCGAATGATGCACCCGCAGTCATAGCACCTAAACCTACCAATGCAATCAAATTACTGCCATCAGTTGCATTTCCAAAACCTTTTTCTAGCAGTAAGGAGGTGATTTTCACTGTCACTGACATATAAATAGTGACAACTATTATCAATAAAGCAATATAGCCATAAGTTGAAGGTGTGATTGTCTGATTCACTGTTTTACTTTTATTCTCCTCTTTCTCAAGAGCAACATCTGGGACAAACCATGTAAATAAAAGTAAAACAGGTAAAGCTAGTAAATAAGCTAAAAATGAACTACGCCAATTCATTATCAACAGTTGACCTACTGTAAAAGTAATGATCATACCACCAATTCCTTCGAATGCACTTTGAAAACCAATCACAGATGAAAGTTCTTTTCCTTGGTACATTTTTCCAGCTAGAGAAAAGAGTAGCGGATTAAATAATCCAATGCCAATCCCAAATAATATTCTGCTGAAAAATAAAAACCAAAAGGACTGTGCAAAGACAGGTATAATCCCTGCGCCTAATACAATACCAATACCAAGCTGTACAGATAGCTTGTAACCAATTTTTTTAGCGAAGATATGGCTAAATGGCACGGTTAAGATAATAAACAAAGAAGGGATTGTGGTAATCAATTCTACTAAAGTAGGATCGATCGTCGGATAAGCTGTCATAATCGCTGGAATATTCGCAGCAATTGCGCCACCCGATACCACAAGTAATGACACAGATAATAACGAAAACTTGGTTAGTTTATTCAATGAATTGTCTCCTTTACAATACGCAAAAGATAGTCCGTATTTTTTATTCACCAAAAATTTCTTTTGCTAGAGCAAACGCGGACCATGCTTTTGGCCATCCTGTATAAAAAGCTAAATGAGTGATTAATTCCACCATTTCTTCTTTTGTCACCCCATTTTGTTTGGCGATGTTCATATGGGCTTCTAATTGGGGTACGCCTTGTGTTAATAAGCTTGAACAAGTAATCAAGCTACGTTCACGTGGTGAAAGTTGTTCTTCTCGAGACCAAACTTCACCAAATAATACATCATCGTTTAATTCTGCAAATTTTGGTGCAAATGCACCTAATTGATCTCTGCCAGCTGTTTGTTTTTTCATTAGGTAGGACTCCCATCTTTTATTCATTTTTATAATTGATTATATAATTCATCTGAAACAGGTTCTAACCATTCTGGCGTGCCTGCTGTAATGGCTAAATGTTCAAACCAGCTATCTTTTGCCGCTCCATGCCAATGTTTCACACCATCATGAGTCACAACCACATCTCCAGCTGTTAAAAATTGTGCAGCCTTGCCCTCTTCTTGATACCAGCCTTCCCCGCCAGTTACTAATAACAATTGAAACCCATCATGGTGAATATGCCAATTATTGCGGCAACCAGGTTCAAAGGTAACATTGCCTACACCTACATTAACCTCTGGATCTGCAATTAAATTGTTTAAATAGCTTTGACCGATAAAATACTGCGCATATGCCTCATTTTTTTCTCCTACAGGAAAAATCACACCGTTTTTCACTTCTTCAAATTTTGCCATTTTTTATTCCTCCAATTGATTTTTTTGGTTATTCATGTTGTAACCAGTTTTTGATTGCGATATCTGCTTTTTCAACTCTGGACCCACGAATAGGTATCCCAATATGGATAATTGAATCAGGACATAATTTCTGTAGATCGTTGATACTATTGCCCATTCCACTGCCTTCATGTGTGCAGAAGGGATAAATATTTTTTCCTGAAAAATCATTTTCTTCTAAAAAAGTTGTAACAATCATTGGAAAAGTGCCCCACCAATTGGGATAGCCTAGATAAATATTTTGATGTTTTACTAAGTTAAGGGAGAGTGGTTGATATTTTGGTCGCTCGTTCATTGCTTTTTCTTGTTCTGCTTGCGTAACTACTTCTTCGTAAACTTTCGGATAAACTATTTGTGGAATAATTTCAAACATTTCAGCACTGAGTATCTCAGCAATCTTTTGCGCAATAATTTTCGTATTTCCAACCTGCAAATACTCTTTCTTTCCATCAATCAAATTTTCAAAAGGTCGAGAAAAATAAATGATTGCAGTCATTTGATCACCTTCTTTTATCCTTTACTTATAAAAAAACAGGTTGCACCATCTACTTACAAGTAAATGATACAACCTGTTTCTCTACACGTCTAATGCTTACAGCACTGAGTTACTATGCCTTAAAAGCATCATTGAATCGTTGGATAAATTCTTTTACTGCAGGTGTTTGGATTCGTTTTTTCTTCCAAACAAGAACACAGTTTGTTTTAACCTCAGGAGCTAACGGGACAAATGTCAATCCGTCATGTTTGCCATTTGTCGTTGCCCCTTCAATCGTTAAAGCTGAACCAACACGGTTTTCTACTAACGAAAAAACATTGAAAATCAAATTAAAGGTGCCTACCACATTTAAACCATCGAACGGTTTCTCCAACCACCTTTCAAGCATTAACTGAACCTCCGAACGATTTGAGCTTAATAGTGGAATCCCTTCTAAATCATCCGGTTGAATAATATTTTTTTGTGCAAGAAAAGAATCATTAGATACTAATAATCCCCATTTTTCTTCCCTAGGTAAAATAATTTTTTCAAAGTTCGTTGTAGCAATAGGTTCTAATAATATGGCTAGATCCAAAATCCCCTTTTCCAACTTATCACTAATATCATCACTCGTCCCAGAAACAATATTGAAGGTCACTTGAGGATAATCACTCACCAATTCTTCTAACATCATGGCCATCGTATCTGAATTATCTGCTTCAACACAGCCTATTGAAAAATGTCCACTAAAAAAGCCTTTACTCTGTTCTTCAAATTCACGTTCTGTTTGTTCAGTTAAAGTTAAAATTTCAGCAGCACGCTCTTTTAAAAAATAGCCTTCTTCTGTTAAAGTCAATTGCCTATTTTCTCTGATAAAAAGCGGCGTGCCTAATTTCTCTTCAAATTCTTTGATTTGTCGGCTTAAAGTCGGTTGCGTAATATGCAGAACTTTTGCCGCTTTTGAAAAATTTCTTTCTTCTGCAACGGTCCAAAAATAACGTAGTTCTCTTAATTCCATAATGGTTCTCCTTTTAAGTTCACATGCTTATTTTACAATAAAACAGAACAAATTTCTAAAAGAACCATTTTATACTTTATAACGTTTCCGTATCAATTTCGAAGCGATATTTACCCTCGCTTTTTGATACATGATCATAAATAACAGATACTTGATCTACCGTAATCATTTCAATTTGAGGTGATGCATTATTTTCAGCTATAAAGTTGATCATTTCTATTAGACTTATTTAATTATTATCCGTCTTTGGAGCTCGGATTTTGCTGCCTCTAGCCGATTGATTTGTTCTTCCAATTCATTTTTTTGTTCATTCAGCAGTTCTAATCTAGCATGTACTGTTTTTTCTGGTTGGATAGATAAAGTTACATATTCAATCAATCCTTCGATAGAAAGATTGACTTCTCTCATTTGCTTAATAAAACAAATCCAATCAGCGTCTTCTCCATTAAACTCACGTAGTCCATCACGATTTCTCTTTACCTGAGGAATCAAACCGATTCGTTCAAAGTAACGAATGGTGTTGATTGGGGTATTAGTTCGCTTGCTTATTTCTTTACTATTCATATTCTTCCATTGTTTCAACGATTGATTGTGTCGCATTTGGCGAACTCATATCATTTAAATACGCAATATCCACTCCGGTTAATGCTTGTTTTAATTTATCTTTATCATTAAAGTCCCCTTCAATAATAACCTCCCTCTTTGGGTCCTTTACTAAAATCCGACTTGAAAGATCGCGACCATACAAAACAAGGTCGTGATTTGTTTCTGTTAAGATCAACTCTGTAACCATTTTTGAAATTTGACCTGCTGCACCTAAAATCATTATTTTCATGTTAAATCCTTCTTTCACGTTTTGACTGAACTTTTATTTATGACCAACAATAGCATGAGGGACATAAGGTTCTTCTAAAAACTGCACTTCTTCTTCAGTCAAGGTTAACTCTAAAGCAGGAATCGCATTCGTCAAATGACTTTCTTTGGTTGCGCCAATAATCGGTGCTACAACTGGTCCTTTTTGAAGTAACCAAGCAAGTGCGATTTGTACGCGCTCCACACCACGTTTTTCAGCGATTTCAGCCACTCTTTCAACGATGATACGGTCTTGATCTGCTGTTGTATCATATTTTGACCTCGCTGTTTTATCAGTTTCAAAACGTTTCGTTTGTGCGCTCCAATCACGTGTTAAGCGACCTGATGCTAATGGACTATAGGGTGTCACCGCAATTTTTTGATCTTCGCATAACGGCAGCATTTCTCTTTCCTCTTCACGATATAGCAAATTCAAATGATCTTGCATGGACACGAATTTTGTCCAACCGTTTTTTTCAGCTACTGCTTGCGCTTTAGCAAATTGCCAAGCAAACATCGCTGAAGCACCAATATAACGGGCTTTTCCTGATTTCACAACATCATGTAAAGCTTCCATCGTTTCTTCGATTGGCGTATTATAATCCCAACGATGAATAATATATAAATCAACATAATCCATCCTTAAACGCTCTAAGCTAGCATCAATTTGATGAAAGATTTCTTTTCTTGACAGTCCACCACTGTTTGGAACATCTTTTTTCATGGTAGTGAATAATTTAGTGGCAACAACAATTTCATCACGATTCGCATATTCATTCAGTGCTTTGCCAAGAATCCGTTCACTAGCTCCGTATGAATAAACATTGGCTGTATCAAAGAAATTGATCCCTAAATCTAGTGCTTTTTTAATGACTTTTTTACTTTCTTCCTCTTCTAAAACCCACTCGTGAAAGCCACTATTCGGATCACCAAACCCCATTGCACCTAAGCAAATTCTTGAAACTTCCATTCCTGTATTGCCAAATTTTACATAGTTCATTGTATTTCCTCCTCTAGTTTATTTTTCGTTTTTTTTCTAGTACTACTACATTACTAAAATTCAACATATAATGATTGAATTGACACAACGTTTCTTTCAATCACTCGTACCAATCAACATCCACTCATAGCTTCATTGTGTTTCTTGGCATGTTTCAAAGCAAAAATGCAGTGGCTAAACCATATAGCTAGATAATATAAATGTCCTACCAAATAAATGACCATTTTTCTTACTAACAACAACAGTCTAGCTCTTGAAGTTCACTCCAAGTCAAGTGATTTGTTAAAATAAATAAAAAGCTTCTAAAGCAGTCTTCCTCTAAAAAATATAGGAGAAAGACACGCTTTAGAAGCGATTCATTTTCTATTATCTATTTATATTAAAATCTCTTAACGCGTTTTCAGCTGGAATCATATGCTCATCATAATTGGCTAGTTTAAACTCTAAACGTTCAATTGCTGTATTTAATTCCGAAGCTTTTTCTTTTAATTCCGAAATTTGATCCGCAATGATTTCTTTACGGGCTGGCACTGTTTCATTCCCAACTTGAAACAAGGTTAAATATTCCACTAACGATTCAATAGATAGACCTGCATTTCTCATTTGTCTACTAAAAACGATCCAGCGTAAATCTTCTTCATCAAAGTTTCGAATCCCATTACTATTACGTTTCACAGGTGGAATCAAACCAATTCGTTCATAATATCTGATCGTATCTGCAGAAACGCCACTTAATTCACTTACTTTCTTTATATTCATACCTCAATCCTCCTCTGTGAATCCCTTAACAAGTCTACTTCTTTTTTATTATAAAACAATTTTATTCTCTTTTACAAACTTTCTTATTGACTTGGAAAAACGAGCGGCTGATGTTTAATTGTTTATCGTAACACAATTACTTTTTAGCATCACTATTTTTATACAAGACTTCAAATTTTTGTTCTACAATGAATAACTTTGTTAAAAACTAGAATAAAGAGGCTGAAACATAACTCTACGAGTCATATTTCAACCTCAAGTAATCCAAATAATCGTTTGGGGAAGAAGCAACACTTTCAGAAATAAACACTTCTGTTCCAACCTCTTGAAATTATAAAAATTTAGAAATAGAAAAGGCAAAAAATACAATGCAGCACAACAAATTTTATGACTAATCTATTTTTTCAAGGCAATTTAATCATTTAAATTATTCATTTTATTTACTTTTCCTTGTACGCTCTAACCGTATTTGAAGTAGCCGTGATACTAAAAAGAAGCGAATCTTCATATTCACTATCCACATCGGTATTCAAAACATCATTAAAGATTTCTTCATACTCAGCAATCGATAACACTTTTCGTTCAGCCAATTGCTTTTGATGAAGATCTGTAAGTAATTGAGTTTGATACCCTTCAACAAGTGTACCACTAAAAAATTCTGCTACAGTACCAGAACCGTAACTAAATAATCCAACTTGTTCTCCTGCATCTAATCCACCATTTTCTAACAATGAAATCAACCCCAAGTACAAAGAGCCTGTGTATAAATTACCGACTTGTCGACTATATAAAATACTTGATTCATATTTATTTAAAATACGTTCCTGCTCATCTGATGATTCATCCTCCAAAGCTGCTAACAACGCTTTTTTCCCCATTTTTGTATAAGGAATATGAAAAGCCAATGCATGAAAATCAGCAATTGATTTATTATGACGGCGTTGATATTCTTCCCATACTTTTTGGAAAGCTTGAATGTACGTTTCATTCGATAGTTGACCATCCACCATTGGATAATCATGTCCAACCGGACGCCAAAAATCATAAATATCTTGCGTTAATGCCACACTATCATCATTTAATTGTAAAATTCTTGGAGCTGCTGAAACTAGCATTGCTACGGCTCCTGCACCTTGTGTTGGTTCGCCACCTGAAGCTAGTCCATATTTTGCAATATCAGAAGCAATCACTAATACTCTACTTTCAGGATGGCTTTGAATATGTGCCACCGCATATTGTAAAGCAGCAGTTCCAGCGTAGCAAGCTTCTTTTATTTCAAATGCACGTGCAAATGGTTGAATCCCCAACAAACGATGCAACACTACTGCTGATGCCTTTGATTCATCAATACCAGATTCTGTCCCAACAATTACCATATCAATTTGCTTTTTATCTTCATCCGTTAAAATATTTTTTGCAGCATTTGCCGCAAAAGTCACAATATCTTGTGTTTTTTTATTAACGGCCATTTTGTCTTGTCCAATACCGATATGGAATTTATTCGGATCTACCTCTCTTGCTAAAGCTAAATCGGTCATATCTACGTAGTATGGTGGGACAAAAAAACTGATTTTATCTATGCCAACGTTCATTGTATATCTCCTTTGTCGTTATTCTCAATTCATTACCTACTATAATTTATCATAAATTCGAGCAAGATTGGTAGAAAAAAGGATAATTTAAAATTTGTTAAAGAATTTCTGAAGTTTTTTTATTATGGTTTATAGAGTATTCTTTTTTCACAAAGCATGGTATATTTCATAGTGGAGGTGACGTCGTGGAAATCGTAATTATCGACGCCTTGAGAACGCCTATCGGGAAGTATCGAGGACAATTAAAATCATTATCTGCAGTTGAGCTAGGAACAGCAGTTACAAAAGAGTTACTTAAAAGGAATACAAAAGCAGCAGAACATATAAAGCAAGTCGTTTTTGGAAACGTACTACAAGCTGGAAATGGACAAAATCCAGCAAGACAAATTGCAATCAATAGCGGGTTGGGCTTTGAAGTGCCGGCTTTTACTGTAAATGAAGTTTGCGGATCAGGCATGAAAGCAATCAGCTTAGCCAAACAAGCCATTCAATTAGGCCAAGCTGAAGTTATTATAGCCGGAGGAACAGAAAGCATGACAACGGCCCCTGCTATCACATACAAAGAAGAGGATACCTATTCAAAACCTGCTCCAACTATGATGGTAGATGGTTTAACTGATGCATTTAGCGGTAAAGCAATGGGATTGACAGCAGAAAACGTTGCTCAACAGTTTACCATTACACGAGAAATGCAAGATGCTTTTGCGGCTCATTCACAAAGAAAAGCAGCCCAAGCACAAGCAGAAGGAAAATTTGTAAAGGAAATAGTCCCCCTTTCTATCGATAATGCTATTTTTGAGCACGATGAAGGTGTTCGAAAAGATACCACTGTTGAAAAACTAAGTACATTGAAAACAGTTTTTAAAGCAGATGGCTCTGTCACAGCAGGTAACGCATCAACGATCAACGATGCAGCTTCAGCAATGATCCTAGCTTCAAAATCATTCGCAGAAGAACATCAAATTCCTTATCTCGCTATTGTGAAAGATGTTACTGAAATCGGGATCGACCCAAGCATAATGGGTATTTCACCCATCAAGGCCATTCAAACCTTGTTACAACGCAATGATCTGACAGTTGAAGACATTGATTTATTTGAAATCAATGAAGCTTTTGCGGCATCTTCCATTGTCGTTCAAAATGAATTGAAGATACCTGACAAGAAACTCAATATTTGGGGTGGAGGTATTAGTTTAGGTCATCCAATTGGTGCTTCTGGCACTCGAATCGTAGCGACTTTAGCACATCAATTAGAGGACACAAACGGTCAATATGGAGTGGCTTCCCTATGTGTTGGCGGTGGTCTTGGTCTTGCCATGCTGATTGAGCGCCCACAAAAAGCACACTCGGATAAAAAATTTTACCAACTATCAAAAGAAGAACGCTTAACATTTTTACAAGAGATGGGCAATCTTTCTATAGAAAGCAGATATGAATTAGAAAACATGTCATTAGATGAAGATATTGCGAATCATTTAATTGAAAATCAAATCAGTGAAATGGCTTTGCCAATGGGCGTTGTACCAGATATTTTAGTCAATAATAAAAGCTACCAAGTTCCTATGGCAACAGAAGAACCTTCTGTCATTGCAGCATGTAGTAATGGAGCCAAAATGATTCAACAATCCGGCAGTATTCACAGTAAATTAGCAGAAGGTCTTTTACGAGGTCAAATTGTTTTTATGAATGTTAACGATTCAGCGCTAATCGAAGATAAAATCAACCAATTTTCTGAAGAGATTTTTGTTCAAGCTGAAAAAAGTTATCCTTCTATTGTAAAACGTGGCGGTGGATTAAAACGAATCCAAGTTCGTCAGTTTACAAAGGACAATAGCTATTTATCAGTGGATTTACTTGTTGATACCAAAGATGCTATGGGAGCCAATATTCTCAACTCTATTTTAGAAGGGGTTGCTGATTTATTCCGTCAATGGTTTGATGATGAAATTCTGTTTAGTATCTTGAGTAATTACGCAACGGAATCTTTAGTAACAGCCACATGTGACGTTTCATTTGCTAGTTTAAGCAAAACTGGTGATTTAGAGTCTGGAAGATTCATTGCAGAAAAAATTGCTGCGGCTTCACAACTCGCACAAATAGATCCTTATCGGGCGACTACACATAATAAAGGTATTATGAATGGGATAGAAGCCGTGATTCTAGCAACAGGAAACGATACACGTGCAGTCGCAGCGGCAGCTCATGCCTATGCTTCAACAGGTAGCTATCACGGTTTAAGTCGATGGAAACTTGTCAATGATGGTTTGAAAGGCACAATTGAGTTACCATTAGCAATTGGAACAGTTGGCGGTGCAATCCGTGTTTTACCAAAAGCTCAGGCTGCTTTAGAGATTTTAAATGTGACCGATGCTAAAGAATTAGCGGAAGTAATCGCAGCTATTGGTTTAGCACAAAATTTAGCTGCTTTACGTGCTTTAGTCTCAGAAGGTATTCAACAAGGTCATATGTCCTTACAAGCTCGCTCTTTAGCTATGTCTGTTGGCGCAAAGGGTGCAGAAATCGAAATAATCGCAGAGAGACTCAAAACAGGTGTAATGAATCAAGAAAAAGCTTTGGCATTTTTATTAGAATTGAGATAATAATAAGTTAACGCACTAAACTAATTTATTAACTGAGAGGATAAAAATAAACCCTATGAGTTGCCTATTAAAATTAATTAGCACTTATAAGGGTTTATTTTTATTATAATTTTAAGATTATCTCAATTTATTGATTTTTAACGTCCCTACTACTTTCATTTCTTTTGTCCATTTTTGTTTTGACTTGTTAAAATTCTTTTAGAGGTGAGGGTCATGATATTATCGGTAATTTTCTTTATTTTCGGTGTTTTTTCATTGTTTAAGTTTAGAGCAACAAGAGAAAAACTTTACTTGTATATCGCTTTGTCTTATTTTGGTTTTTCATTAACCATAGTCATTGTTTCCCATTACCTATTTAATTAATTCTATTTCTTTTTGATTAATGTTTTTATCTTAACAAGTTATAATACCCTTTGGGGAATAAAAGTTAAAGAGATGCAGACTTTCGTGCTCCTATCCTCTTTTCTACTTTCTTTTGCTTTTGGAAAGAGTTACTATCAATAAAAAAATAAAACCCCTTGATAATCAAGGGGTTCATTGTTAATTAATAACAAGTTTTTAACGACGGATTTCTTTAATACGAGCTGCTTTACCGTGTAATGCACGTAAGTAATAAAGTTTCGCACGACGAACTTTACCATAACGAACTACTTCGATTTGAGCAACACGTGGTGTGTGTAATGGGAATGTACGTTCCACACCAACACCATTAGAAATTTTACGTACTGTATAAGTTTCGCTGATACCAGCGCCGCGGCGTCCGATAACAACTCCTTCAAATAATTGGATACGTTCGCGTGTTCCTTCGACTACTTTCGCATGTACGCGAACAGTGTCTCCAGGACGAAACGCTGGGATATCCGTACGTAGTTGTTCTTGTGTTAATTCTTGAATTAATGGATTCATTCTTTTTTCTCCTCATTCCAAACATTCTTATGACTCTTGTCACAGCGGAATATCGTAATAGTTGAGCGCTTTGCACTCACTGAAATAGTGTAACATAGCTATTCACAGCTGTAAAGGGATTTTTCTTTAAAGATGGAGTATTTTCTATTCATCAGCTGACTTTTCTTCTTCAATGATCTCAGCAAGAAATTTTTTCATCTCATTATCAAGCTCAAGTGTTTCTAGCATATCAGGACGTCTTAAATAGGTTCTACGTAAAGATTCTTTCAACTGCCATTCAGCTATCAATTTATGATTACCATTCGTTAAGACTTCTGGTACATTCATCCCATTAAATTCGGCCGGGCGCGTATATTGTGGGTGTTCCAGCAATCCTGTTGAATGAGAATCTGTTTGCGCAGATAATTTATTTCCTAAAACATCAGGAAGTAAACGAACAGTTGCATCGATCATGACCATTGCACCTAATTCTCCACCAGTTAAAACATAATCTCCTAATGAAACTTCGTCCGTAACAAGAGAACGAATCCGCTCATCGTACCCCTCATAATGACCACAAATAAAGACTAAATGCTCTTCTTCCGAGAACTCTTCCGCCATTTTTTGGTCAAAACGTTTCCCCGCTGGATCTAGCAAAATCACACGTTTTTTAGTTTTCGGTGATGCTTCTTCAATTCTTCGAAAATTATCATAAATTGGCTGAACCTTAAGTAGCATTCCTGCTCCACCGCCATAAGGATAATCATCAACTGACTGATGCTTATTATCAGAATGGTCACGAAAATTAGAGATATTGATTTCTAACAAATTTTTCTCTACGGCTTTTCCAATGATTGATTCGCCCATTGGCCCTTCAAACATCCTTGGAAAAAGTGTCAATACATCAATTTTCATCGTCAATCAAACCTTCTGGAATTTCTACACGAACGATACCTTCTTCTAAATCAATCGACTTAACAACAGATTCGATATAAGGAATCAATGCATCTTTTTTCTTTGGTCTTTGAACAACCCAGACATCGTTTGCTCCTGGCGAAAGAATTTCTTTGATCTTACCAAGTTCTTCATTGTTTTCATCAATAACAGTTAACCCAATAATTTCGTGATAATAAAATTCATCTCCTGGTAAATCCTTTAAACCCTCTTTTGACACTTTCAAAATGCCATCACGGTATTTTTCAACATCGTTGATTGAAAAATGATCTTCAAATGTGACAATATCAAAATTTTTATGTTTTCGATGGGTTTTGATCGTTAATTCGATTGGTGCTTTTTTTTCTTGAAATAATGTCAAAACTGATCCTTTTTTATAGCGTAGCTCTGGAAAATCCGTTTGAGAAATTATTCGTACTTCGCCTTTTAAGCCTTGAGTATTGACGATTTTTCCAACATTTAAATATTCAGTCACTTAAAACCCTCATTTCAAATTTTTAGTCTTTTTCATTCTACCATTTCTGTAGATTGAATTCTATTATATATACATAAAAAAGAAAGCCATTCAATCAAGAATCGCTTTCTTGTTCGTTATTAAGCATTCATACCAGTCAGTGTGCCATAAATCAAGAATAGGTTCAATGCTGTCAACACAATTGCAATGACCCAAGCTAAAACTTTCACCCACATTGGATTCGCAAAACGACCCATGATTTTTTTATCACTTGTATACATTGTTAAAGGAATGATCGAAATTGGTAATGCGATGCTTAAAAATACTTGAGTATACAATAATAAATCCTCTACCGCTGATTCTCTACCGCCATAAAGAATCACACAAATAATTACAGGTACGATCGCAATCAAGCGTGTTACGACTCTACGCATCCACAACGGCATTTTCAAGTGAATAAACCCTTCCATAACAATTTGTCCTGAAAGTGTCCCAGTTATGGTTGAGTTTTGACCTGAAGCAAGCAACGCTATCGCAAATAGGATACTTAAAACCGGGCTTGCAATATTCCCAACGATATCAGGATTTTTCAATGCATCAAACAAGTCCACAAACTTCCCTAAATCACTATTCGTTCCATAAAACAAAGCACCACCTAAAATCAGCAACAAACAATTAACAATAAAGGCAACGGTCAATTGAATATTCGAATCCCAAATCGTAAAACGAATGGCTTTCGCTTTTTCTTTATCATCATTACGATCGAATTTTCTTGCCTGAGCAATGGATGAATGTAAATATAAATTATGCGGCATAACCGTTGCCCCTACAATCCCTAATGCTAAAAATAGCATGGATTTGTCACTAGCAATTTTTGTATCTGGAATAAAGCCACGTAGTACTTCACCAATATTTGGATCAGCCAGTGCTACTTCATATGCAAAAACAAAAAAGATAACTGCAATTAAACAAGCGACGATGGCTTCGATTTTTCTGAAACCTAGTTTCGTTAACAGCAATAACAATAAAACATCAAATGTTGTAATCAATACGCCGATTAATAATGGAAAACCAAACAATAATTGCAATGCCACCGCACCACCGATTACCTCAGCAATGTCCGTTGCCATAATTGCAAGTTCAGTAATGATCCATAAAACAAACCCTGTTTTTTTGCTTGTATGTTCTCTAGTCGCCTGAGCTAAATCTCTTCCTGTTACGATTCCTAATTTAGCCGCCATGCTTTGAAGTAACATCGCAATCAAACTTGATAATAAGATGACACTCAGTAATGCATACTTGTACTCTGCACCACCAGCGATTGATGTTATCCAATTTCCTGGATCCATGTACCCAACTGCCACAAGTGCTCCAGGTCCACTATAGGCCATCAATGTTCGCCAAAAATTAGCATTTTTTGGTACATCAACGGTATTATTGATTTCTTCTAAACTAGGTCCATTTGCATATTCCAACAACTTTTCTGCTTCATTTTTCTCTTCTTTCATGTAAATCCTTCTTCCAACTAAAATTATCAGGTTTATATTATTATATTTTTAGGTGCACCATAATCCTTAAAACAATTATAATCCTCTCATTGTTTCTTGTAAATAGGAAACACTCAGTTATTTTTTTATTTAGGGCTAAAGTAGGATGTATTTAACGTAAGTTCTTTGTATAATAATCGTAACAAGTTCATTCTTACAACTTTGTTCGTGAAATTTGATAAATAACAATGGTAAAATAAGAAGAAGACTTTTATACTGAAGGTAGTTACTTTATCAAGCTTTCTGACTAGTCTCTAGAAAAATTGATAAAACATTGTCTGTGACAAAAAGCATCATATTACATATTTTCTACGAGACTGAACGATCCTGTTACACTTTTAAATTAAGGAGATGATAGACATGAGCATCGCGCTTTCAAGAAAAATTATTAATTGCATTTCAATCGTAGGTATTATAGCAACGATTGCTGTGACCATTTATTTTATACGATTAGGTGTTTTTAAAGATGTAGACGCTTTGAGAGGATTAGTCGGTGACTCTGTTATTTTAGGTCCTATATTGTTTATGTTGATCCAGATCATTCAAGTGGTGATTCCAATCATACCAGGCGGCATTAGTTGTGCTGCAGGTGTTCTGATATTCGGTCCCTTTGCAGGATTTATCTATAATTACGTAGGAATCGCAATTGGTTCTGTGATTATTTTCCTCTTAGGTCGTCAATACGGGAAACCATTTATTCTAAGTTTAGTTAGTGATAAAACTTATAACAAGTATATTGGCTGGTTAGATAATGAAAAACGCTTTGAACGTCTTTTCGCTTTAGCTATTTTTCTACCCATTGCGCCAGATGATGCACTTTGTTTAATGGCTGGTTTGACTAAGATGTCTTTAAAGAAATTTACATTGATTATTATCTTAGCAAAACCCGTTTCAATTTTCTTGTATAGTTTAGCTTTAATATACGGTGGTACATTCTTAAACGGTTTACTGGGCTTTTAAAGCTTAAAAATATATAATAAAATCATAATTAGGATAGGATGCAACAGTATCCTATCTTCTTTTATTTTAGTATTGTAAGGGTGGTTTAAATAATGAAATACTTAAAAAATAGTTTTAAAAATATGATTGATTTTTTTGCAGGTACATCAGCCTATTTTCGCGATGTTTTATTGATGCATGGGTTTATGCTGTTTGTGTTACTCCCTCTTTTAGCCAGCTCCACTCGTTTTATATTAAGACAAGGGAAAATAGACTATCTATCTTATGATACCATTCCAATTATCTTTGCTAAACATCCAGGTGTATTGATCGCCTTGATTGTTGTACTGTTAGCAATTGTGATTGCAGTTTTCTTTGAATTTACTTTTTTACTTTTGAGCATTTTTTTTATAAAGAAAAAAGAACCGATTTCTCTAACAAATTTGCTTAAAGGAACAATTCTTCAACTTAAAAAAATTCGATTTAGTACGATAGTTTTTTTTCTATTCTATTTTTTCTTAGTGTTACCACTTAGTGGTTTAGGTTTTAATTCGGATTTATTAGCTAAAATAAAAATTCCAGCATTTATTATGGATTTTATCTTTGCTAATCGTGTAACAATTATTGCTTTAGTTGTCTTAGGTTATTTGCTGTTCTTTTATCTTTCTATTCGTTTGATTTTTGCATTGCCTGAAATGATTTTACGAGATGTTCCTTTCCGTCAAGCCGTGAAAGAAAGTTGGCGTTCAACCAAAAACCATTTCTTTAAAATCTTAGGCCAGTTTATTGTAATTGGTGGCAGTATTCTTTTGGTTTTTGTTCTAAGCTATACGGTAATTCTAAGTGTTCAAGCAATCATTGAAACAACGTTTCCAAGTTATGCGTTAGTCAGCGCTGTTGTTGCAATGACACTTTTACAATTTATATTACTTATGAACATTATCTTTTCCACCGTGGGGATATTTTATATTACGATCGACTATATGGATGATGAAGGCTTTTTGCCTGAGTTACCACAATGGTTTTTTGATCAGCCAAAACAAGCAAGAAAAGAATGGTCTGTCTTTAAAATAGGGTTATTCGCTTTTACCGCAGCTCTCTTTGGGATTGGTGTGGGAACTTATAATACTAATTATTTAAGTAATCCTTCTGTCACTGAACCTCTAACAATATCTCATAGAGGAGTCGATGCAGCAAATGGTGTCCAAAACACCTTACCTGCCCTAGAAAAAACAAGCTTAGAACATCCTACTTATATAGAAATGGATATACAAGAAACCAAAGATAAACAATTTGTTGTCATGCACGACTTCAATCTAAAAAATCTTACCGGTGTAAATAAGCGTCCAAATGAACTTACATTAGCAGAACTTGTCAAGTTGACCGCTAAAGAAAACGGTATGAAGGCTAAAGTCTGCTCATTCGATGAGTATCTCGCAAAAGCCAAGCAATTAAATCAAAAGTTACTGATTGAAATCAAAACAACACCACAAGACAGTCCCGACCTTGTTAAACGATTTACTGAAAAATATCGTAAAGTTATTTTATCGGAAAAACACATTCTTCATACATTAACTTTTGATACAGCGACTCAGTTAAAGGAACAAGAACCAGACTTTTACGTTGGCTACATTCTTCCATTTAACATTGTAGGGCCACCTGTTTCCAATGTAGATTTCTTTACAATGGAATATACAACCTTAAATCGTAATTTTATCAGCGCAGCCCATAATGATGGAAAAAAAGTCTATGCTTGGACTGTTAATGATCAAGATACAATGACACGGATGATGTTTTATGGTGTGGACGGTATTGTTACAGATGAATTGAAATTACTTAATGAAACGATCAAAACTGATTTAGACGAGTTAACCTATTCAGATAAACTGTTCCATTTTGTTATTGGGATTGGTTAAAATAATCTAAATAAATAGAGTGACGCAAACAGTTATCTGTTTTACGTCACTCTATTTATTTTGCGCTCATTCTACTTTTTCCTTCTTGACACATATACAAAAGCGGACAAATATCACATTTAGGATTTCGTGCTAAACAGTGATAACGGCCGAAAAAAATCATCGTATGATGCGTCTTGACCCATAGTTCTTTAGGAATTTTTCTCATCAATGTTTGTTCGACTTCCATTACGTTAGCATCAAGCTTGCAAATTCGTAAACGTTTTGACACCCGTTCAACATGAGTATCCACTGCGATAGCCGGTTCTCCAAACGCATCTCCCATTACCACATTAGCCGTTTTGCGACCGACACCTGGTAAAGAAACTAACTCTTCACGAGTTTCGGGTACTTTTCCATCAAACTGATCTAATAATTGTGCAGCACAAGCTTTAATATTCTTTGCTTTATTTCGATACAAACCAATCGTTTTAATTTTTTGAATGATATCATCCAAGGGAGCTGCCGCAAGTGCCTCAGGTGTTGGATATGCGGCAAATAATGCAGGTGTGGCTTTATTCACAGAAACGTCCGTTGCTTGAGCACTTAAAATAACAGCAATCAATAGTTGAAATGGACTTCTATGCGTGAGTTCACACGCTGCTTCTGGAAACATATCATACATTATTTCTATTGCTTCCATTGTTTTCTCTTTAGAAAGCATTTATCTACCTCCTACTCACTATCTTCTGGATTAAGCCAATTGTGTAAAGTAACTTTGGGAATCGGCTCACTTTGAGCTCCTTGTTCTTCAATTTCTTTTTGGATCAGCGCCTGTTTTCGACGTTTTTGATCTTCAGCTACTTGCTCTTTCGTCGTAATATTCTTACGCTCCCAGGCCAATAAAATCCGATCGATATATTTTAAGCTATAGGCTTGATTTAACACAGCTTCTCTTAATGCCAGTCGGATAAGTTCTGGTTGGTAGTGATCTGTTTCTAACCACTGACCAATCATCTCTAACTCGATTGGAGATAATTGGCGACCAAACTCTTTTTCAAATCCTTGATAAAGCTGTTTGATTGTTTCTTCTGATGTCATTTCTTTTTGTTTTTCCGTTTGCTTTTGTTGTAAAAGATCAATTTTTTCAAATATTGGCAATAAATCGTATGTATCCATCATTTGACCTTGATCATTTTGTTTTGTTTCAATGATCAAAAATCCGCGTGAAACGAGTTGATTCATCAATTTATAAATAACATCGATTGATTTCCCCATTATTTGACTGATTTCAGCTAAATCAGGAAATAAATCACCTTTTACTTGGGAACGGAACAACTGCAGCCAAAACAAAAATTCTTCATCTGTCAAACCAATTTTTTGATAATTCTCAATGACCAAATTGGAGACAGTCGTTTCACCGGCTTTCAGGTATTCATTGATTGATAACATAACTGCTCCCTCGTTTCTGTTGCTAGAAAAATTAGTTATTCTTTGATTTTATATACATCATAATAAATAGATTTCATATAATCAATTAGATAGTGCGGATTCAATGCTTCTCCAGTCGCATCTAAAATCAATTGGTTAGGCTTTCTTGATGCGCCATATTGGTGGATGTGCTCTGTTAACCAGTTTTTAATAGAAGAGTAATCATCACTTGCTAAAACAGTATCTACGTCAATTTCTTTGCCCATTGCATGACGTAGCTGAGCTGCGTACATATACCCTAATGCATAAGATGGGAAATAGCCAAAACTCCCCCCAGACCAATGAACATCCTGTACAATCCCTTCTAAATCATTCTCTGGTCGAATCCCTAAATATTCCTCATATTTGTCATTCCAAATTTGAGGTAGATCATCGACTGAAACGTCCTCATTAAAAATCATCTTTTCAATTTCATAACGAATAATAATATGAAGTGGATACGTTAAACTATCCGCTTCAATACGCACTAAACTAGCTTTTGTTTCTTTTAGAGAATCATAAAAGGTCTCAAAATCAATATCATCAAATGTACCTTCAGTGCATTCTTTAAAAAACGGAAATTGTTTTTTCCAAAACTGTTTATTACTGCCGATAATAATTTCGTTAAATAATGATTGAGACTCATGGATTCCCATCGATGCTCCTGTTGAAAGTGGCGTATAATCATATTTTGGATCGATACTTTGCTCATAAATTCCATGACCTGCTTCATGAATGATACCAAAAGTTGCCATAGTGAAATCTGTTTCATCCCAACGAGTCGTAATTCGTGCATCATTACGATTTAACGCCAACATGAACGGATGGACAGTATCATCTAAACGCCCACGTGAAAAATCATATCCTAATTGCTCTGCAACTCCTGATACAAAGGTCCTCTGTTGTTCTTTTGAAACTTCTCTAGATAAGAAATCTGTACGTGGAACAATACCTTTCTCAGCAACTGTTTCTCTGATTTCCATAATGCCCGTTTTCACCTGAGCAAAAATTTGATCTAATTTTTCAACAGTCAAATCTGGCTCATATTGGTTTAGTAAAACATCATAATTTGTGGCTTCATCTTTTTTCCAATAAGGAATAAATTCCTTTAAAAAATCAATAATTAGTTGGATTTCATTTTTCATTTCAGCAAAGTTTTTCGTTTTTCTAGCTTGCAACCATGCTGTATGAGCGTTAGTCAATGCTGTGTTATATGCTTGCATTCTTTCTGCCGGGATACTGTGATTTAGCTCATAGTCTTCCTTCACTTTTTTGTAGACTGCTAATCCAACTTCTGATAATTCATCAGAATGTGTCTCGAAATAAGCTAACGCTTCTTGAACTTTAGGCCCTACACTTCGTTCGAAAGCCATCCCTGAGATATATCCAACAGATTCTCCACGGAAAGGACTGCTAGCTTCTGGCATGCCGGTTTGACTATCCCATTCTAATAAGCCAATCGCTTGATTTAATAGTTGGATCTCTTTAATTTCGTTTAAAAATTCTTGTTCTTTCATATCACTTCACCTACTCTTCTCTTGGTTTTCTTGGTGGTCTTTCTCCCCAATATTGGAACAAATCAGTGCGTAAAGCCCCGTTGTATAATTTTCTTTTCTTTGTAGCTCTTGCACCATAATATTGCTCAAACGTTAAATCACTCGTTAAAATGTATTTACTCCAAGTTTTAAGTGGACGGAAAACTTCGCCCATCTCTTTGTATAATTTGCGCACAGATTCTTCTTCACCTAAACGTTCCCCATAAGGCGGATTTGCAACCATTACGCCATATTCTTTTTCTGTCGTAAAGTCGCGTAAAGCTAGTTGTTTAAATGTGATAGAATCACCTAACCCAATTTCTTCGGCATTTGCTTTAGCGATCTCAATCATTTTTCCGTTGATATCTGATCCCATAATATCTAATTTGATATCATAATCTGCCTTCTCATCTGCTTCTTTACGGACTTTTTCAAAAATAGCAGAATCAAACCAATCCCACGTTTCACAGACAAATTCACGGTTAAAGCCTGGTGCAATATTATGACCGATCAAAGCTGCTTCAATACAAATCGTACCCGATCCACAAACCGGATCATAAAACGGACGATCTTTGCGCCAATTCGTTAAAGTTACTAAAGCCGCTGCCATATTTTCTTTTAAAGGCGCTCCACCTTTTTCAATACGATAGCCACGTTTAAATAAACTTGGCCCAGTCGTATCGATTGTTACCGTTACATGATCTTTTAAAAGAGCAACTTCTAATTGGAAAAAGGCACCTGTTTCAGCCAAAGGTACTGTTGCTGGGCGATGATATACTTCTCTTAAACGATTAACAATTGCTTTTTTAGTGATTGATTGACAATCTGGTGTGCTGTACAATTTAGATTTAATTGATTTTCCAGCTACTGGAAATTCTGCATCCATCGGCAAATAATCTTCCCAAGGCAACGCCTTGACTTTTTCAAATAATTCATCGAAGCTAAACGCATCAAATTCACCAACAATGATTTTAATACGATCGGCTGTTCTTAACCATAAGTTAGCTGTCGCGATTGTCTCCATTGTCCCTTCAAACAAAGCTTTACCATTTTCCACTTCACAAGGAATTCCTAAATCACGTAATTCTTTACCTACTAATGCCTCTAAACCACTTGCTGCCGTTGCAACAAGTTTAAATGTTTTTTCTTTTGTCATTATATCTCCTCTTGTTCTTGTTATCGTTAAGAACTATTCATTGCTTTATCTACATTAAAAACTATCTCTTACTTTAAAAAAAGCCTTCACAACAAAGTTGGAAGGTCATCCTGAATACTTGTAATTTTCTGTAAGCCATGTTCTGTATCGAATGCCTCTCAGGGAAAGACACTCGATGGTCATCATCTATCTGCAGAAATTAATCTGCCTCTTCTACTCGTTCATTTCCTTTAGAAGAGCGCCCCTACCATTGTTTGGGTTGCTCGCTCGAGGGGTTTACCGCGTTCCACCAATTCCGTTTCCAAAATTGCTTCGTCACTGTGGCACTTTCAAGGGTACTTTGACATAGCCGAAACCTTAGTCATTTTTCCTGCCGTTACTCTAAAAAGCAAAATCAGTTTGTCCGAAAACTTACAGATTTCACAAAATCAAGTACCTTAGCTTATGATTTCGCTAAGCACGAACACTACAGACATCTCAGCCTGTGCGAGCATGGACTTTCCTCAGCCTGAATAAATTCAAACCGCGATCACCCGAAAATTACAAAATGTTTGATGCGATCAATTAAAATTGACGTGTTTCTGAGTTGTCTATTTCACGTTCATACGGATTGTGAAGATTGCTTTCGTATGGATTAGAATGACTCATGCCTGAAATAGGATTTGAAGCAGGAGTATCATCTAGCTTTTTGCCAAATACTTCACGCTCTAAATTTGACAAACGTTTTAAAATATCAAAGTTTGTAACAGCAGCACTTTTAGGCATTTCTTGTGCGCTACGTGATGGCATTGCTTGTTGTACTTTAGAAGCTTGATCAAGTTTAGCTAAGAGACGGTTGTTTTCTTCTTGCAAAGTTAAAAGTTCTTTGTTATACGCTTCATAATCTTTAATAACGTTATCTAAAAATTCATCAACTTCTACTGGATCATAACCGCGCATTTTTGTTTTAAATTCTTTTTGTAAAATATCTTTTGGACTGTATACTAAATTTGCCATACTTACACCTCATTATTTTCTTTGATTAGGATAAAAGTTCATAGTTCAACAGCATTATTGTATCGGAAAATGATCAGAAAATCAAACAGATTATCACGAATCCATCGAGTTTTGTAAATCATCCATTGTTATCAAGCGGATTTCATAAGGAAATTTCTCAGAAAAAAGTTCAGCATCCTTTAAAAAATACTCCGTTTTCCCTGGATATTCTTTGTCATAGACTAATAAACTAGCCCCTGAATGTTCTAATAAAAAGCGGGTATGCATTTTTAATTGTGCAGGAGATTTATATGGTTGATGACTCACCGAATCTACAAAATCTGCTAAAAGTTCAATTTTTTCTAAATTTGCACGATTTTTTTCATTCCAATTACTACCAAAATCTTTAAATGGATAAATCAGTCCTAATTTTAATTCTGGATAATCATTTTTCAATTCTGCTACAACTTCTGCCGCCCAAATCTCTGTTCCAAGATTGCCAGAAACCAAAACCCACTCCAATCCAGTGTCTAAATACCCCATAATTTCTTTTTTTAATACATTTTTAATAACTGTAATTTTAGGGTCATTGTCTTGAAAAGCCCCGATTTCAAAGCTTTTATAACCAGTCACATAAAGTGTTTTTACGTTTTCCATAGACATTCCTTTTCTTTCATAAAGATTTTTTGTTATAATGTTGGCTAGGAGTGTGATAGAAATGGCTTTTCATTATCCTAATGGTACTCCCTATAATAATCATGAAGCACCTAAATCAAAAAAACAAGTAAAAAAACAAAAATCAATTCAATTTGGCAAACGAGGAATGGATTTCGAAGAAGAAATCAACAAAAGCAATGCTTTTTATTTATCGCGCAATATAGCAGTCGTCCATAAAAAGCCTACCCCCGTTCAAATTGTCAAGGTTGATTACCCTAGCCGTAGCGCTGCAGTGATCAAAGAAGCTTATTTTAGACAAGCTTCTACAACCGATTATAATGGTGTCTACAACGGATATTATCTGGATTTTGAGGCTAAGGAAACAAAAAACAAAACCTCCTTTCCTTTTAAAAATTTTCACCAACACCAAATCGATCATATCCAGCAATGTTTGGCGCAAAAAGGAATTTGCTTTGTTCTATTGTGGTTCTCTTCATTGAATAGATGTTTCTTTTTTAGCGGAGAGGAATTAGTAACCTATTGGTCAGAGCAAGAAAGTACTGGAAAAAAATCGTTGCCTTTATCTATTATTGAAAAAAATGGAATAGAGATCCAAATTGGCGTTGCACCTAGAGTTCCATATTTAGATGCAGTCCGGCAACATATTCAATCAAACAAAGGAGTTGCGATTAATGACAACTGATGAAATAGGATCACGTGCTGCAAGACACGGACATACTCCTGTATCTAACGGCACTGAAAACACACCGTCAAATGGCGGCAAAAAACCAAAGAAAAAACGAATCCTATTAAAAATATTTTTAGGCTTAGTTCTGCTTGGTATCTTGGGTCTTCTAGCTGGTGTAGGTTTGTTTTGGTCATATGCCAAAGATGCACCTAAATTAGAAGACGATAAACTAAGCGCAACGGTTTCGTCAAAGTTATACGATGCCAATAATGAAGTTTTTGAAGAATTAGGCGCTGAAAAACGTGAAATGATCAAACCTACAGATGTACCTCAGTTACTTAAAGATGCGGTTGTCTCAGTTGAAGATAAACGTTTTTACAAACACAGCGGTGTTGATCCGATCCGAATACTAGGTTCTGCTTTTTCAAACTTTAAAACAGGTGGTCTTCAAGGTGGTAGTACTTTGACACAGCAATTGATCAAGCTTTCTTACTTCTCCACAAAAGAAAAAGATCAAAACCTTAAAAGAAAAGCACAAGAAGCTTGGCTTGCAATGCAGTTAGAAAAAGAAAAATCAAAAGAAGAAATCTTGACCTACTATATCAATAAGGTATATATGGCTAATGGTTTATACGGTATGGAAACAGCGGCTCAAGCTTATTATGGAAAACCATTGGCTGAGTTGAGCCTTCCACAAACAGCGCTATTAGCTGGAATGCCGCAAGCACCAAATGACTATGATCCTTATGTAAAACCTGATGTCGCTAAAGAACGACGTGACGTTGTGTTATACACAATGAAAGAAAATGATAAAATCACACAAAAAGAATACGACGATGCTAAAGCGACTCCGATTGCTGACGGTTTACAACCTTTAAAACAGTCTAATGAAAACCGTAAAATCGTTGATAACTATATCAGAGAAGTTATCGCTGAAGTAGAAAGTATGGGTAAAAATCCTTACACAGATGGCTTGGACATTCATACCAACCTTGATATGAACGCACAAAAACGCCTTTATGACATCATCAATAGTGATACGTATGTAGAGTATCCTGATCCAGAATTCCAAGTTGCTTCGACTGTGATCGATGTAAAAACGGGTCAAGTTAAAGCTCAAATCGGTGGTCGAAATATTCCTGATGATGTCCAACTCGGTAGTAATTTAGCAATCGAAACCGATCGCGATGTTGGATCAACGATGAAACCAATTGCAGATTACGGTCCTGCCATTGAAAACTTAAACTACTCAACCGGTCGTATTATGATGGATCAACCGACGACCTATGAAGGAACCAACATTGAAGTTACAAATGCTGATATGCAATACTATGGTGCTTTAACAATGCGTAAAGCTATCATGTATTCTCGTAACACAACGGCAATTCGAACTTTCGATGCTGTCGGTAGTGACAAATCCGCAGCGTTCCTTAAAGATTTAGGGATTGAGTTCAAAGATTTCGTTGCTGCAAATGCTATATCTAGTAATACCAGTGAACTTGGTGGTAATAAATATGGTGTTTCTTCCTTAAAATTGGCTGCGGCTTATGCGGCTTTTGCAAATATGGGTGTCTACAATAAACCTTATTACGTTAGCAAAGTAGTCTATCAAGATGGTTCAGAGGATGTAACTGAAACTGAAAGTAAACGTGCTATGAAAGACTCAACTGCTTATATGATGACTGACATGCTTAAAGATGTTATCTCTGGTGGTACGGCCTTTAATGCAGGAGTTCCGGGATTGATTCAAGCTGGTAAAACTGGAACCGCCAACTACACAGATGATGATCTAGTTAAAATAGGTGCCTCTGCATCCTCTAGCATTGCGCCTGACAGCACGTTCGTTGGTTATACACCTCATTATGCCGTTTCTGTTTGGACAGGCTATAAGCAGCGCTTAACGCCTATTCCATACGAATATTGGGGAACTGCTTCTGATGTTTACCGAGAAATGATGACTTACCTTTCAGAAGGTGTCTCTAATGATGACTGGGTTATGCCAGACAGTGTTATACGTTCTGGTAGTGAACTATATGTAAAAGGCGCTTACGAAGAACAGTTATTGCCGTCAAACACTGGTAATACAAGCTCTTCATCTTGGGAAAATCCTGTAAGTTCTGAACCAGGAACAACGAGTAGTTCGACTGTACCTTCACAAACAGAACCATCATCAACTCAACCAAGTGAGCCACCTGTTTCTTCTACTCAACAAACAGAACCGCCGGCATCAACCACGCCGACCGAGGTCTTGCCAAGCAGTGAACCGCCGCAAGAATCCTCTACGCCACCTGTTATACAAAATAATGCAACTAGAAGAAGATCCTCTCCTGGCTGATATAAAAACAAAAGAGTCTGGGACAATAGTCCTTCTAAAAAAGAAAACTAGCCTGATTTTGATGATTAGTGTCAAAATCAGACTAGTTTTCTTCTTTTTACGTGCTTTCTTTTCCATATAGTTCCCTAATTTTCTTAAATTTAAGGCCATTAACGCTAGCCCAATATCAATCTTCGCTCCTTGTTTTCCACGCAAATGGAAACGATGGAACGCCAATTGAGCTTTTAGATGACCAAACACTGGTTCGACATCGATTTTCCGTTTTCGGTAAATCGAACCTGTTTTTTCATCTAAAAGCTTCTTTTTACAGTCTGATTTGAAATAACGCCATGAATTGTTGACCTGAATTTGCCGATTTCGATTGCTCTTGGCTTTCGTACATTGACTACGGATTGGACACCCCCGACAGTCTTCACATTCATAGACTTTGAAATCTCGTACAAACCCACCTTTATCTTTTCGTCGGCTATATCTTTTGAAACTAACTGGACGTTTCGCTGGACAACTATATTCATCTTGCTCTTCAAGATAGAGCCAGTTTTCAACGTTAAATGGATTTTCTTTGTATTTCTTTTTACTTTCTTTGTGGTAACTGCCGTACGTAATCAAAGGAGTTTTATGCAGAATATCGTTGATATACATATAATTTTCTTCACTACCGTACCCAGCATCGGCCACAATATATTCTGGTAGTTCTTTATGTTGCGCTAAAAAGCTGTCTAAGAATGGATTTAAGGTTTTTGTGTCGGTTGGATTTGGAAAGAGATCATAGGCTAGGACATACTGATTTTCTGTAGCGATTTGTAAGTTATAGCCTGGTTTCAACTGTCCATTACGCATGTAATCGTCTTTCATCCGCATAAATGTAGCGTCTGTATCCGTTTTTGAAAAGCTGTTGCGGTCTTGAAACAGTTGATTGTAGCGTTCGTACTTTTGTTTTCTTGGTAGATAATCTGCTTGCACTCTTCGGAGATATTTTTTGTACGTTCTTCTTTTTCTCTTTAATTGGCTTTGTTTTTCTTTGCGCTTTTCATGTGTTAATTGTGCTTCTGTTTCATGGAGTTCTGCTTCTAAATGATGAGCGACTTCTTCTAATTGGTCGCTTGTCAATCCATCGGATTGACGTTCTTCTTTTAAATAGGGCAGGATCTCTTCTTGATAAAGAGCTTGATAGAAGGCTTCGGATTTTTCGTCTAAAGTCCGCTCGTACCGAGTGGTCGCTTTCCGCCAAACAAAGCTGAATTTATTGGCATCGGCTTCTATTTTTGTACCATCGATAAAAATGGCTTCGTTGTCGATGACTCGATTCGTAATCAACTGACGACGAAATAAGACAAAGGTTTCAGCTAAAAGTTGAGCGGTTGTCTCGTGGCTTCTAAACCGGTTGATTGTGCGGTAGCTGATTTGTTCGTGGTTGGCTAACCAACGCATACGATAGCTATCATCTAGTAGAAATTCAATTTTCCTTCCAGAAAAAACACGTTGTGTATAGGCATAAAGAATAATTTTCAACATCATTCTGGGGTGATAAGCCGGACGTCCGAGTTGTTGTTCTATTTGATCGAAAAGCTTTTGAGGGATTGCTTCTACTAAGGCGTTGACCGCAAAAGCGACATCGGTTTCAGGAATATATTTTTCCATATCTAATGGTAAAGTTGTTTGATTGATGGTATAATTTTTAAACATAAAAGCACGCTCCTTTTTGGTTGGGTTTCGTCACTTTAATCTTACAAGGTTGTGTGCTTTTTGTGTACCCTAAAATCAAAAAAATGGGGCAATAATCAGATTTTTTCTGATTATTGTCCCACTCTCTTAGTTTATTAATTATTGATTATTTAAAGCTGCTTCTACAAACCCCTTAATCAAATGTTGTGGTCTATTTGGTCTAGAAATCAACTCTGGATGGAATTGACAAGCAACAAAGAATTTTTTCTCTGGTAACTCAACAATCTCAACCAAACGATTGTCTGGTGAAACACCTGAAAAGACTAAGCCGTTTTCTTCAAATAATTGACGGTATTTATTATTGAACTCATAACGATGGCGGTGACGTTCTTGAACAACTTCTTGATTATCGTAAGCAGCCGCAGTAACACTGCCTTTTTTTAGTTT
This sequence comes from Enterococcus haemoperoxidus ATCC BAA-382, assembly GCF_000407165.1. Taxonomy (NCBI): domain Bacteria; kingdom Bacillati; phylum Bacillota; class Bacilli; order Lactobacillales; family Enterococcaceae; genus Enterococcus; species Enterococcus haemoperoxidus. The sequence goes on along the minus strand of NZ_KE136479.1, from coordinate 1,120,466 downwards.
ACAAGGATATAATCCTAAACGTAATGTTCCACCAAGATTTTCAATATTTTCTTGATCGGCCATCAAATCAATAATATTATTAAGGATTTCAGGATTGTTTTCAGCGGAACCTGCATCTTCTAGTTTTACAACGTTTCGGGCAAATTCAACGCAAGCCATTTGCATGCCTAGACAAATACCTAAGAATGGGACATCATTTTCACGAGCAAAACGAATTGCTTCAATCTTCCCTTCTACTCCACGATCACCAAATCCACCTGGTACTAGGATTCCATCAGCATCTTTTAAAATTTCTGAAACATTTTCTTCCGTTAATTCTTGTGAATCGATCCAATCGATCGCAATATCAGAATCAAACGCAAAACCAGCATGTTTCAACGCTTCAACCACTGAAAGATAAGCATCAGGAAGTTCTACATATTTCCCAACTAAGGCAATTCGAGTTGTTTTCTTCAAGCCTAATACTTTTTCTTCTAGTGCACGCCATTCCGTCATATCGGCAACTGGTGCATCTATTTTTAAATGATCACAAACAATTTGATCCATGTTTTGCGCCTGTAGTGCTAAAGGAATAGAATATAGTGTTTCTACATCACGTGACTCAATAACAGCTTCTGGTGCTACGTCACAAAATTGAGCTAATTTATTTTTTGTTCCTTGAGAAACAGGTAATTCTGTACGAACAACTAAAATATTTGGTTGAATCCCTAAACTGCGTAGTTCTTTTACGCTATGTTGTGTTGGTTTAGTTTTCATTTCGCCGGCTGCTTTTAAGTAAGGGATCAATGTTGTATGGATGTACATCACATTATCACTGCCTACTTCTGCTTTCATCTGACGCAATGCTTCTAAAAAAGGTAGTGACTCAATGTCTCCAACCGTTCCACCAACTTCTGTGATAATGATATCAGCATCTGTCATGCTAGCTGCACGCATGATTTTATCTTTGATTTCATTTGTGATATGTGGAATAACCTGTACAGTTGCACCTAAGTATTCACCTTTACGTTCTTTTCTTAATACTTCTGAATAAATTTTTCCTGTTGTCACGTTAGAAAATTTATTTAAGTTGATATCAATAAATCGTTCATAGTGACCAAGATCCAAATCTGTTTCGGCACCATCATCTGTGACAAAAACTTCTCCGTGTTGGTAAGGACTCATTGTTCCTGGATCCACGTTGATATATGGATCAAATTTTTGAATCGTTACTTTCAAGCCGCGATTTTTTAATAAACGCCCTAAAGATGCTGCAACAATACCCTTCCCAATCGAAGAAACTACGCCGCCTGTAACAAAGATATATTTTGTCATAATATAAAAAAACCCTTTCTCAAAATAGATTTGTAGAGATGAGTAAACAACAGATCCTGTTTCTTATATCCATAAAAACAAAAGCTCCCTATCCAAAAAGAATAGGGAGCTGGAATTCGTTGTAAACTTCTGACCTTCTCAAAGGTGCCCAAGTAGTATAATACAAGCAAATCTGTTCGAGGTCAAGTATTTCTGTTAGAAGACTTTTGGTTTTTTAGTAAAGTTTTAAAGCTTCAGTCATTTATTATTTGATATACGCATTTTTGTAAGTGCTGGTTGCCCCAAAGTTGTGGTATTCGATTCCTTCAACACCAGGACGGACTAATTGTCCTCTTGCTTGTTGATATAATGGAATCAATGCTACATCTTCTTCAACTAACACTTTTTCTGCTGCAATCAATGTTTCCCAGCGTTTTTCAGGTTCATTCGCATATTTGTTCGATGCATCATCAATCAACTGATCATATTTTTCGCTGCGGTAACTTGTTTTATTTTTTGTACTGACTGAGCTTTCTAAGAACGTCATTGGATCTTGGTAATCCGGTCCCCACATGCTGACAGAAAGTTCATAGTCCCCTTTTTTCATTAGTTCGATCGAATTGTTCAAAGGAACTGTTTTTACATTGATTTTTAAGCCTGGTAAAGTTTTTTCTAATTGTCCTTGAATAAACTCTGCCACTTTCTTATCGCCATCACCATCTTTAGATAACAATTCGATCGTTACATCGCCGTTCAATTCTTTTTTAGCTTTCTCTAAATATTCGTTAGCTAATTTTTCGTCTGTTTTGACTAAGTCACCAGCTTCTTTTCTAAAATCTTCTCCTGTTTCAGGATTCGAAACGAAATCCTTTGGAATATAGCCATAAATATCTTTTGAACCATCTGCTAAAATATTTTCTACTAAACTTTTCTTATCGAGTGCATATGCAACAGCTTTACGAACATTTTCATTTGCAAAGATTGATGGTTTGTCATTTCGTTTTTGATTCATTCTCAAAGAGTAGACTTTTGAGCGTTGAATTGCTTCATAGTCTGGATTATCTTTATTTTGTTTTGCAAAATCACCTGTAAGAATCGCGACATCTAATTCGCCCGATTCATATAGATTGAACACTGTATTTGTTTCTTTTAAAACTTCAAAGTGAATTTTTTCTGATTTCACTTTGTCTGCATCGTAGTAATTTGGATTTTGAACTAAATCCCATGACATTGATGATTGATCCCAATTTTCCATTAAGAATGGTCCATTAGAGACGATATTTTCACTTGATGTTCCATATTCTTTGCCTTTTTCTGTCACAAATTTTTCATTTTGCGGGAAAAATGGTGAAAATGCTAGTAAAGATGTGAAATAAGTTACTGGTTTTGCCATTTTGATTTCAAGTGTATAATCGTCTAAGGCTTTGACACCTAGTTCGTCTGCTGATTTTTCTTCATTTACAATCTCTGTCCCGTTTTCAATCGTACCATCCATTAAGAAAAAGTAATTAGCTTGATTTTTCGGATCAGCCATTTTTTTCCAAGCAAAAACAAAATCATTTGCTGTTACCTTGTCACCATTCGACCATTTTGCATCTTCTCTTAGCTTGATTTTATATGTTTTACCGTCTTCTGAGATTTCCGGCATTTCTTTTGCTACTGCTGGAATGACATTGTCTTTTTCATCTAATTGATAAAGTCCTTCAAATACATTGGATTGTGCATTTACACTGGGCTCATCTTGAGTAAAAATCGTGTCCATCGATCCTACTTCAGAAGCTTCCATTAAATTCAATACTTTTGATGATTTTTGACTAGTCGTATCCTTTTTGTCTTTACTATCTGCTGTTTTATCGCTTGTATTTCCCCCGCAAGCCGATAGCAGTAGCATTGTTGTAATTAATACGATACTTTGTTTTAACCCTTTTTTCATACGTTCCACCTTTTCCTTCTCTTTTTTATTTATTACACAAGTTCTTCCATTGAAACCAACTCTTGTTTCACCTCTAAGTAAGCATAAGGAAGTCCTTGGTTTTCATATTCGAATTCTCCTCGCTGATTATCGATTGGATCTGCTCGTAAAAACTGTTTTGGTGGGTTGAAATCTGTTTGAATTTCACTATTAGCCGGCATTCTGAAAATGTCTAGATTACCAAAGTAATAATTCCAACGATCTAAATCGCCATTTCTTCGTGCCCCGCCTCCAAATGATAAATCTGCGAAAACCCAACCATAAGGTGACACGTAAAATTGTGCCCAGTCATGACATCCAGTATAGTATTGCGACACATACAAGCCTGATTGCCATTTTGCCGGGATATTTGCCATTCGGCATAACGTGATGAATAAAATAGCTTGAACGCCACAGTCCCCTTTTAAATTGACCGCAGCATACTCTGAGATGTTATCGATCGTAAAATATTCCCGCATAAATGAATAATTGACTTTTGTCGTAATAAAATCATAGATTTTCCGTGCTTTTTTAATTGGATTCGTTTCACCCGACAAGATCTCTTCCAATAATTTCTCCAAGTATGGAGTAAAGCGAATATGCGGTAGTTCTTCACTGAGTTCAAATTCTGGTTGTAGTTCTGATGCTTTTTCTGGATCCAGTACGACATAATCAACTTGATTTGTATAACTGTATTCCACTGAAAAGACCTGATCTTCTTTCAAAACTGTTTCAAAGTAAACCGTGCGTTGCGCTTCTTTTTCTGGTGCAATAAAGGTAGCCTCTGGCGTTGTCTTTAGGATTTGAATATCAGATACTTGTTTGCAATCTTTAGGAATTGGTAAGTATACTTTAACTATTTCTCCCGGGCGCTCATATTCTTTTTTCACTTGAATACTTGTTTTCAAATGAATTTTAACTTTTCTGCCCCCTTGTTCTTTCATTATTTGAACATTCTGGGTCAGCTCTTGCTTTCTCAAACGATCAACTTCATTGTCTTCTTTAACGATTAGTCTTGCTTCGTAATCAGCTTGTGTCTTAATTAAATTCATTAAAAAGCGACGTTGAAAATGAATTTTGCCATCAATATATAGCCAATCAACTTTTCCTGTTTCTTTTAATTCCGTTAACTCCTGCTCTTGATAATCTTTGAATGTTTCTTTCATCATCTTGTTGGCTTCAACAAAATCAAATGGATACTCATTGATTCCAACAATCCGGATAATATCTTGTTCGATTTCCAGACGTTTTCTCAACGCCTGTGGTAATTCATTAGATAATAGGTGTTCGATCAACTTTCCCGCACCATCAAAATCACCATAGTTTTTTAATTTGACTATATCTTCTGGTAATGGAACACTCATATATTTTAAATCATAATACATTTGACAAGCTCCTCTCTTATTTACTCAAACCTAAACCAGCTTTATCAGATAACGTAATTACACTTGTTGCTTCTAATCCGACACCACCTGGAATAACTACTTCATTTAATCCAAAAGTCGCATCTAAGTCTGCTCTTGTAATATTTTTCGTTGCCGCAGCTAAATGTGCAGCAGCAGTCACACCAATATTCGTTTCCTCTACCATACAGCCGATCATACATTCAACTCCAGCGGCTTCACAAATACTATTGATTTTCAACGCTTCATGAATACCACCGCATTTCATTAGCTTGATATTCACAAAATCGACTGCACGCGCTTTAATCAAACGTAAAGCATCCTTTGAATTAAAACAGCTTTCATCTGACATGATTGGTGTTGATACGTTATTTGTAACAAAAGCCAATCCTTCAATATCGTAATAAGCCACTGGTTGTTCAACTAATTCAATATTGTATTGCGCTAGATGATTGATCGTATTTACAGCTTCTTTGGGTTGCCAACCTTGATTGGCATCCAGACGCAGATTTATTTGACTGCCAACTGCTTCTCTAATTGTTTTGATACGGGTAATATCTTCATCAAATCCTGTACCTACTTTGATTTTCAACGTGTCAAACCCTTGTGAGACAGCTAGTTTTGCTTTTTCAGCCATTCTTTCAGGCCTATCGATTCCAATGGTCATGTCTGTTTTAACAGATGAATCAAAACCACCTAAAAGTTTGTAAACAGGTAAATTAGCTTTTTTTCCAAATAAATCATAACATGCAATATCGATCGCAGTCTTAGCAGAAGGTGCAAGTGCCGCTACAGAATTCATAATACTATGAATTTTTTCAATATCTAATGGATCAACACCTAATAATTTCTTTTCAAATAATTGGATACATTCCGTTGTCCCTTTTAATGTCTCACCTGTAATCAGTATTCCGGGTGAGCCTTCACCATAGCCAATAATTCCTTCATCCGTTTCAATTTCAACGATTGCACTCATTGAATACTCAATCGTTCCAAGTGAAATCGTGATCGGTTCCTTTAACTTTACTGCTTTTGGTGCTACGTTGATTTTTGTTATTTTCAATTCATTTCCTCCAATGTTTAATTTAATACTTGTTTTTATACTAATTTCTAATTCTTATTAAAAAAATTAAATCCGTCCAAAGGATACAATTAACATTCTTTTTTTAATTTTGAATTAAATTTTACTTCAAAATTTGAATTATTGGTTACAATTTTAAGTTTACTCTATGTAAATGTCAACATAATAATGAGATTGTCATGTGTTTTTTTTAATTGAAATTCAAGTGCTTGTAATTTTGTAACGAATTCGAGATAATATGATTGAAAAAAGGACTCTATGCAAAGGACGGCTGCCGATGGAATTTAGAAAAATCAAGAATTTACGGAAAGAAAAAAAGATTACATTAACTGAACTAGGAGAAAAGACCGGCTATTCCGCCAGTTTCTTATCACAAATCGAACGTGGGACTAATCGACCATCCCTTGAAGCTCTAAGAAAAATCGCTGATTCTTTAGATGTCACGGTTGCTTATCTTTTAGCCAATGAGGCACCGCAAGTGATACAAGATGGTGAAACTTCTGAAAATGGCTATAAAGTGATTCGTAACTCCTCTGGTACGATTTATAATCCGTGGCAGACGAACTCTACTTATTATGATACTTTGTTCAATTTACCTGTACATACTAACAATATGGTCATTTCAAAAATTTATATTGATGCTCAATCATCATCCAGCGGTAGAAAAATTGCTCATAATCTTTGTGAAATTAATTACGTTTTAAAAGGTGAAGCAACGATTGAGTTGAAAGATGAAGTGCTTATTTTGCATGAAGGAGATGCGATATTTTTAGAAGCGTTTACCCAACATAATATTCTCAACGCTACTGAAAATGAGTTGATGTTATTCACCTTACAATTTTAGCTCACGGCCTACTACTACCCCTTTTCAATACTAGGTCATTGAAAAAGATTCTCATTTACAAAGCCTTTAAAAAAAGGTATTATATGAAAAGAACAAACTGTAAAGGAGTGCCGTTGTTGCAATAATTTTTTTAATAATGATAACGGACGACTACTAAAAAGGAGTAGATACAATGACTGAAACAAATCAAGAATGGTCTGCTGAAGAGATTGAAGATATCAAAGAACAGATTTTAACCGCTCTAGAAACAGTGATCGACCCTGAACTTGGAATCGACATCGTAAACTTAGGATTAATTTATGAAGTTGACTTCGCACAAAACGGCGATACTGTCATCAAGATGACTTTAACTACTATGGGTTGCCCATTAGCTGATGTTCTTACTGAGCAGATTCATGAAGCGTTAAAAGAGATTCCTGAAGTAAAAAATCCAGAAGTAAAATTGGTCTGGTATCCCGCTTGGACGACTGATAAAATGTCACGTTATGCTAGGATTGCTTTAGGTATTCGTTAATTTAATAAAAATATATTCTAGCCGCTATTTGAATACATAGCGGCTAGAATTTTTCACTCTCACCCAACTTTTATATTTCTATTTGCCAGTTACCATCAGCTTGAATTTCTAGAATATAATTATCTGCATCTTTTGGAATCTTGACAATCCTTTTCCCAGAATATTTCCCCACTTTATCGACTAAAATTTCTACGGTATCGCCATTGCTGTCCAACATTTTTACCGTAAATTTGGCTTTTCCCTCATACATAAGTGACATAACCACTGGTCCTTTTTTAAAAGCCAAGTTTGGAATGATTTCATCCCCTGTACCCGTTTTTGATATAAGAGTACCACTAGTTTTGTCATCTAAGTTACTTTCACTACTGTAACTGCCTTTAGCCCCCACTCCATAATTGTCGTCTCTAGCACTTTGCGGACTGTTACATTCAATTTTGCAGCCAGTCAATAAAAACAAGCAAAAAAACACTAAACCGATCGTTCTTTTCATCATTTTCCTCCTTACATCCTCACGATGACACAACCTGATAAAAGTACCAACATTATTATAAAAAATAGTATAATTTTGATTTTTTTATTCACTCTTTTCCCTCCTTAAAAACCTAATTTTTATTTAAGTATATAAGTTTCTAAGCATTGCAACCTTTTAAAAATCTCCCAATTTGTTGTAAAAAAAGCATTACTGCAGTTGCTCTTCAAAAGAACAACTGCAGTAATGCTTGCTAGTGATTTTATCTATTTTTTCTTTGCTTTCAATACTGCATTCAACATGATAACTCCTGTCACGATCGTTGTTACTGCCTGCAATAATTTGATTTTATCAATTCCTTTTGATTTCACGGTCATAGTAACCCCTCCTGTTGTTTATAAATCTATAGTACAACTAGAATGATTTCATTACCAATGAGACGCTTTATTGGCTGATAACAAAAACACCAATAATAATCAAAATTACTGCTAAAACTTTTCGAACAGTCAGCTTTTCATTAAAAATAAAATAACTAATAATAACGGTCCAAACATACGTTAATGATGTCATTGGAAAAGCAATTGAATAGTCCAAAAATTTTAATAAAAAAATATTGGTTACCGCACTTAAAATGTATAAGAACGAACCTAAATAAATCCAACCATTCATCAATACCAACTTAAGACTTAATTGCGGAAGATCATTCATTCCTTTTTTCAAAGCCAAAGCACCGGCACTTCCGGAAAAAGTCGTAATCACCAGAATCGTCAGAATCGCTGCGTAATTGATCATACAGTCTCCTCATTTCCTTCGATACCTAAAAGGATCGAACCTGCAATAATGAAGGCAGTTCCTAATAATTTATACCAAGTGATACTTTCGTTTAAAAATAATGCCCCTAAAACAATCGACAACGCAAACCCCAAACTCATCATCGGTTGTAAAATAGAGACTTCACCATATCGAAAAGCAGCCATCATAAAAAACATTCCTGCTCCTGCTGCTAAAAAACCAACTGCATAAAGGACGATTGCATAAGTACCAGCGCCATCGGCACCAAATTTCCATGCTAATTGTCCCACACTACTCAAAGTAGCTGCAATCAAAATCAATACAATTCCTAAACTTAACTTCTGTTGTTTATTTTTAGCGTCCATATGATTTCCCCTTTCTTAACAATAACGATGAACAAATTCAAAAACAGTGTCAAAATAATGCTCCGGTTCATAAATAAATGAAGACAGATGGGGAGCATTTTCGACGATCAAACTTTCTTTTACGCCATTGGTTGCTTCCATATTATCGTAAATCATTTGATGAGGAACAAACTTATCTCCTGTACCATGAATAAACAACGTTGGCAAATTATTTTTAGCCAACTGAGCAACTGAAGAAGCCTCTTTCAGAGAGTAACCTACTTTCTTTTTGGCCAAACTGTCAGCAATCGTCAGTATAGGAAATGCTGGTAATTTAAATGCAGATTGTAACATAGCTCCAAACTCATCGTAGACAGAGGAATAACCACAATCTACAACTAAGCCTTTAATATTATCTGGTAATGCTTCACCGCTTGTCATCATTACCGTTGCCGCGCCCATTGATCCACCAAACAGAATAATTTCAGCTGATGGTTCAATTGTCAGCACTTCATTGATCCATTTCAATAAGTCAAAACGATCCAACCAACCCATTCCTATGATATTCCCTGTGCTTTTGCCATGTGCTCTTAGATCAGGAACTAAAATATTATATTGTTGCTCAGAAAACTTAGATGCAACAAAAGCCATGTCACGCTTGCCGTATGAACGATAACCGTGAACACAGATCACCCATTTTTTGCTATCAGGATGCGAGACGATCAATCGACTATATAATTTTTCTCCATCAGTTTCTATCCAATAATCTTGAGCGAATGCTTGATGCCAAAACACATCACCTTGTTGATTTTGTTGCTCTTCGGTAAGGTCATACTGAGATTTCCCCTTATTGAAATTATCTGGATTCATCATTTTATGACCTGTCTTGTCATACCAATTATTATCTCTGAAAAGTGCCACATTCAGGAAAAAATTTGCTGCATAAAAGGAAACTGCAATAATCAAAAGCAACACAATAATTACGATCAATAAAAGCCACTTCAATAGCGACACCTCAATTCTAAAAATTTGATTCCTTATTTAATTATACTCTTTTTTAAGAAAAAAAGTTATGGATGTACTCAAAACAAAAATGATCGGGATATCACTCTTTGAGCCATACCCCAATCACATGAAATCCATATAGACAGTGACGCGACGAAATAGTCTGTTCCAGATAATCTTCTGTCACATCTTAAAATTGCTTATCCTTCACAATCCAATGAAATTAAGTCTTCATAAGTCTCGCGACGAATCACTAATTTATCCTGTCCATTTTCTACAAAAACAACAGCAGGTTTTAAATTACGATTATAGTTATTTGCCATTGAATAGCCGTATGCGCCTGTACTTGTCATAGCTAATAGATCCTCTGGCTCCATCGGTGGTAACTCGATATTTTTAATTAAAATATCCCCCGATTCACAATATTTACCGACAATTCTCATTTCTTCAGGCATCTCTGCGCTGATTCTGTTTGCTAAAAATCCATCATAAACCGCATCATACAAAGCTGGGCGAATATTATCACCCATTCCTCCATCTACTGATATGTAATGACGTACATCTGGAATGACTTTTTGTGAACCAACTGTATAAATCGTTGTTCCTGCTTCGGCGATAATACTACGACCAGGTTCGATCCAAATTTCTGGAAATGTGTAATCCAACAATTCACATTGACCTTTTACCGCGTTTACGATAGCTTTAACAAATAGTTCAGGTTCTAATGGATCATCTGTCTCAGTATACTGCACACCAAAACCGCCGCCCATATTTAAAACATCTACAGTATAATCAAACATTTTTTTCCATTCATTTAAAATCAGCAACATTTTCTCGACAGCTGCTAAAAACCCTTCTGCAGAGAAAATTTGTGACCCAATATGACAATGTGCTCCTTTTAGGACTAAATGTTCATCTGCCAAGATTTTTTCTAGCGCTTGCGTCGCCTGCCCGCTATTTACATCGAAACCAAACTTAGAATCTACTTGTCCGGTTAAAATATACTCATGAGTTTCAGCATCCACGCCTGGTGTAATACGAAACATGACGTTTTGCTTTTTGCCAGTTTCTTTTAAAACAGCACTTAATAAGTCGATTTCATAAAAATTATCGATAATGATTGTCCCTACCCCCTGCTCAACAGCGTAGGTCAGTTCTTCTTTAGTCTTATTATTTCCATGAAATTCGATATTTTCAGGTGACATACCACCTTTGATTGCCGTGTAGATTTCACCAGCAGAAACTACATCACAACCCAGCTCTTCTTCTTCTAAAAGTTTATACATTGCTAAACAGCAAAATGCTTTACTTGCGTATATTACCTTATTTTTTACTCCTAAAGAGTTGAATGTTTGTTTAAATCCTCTTGCACGCGCTCTGATATGGGCAACATCATACACAAATAACGGTGTTCCATATTTCTCAGCTAAACGGACTGTATCACATCCGCCAATCGTTAAATGCTCTTGTTCATTAAATTCCGCCGTTCCAAATAATAGTGGCATCTCTTCACCTTCTTCAATTGATTTATTAAAAATAATAGCATAAAAATGAAAAACTTCCTATCTATTTTTCATTATTTTCACAAACAATCATTTATACGTTTCGTAACTGATTAAATAGCTCTTCACTTAATGCTTGCATTCCATTATTTGTAGGTTGGTTTGCAAAAAGAATCACTAAATTTTGATTATCTTGATCTCCATAAATAACTGTAGCATAACCACCCAAATTGCCTTCCGAGTATTTCAGATCATCAAAATAGATCATCCCGGCTTGATATCCTTCTTCCTTAACCTTTGCAAGTTGCTCATATTCGGCTTGATCAAAAAGCTGACCATTAGCTAAACTTTGAATAAACACCCAAAAATCCTCAGTCGACATATACATGTTGCCCGCACCTAATAAACTTGAATATAACTTCTCGTTAGCTGGAGACAGATCTGCTTGATAATCTTCTTCCACATAAAAATAAGGTTCTGGAATTGTTACATCTGTAGGTAAATCATCCCAAAAATAAGTATGGCTTAACGATAACTTATCGATCACTCTTTTTTGAATGACTTCTTCATAGGATTGTCTTGTAAGTTTAGAGATAATCCCCGCTAACAAGGTATAATTACTATTTGTATAATTAAATTCTTTATTTCCTACCACAGTCAAGCTCTCTAAAACATTATCTATCTGACTTTCCTGATCTGTTAAAAGATTTTCTGGTTCCTCTTCTGCCATATAAATACCTGAATTATGATCAAGCAATTGTTGAATCGTGATTGTCTGACTTAAATCGATTTCTGGATAAAAAGTATCTAAAGTAGTATCTAATTTAAGTTTTCCTTCTTTCACTAATTCTAAAATAATCGAACCTGTGATTATTTTTTGTAAGGATGCAATTGGAAATACACCATCTATTTCATTTGGTCGCTTATTTTGTTCATCCGCATACCCATAACTTTGTTGATAAAAAATCTGATCTTGACTCACAAGCAAAGCAGCACCTTGAAAATGAGCATCTTTGATAATCTGATCGATATTTTTTTGGGTAGCAGAATTTGACATACTTCCCTTTTGGTTACTTTGTTGCTTTTCCGATAAATGTTCTATAAAAAGGCCATTTTCTTTGTTAAAAAACCAACTACTTAAAAGAATAAAAAGCAAAAGGAACATTCCTCCTGCAATTGACCATTTCCATCGCTTATTCATCTTATTCACTTCTTTCTCAATCTACTTCCAGTAAATTATAACATTTACTGAAAAAAAAGCAGACTACTAAGAAAAAGAAATTAAAAATGAACTAAAACAACACCCTACAGGCATTATTTTAGTTCATCTTTAATTTTTATTGCTCTTGTGCAATCGTCAATATAGCTGCAGGAATCCGATAAGGTGAACACGATATATAATCCACACCAATTTTTTTCAAGAAACGAATCGACTGCGGATCTCCGCCAACTTCGCCACAAACTCCGATTTTAATCGATGGATCGAAGCCCCTGATTTTATCTACAGCTATTTTCATCAACGCCCCCACGCCTTCTTCGTCGATATGCTGAAATGGATCTTCTTTTAATAATTTTTTATCTTGGTAGGCCTTAATAAATTTACCCGAATCATCACGTGAAAAACCATATGTTAATTGCGTTAAATCATTCGTTCCAAAACTGAAAAAATCAGAAACCTCTGCTATTTTTTCAGCTGTTAAACACGCTCTAGGTATCTCTAACATCGTCCCTATTTTATAGGAAATGACTTGATTGGTTTTAGTAAAAATAGTTTGGATCGTTTGCTCTAAGCATTCTCTTAACCACGCCATCTCTTCTTTACTACCAATCAAAGGAATCATGATTTCTGGTACAATTTCTAATGTCGGTTCTTTTTGGGCAACCTCTATTGCACTCTCAATAATAGCCGCTACCTGCATTTCATAAATTTCAGGCGTTGTAACAGCTAGACGACACCCACGATGCCCAAGCATTGGATTTTGTTCGTGTAGTTCTTCAATACGATGCTTGATTTCGGTAGTTGTCCGCTTTGTTTCATTTGCTAAATGAATAATTTCCTCTTCTGTTTGCGGTAAAAATTCATGTAGTGGTGGATCTAGTAATCGAATGGTGCACGCTTTTCCTTTTAATAAAGTAAACATCGCTCGAAAATCATTTTTTTGGAACTCTTTTAATCGATCTAAAGGTGCTAGGAGTGATTCTTTATTTTCAGCAAGAATCATTTTACGCATTTCAACTATTCGTTCTTCTCCGAAAAACATATGCTCTGTTCTTGCTAAACCAATGCCTTGCGCTCCTAATTTCAATGCTGTTTTAATATCTGCCGGCGTTTCTGCATTGGCTTTGACACCGATACTCGCCCCTTCTTTTGCCCAGTCCGTGATTGTTTCTAATAACTGCCATTCATCTCCTTCGACGTAAGGAATACTACCAAGATAGATGGTTCCTGTTGTCCCATCAACTGAAATTGTATCCCCTTGATGCAAGATAAGATCTCCTGCTGTTGCCTGTTCTAAAAATTCATTCACATAAACTGTCTCACAACCTGCAACGCAACAAACGCCCATCCCCCGTGCAACTACAGCAGCATGAGAGGTCATTCCACCTCTAGAAGTTACGATTGCTTCACTAACTACCATGCCTTCGATATCTTCTGGTGAAGTTTCTTGGCGGATCAAAATAACTTTTTCCCCTTGCTCACTCGCTTTTTTGGCTTTTTCTGCTGTGAAATAAATATTTCCACTCGCGGCCCCCGGACTTGCCGGTAGTCCTTTAGCAAAAACTACCGCATTTTTTAATTCATCTGGTTCAAAAACTGGATGAAGCAGCTGAGTGATCATCGTTGGATTAATACGTTTGATTGCTTCTTTTTTAGAGATTATGCCCTCTTCAACTAATTGAATACAGACTTTGAAAGCAGATTTCGCCGTTCGTTTGCCATTTCTGGTTTGTAACAGATATAATTTTCGGTTCTCAATCGTAAACTCAATATCCTGCATGTCTTTATAATGAGACTCCAGCAAATGACCTAGTTCCAAGAACTCTTGATAAACTTCCGGCATCAATGCTTCAAGTTCACTGATTGGCTGCGGCGTCCTTATTCCTGCAACGACATCTTCCCCTTGTGCATTTAATAGAAACTCCCCAAAAATCCCTTTCTCACCAGTTGCAGGATTTCTAGTAAACGCAACACCAGTTCCACTAGCTTCCCCAAAATTACCAAAAACCATCTCTTGAATGTTGACGGCCGTTCCTAATGAGTCAGAAATATCATGCAAACGGCGATACGTAACCGCTCTACGATTGTTCCAAGAACGAAAAACTGCTTCTACAGCTAAACTCAATTGCTCATAAGGATTTTGTGGAAATGGTTGATGCGTCACTTCTAGAAAGATATCTTTATAAACCGCTACCAATTCTTGCCAATCTTCCGCTTGCATATCTGTATCCGCCAGATATCTTTTTTTTGATTTATAAAAATCAAGTTGTTCTTCGAAACGATTTTTATCAATGCCACAAACCACATCACCAAACATTTGCAGGAGTCTTCTATAACAATCAAAGGCAAAACGACCATCACCCGTTTTTTTTGTTAATCCGATTACCGTCTCATCGTTTAAACCTAAATTTAAAATCGTGTCCATCATTCCAGGCATTGAAAATTTTGACCCACTTCGTACGGAAACCAATAACGGATCTATAGCATCTCCTAGTTTCTTTTGGGTTCTTTTTTCCATACTGAAAATATGTTGGCGAATTTCTAAGTTCAGTTCAGTTGAGACATTTTCTTTCTTTTTTAAGTAATCTAAGCAAGCTTCTGTTGTAATCGTAAATCCTGTTGGAACAGGTAACTTCAGTTTTGTCATTTCAGCTAAATTAGCGCCTTTACCTCCTAGTAAATCGCTTTGTTCTTTGCTACCCTCTGAAAAATCAATCACATATTTCACAAGCAAACTCTCCTTCTTGTTTTATATAGTGTATCACATTTATACAAACATGATTATATTGTGTATCACATTCATTGTCAACAAGAATTAGTATGGTTTATTTTTATTGTTGCTTTATTTTTATAAGAAATATATAATAATTAGTGTGTCACATTAAGAAAGTAGGTCGATAAAATGAAACTTACCTCAAGACAATTAGAGATCATCAAAATTGTTAAAGAAAACGAACCAATCAGCGGTGATAATATTGCCAAAACACTTGGTTTGAGTCGTGCGACCTTACGAAGCGATTTAGCGATTTTGACGATGACTGGTTTGCTTGATGCTAGACCAAAAGTTGGTTATTTTTACACAGGTCAAACAATTGAGCCTTTACTTTATGAAAAATTATACAAAAAAACGGTAGCAGATATTATGTTGCCACCTATACTTATCCATCAAAGTACAACGGTTTATGATGCCGTGACAAATTTATTTATGTACGATGTCGGTTCTCTGTATGTAAAAGATGACAACGATGAATTGAACGGTGTTTTATCACGCAAAGACTTACTACGAGCAGCTATTAGTAATCCTAATACCGAAAAAACACCTGTTGCGATGATCATGAGTCGTATGCCAAACATCGTCACGATCACTCGTGACCGTACGATTTTAGAAGCTGGCGGTCTATTGATGCAACACAACATCGATACCTTACCCGTTGTAGAAATTGACCAGCCAAAAAAAGTGATCGGAAAAGTGACCAAAACCCGAATGATGTCTTACTTTATTAATGCCGGTAATGACATTGATAAAGAAAATTATTGATAATCAGAGATAATGAAACGAAAAAAAAAACAAACCTTCAAAAACTAGGAGAGTGTACTCATGCAAAAAGACAAAATCAAAATTTATTTAGTATCAGATTCAGTTGGAGAGACCGCACAAAAAATTATTTCAGCAGTCTCCGCCCAATACCCAAGTATTGATATGAGCGATATCCAACGATTTCCATTCATTACCGATGAAGAATTATTGCAGCCTATTTTGAGAGATGCTTTACATGACAAAGCTGTTGTTGTGACAACATTAGTGAATAAAAAGCTAGTGACTTTAGTAAAGGATTTCGCAAACCGAACTGGCTTACAATACGTCGATTATATGAGCCCATTAAGCGAAATCGTTGAAGGGACTTTTGGTATTCAACCTTTACAAGAACCAGGTGCGATCCACAAGTTAAATGAGCAGTATTTTAGTCGTGTTTCAGCAATTGAATTTGCCGTTAGATATGATGATGGTAAAGATTCCAAAGGTTTCTTAGAAGCTGATTATGTATTATTAGGCGTTTCACGTACATCTAAAACACCGTTAAGCATGTATATGGCCAACCGGAATCATAAAGTTGCAAATTTACCTTTGATTCCAGAAGTTTCTTTACCTGCCGAATTAGATCAGATCGATCCTAAAAAAATCATCGGTCTAACAACAAGTATTGAGAGTTTAATGGATATTCGTAAATCCCGTTTACATTCATTGGGATTAAAAGAAGATTCGGCTTACACAAATGCCGATCGTATTCAAGAGGAATTAGATTATGCCAATAGTGTTTTTGAAAAATATAATGTATTAGTGATCGATGTCGAAAAGAAATCAATCGAAGAAACAACAACGATCATCGAAGATTTGGCCCAAAATAAATAGTGAGGAGTCCTCTAGATGAGTAACAATCAATCCAATGAGCTGATTGCCGAAATTATAAATTTGGAAGCCATTTTAAATTTGCCTAAGGGAACTGAACATTTCATCAGTGATCTTCATGGAGAATTTGAAGCATTCAACCATATTTTAAGAAACGGTTCAGGAAGTATTCGTGATAAAGTTTACACACTTTTTAGCCAAGAACTTTCTGCAGAACAAATGGATGAATTATGTTTTTTGATTTATTATCCTGAAGAAAAAATGCACGTTTTAAAGCAGCAACAGTTATTGTCTCAACATTGGTGGTTTCAAACAATTGAACATTTGTTGGTTATTGTCCGTTTTTCGTCAAGTAAGTATACGCGTTCCAAAGTTCGTAAAGCTTTACCAAAAACGTATGCATATATTTTAGAAGAATTGATTTATCAGTATGACGAAACCACCGATAAAAAAGCTTATTATCGGCAAATTATCCAAAAAATCATCGAACTTGATGAAGCTGAACGTTTTATAACTGATTTAGCTTATTTGATTCAGCGGTTCGTAATCGATCATCTTCATGTGATCGGAGATATTTATGATCGCGGGCCTCATCCTGATAAAATTATGGATTCTTTGATTGGCTATCATTCTCTTGATATCCAATGGGGCAATCATGATATTATTTGGTTAGGCGCTGTGAGTGGATCAAAGGCTTGTTTAGCAAATGTTCTACGAATCTGTTCTCGCTATGGGAATCTTGACCTTTTGGAAGAGGCTTATGGGATTGATTTAGATCATTTGAAAAATTTCAGTCGCAAAACATATCAAGAAAATATGCATTTTATCCCTAAGAAGAACCCGTATAGAACGCTTTCGATAACCGAAATAACGGATGCAATGAAAATTCAACAAGCAATGGCAATCATCCAAGAAAAGTTAGAAGGGCAACTCATTAAACGTCGTCCAGAATTTCAAATGCCCCATCGACTTTTACTAGATAAAATTAATAACAATCAACTTGTAATAGGCGATCAGCCGTATAACTTGATCAATACATGTTTTCAAACAATCGATTGGTCCGATCCTTATCAACTAACAGACGATGAAGCATTCGTCCTAACTGATCTAATGCAGCAATTTCAACACTCACAAAAGTTAAATCAGCATATGGCTTTTCTTATTGAAAAAGGCTCTCTTTACCTTTCTTACAATCACAACTTACTGATCCACGGCTGTATTCCACTCAATGAAGATGGCTCTTTTCAATCTGTGGACTTTAATGGAAAAAAATATGCTGGTAAAAACTTGCTCGATTTTTTTGAAGCAAACATCAAACAAGCTTTTGCAAAACCATGGCAGACTGAAGATTTTTCAACTGATATTGTTTGGTATTTATGGTGTGGTGAAAGTTCTTCTCTTTTTGGTAAAAAAGCGATGAAAACATTTGAACGCTATTTTATTCAAGAATCAGAAACTCATGTGGAAGAAAAAAATGCCTATTATGAATTAAGAAATAGTTCTGACGTTTGCCAACATATTTTGAAGGCTTTTGCTCTTAATGAAATTGATGCTCATATTATCAATGGCCACACGCCTGTAAAATTGCTCAAAGGAGAATCTCCAATCAAAGCTGACGGCAAAATGATTGTCATAGATGGTGGTTTTTCACGTGCTTATCAAAAAGTAACTGGAATTGGTGGATATACACTTTTATATAATTCTTTTGGTATGCAACTGGCTGCTCATAAACCTTTTTCAGATAAAGAAACAGCAATCAAAAAAAATGATGATATCATTTCCACACGACAAATCGTCGATCGTCAGGTGAAACGATTAAAAGTCAAAGATACAACGATTGGTGCCTCGTTGATCAATGATACTCGAACATTAAAACAACAATTAGAAAATAACAGCCATTTTTTTTCCAATTAAAAAAGATAAGAACGAAGATGCACTAATTTTTTGCACCTTCGTTCTTATTTTTATTTGATCAATTCAAATGCTTGATTTTTCAACTCATAAACTTCATCGCACGCTTTTGCTACTTCCTGTTCATGGGTCACGATGATAATACACTTTTGCTGATCACGTGCTACTTTTTGAAACAATTGAACAATATCTTTTGATGTTTTTTCATCTAAATTTCCTGTTGGCTCATCTGCTACGATCAGTTCATGATCACAACAAAGTGCCCTAACGATTGCTACGCGTTGCTGCTGACCTCCTGATAACTGAGTCACATTCTTCTTAGCCAGCATTTCGTCGATCCCAACTTTCACTAAATTTTCTAATGCATACGCTTTTTTATTCGCTTGTTTTGAGTTGGATATTGCCATCGCAGTTAAAACATTATCTAACGCCGACATATATGGTAGTAAATTATATGCTTGAAAAATAATGGAGACATCGTTTTTCCGGTAATTTCTGAGACCTATTTTAGTGAGTGCATCCCCATTATATAGAATAGACCCCGTTTTAGGTACATCTAAGCCTGCGATCAATGAGAGAAATGTCGTCTTACCAGAACCGCTTGCTCCTAAAATAGCATACATCTTTCCGCCTTGAAATTCTAAATTTACATTTTTATAAAGATAGTCCTGCTCATTTTTATACCAATAGCCTACTTCTTCTGTTTGTAACATCGCATGTCCTCTTTTCTATGTCGTCAAGATTTTTTTGGGTTGTAGTCTTAAAATTCCGCTGGATGATAATATGATGGACAAGAAGCTGATTAAAAGTCCTAGTCCAGCTACTATTGTGATTTCCTTTGGCTGAACAGAGATATTTAACTCTTCGATTGCTTTTGCTGTTCCCTGAGAGCTTGCTCCGAGTCTATTCATGCTACCTCCTCCAGGTACGCCTTGTCGTTCGCTTCCTCTGTCCCCTTTTTCCGTTGGTTGACCTTGATTATTTGTAGCTTGCGAAACGGACTCTGTTTGTTGGGTAATCAATTGCTCCCCAACTACATTTCCTACAATATTTCCACTAAAGGTAGCAATCACTAACGCAACAAACATACAAATAATGATTTCACTGAAAAATTGTAAAACGACTTTGAAACGCGATTCTCCAAGTGACAATAATACGCCAATTTCATAGCGGCGTTCTCTGATCATCATCATTACAATCAAAGTCAAGATGATCACCCCAGCAATTGCCACTAAGATAACAATATTTTTGGCAAAGCTTGCAACATTATTCAAAGGTTGTAACATTTGTTGATATGCTTGATCATTAGTTTGTAAACTAAAGTTTTCTGTATCTATCAATTTTTCTGCCTCTTTAACAAATGTATCCATTTGTTTTGGATCAGCCAATGTGTAAGAAGCTGAATCAATGGTATCTTTTGCGTCATCGCCTTTTAATGTATTCGCAAATGTATAAGATGTATATAACGTATTGGCTGGATTCAAGAAATTAAACATCATCCCCATGCTATTACCGTTTTCAGAAGTTTTATAAATTCCTTTGATCGTTAACTCATATGTTTTTGTGTCATCTTCCGGATCTGTTACCTTGAATGTGTCCCCAACTTTTAACTCATTTGCATCTGCCAATGTTTGCTCGATTACCACGTTATTCGTCTCTTTATCTGACGCATTGATTACTTCACCACTTGTAATTTCAGCCGTACCATCAGAAAAGTCACTCGACATAGATAACTCCATCACACCACTTACCTGAAAATCACTTTGCTTTATATCAGACATTGGACCACTGCCCATTCTTCCAACTGCTTGAGGTTCACCTTGTGTTCCATCACTCGCTGTTGATCCTGTTGTGGTCTCACTTTCCGATTCAGTAGAAATCGGTGTAATGCCATCACTTGCTCCAGCAGAGGATGAAGATAAAAATGAATACGACTTCACATTAGCTAAATCTGCGATCTTTTGCGCATCTGCTAATGAAACGGGAGTTAAGCTAAAACTGCTTGGATCTGGTTTTTCACCCGTACTTCCTTCTTGATTTTTTTTCATCGCTGCTTCTCGATTAGCGGATAGTGTAACTGTCGCACCTACACTCTTTTTGGCATTTTCTGTCGTAGTCAACGCAGCACTTTGAATCGTTAAACCAGCTAAAACAAAAATCAAAATAGCTGAAAAGACAGCACATAATAAAAATGTTCGACCTTTTTTGCTCTTCATACTTAACATTGCACGTTTGATAAAATCCATCTAATTCCTCCTATATATGTAACAACATTCCGCTTTTGCTACATTCTGAACTTTCAGTGTTACGCGTCGTTTCTTACAGTCCTCCGCGCAACATTATTTGTAAACTGCTATTACTTTATTCCACTTACCTTAAACAAACCTTAAAGCATACTTTCATCGTTTTATTCTCAATTCTCACTGTATCCTACCTTGCAAATCTATAGAAAAAGTGATTAAATGGTTGTGGTCGTATTTTTTAGTTATACTTTTTATGATTATATTTTGATAAGATCATTACAATTTTATTTTTTTTGAAAGGAACGAAAAGTATTTGGAAAAAAAGAAAATGACTCTATATGGGATGATTTTCTCTATTTGTTTCTTTTTAATTGTTTCGTTCTTTTTTTCTACACACACTGTAGATTATGCAAACGAAACTGAAACGAGTGAAAAAATGTCTGTTCCAATAAAAACTGCATCCTCTTCTACAGATAAAAAACCTAAACCAAAAGAAACTGAAAGTCCAGAACTGACAGCTTTTTATCATAAAATCGAACAAACAATGACAGCTACTGCAAAAAACTTTAACGGTGATGTTGGGATAACTTACGTGGATTTAACTACTGGAAAACAAATCTCAGTTAATGGAACCAAAGAATTCTATAGCGCTAGCACGATCAAGGTACCTTTAGCTATGATGGTTGCTGACAAAGTTCAGGCTGGCGGTTTAAAATGGGACGATCAGCTTACTTTTAATGAAAAAGAAGATTACGAAGATGGTACGGGGATTATTATCAATGATATTCAGCCAACGTATTCATTAAGAACGTTACAAGAATACAACATTATTTATTCAGATAACATTGCTAAGAATATGTTGTATGATACTTTTGGCGGAGATGTAGAAGCTAAAAAAGCTCTGTATGCTCATTTTTTTCAGAAAGAAACTGATTGGGACGATGCAAAATTAACTTCTGAAGATGCTGCAAAAATTCTCAAGATTTTATACGAAGAAAAATCCACTAATCAAGAATATCAAAAGATTTATGAATATATGAAAAATACCGTTTTCCATGAACGGATGGATACGCCGACCACATCAGGAAAAGTCGCACATAAGATCGGTTCATATGCTGGTTTCCTGCATGATATTGGAATTTTAGAAACAGAGCATCCCTTCATTTTGACCGTGTTTACAAATGGCCAAACGGATGCAGGTATTCCATTTATCTCAACCATTACCGATCAATTGTGGACTATTCAAAATAATGAATACCCAAAATGATATAGGTTTTAATCTTAGTATGTTATTTAAGCTGGTTATCCAATGAAAGCAGAAACGCTTAATCACTATTACGTAACTGGAAATAAGATGCCATCTCACCCATTCTCATAAGGATCAAAATTCCACCAAATAATTGGAATAATACCAATAGACTACTTTAACTAAACCCTAGCAGCAAACAAAAAAGCTTCTCCCATCGTTTACTACTTTGGGAGAAGCTTTTTGTTTATTTCTTAAGGTGTTTGTTCAACTTGCCATAAAATCGTCGCTCGATAGCCACCTGCTTGCAACACTTCCCCAGAAGGAACTTCTAACAACAAGCCGGATTCGTTTTTATCCCACTCATTACTCACGTTATATTGCCCTTTGGTTTCATGTGTTCTTTTCGCTATTGGTTGTGTCGTATTCTCAGATAAGATGACTGTTTCTGTCTCACTTACCTTGTAACGAATAGCCGTAGGTAGAATTTTGCTCGGGTCTTCTTGGCTGGTCAATGGTTTCTTTAATGTTGCTGTTAAATTCCATGCACCGCCGTTTTTGCGATTATCCCAAACGATCAATGGTTTGTCGTATTTTGCTTTTTCGACTTTTATAAACGGAATCCCTAAAGTCTTACGCCCAAAATTCAAGAAAGTTGGGGAAGATTGTACAAACAGCATCCCTTTAAATTGGTATTGAACAGTACTTTCTTCACTTGTAACAGGAATCTTCGTTTCGTTGTCTGGCTTTTTCACTAATTGATAGTTCTCAGCCTGAATGGATTTCAGTATTTTTTGTACTTCTGCTTCTTCTGATAAATTAATCGTTGTTCCGATCACTTTATCAAACGTAATTTTATCGTGTAAGGCTTCTCCAGTTTCATCAACAAATTCCACGTTCACTTTTTGATTATTTTGAAGATTGATTGTAATGGTCTTTTTGATTATTTCTGTTCCCCTGACCGCTTTTAATGTTGCTTTATAGCTGCCTTGTACAGGATTCAGTGGTAATGTTGTTGACTCTACTGAAAGCGTGATATCTTTACTTGAACCCGTCGCAACATCCCAAGCAATCGCTTCAGAGTTTTTAAGGATCAATTTATTGACTTCACTTTCAGTCAAATTTTGAAATGGTTCTGTTCTACTGTTGAAATCATTCGCTACGATATACAGCCCTTTAGTCGGCGGTATTTCATTGATTACTTGAATTGGCACTTTGATCAGCGTTTTTTTATCTGGTTGATCTGTATCCGTCATTCTCACCATCACACTCGTTAAACCGAGGATAGATGTATCTGGCATTTTGCTCTCATATTCATATGAAGCAGTATGTCCAGGTAAAATAACTGCGTCTTGAATCACCTCGGAAGCTTTTTTATTAAAAGCTGTCCCTTTTTTGATGATTTGCGGAATTGGTTTCGCTCCAAGATTATACACGTTAATTTTTACTGCATAATCCTTAGATGGCAATCCCTTATAAGGTCCTTCTGACTCGTTGGTTGCTAGTAAAGACGTATCGTATTTTTTGATTGTACCCACTTCTTCGTTCAGTTGCTCAGGCAAGCTAGATCTAGGAATCGTAATCGAACTAGTGAATTCTTTTTGGCTATTTGAGCTAAAGGGCATTTTGACCTCTTCGCCTGTCGGATACTTTACCTGAACTGTACCATGATCCGTTTCTGTAGGGATTTTACTTAATTTATAATCAAACTTAAAATCACTCACATAATCTGGATAAACATTGAAAACTTCCGGATTGGCTTTTATTTGCATATACGGGAGTTCCTTACCTACAAATAACTCATAACCTGTTTTTAATGCTTCATCGGGAGCAATATCTTTCCATGGTGCACCTAGTTGATAGGCTGTCCTAACGTCTTTTGCAATAACTTGTCCTTCGCTGTAATTTTCACTTTCAGAACCATTTCCCGTAAAGTCATTCTTAAAGTAATTGTCTGAATTTCCAACACCAATAGTATCATAATTACCAGCAATATACTTAGTAAAATCAGATAACCAATTTCCATTAGAATCTTTCAGTTTGATTGCAAATCTCAGAGTTGAGGAAACGTTCATATAAAAACCACTATTATTTCCCAATGCATATATTGGAACTGTATCGTAATAGTA
The DNA here is from genome assembly GCF_000407165.1 of Enterococcus haemoperoxidus ATCC BAA-382. Lineage (NCBI taxonomy): Bacteria > Bacillati > Bacillota > Bacilli > Lactobacillales > Enterococcaceae > Enterococcus > Enterococcus haemoperoxidus. The sequence goes on along the minus strand of NZ_KE136479.1, from coordinate 1,096,112 downwards.
ATTGATACCCACGCTTTCTAACATTGAAAAGCTTTTTGTTGAATTTGAAAGATTATACATATCTAGCTGTATACTAAAGTTTAAGTTTGGCTTCATTGATAAATTGTAAACATACAGAATTTGCTTGGATTCATCTATAAAAATTTGCTTTAGTTCATCACCTTTTCTTAAAAAATATTTTGAAGTCAAACGGTACATTATCCCTAGCCAATCGCTACCAACTGCATAACTCTCCATCCAATACGTTCCATATAAAGGAGTTTTGTTAACACCTGGAATATCTGCTACTTTAGTTTCTCCATAAAGGCCAACGTATCCTCTGTTAGCGCTATCCTGAGCGATAAACCCTAATTCACTTGTGTTTCTTGATACAGAAATACCTCTTTGGGGAAATCCTATTTTAGACTCATTCAGTGGATTTGTAAGCACTCCTTCTGTAGAATTTAAAGGGATGTTTTTCCAGTCTTCTATAGAACTTTCTCCAAAAATTTGATCTGGAAGAATCAAAACATTCACTTTATAAGTCAACAATTGTTCACCAAAGGCAATCGTAATGGTTAACTCTTTGGACCCTCTACTAGAATTAACCACCATTGATTTAGTAATGCGCACATCAAGTTCTTGTCCCGTTACTAGACTCCATGCTTTCGGTGCTAATTTTTTAGTGAGTACTTGAACGATTTGTGAAGCAGTTTTGTCTTTGATTTCACTTGCATTCACAAACGGTAGATGATTAATACCCACTCCTACTTTCGACTCTAAAATAGCTGCTTGATTCTCTAACGTTACCGTAACTGGCACAGGAATAATCGTCGACACACTTGTATCTTTTAAGTCCGTCATTTTTATATAACCCCAGTGAAATCCCGTTTTGCTCGTATCAAATGTATTGACTGGATTAGTAGGTTCACCTGCTGGATTTTTGACCCACTCATAGGTAGAGCTGCTTGCTGCTGTATAGTATACAGATTGGTATTTCGAAAAAATATTCGCTGCATTCGTCCCCATCGCTAGGTCTTTGTTTTGATCTACTGTAAAATAATAGGGAGATTTTACATCTGCACCAAAAACAGTGACATTTCGTGTTGTTGTTGCAGATGTGCCTTCTAATTCTACTTTAATCGTTCCATTATAAGAGCCCACTGAATTGTTAACTACCGTAGTATTTGTAAATGATACTGGAACGGCTGCTCCTGTATTCATGTTCCAAGCACTTAAATGGGCTCTTGTCTGAATCAGTGCTATTAGTTCTGCTTTACTTTTTCCTTTTGTGTCATTCGGGTACAAAAGTACTTTCGCATCTGCTTTCACCATCACTTTATTTGTTAGTAAAGCCGTGGTATCTCCGCTTGTCACATTAATCGGAACTTTAATTGTTGTTGTGATAGATTCATTACTTTTCTCGGTCATTTTAACATAGGCCCAGCGAAACCCAACGGTTGTTGTATCGAACTTATTCAATACTTCGCCTTTTTCGGTTACAAATTGATAGGATGCATTCGTTGCACTCGTACTATTTACTGTTTGGAATTTTGTAAATAGATTGGTTGGACTTGCTTCCAAAGGTAATGTAGTATTTTGAGCAACTGTTACAAAAGACTGCGGATTTGCACCGAATATTGTGACATTTCGTGTTGTCGTAGCTTGTACTCCATCTATTTCAACTTTAATCGTTCCGTTGTATGCACCTATAGAATTATTGAGCATTGTTGTATCGCTGAAAGATACTGGAACAGCTACTCCTGTACTCGTATTCCAAGCACTTAAATGAGCTCTTGACTGAATCAGCGTAATCAGCTCTGCTTTACTTTTCCCCTTCGTTTCATCAGGATAAAGAATGACCTTTGCGTCCGCTTTCACCATCACTTTATTTGTTAATAGAGCCGTGGTATCCGCATTTGTCACATTGATTGGAACTTTTATTGTTGTCGTCACAGACTCATTGTTTTTCTCGGTCATCTTAACATACGCCCAGCGAAACCCAACGGTTGTTGTATCAAACTTGTTCAATACTTCGCCTTTCTCGGTCACAAATTGGTAGGACGCATTCGTTGCAATCGTACTATTTACTGTTTGAAATTTCGTAAATAGATTGGTTGGGCTTGTTCCTAAAGTTAAGATTGCATTTTGCGCTACAGAGACAAACCCTTGAGGATCAGCACCGAATACTACGACATCTTTTTGAACAGAAGCTTTTTGCTCCGCTATGCCAGTTCCTACTGTAATTTCAAATTCAGCCTTGTAACTGCCAACAGAAGTTGTCAAAATTGTTGTTTTGATCACATCAACAGGAACAGCTGAGCCATCTTCTAATTTCCAAGCATGCACATTGGATTTTGTTTTAACTAACTGTTGTAGCTGTTCTTGTGTTTTATTCGCGATTTCATTTGGATACAAGATGATTTTGCCATTCATAGTCTCTGTTTGAATAGCAATTTGATTATCTAACAAAAAGGACGTGCCTATATTTGTAACAGTTACTGGTATAGGAACACGAATACTAGTCAGATTATAATTTTCAGTGATTTCTACGTAAATCGTTTGAAATCCTACTAACTTACTACTGAGATTAGCAGGTGTTCCATCAGCATTTACATATTCATATAATGCATCATATTCTGGACGTGGAATGATTATTTCTGAAAAAAGCTTTGATAGACCAACTTCGCTATTAAGATCCGGAAAGGCTTCATTTTGTGTCATCATCAGCACTTTTGGCGTTGCTTTTAGCCCAGTTTCATTTTCAATAGGAGCTAGTGTTTTAGCTGTGTATTTTTCGGGTGTTTTTCCCATTTCTGATTTAGCGAGACCTGTATCAATTGTTGCTTTTTCTACACTCGTTTCAGGTTTAGCTGATATAGGATTGGTTACGATGAATAAAACGATAACTGATAGGACACTAATTAAGATTAATCCGTTGATCGTCAAAAATAGTTTGGTTTTAGTAGGACGCTTTTTTTTATTATCCATTTTTTCTCCTTTCTTCTATATTTTTGAGCATCTTTCAAATACACTCTTCTCGCAACACCTCCTTTGTATTGCTGTCACTCATTTAGTTCGAAGGAACAAGTCAGTCCAATGACTAGATTATCTTGTTCGATGATTAAAGACGATGCTCAAAAAGAGTCTTAGAATCGCTGTGCTATTTTTGACTTTAAGCAGCATTTCTTTTTCTAACTGCCGAACAAAGTTACTTACTCATTTTCACGTTTTTTCTGTTATGCTTCATTACTATTAAACTAAAAATAAGTACAAGTCCGCTCATACATAAAAACAAGATGAATACTAAAAGAATTAATTTATTATCCATTTTATTCTCTATCGTTTTCTTGTTAAACTCACTCGCTTCTAACACGTTGACTTTAAAATCTTCTGTCCAAGACCATTTATCCCCGTCTTTTGATATGACATTTATTCGAGCTGAATAATCTCCTGCGGTCATTCCTTTATCCGCTAAATCAACTGGTAGATCAATTATCGAATTTGGTGCCATTCTCATTGCCTTTTTTTGATACTCGAATAACATTTTTTGTTTATTTGCTTTTTTTACTTGAATGTCAACAGTCATACCTTCGACATACACTGGACGGATGTTTGAAATATTGACAAATAAATGGCTTTTACTTTCTTTGAATGCTATGTATGTTTTATTTAGTTTTAGCTCTGGTTTTATACTATCGGTATTTCCTACTCTTAATAACATCCCAACTAAATAAGCAAATTCATTTAGTACAACATCTTTTTTAGTTTTAGACGGTGTTTTGTTATCGACTACAGGGTGCAATTGAATCCCACCTGCTATCAAACCTACGGACGTCTCTTTAGGTAAAGAAATCATTAAGTCGACCTGCGTACTACCTTTAGAAGGGATCGCTACTTTTTTGGGTCCCTTGACGATGTTGATAAAATCATTTGTCAAAGATGAGTCTTCTTTTAAATCATTTGGTCCATATTCAACCTTACCGATGCTATTGGTTTTTGCAGTATTTAACCGAACTTCTACTGTTAACTCTTTCGGTAATGAATTGTATAATTTTAGGGATACTTTTTGTTCTTGTCCTGGCTTCATTTGGAGATCAAAATAACCTAGGTTCTTGTTTTTTTGGTTTTCTGGATATAAAACTTCATACGACAATCCACCAATCAAATTCTCCACATCTTGTTTAGCAAAACCTTTACTGGGATCAAAGAATAATGCAAGGTAAAACAGGACTAGTAATACGCAGGTAAAATGTTTTTTCATCTACAGATCCCTCTCTCTTTGTAAAAATAAAAATTTTTTTTAAGTAGTATCTATTAATTCTGTGAACAATTTATAACAATAACTGTCAACCAATTTACTTACTTATTTCTCGTAACGCATAACTAATCTATTTCTTAGTATGTGTTGTCAAGACTCCAGTTCACGCTACCTTTAAACGCTTTCCCCGCAGCGCCTGTACCTGTAGTAACGGTTAATTTAGTATTAGTGAATTTTGTAGCAAAACCACCTTTAACAGCATTTGCTTGTGTTTTAGCAATGATGTTTGTTGCAGTTGTATTGCCAGCTTCCAATGTTACGTCTTTACCTACCACGATATTGTTAGGATCAGCAAGAGTACCTAAGTTTCCTTCAATCGGATTTGGTAAGAAGTCATTGGTATCCGGATCAATTTCACCAATATTGTAAGATTGTGGAGCGCCTAAAGTGAACGTTAACTTTGATGGCAATTCTGTAGGTGAGCTATCTGTGGAGATTAATTTAGACAATTTAGCTGTCACTTTCCAAGCAGAAGTCGTTACGGCTCTTGTGCTTCCTTCGCCTGTTTCTGTTCCTTGTCTGTCATCATTTACGACAACATATTGATCTCCAGCTACAGTATTGCTATATGTAGCAATATTCGCTGTTGCTGCTTGACGACCAAAATCAAATTTAGATGGTGTCCATACCAATGCTAAGTTATCTTTAAATGGTCCAGGTCCAGGTTTTACTGGTCCGTCAGTATCAAAACGAATCCCCAAGTCTGATTGCTCATTTCCAATTTCTACCGCATCAGCAGATTTTGCAAAAATCAGCAATGCTGATGAAGCAAGTAATGTTGTAAATAGTATTTTTTTCATAATTTAATCACCCTTCTTATTTAGCGTAAATAAAATTGGCGACAGTTACTGTTGTAAATTGTTCACAGAATAATGCTTGTTCTTTCTGATCTAGCCAATCAATCTGATTTGGTCTTTTAGTAACACAAATAAATAAATAATCAGCGTTAAACTTGTGATCGACACTGCTAATAGAGTGAAATTGACTGCTAGATCAAGCTTCTTTTTCTTTAGTTTCCTTGCTAAAAATACATCTCTGGAAAGTGTTACCAGAAAAAAAATCAACGACACAGAGGCGATTCCTCCTAATATATAAATCCATAAATAATCTCTCATTTTACACTCCTATACATGTATGCTATATACCTTACGTAAACTGATTACACCTAGAAATACAATCAAACAAGCGACACCCAACAATAATAGAATAAAAGAAGTCATCATTTGTCCTAAATACGGGAGAGCCCCGTTCGTTTTTGGATAGCCTGGAGTTTTTGTTTCATAGATGGGTGGTTTCGGTTTATCCGTTTTGACAAACGGATCGAAGTAAATACCTATTTCTGTTTTTTCTTGCTCGGCAAACGCATATGATGCTTGACTGAACAAGAGTCCAAATACACAAATCACAATAAATAGCGGCCAAATAAAGTAAGTTTTTTTCATCCTTATTCACCATCTTTTCTATTGATTTTTTTTCGTTTTTTCTTTTGATTCCCTTGTTTTTTACGTTTCGCGATTCTGATTTTTTTCCATTGTTTCTCCCATTTTTTTCTTCTAAAAAGGGTTAATGACATAATCAAAACGGTGAGCACTAATAAGCAAATCGCGCTACCTTTGATCCATGTTGGCGTAATGATCTTAAACGCACTTTCTTCATTCATTTTTTTGGCTTGTTGGTTGGTGATCGTGAATTCTTTACTAAGTTGCCATTCTTGATAGTCATTTGATGCATCCAATTTCAAGGTATAAGTACCCGACGGCAGATTCGCAATCCCCCAATCCATTTCAAAATCAAATGAACTGTTTGGTGCCATACTATAGTTTTCTACAGATTTTCTTTTAACGACTTCATCCGTTCCTTTTTTAGTCATCGTACCGACGATACTTAGATTCTCTAAGACTTTAGGTTCAGGATTTTGTAAGTTCGCTAAAACCATTTTTTTCCCGCGTTTGATTGAGGCCTTTACTGAATTTAAATTCAGCGTTTGCGCATTATTGAATTCATCTCCTGATTGGGAAGTGATCAGCCCTACTCGATATGAAAATTCTGTTGAAACACCACTTTTTGCTTTTTCGCCTTGATCTAACGCAAAGACGATTGCACCCATTTTCACACCATCATACTTTTCTTTTGACGGTGTAAGTTGAAATTTCACCGTTTTCTCTTCATAATTACCAACTGTAATTTCTGGAGTTGGAATTTTGAGCATCGACGTTACTGGCTCTTTTAATGTCGAATCGTAATATGTTTTATCATCGCTATATTCGATCGTTCCGCCGTCACCTGTGATCGCATTAGTTCCAGATATCTTAATTCGCACATTCTCTTTTTTGGTACTTTTGATTCTTACCTCTAACGTTTGTGCTTCTCCAGGTGTGGTTTTCACATAAAAATAACTTTTATTTGGATCTATTTGCGTGTTCGACTGTACTAGGGTTACTGTATAGCCTAAATTATTATCATCCTCTGCAGCCATCACTTGATCTGCAAAAAAAAATGATAAAAAGACACAGATAAATGATAGATATATCGCATTAATCTTTCTCATGAAAAAGGGTTCTCCTAACTACTAATATTTGTTCTTATTTAATTGATTGCACAATAATTTCCACCTGCCATTTAGTTTTATCATGACAGGTTAGGTTATCAACTAAGATGTAACCATTCTTGGCAAAATGATTCTTCCAATGAGCTAAAAATTCATTAGCGTATCTTTCCGCTGCTTCTTTCGTTTGAAAAGGCCCTCCTACTTTGACTAGTTCATTTTCTTCATATCGTTCATCTTTTTCTTCATATAAATATTTTGTAATAACGTATATGATATAAACAATCGTCATAGACACAATAAATAGTAATAAGAACAGTGGCCAAACAATCGTCGTTAGCAGGGCGATAATGTTAAAACCGATAAGTACTAGGAACACGATCATTGAATACTGCATTTCTTTTCGTTTGGTTACTTCTCTCCTATTTTTGATATAAAACCTCAAGATAAGGAATAAATTTAAGGTCATCAGTAAAAAAGCAACAAATAAATACTTGAGTAAATCATCCAGGTAGTAATTCACCAGAAACAGTAACTGGATAATATACTTATCCTTCTTATCGACATAAAATATGGCCTCTTCGTAGAATCTTGAAAAGAGCAGCGTATTAGTGATCCATCCAATTAAAAGGACAATTTCACCAAGATAATAATATCGATATTTTTGATAATAATTCTTTTTATCTTTCACACATTTAGCCTTCCATTTCTTCAAATAATTGCGTAAGCTTTTTTATCTCCTATTTAAGGTTTGCTCATTATAGGTCTTCTTTACGTGTATCGTTGAAATCAAGGGTTCTTTATTTGCATACGTAAGAAGATAGCCCTTGGTTCGAATGATTTCAATTTCAAAATAGGATTGTTCTTTTAATTTGTTGCGAATATGAAAAATGAAATTTGCAACTCTGTATTTTTCTAGTGGTTCTCCTGTTGACGTACCATAGATTGCCTCATTGATTTGAGCATATGTCACCACACTTTCCAAATTTTCATATAGCAGCTCAATAATTTTGAATTCTTTTCGGGTTAGTGCTATTATTTTGTCATGAATCACTAAGCTTAGCATTGATTCATCTAAATAATGACGCGCTGATTTTTTTTTCGGCTTTCTGCCATTTAATAACTGATTTTTATAATTAAGCGCATTTTTTATTATGATTCCCAACGTCTCAAATCCTTGGTCTGGTCGAATAATTTCTATCACTGAATTTTTACTCAAATGGGGATAGAGTTTGATCAGTTCTGAATCATTTTCTCCGCTAAGAATCCAAATAAATAAAGAATGTTCTTCTTGTAAATCAAGTAACCACTGAAATGCCTTAACGTAATCAGACGACTTCTCCAAATTAATGATCAAACCATCTAAGGAAACTATTTGTTTTTTTTCTGTGATCTCAATCAACGAATAGCGTTGTTCATTGAGAGCTCTTTTTAGCAATATACCTATATTATCGTTTTGTTCAGAATCATCTCTAATATGTAATATGCCAATTGTATTTTCCATCTGGCTCCCACCTCTTTAAATTTTTTCTACTCTTTATTTTCTTACTTTGTTAAGAAATAAGAAATTGTACATTACCCCTCATTAGTCATGAATAAACCTACTGTGTTATTCTGAGGCAATTGATAATAGTGCCTACCCTTTAAAGTTATTTTTGTTGTCTCCAAAATACTCAACAATTTACCTGATTGTTTCTCTAGAATAGGCTGGCTTGCACCTTCTTTTGGCCGCCACAAGAAACAACTGTTAGATAGTAGAAATGACTCTTTATGTCGTGGTCGCAGTCCTTTTATACCATTCATTAGTTTGTCGCTGTCAACAAGCATTTTAGTCCGTTCATAAACCAACTACTATCATTTGAAATATTTCTTAATACACTTTTGTCTAATTGCTTGATACGTTAAGTCCAAGCTTTTTGGAAAAGTATATGACATATGTTAAGCATAAAATTTGCTACCATAATCAGAAATATCATATGTACTAGGATAGCGCGTGATACTGTTAGTTTATAAATCAAACTCTACCGAAAATGAATATTTTATTACACCTGTATTCAGCTAATAATCCTTGAGAAGAACCATTAGATCCATATATGCCTCAATTTTGTAAATCTGCCTTTTTTTCTCGTGAGCTTGTGTTTACTTTGGATCATTGTATATAGTAAAAATAAAAACACCTGACTTCACACTACCAAATGTGACAAACATTCATTCTTTCAAAAGATTTGGGAAAATCCACCTTATTATTATCAAGTGCCATATTGCTTTTCCTAACAATTGTGACTCCAATATATAGAAATCCATTATTTGAACTGGTATTAGATGTATAATTTTGGAATACAAATCCCGTCCCACCCACTGCGTTATACAAAAGTCCATTAACAGTAATCCATCTTATATGCTAGAGCCTAATACTTTTGTAGTATAATTTACCATCTCTTTTTTTGTGTCTGAAATCTCTTCAGCCTTCTTATTACTAGCAGTCGGCTGAGTAATTTGTGCTTCCACATTAGACCCATCTATCTGTTGACTTGCTTACTCAATTACATCTGTCAGTATCTGGATGAGAAAAAAACAAAAATAAAAGAATTGATAATCAATATAAAAACGTTTAATTTTTTAAAAAATAAATGTTTTAGTAACGATAATATTATGATATATTTATTTTTCATCACTAAGGGACATTTTTTTGTTTAATTTTTTTTAAAAAAATGTCTTTTCCATAGAAAGGAACTTTTACAATGCCCCAGTCTTTTGACACCTTATTGAATTTACTGTACGAACCAGAAACAAAAAAAAAGCTTTCAATAATGAAAGCTTTAGAGTATAAAAATGACTGGATGGACTTAGAAGAACTACATCTATCATTAGGGTATACAACAACTACTTTAAAAAAATATTTAACGCAATTCGAAAAAGAACAAAAAAAAAATAATGGTTTTTCATTTAAATTTGATAAAAAAAGAGGATATTCATTGGAAATAGAAAATAAATTTGAATTTGGACAATATTACCGTGATATTCTTTTCGACATGTGGCCAGTTCAATTTTTGGCTCAATTGATTTTACACAATAAGGTAAACAAGGCTATCTTTCCTATCGAATTTTTTATTAGTGAATCAGCATTAAAAAATAAAATCAAAGATTTTAGAAAAATCTTAAATTTTTTTTCAATCACACTGAAAATACGAAACGGCATTTATTACTTAGAAGGAAATGAAGCCAATATTCGACGAGTGTCAGAAGATTTTTTCTGGCAATTTTTTAAAGGTAGTTCCTGGCCCTTTGAAGCAGTTGAGGAACAATCTATTAAAGCAAAAGCAACTCAATTACTACAAAAGTCAACGCGCCCCTTTTCCTTGATTGATCAGCGAAAAATGCATTACGCCTTGGCAGTCCAAGAGATACGAGTCAAATGTGGTCAACCCTTCAAAACCAACTCATCTATCGTGAGCTATTTCCCATCTTTAACTCCCTTCATAGCAAATATGCAACAAAATAAAACCTTGTTTCCAACAGAAGCAGAGTTCTATTATTTTTATTTTCGACTAGCAACAAGCTCAAAATACTATTCGTACTTTGACACAGATTTTAATGCTATTATGTTGAGGTCTGACAAATTGGATGCCTATGCAAAGTTAAATATTCGTATTTTGACCTTCGTTACAGAAACGATTGGTCCATTGTCGCAAGAAAATACCTACAATATGTTGAATTATTTATTTTGTACTCATATGCACCTGATTTTATTTAATAACAGCTATACTATAAATAGAAAAAAAATATCTTTCTTTAACCAAAAGAATATAGAACCTATTATTAACAAAATCATAACTTTAATTAAAAAGGAGATACCATTGAATGAAGAAATCAAAAACTTCTTAATTTACCGGTACAACATTATTTTATCGACGGTTTATCCTCCTTCTGCTTTTTCAAGGAAAATCGTCATTAGTTTTTGCACAGATATTGATCCTTCTATCGAAGCGAAACTATTACGTATTTTAACTGATTACTTCTGCGATATTGTGAACATCGTCTTCTATTCTGGAGTAAACAACATAACAGAACCCATCGATTTATTGATACACACTGCCTTAAATCCAGAAATTTGGTCTGACAAAAGCATAAAAGCCACACGCTACGTTGATACACGCTTTCTTTACAATAATAATTTATCTCCTCTAATTGACATAATTTATCGGTTTCTAACTGACGAAATTTTCGATCTTCCTTGAAAAACTATCTCCAATTCTAGTATTTTGGGAATCGCATATAAAAGAGAGTGGCCCTTTGATGCCCCACTCTCTTTTATACTTATTAGGCATTACTGCCCATATTTTTAATTTTGATCAAACGAGTAATTTCACTGCGTTCATTTTCTTCCAACTTCATCTGAATATAATAAATCGTCTCTTCTAATTGAGGAATCGTCATATATTCTAACGCATTGACACGACGACGTGTCTTTTCGATTTCTTCTGACATCAACTGACACGTTTTTTCCACTTCCGCTAATTCCAATAGTTTTGGCAAAATACTCGAAATTTTGCCAAAAACACCATCCAACTCAGCATTTGAATTTAGATAACCATAATTTAGCGGTGCTTCAGTTACAGTTTCATCATAGTGAAAATTCATGATTGGGACCGTCACGCTCATAATATTTTTTTCAATAACATCCAGTGTGACGTTATCTGCTGGAACAGCCACCAATTCTTCGATAAACGCTTCATTCAGTGTCGCATTAGCTAATACAAAATGAGATAATGCCGCTGTCAATTCTTGCTCTACATCGATCCGAAGCTGATTATTTTTTTTGACAAGTAAAATAAAACGACGCATCAATTCATCTTGTTTATCTTTTAGTAATTTATGTCCGCGACTTGCGGTTCCAAGTTGTTTTTTTAAACGAGAGAGTTCCATTCGAGTAGGATTCACATTTAACCGTGCCATAATCGATCACTCTCCTTCAGTCAAGTATTCATCCAACATGTCATCTTTGATTCGTTTTAATTCGGTTCTTGGAAGCATAGACAATAGTTCCCAGCCTAAATCAAGTGTTTCGTTAATAGAACGATTCGTGTAAAATCCTTGATTGACGTACTCTTTTTCAAAACGATCTGCAAATTTCGCATAGATTTTATCCACATCTGATAATGCTGATTCTCCAAGAACTACCGCTAATTCTTTTGCTTGTTTTCCTTGGGCATATGCTGCAAACAATTGATTCATCGTTGGCGCATGATCGATCCGAGTTTTACCATCACCCGTTCCTTTATCCTTCAAACGGGAAAGTGATGGTAATACATCAATTGGCGGCTGAATACCACTCTTGTATAGTTCTCTAGATAAAATAATTTGCCCTTCCGTAATATAACCAGTCAAATCAGGAATAGGATGCGTTTTATCATCTTCTGGCATCGTTAGAATAGGAATCTGGGTTACAGAACCTTTTAGACCACGAATACGACCAGCTCGTTCATAAAGCGTAGCTAAATTAGTGTAAAGGTAACCTGGATACCCACGACGGCCTGGTACTTCACGTCGTGCTGCTGAAATCTCGCGTAAAGCCTCACAATAATTAGTCATATCCGTCATGATCACAAGGACATGCATACCTTTTTCGTACGCTAAATATTCAGCCGCTGTAAGTGCCATTCTTGGTGTAGCGATCCGCTCGATTGCTGGATCATTGGCTAGATTCATAAACATTACGGATCGATCAATGGCTCCAGTTTGACGAAAATCTTCCATGAAAAATTCGGCTTCTTCAAAAGTTATCCCAATTGCCGCAAAAACAACGGCAAACTCTTCATCACTATTTAAGACATTTGCTTGTCGAGCAATTTGAGCAGCCAATTCTTTATGAGGCAAGCCAGAACCTGAAAATACTGGTAATTTTTGTCCACGAACTAATGTATTTAAATGATCGATGGCAGAAATCCCTGTTTGGATAAACTCATCTGGATAATCTCTAGCAACTGGGTTGATGACTTCCCCGTTGATATCAACCATTTTTTCTGGTAAAATTTCAGGTCCATTATCTTTGGGACGGCCTAAACCATCAAAAATTCGACCAACCATATCTTCTGATACACCTAACTCCAAAGGATGGCCTAAAAAACGAACCTTTGAATCTCGAAGATTAATCCCGCTGGTTCCTTCAAAAATCTGAACCATTGCTTTATCTCCATTGATCTCAAGAACTTGTCCTCGACGAATTTCCCCGTTTTGCATACGAACTTCGATCAACTCCTCATATTTGACCCCTTCAACTTTTTCAACGATCATCAACGGACCGACAACTTCATTGATCGTACGGTACTCTTTAATCATTTGTCATCCCTCCGTCTGCGATAATTTGTTTTAATGTTTGCTTCATCTCGTCAACTAAGTTATCTAATTGGCCGATTTGTTCTTCCGGTACATATTTACTTCTGGCAATTTGGTCTCTTAGCTCAACCGTTCCAGCCATAATTTCAGTTAAATATGCCCCTAAATCCAACGCAGCCTGTCCTTCTTTATAGAAAGTTAAAATCAAGTCCAGCATTTTGTATTGTTTTTCTCTTGAGGTAAAAGTATCAACATCATCAAAAGCATTTTGTTGTAAGTAATCTTCACGAATCGATTTCGCTACTTCTAATGTCAAACGGTCTTTATCAGACAGTGAATCAATCCCGACTAACCGAACGATTTCTTCTAATTGCGATTCTTCTTGTAAAATGCGCATACCATCCATAACCATTTTAGACCAATCAACTTGAAGTTGCTGATCTAAGTATTTACCAACCTCTGAATCATATAAAGAGTAACTTTGGAGCCAATTGATCGATGGAAAATGGCGTTTTTGCGCCAAGGTTGCATCTAATCCCCAGAATACTTTTACGACACGTAGGGTATTTTGAGTAACCGGCTCAGAAATATCTCCACCAGATGGCGAAACAGCGCTGATTGCTGTGATACTTCCTTCACGATGATCTTTCCCTAAAGCCACAACTTGTCCAGCTCGTTCATAATATTCTGCTAAACGACTACCTAAATAAGCAGGATATCCTTCATCACCTGGCATTTCTTCCAAACGTCCGCTCATTTCACGTAATGCTTCTGCCCAACGAGACGTTGAATCTGCCATGATTGCTACAGAATAGCCCATATCACGGAAGTATTCTGCAATTGTGATTCCTGTATAGATTGAGGCTTCACGAGCAGCTACGGGCATATTAGAGGTATTTGCGATCAATACAGTTCGTTGCATCACTGATTCCCCCGTACTTGGATCGATCAGCTCTGGAAATTCATTCAATACGTCAGTCATTTCGTTTCCGCGTTCACCACACCCTACATAAACAACTAAATCAACATCTGCCCATTTAGCAATTTGATGCTGCACTACTGTTTTCCCCGCACCAAAAGGGCCTGGAACAGCAGCAGCTCCACCTTTTGTCACTGGAAAGAATGTATCTATCACACGCTGACCTGTTAGAAGTGGTACATCTGGATTTAATTTTTCTAGAATTGGACGACTACGACGGACTGGCCATTTTTGCATCATTGTAAATTCTTTTTCACCAGTAGCTGTTTCGATGGTATAGATCGTTTCTTCGATCGTAAATTCGCCTTGTTTGATTTCTCTAACAACACCACTGATACCAAAAGGAACCATGATTTTATGAGGAATCACTTTTGTCTCTTGGACTAATCCAATGATATCTCCTGTAGAAACTTCATCTCCAATAGAAACAGTTGGCTCAAATAACCACTTTTTTGTTCTATCCAGTGCAGGAATCTGCACCCCTCTGCTTAAAAAGTTACTTTCTGTAACCTCAGCAAATGTATCTAACGGACGCTGAATCCCATCAAACATCTCTGAGATCAAGCCTGGTGCCAGCTCAACTGACAAAGCTTCTCCTGTCGTTACAACAGGTTCACCTGGTCCAATTCCTGTTGTTTCTTCATATACTTGAATAGATGCGACATCTCCTCGCATCTCAATAATTTCTCCTATAACTCCTAATTCCCCTACATGACAAATATCCTGAATACTTGCATCAGACATATTTTCAGCCATAACCAAAGGACCAGATACTTTAATAATTCTACCGGTTTGCAAAATCATTCCTCCTATTCAGTAAAGCTGAGCAGGCTCATTTAGCTCCGATTGAAAAATAGAAAATCTGACTGAGGCGTTTTTTCCTTATTCAGATTTTATCTTTTTTCCGAAGAGCTAGCCTGCGTAGCTAAATCAATATAAAGCTGAGCGTACTCTCCAACCTTCTACAATATATTCTGTCCAACGGCTCTTTCAACATTATCTTGAATTTCTTTCAAACCAATTCCCTTGGTTCCCTTATGACTTGGGATTAAGATTATGGCTGGTGTAACTTCACCTTTATAGCGGTTGATCGTTTCAACAGCTAATTCAGAAGCATCTTCTGTAATAAAAATAACACCAAAATTATTGTTTGCCATTGATTCAATTGTGTCTCGCACTTGTTTTGACGAGATTGCATAAACAACCTCAAAACCAAAAAGTTTGAACGGCATAACAGAATCTCTATCACCAATTACACCAATTTTATAAGCCATCAGTCATACGCATCCTTTCTCTAACCACTTCCATTGGAAAGTTACTCCGCTTACTGACTAGAATCAAGCGTAAATTCTTCCACTCCACTTCCTTGGCATTTAAAAATGCAAGTAAAGGTAATGGTCCAAAAGCCTTAATTTTAGCCTTGTCGTACATACTAGTTAGATAATCATCTTTAACTTTTTCAAAAGCGACTAAATCTAATGATTTGGTGTCAGCAGAGATGATTGGTGTTACAAGTCCGCTGTAGGCCGTACTAAGAATAAAATCAGTAAACACAGCTAATGATTGTTGAGTGTATTCTAAAAATTTTTCTTTTGGAATACTTCCTGAACTAGATAATACCGTCGATAAAAAATTTTCATGTTGTCCTTGAAGGATTCCTCTAGCCATTGTAGAAATATTCGTTAAATCAATGAATGCAATAACCTCAGCCACAATATCCTTATCATCTAGCTTTTCAGCTAATTGTCGTTGAAACGTTAAAAAATTCCGATCATAAATAATATCGATTGCCTGAAGTGTAGAAGATTCTTGAAAATAATCCAACACTTCAAGAACCGCATTCATCAACTGGTCTGGTAATTCATTGGAAACACGCGTACGAATTGCACTTTTCAGCGTTTCCAATGAATAGCGACCATCATCAATAAACAGATAGTCCAAATCTTGACCTGTTAACTCAGCTTTCGTCAGGACTTTTAAATTATGAAATGTTGCTCTAGAAGTATAGATCGTTATGACTTCAGGTTCCGGCGCCATTTTATAGAGCCACTCATAGAGTTTGCCTTTTTCTCTTGAATAGATATATTCAAAATTTTCTGCAAAATCATCCGTCATATACGTTCCATACACAGTATTTTTTAAACTATCTTTTAGTTCATCTATGTTTTTTGCAGTCAGTAATTGTTCATATTGGGCACTGCTTAACAATTCTGTTTCTTTAAGACGAATCAAAGGATTAATTTGATTATATGCAGTCTCTTTCATTACGACCCTCCTAATCTAAAAGCATAGTGAGCTCGCTTGATCTCGATTAAAAAATAGTGGAAATTAACTGTGATGCTTTTTGTCACATTCAATTTTTGTCTTTTTTAAAAGAGGCTAGCCCTTGAAACTAGATAAGACACAGCAAAACAGACTCTTTAAACACTACTTTTATTGAAACAGTAATTCTGCTATTTTAAAACTTTCCATTTTTTTTATTTCTTGTACGAGACTAGAAAACAAAAAGTTATATTCGATTCCTTCTTTAGATATGATAAATCCGCCATCATTTGACATTACTTCTTTATCCAGTAGTAATGTCAATTTGCTATTAGTATGTTCTACTAACCACTGCTCTGACAGCTTACCCTCCGAAAACTCTCCTAATTTCAAGTAAGCTTCACCTTCAACCGGTAACTGGATAATGATTTGCTCTGCAAATGATTGAAACTCTTTTTCCGACCAATGGTTCATCCGCTCAATCGATTCTAAAAAAAGCTGTTCAAGATACCCCTGCTTTTGATTCAACGTTGCTTGTTTGATGTCTAGTTGTTGACGATTTTGTTTTTGTTTAAACGCTTTATTTATTAGTTCTTGATTTTTTTCGATTAGTTTACTTTCTTGCAAAAAAAGCGCTTCTTCTTGTTCTTGATATTCTTGATTGATACGTTTAATTTCGACTTTTTTTTGTTCTGAAACTTCAGCTTGCCCTTTTTCTAGAATTTGTTCGACGATTTTTTCGATTGCATCCATGTTTTTCCTCCTATTACTTCACATTTAGTACAAGTAAGAATGAGATAACAAACCCAAGAATCGCGTATGTTTCAACCATGGCAGCATAAATGATCCCTTTAGTTGCGTGTTCTGGTTTCTTAGCTAAAATTTGAATCCCAGCAGCTGCAACACGTCCTTGGGCAATCCCAGAGAATAAACCCGCAAAAGCAATCGGTAAGGATGCAACAAAATAATCCAAACCTTGAACCATCGTCATATCATTGTTTAAATTGATAAAAATCAAAAAGGCAATAACAAATCCGTATAACCCTTGTGTTCCTGGTAATAGTTGTAAAATCAATGCTTGTCCGAATTTTTCAGGTTGTTCTGTGGTTAGTGCTGCTGCTGCTTCCCCTGTAAATCCAACACCTTTAGCCGAGCCAATCCCTGCTAAAATCGTTGCCATTGCCATTCCTAAAACTGCAAAAAGAATTCCGCCATTATTGTTAATTAAGTAATCTATCATATTAGTAATCCTCCATTATTCTTTTACTTTTGATTTTCTTTCAATGTTTATATACTTTTCTTCTGTCTTTAACGGGTTAAACGGACGACCGCCACCGGTATAAAATTTTCCAAAAAACTCTACATATTGCAAACGCGCACCGTGAACATACGCACTCAATAAACTTAAAAAGAGGTTCAACGTATGTAATGCGATAATCAGCAAAATTCCTACCGTAAATCGGGCTGCTGGTGGCATAAACGCTACTAGCATATTAAATGCTGCAGCAATACTTCCCCCAGAAATCCCCAAAGCCATCAATCGTGTATAACTGACCAAATCACCAATGTAACCGGTCAAACCATATAATCCATAAAGACCTTTAGCCAACCCTTTGACTTTTGATTTTGATTGAATGATTGGTACAATCACAATCGATAAAGCTGAAATGACTGCCACGACGATTCCTGTTGTAACTAAACCATCATTACTAAAGAGCAACATCCCTAAAACAATGATCAAAATACCTACCAGCAACCCTTGCCAAGCAAAACTCTCACTAATACTTTCTAAATAACGTTTCCTTTTCGTCAATTCAATCCCATTGACCATCAATCCTGTCAACAATTGAATAAACCCGAAGATAACCGATATAATCAAAATTGTATTCACATCTTCAGTCGTTGATAAAATAGGAAACGGTAACTGGATCCCCAGCAACACTTTTGGCAAAGCAGCTCCAAAGAATGACCCATAAATAAAACCCCAAATGATCGTTGGAAACGATAATATTAGGAAGAAATCTGCAAAACGTTTCATTCCGCGTGGTAAAACCAACAACTTCAATGCCAGTAATGCCCCCAACAACATCAACAATCCATAGCCTATATCTGCCACCATCATGCCGAAAAATACCATGTAAAAAGGTGTCATGATCGGCGTTGGATCAATCTCGTCATATTTTGGTAAGCTATACATTTCAGTCAACATCTCAAATGGCGCTACCAAAGAATTATTTTTTAACTTCACTGGAATATCCGCTTGAATTTCATCCTCAGTTGGCTGATCAAAAGCAACATATACCTCGTCTTTAGGAAGTGCCTCCTGTAAAACACCGGATAACTCCTGCTTTTCATCGCTAGGAAGCCATCCTTGCAGGATAAAAAAGTAAGAAGTATTCAGCAAATGTTTCTTCGCATTCTCTCGGTGAATATAGGCATACGTCATCTCTTCTGCTAAATAAAGTTCTTCTAAATGGCTGCGATAAGAAGATAAATCAGTTTTTAATTGCTTCTCTTCTTCAACAAGTGAAGCGAGTTCTTCTTTATTTTTTTGATAGGCCTCTTTCGGTAAAATATCATACGGATAGTCAAATTGATTAAAACTATATCTAGCAGTGATTTCCCCTAAAACATCCGAGTAACTCTTTAGATAGATCAAACTATAGTACACATGATTTTGACTATGATAAATTTCTTCTACATAAACAGATGAAACTTTTTTTAAGTCTGCTAAAAAATCTACCTGATTAACTGAGCTGATTGTTCCTAACAATATATTGGAACTTTCCAGCGAATTATTTTTTGGAATAGTATCTAAATACTGCCAACGAGCCAACCATTTTTCTTTTGACAATAAATCTTTTCTCGTAGTCTCAATCAATGTAAATCTATTTTTAAGAGCAGCTATTTCTTTTAGGTAAACACTGATTTGTTGCTCATCAAAATTTTTCTCCAAAGAACTTAATGAAAGAACTTGTCTTTTTAACGGTTTCTTTTTTGATGAGCTTTCTGAAAAATGCTCAATAAAAGTGAGCGCATCCTGTATGTCTGTTAACATCGTCTTGAAACGTTTCTTTTGGATTTCGTCATCTTGTACTAATGTGTCCGCAAAGTATTTCTCAATATAAGAGCTATCTACATTCGAATGAAAAAAACTTTTGATTTCGATTGCCTGCAAGCCTTGAATTGCTTGAAGAATTGCTTCTTCTCTTTCCGCTGCAGCTATGATCGTCATTTTTTCCATTTTATTGACTGCCATAGATTTTTTTCACCCTTTCTATTACATGATCAAGTATAGAGTCTTTATTCTTTTCATATTTTTCTCTGAAATTTTGATTTTGTTCTTGCGCTTCATTCAATAAAATAACTTTTTCTCTTTGAAGCTGTTCATTTTTTTGTTCCTCTAACTCATGAAGTAACCTTTTTATTTTCTCTTGGCTTTCTTCTTGTTTTCGCTTAAGATCCTCTACTTTTTCTTGTTCATATCCATTAATTTCTTCTTTGACTGCTTGTCTCATTTTTTTAACCTGATCTTCCGCTTCACGGATTCTATCCAAAGCTTCCAAAACCATTTTTTTCACCCCTATCATCTGATGACTTCGTCTTCATTTCTATTATCGAACCTATCCCTTTTTATTACAATCAAAAAGAGAATAACTTATGCTTCTAACTTAATAGAAGCACAACTTATTCCCTTATTTTTTGTTTGAAAAATAAAAAAGGGCGTAAGTTCAAAAAACATTCTTCTCACCCCTTGAAGAACCTGATCCTTGAAGCTTGCGCCCAACCATTTTTATTAATATGCACTCATCTTAGCAAAAAAAAACTAAAATTACAACTGCTTTACGAGTAATCTTTATCTAACGTTCAAAAAGAATCCCATCTTCAAGCGAAGACGGGAAAGGAGTTTTACTCATGAGAGTAAATGAAAAAAAGTTTATTGTTAGGATAGGTTTATCTTACTATCCTATTTTTACTTTTACAAATGATAGGCCTCGTAACGTTCTAAAAAAAGAAAGCTTCTAAGTCATATGGAGAACGACTAATTCGTTCAATAATCGTCTCTTTCCATACATCTGTAAACCAGTCATATTGGATTTGATTGATGATACTTTTTTTCAACTCATCGATCAATCCCTCAGCATCAATATCCCCTTCATAAAATGACCCTAACATAGCAAGCATTTTTGTATTATTATGTTGCTGAAAGCGATAGATACGTCCTTTTTCTATGTAGTAGAACCAGTGATTGATAATGACAGCAAAACGATCTTCTTTATTATCAAGCAACGTGACAAACATTGTAGGTGAAATTTGCTTCATACAATTTACTCCTTTGATTTCTTCAATAATTTTATCATATCAAACTACCGCTTGAAAAATCAAGTCACGCTTATAAATCATCTAACCTATATAAATGTATATAGCTTCAATCAGAATCGTCACAAAAAAGCGAATTTTTCTTTAAACTTTGTGTTTGAAATTCAATACCATTTGATATAATAGAGATGTATAGCTACTATTTCATCAATCGGAGGAATACTAATGGAGCAAACAGTAACTAAAGTGACAACATCTTTTCATAATACTTGGCTAGTCGACTTGAAAAAAGATCATTTTTCTGAAGAAAACGAGATTTTATTTGGAGATACATTAAGACTTTCTATCGCTAAAAATGATTCTTATTTCTTTTCAGAAGCTATCGCATTAACATATAACAAAGAGGTCTTGTCTAAAGAAACACCCACTGCAAGCGAAATTGCATTTTTCAACTATATGAAGACAGCGCAAGAAAAAGCTTTTTCAAAGTCATTAGCAACTAAGTATAATCTAGAGCAATATCTAGTTTCTACACCAAGTGATGAAGTTATAAAATAAGATGGCTAAAAAAAATAACAGCCTCTGATTTACTTCATTCAACAGGAAAAGTAAATCAGAAGCTATTATTTTGCACTTTCTTTTGGTACGCACTTTTTACTTATACATTTTAGTAATTTTTAGTTAAGTTAAATTGTTTGTTTACAACATTCGTTTTGATAACTTAAATACGAGATAGCTAAATAATATATCTAACCTCCACCGGTAATAACAAATACAGAAATAACACCAGAAACTAGAGCAATTAATGATATCATTAGCACACCTCCATTCAGTTTTTTGACATCAACGTTTGCAAACAAATAATTTTCCTTAAGTAAAGAATAACAAACAGACGAAAAAAAATAAAGTATCAAAATCGAAAAGTGCGAAATTAGCATAAAAATCTGACGAATTATTCTTTTTTTTATTAAAAATAAGAATTTTATAAGTAATACATGCTATAATCGCATAAGAAGGGAGAGAAACTCTTGAATATTATAGAAACTTTACGTTTTTTCAGACTTAAATTGAAGCTTACTCAAAGAGAAATGATGTCAGAATACACTGATCCTTCTACGTATTCAAAAATTGAAAGTGGCAAACGTTCTTTAAAAGTAAATGAACTTGAGGAGATATTAGGGCAGACATCTATTAACGCCGAGGAATTCTTTAGCTTTACTACTTTCGATAAAGAGCAACAAGATTTCAGAGAATTTTTTTATTATTGCGGTGCTCATTTAGAAAATAAAACCACTAAGCAAAAGTTGCTCACCTATTTCTTTTCTTTGAATAATAAAAAAGTAAAAACTTTAAGAGAATTATCAAATTATATAGCTATTAAGAATTATTTCCATGCTCATTGGGATGAAATAGACCCAATCACATCGAAAGAAGTCAATGATATTTTTGAAGACTTATTAAAAAAACCTTTTTATCTTCAATATGACTATGTAATTACAGCCAATCTTAGTCGATTTTTCAATGCAAAACAAGCAGACCTATTGGTTACACGGATGTTTCCAATAAAATATGAAGAACAACGTGACTTTACCACTAAAAAATTTGCTTATAACATTCTTATCAATCTAATTTCACTAAAATTATATGCCAAAGATTATGATGGTGCAGAAAAATATATTAAATTAGCTAAGAAGCAAGATAGACAAAGTGAAAATTATAGCTTTAAATTGAATTTACAATACTTATCGAATCTTCTAAATTACATTCGCGAAGGTGAACCTGTTTATATGGAACGTGTTTACGATTTCATTCATCTATTGGAAAATACCGGTGATACTTTACAAGCCGCTCAAGTAAAAAAAGAAGTAAAAATTCTTACTCATGAAAAGAACGGAGAAAAATTATTAAATAGCTATTCTGTTGGTCTTCTTAAAGAAACATAAGAGTTTTGTATATTAAGAATACTCTTAAAATCAGAATATCCCACCTCTTTCAAGGTGGGATAAGGAGTATTACTCGGATTGAGTAAAATGAAAATACTGTTAGGGTATATTTATAATACTACACTATGTTATAAATTTCAACCCTTTGGTTAATAAATATTTTTTATTTGTTCATCTGTAAGTTAAAAGACTCAACTGCCTTTGATTTCTAACATCGCGATCTATCTCACTTGTTGATTTATTCAAGTGTATTTTTTGGCATCTGCTGGGATATTCTCTTTACTCAAGATCTTTTACATACCAATAAAATTAATTTTTCGTTTAGGCTTTCACTGTCCATATTAATATTTTATATAATAAGCTGATTTTCTGTTAAAATAAATATAAAACATTATAAAGTAGGCGAAATGACTTGAATTTAAAATATAAAAAAGTAAAAATCACTCTTTTATTGGTTTTACTATGTATCAGCATTATTTCCATCTTTCCCTATTTTTTTAATAACTATATTTTCAGTCAAGATGATCTCCTATTTCACAGAACAAGATTAGAAAGTTACACTCAAGCAGTAAAACATTTAGATTTTTTCCCACGTGTTTTTTCTACTATGGGATTAAATTTTGGCTATGGTGCAGATTTATTTTATCCCTCTATTTTATTACTGCCTTTTGCATTTTTTAGGATTATTGGGATTGCTTTTGTTCCTTCCTACTACTTGTATCAATTATTGATTAGCTTTGTTACTGCAACCTGTGCTTATTATTTCCTATATTCAATCAAAAAATCGCGAAAACTGGCGCTTTTATTTTCTTGTTTTTATACTCTTTCTACCTATCGTTTAATTGACCAATCTGTTCGAGCAGCACTTGGTGAAACTTTAGCATTTGCTTTTTTACCTTTGTTTATTCTTGGTGTTTATTCGATTTTTTATGGGAATAAACATCGCTGGCAATTACTTGGAATTGGAATGAGTTTATTGATTGCCAGCCACTTGATCACAGCCTTCTATTCATCTATCCTGCTTATTATCTTCATCTTGATTAATTGGAAAAAATGTAGACAAGCTCAAATAAATAGCCTGTTTAAGGCAGGTCTATTGTCACTAGGCTTATCTGCTTGGTTTTTATTTCCTTATTTGGAACAGATACATCATTTAACGTTTAACTTTAATAATACGACACTATGGGCTAGTGGATTAAATTTTAGCTTGGGGGATTTATTTACAAACAGCCTTGCTAATGTGAGTGCACCATTTACTGAGTTAAAACCAAATATTGGTCTTTTTCTCTTAGTAACTGTCATAATTGCTGTTTTCAGTTACCGAAAGTCAACCACTCCAGTTAAACATATTACTGTCGCTACACTTTTCTTTATTTTACTTGCAACAAATATTTTTCCTTGGGGATTTTTCAAAGTTTCGGTGTTAGCAACAATTCAATTTCCTTGGAGATTATTGTTATTCGCTTCTTTTTTTGCTAGTTTACTTGCAGTTTGTTTGGTTGAACAATTTTGTTTACTTTCAAAGAAAAATGTACTGTTATTCATTACGTTATCTAGCTTTTTAACGCTTGGTTTTAATATCAATAATTTAACCCAGAGCGCCGTTCAAAACAATGTAACTGTAACGAATGAAAACTTTACTGATTTTTATGAATCGGAAATTGGACACGGCAAAGAATATTTAGTAAAAAATACAGATTTTAAAAAATATTTTGCTTCTCCTGGTTTGTTCATTGATGGTATTCCTTATGCTGATCTCTCTCGTAACACTGTAAACAAATATAATGATAGTGCTTTTACTGTGAGAACTAACGGAACCCAAGAAGTTCAGCTACCTAAGTTTTATTACGTGGGTTATGAGGTTACAGTGGATCAACGAGTGGTTCCTAATTACAATAAAGATGGCTTAGTGACGGTTAAATTAGAGCCTGGTGCACATGAACTTAGTATTACCTATAAAAAAACTATTATCCAGAAAGTCTCAGCTATTTTTTCTGTTTTATTAGCGGTGTTAATCCTTTTATTTAATGTAATAAAAAACAAGCAAACCAATAAATCATGCTCAATTCTTCTTTTTAAAGCTAGATAGTGTTAATTTACTCTATTCATGCTACTAGCTATTTTTATTTCGACAAAAATTAAATAAAAACTTTTTTACATTACCATCATCAGTTCCAATTTTGACATACCACAATTTACTACTACATGTACAATAATCCAGGTGTAACCTAACTATAGTTTTGACAATTTTGCTATACTATCAAACATAGTATATTCAACAGAGGATAAAGAAGAACTAAAATCATGTGTACTATTAAGGAGCGAAATTTTATGAGCAAATTAAAATGGTATTCTGACGGAAACGAACGGGGAAAAAAAGCAACAACCATTATCACAGAATTGTTGCATGATTTAAAAACAGAATCAGGAAACGAAGCTCTACAAAACGTGTTAGAGAGTTATCTTGAGGAGTTAGGAGAAAAGGTGACTTCTGTTCCTATGGTTTTGAGTCGTATGAACATAGATATTTCTAAAGCAATCAGAAATGAAGGGGATCCTTTATCTGATCATCAATCTAAAAAATTAAAAGAGTTGGCTTCTTTATCCATGATTAGATATGGCTATTAAACATGTAAAAATGGTACAACTCCTATGTAACTAAGAATCAATCATGAGACATTTTTACAACACGATTGATTCTTTTCTTATGAAGCTATTACTTACTTCACATTATTCAAATTTTCACTAGAAAGGTTTTCCCCATTTGTCTCAATTACCTGCTGATACCAATAAAAAGATTTCTTTTTAAAGCGTTCTAATGTGCCATTTCCTTCGTCATCACGATCTACATAAATAAAACCATAGCGTTTACTCATTTGACCTGTACTGGCAGCAACTAAATCAATACATCCCCACGTTGTATAGCCAAGCAATTCTACGCCATCAATCTCTACTGCATCTTTAAATGCTTGAATATGTTTGCGTAAATAATCAATACGATACTCATCTTCTACATAACCATTATCATCTGGCGTATCAACTGCACCTAAGCCATTTTCAACAATAAATAAAGGCTTTTGGTAGCGATCATATAGTTGATTCAATGAGTTCCTTAAGCCTAATGGATCAATCTGCCACCCCCATTCAGTTGAGGGTAGGTGTTCATTTTTTATTGACGCAAAAATATTCCCAGTTGATTGCTCATAATCTTCTGAATGGGCACTCACTGTCCGTGAACAATAATAAGAAAAGGTTACAAAATCAACCGGTGATGCCGCCAGAATTTCTTCATCTCCTGCTTCCATCACAATATGTAACCCTTCGCGCGCTAATTTTTTCAAGGCATAATTGGGGTATTTCCCCCGTGCCTGAACATCAATAAAAAAGTAGCCTTCACGATCACGATTAATCGCTTCTTGATAGTCTTTTGGTCGACATGTATAAGGGTAATGGCTACCACCTGCCAACATACAGCCAATCTGATTTTTAGAATCAACATCATGCGCAATTTTTGTTGCCATAGCACTTGCCACCAATTGATGATGTGCAGCTTGATATTTAATTTCTTCTTGATTTTCACCTTCTTTAAAGATAATTCCGCCACCAACAAATGGCTGATGTAAGATGATGTTGATTTCGTTAATTGTTAACCAATACTTAACTAAGCCTTTATAACGGTTCAAAACAGTTTCAGCATACCGTGTATAAAATTCAACCAACTGACGGTTCTTCCAGCCACCATAAGCTTTAATCAAATGAACGGGAACATCAAAGTGAGCAATCGTCACTAATGGTTCAATCTGGTGCTTTCTTAATTCTTTAAAAATAGCTTCATAAAACGCAAGACCTTCTTCATTTGGTTTAGCGTCATCTCCATTTGGGAAAATACGAGACCACGACAATGACATACGATAAACTTTAAACCCCATTTCCGCAAATAATTGAATATCTTCCATATAACGATGGTACATATCAATTGCCTCTTTTGCAGGGTAATAATAACCGTCCTGCCAATCTAACATTTCCAACTCACCTAAAGCAACTTTCTTACGATCTTCACCACATGGTAATACATCAATATTAGAAAGCTTTCTGCCACCTTCTAATACACCACCTTCTGCTTGATTTGCAGCTGTTGCCCCACCCCATAAGAAATGTTTATCTAAAGTCATATATTTACAGCTCCTATTCTTTTTTCAAAACTATTAATCTTAATTATTATCCATTTAGATGATTATTCTATTATCTTTACACTTTAACGATTAATACTTCTTCACTATTTGCTAATTGTCCTTTAGTTATTAATTCAATTGAAGAGTATTGAGGGGTATTGGTTATCACAACTGGCACTTGCGTTTCATAGCCAGCTTCTCTTATTTTTTCCAAATCAAAATTTAGGATTACCTGCCCTTTTTTTACTGTTTGTCCCGATTCTACCAAAGTATCAAAATATTGACCTTTTAACTCTACAGTATTTAAACCTACATGAATCAACAGTTCTATTCCAGTATCCGACACAAGTCCAATTGCATGTTTTGTTGGAAAAATAGCCGCAATTTTCCCATTAAATGGTGCAATTACTTTCCCTTCTATTGGTTCAATAGCAAACCCCTTACCAAGAGCCCCCGATGCAAAAGCGCCATCTTGTACTTCACTCAAGGGCATGACATTCCCTTTAATAGGATTAGCAATTGTTGTATCCTCTAAAATAACTTCTTTAACTGATGGTAGTGTTACTTCTTTTTCAAATTTAAAACTTAACACATAGGTTAATACGGCTGATACGACTGCTGAAATGATCAAAGCAATCACAATATTCCAGAAAAAAGCCATCGAATTATCACCAATATAAAGTAAAATTGCAGGTAAACCAGATGACCCTGTTGCAAAGCGATGTGTATTCGTTAATCCAGCATATAAACCACCCGCTCCACCACCAATCATAGCCGCAATCAATGGGTATTTTTTAGGTAAATTCACACCATATAATGTTGGTTCAGTAATCCCCATGTATGCAGTAATTGAACCCGATACTGCTAGTTGCTTCAATTTTTTATCTTTTGTTCTAAATGCAACTACTGCAGAAGCCGTTGCTTGAGCAATATTTGAGCAAACACAGCCTGGCCCAAAAATACTATCATAACCAAGCTCTGCCATTTGCATCACCCCTAAAGGAGCAACACCATTGTGAAGACCAAACATCACCATAATCGGCAGAAAACCACCGATCAAGACTGCTGGTACCCAACTAGCATTTACACTTAAAAACGTAAAGAATGCTGCAAGGTAACCACCAATAATGCTACCAATCGGACCTAGTACTGAAAACGCCAAAGTTCCCATAATTAGAAAAGTCAACATTGGCACAAAGACTAATTCAACTGATTTTGGTATCACACGATTGAGAAATTTCTCTACATAAGACTGAACGAAAATAATTAAAAGAATCGGAATAACAGAACCAGTATAAGTAGCTAAGGTAAAAGGAATAAGATCAAAGAATTTAACTGGCTCCCCTGCTGTGACTAATACACCCCAATTTGGATGCATCATCATCGCTGCGACAGATGCCGCCAAGATAGGATTGCATCTCAATTTTTGAGCAACTGTAAAAGCTAAGATCATTGGTAAGAAGAAAAATACACCATCTGCAAATAAGTTTAATAAATAATACGTTTGTGATTCTACAGAAACAACCTTAAAAACAACTAACAATGCTAGAACAGCCTTCACCATTCCAGCTCCAGATAAGGCAGGAATAATTGGCTGGAATGTACCAGCTACAAACTCAATAATGCTATTAAATATGCCTTTTTTCTCAGATGATGGTTCATTTTCTGCAGTAATATCAACTTTTTTCTCAATCTCTTCAAAGACATCTTTCACATGCGTTCCTATGACAACCTGATGAACGCCTGCATTAACTAAATAAGTTGCGACTCCTTCTAATTCACCAAGACCATCTTTATCTACTTTTTGTTCATCTACTAGTTTAAAACGAAGGCGTGTTTGACAATGATAGGCATCTGCAATATTTTCCTTTCCACCTAACGTCTCAATAATGTCTTGAGCCAACTGTTCATATTTTTTACTCATGGAGTTCTCCCTTCAATGTAACAAGATCCTATTTTGAATCCACCGGTTATTCAACTCTTGTTTCTAATCGAACTTTACCACTTATTGATAGCGTTACCAATAGTTTCAAAACATCTCGAAACATATTTCGGAAAATAAAGGAAAAAGTTGAAATTATTGAAATCTGTTTCATATTTCCTTGAATTTTTAACGGAAATGATTGACTTAAAGCTCGCTTTAAGACTTATAATGAGCTTGAGGAGGTGTATAAATGAAAAAACAGTTGTATCTTATGCGTCATGGAGAAACTCTTTTTAATGTGCTAGGAAAAGTCCAAGGTGCATGTGACTCTCCATTAACAAACAAAGGAAAAATGCAAGCAAAACAAGCTGCAACATTTTTTCAAGAAAATCAAATTCACTTTGATCATTACTACTCATCAACCCAAGAGCGTGCTTGCGACACATTGGAAATCATTACCAATAGCAATCACTTTTATCAACGTAAAAAAGGCTTGAAAGAAATGAATTTTGGACGATTTGAGGGAGAAAGTTCGGAGCTACAGCCAAAAGGTTCCCACAATTTTGAAACTTTCTATGAACAATTTGGAGGTGAAACAGCTCGGGATGTTCAAAAGAGAATATGCCATACGCTTCTCTCAATTATGGAGCAGGAGGATCATCAAAAGGTTTTGGCAGTATCGCACAATGGCGCGTGTTTTTACTTTTTAAACTCTATTTGGAAACATTCTGACAGAAAAATTCCTACTTATTTTCCAAACTGTGCCATTTTCATTTACACTTATGAAAAATATCAATTTGACCTCACTGATATTATTGACCCATCAAGTAAAAAAAGTATTCTTTAATCTGGTTATGAAGACAGGTAAAAAGCACTTGGTCAAAAATATCCAAGTGCTTTTTATGATTAAAATTTTTCAGATAACTCTTTAAAAGTAGCCTGTCTTTTAGACTCTAATAATTTTGAATTTGTAATTTTATTCCTTCTATTGACTTCATAATCAAGTGAAAATACCTTTGCGAACAGAGCATCGAGAATAAATAGAATGGATTCCTGTGTCGCAAAATTGGCTATCTTGGAATATAATTTTTCTTTACTAGAAATATTAAGGACAACATCTGAGTAATCCCTTAAATAGTTTTCACCACCGCTTGTAATACTAATGATTGGTACTGAATTTTTCATTAATAATTTTACATTGCTGGTTGGGTTGTCATCAAAGCTACTTCCAGAATAAGAAATCATAATCGCACAATCTTTGTTATTCACTGTTTGTGTGATAATACCACTTTCACCCGAATTGGCCATGATTGCTTTCTTTTGAATCGATAACAAATTTCTCTTAATCAGTTCACCGTAATAATAATTTGGACTCGTCCCATAAATCACAACGCTATTTGCACGATGAATAAGTTCTGCAGCTTTGTTAAGATCTTCTATAGCAATCAAAGAAACCGTATCTTTGATACTCTGAATTTTTAAAGTCGCAATACTTTCAATGATTTCTAACGTATCGTGTTGAGCTAAAAATGGAAAGTTAGGATCAACATCTACGTAAGCATTATCGTCATGATAGGCCACTTCATGAGTAAAAGCATACATGAATTCTTTCCAACCTGAATAGCCAAAATATTTCGCAAATCGAACTAAGGTTGGCTTAGACGTAAAGGTTTTCTTGGCAATCTCTTCCATCGAGTAAGATTTTAGTTGGTCACGATTTTCAAGAATAAATTCACCAATCACTCGTCGGGCATCATTTTGCTTAAAGACTGCTTCTTCAATTCTTTGAAAAAGATACATTTTCATTTCCCTCCAGTTTAAACTAGCCTAGTTCTTTTTCCGTAACTATCTCTTCCTCATATTTTTTTATTTTAACATCATAATTCGCGATTTTCTTTTCTAATTTAGCAACAGTTCCATTAATTAATGCCTGTTTCTTTAAAAGTTTTTGATATTCATCCAACAAAATCTCTTTTCTTTGCGTCAACGTTTGTTCCCCAATTTGATATAACTCTGAATATTTTGAAAGAGAATGAATAGACAATCCTGAATCTCTCATACATTTAATGAATTCAACCCAATTTAAATCCTCTTCTTGAAAATCTCTAGTTCCCGATTGGTTACGGGTAATCGCCGGCATTAACCCTTGACTCTCATAGTAGCGAATCGTAGCAGGTGTCATATCATATTTTGCTGCAACTTCTGAAATATTCATAGTAATCAATCCCTCTTCTATCATTTAAGTATTTGGTCATTCTATCTTACCAGTATTTCCACTTGATTTAAAGTGCACTTTAAGGTGTATACTTTAAACAGATGCAACATTAGGAGGTTATCAATTATGACAAAAATTACAGCAGGCCGTGACCAACTCGGTGAATTTGCACCAAAATTTGCTGAACTAAATGATGATGTTTTATTTGGACAAGTTTGGTCAAGAGAAGAGGAGTTGAATCCACGTGATCGCTCAATTGTTACAATTACAGCTTTAATTTCTGGAGGCAATTTTGAACAGTTAGTCTTTCATATGGGAAAAGCAAAAGAAAATGGGGTTACTCAAGAAGAAATGGCAGAAATCATTACTCACCTTGCCTTTTATATTGGATGGCCTAAAGCTTGGTCAGCTTTTACAATTGCTAAAGATATTTACAAAAAATAATGTTCTTGGAGAGGAGAAAATAATGAACGAACAATCACAAGCAACACCACCAAAAACCATTTCGTTTGGCGCAGAAGCCTTTCAAGAAAATCATCATACTGAAATCCGATGGCTAGGAAATTCAGGTATATTTTTAAATAGCAGAGGCTATTGCATGATGGTTGATCCAGTTTTAGAAGGATTTGATTTGCCTTTGTTAATTGAAATGCCAATCAAAACGGATCAAGTACCACATTTGGATAGTATTCTTATCACCCATGCTGACAATGATCATTTTAGTATAGCAACCTTAAAAAAATTACTACCGCTGACAAATGCTCTACACGCACCTAAATATGTAGCTGGACTAGTTAAAGAAAAAATGATGTTTGAAGCATTTGGTCATGAAATACATGCTTCTTTTAACGAAGGTCCATTAAAAATAACATTAACACCTGCTGACCATTTATGGCAAAATGAAAGTAAAAAATACGATCGTGTCTTTAAATTAGAGGACTTTTGTGGATTTTGGATTGAAACACCAGATGGAACCTTATGGATTCCTGGCGATTCCAAGTTATTAGCATCTCATCTAGAAATGCCTGAACCTGATGCGATTCTCTTTGATTTTTCTGATAACGAATGGCATATTGGCTTAGATAATGCGATTAAACTTGCTAACACTTATCCAAATGCTGCTTTACTTTTGTCTCATTGGGGAACAGTGGATGCTCCTCATATGAATGTTTTCAATGGAAATCCAGCTGATCTGATTCATAGAGTAACCAATCCTGAAAGAATCCAGATAATGGCTGCTGGAGATCGTTTTATTTTAGGAAAATAACAAAAAATACTTCCCATTCATTAAAGAACGGGAAGTATTTTTTTAGACGTGTCCCACTACTTTGTGTGGGATATAAGGTTCTTCTAAATAAAGAACATCTGCTTGACTTAATTTAAAATCTACCGCGCCCACCGCTGTTTCGATATGATTCATTTTTGTTGCGCCGATAACAGGTGCAACTACTGGATTTTTTTGTAGTAACCATCCTAAGGCAATATTCACTTTATTGGTCTCATATTTGGCAGCCAATTCAGCAACGCGATCTATAATCATCTGATCTTTATCCGCGGTTTCATCATATTTAGCTTTTTGTGCATCATCGGTGGTGCTTCGTTTGGTTGCTTCTGAAGTACTTCTAATTAATCGCCCTGATGCCATTGGACTATAGGGTGTAAGTGCAATTTTTTCAGAAAGACAATAGGGAATCATTTCACGTTCTTCTTCACGATAAATCAAATTTAAGTGGTTTTGCATAGAGACAAATTTTGCCCAACCATTTTTTTCTGCTATATTATTTGCTTGTTGAAATTGATAAGTATACATCGCGGAAGCACCAATATATCTTGCTTTACCAGCTTTAACAACGTCATTTAATGCTTCCATAGTTTCTTCAATCGGTGTATAGGGATCCCAACGATGAATGATATATAAATCCACATAATCTGTTTGCAGACGCTTCAAACTCTGATCTATTTGAGACATAATAGCTTTTCTTGATAATCCCTGACCGTTTGGACCATCAAACATTTTTTGATGAACTTTTGTCGCTAGTACAATTTCATCTCGATTGGCGTAGTCCTTCAATGCTTTGCCTAAAATTTCTTCACTTCTACCTAAAGAATAAACATTTGCAGTATCAAAAAAGTTGATACCCAGTTCTAGTGCTCTTTTGATTAATGGTCTGCTCTCTTCTTCTTCAAGTACCCATTTATGAATCCAATTTTTAGGGTCTCCAAAGCTCATTGCACCTAAACAAATCCTTGAAACATCTAGTCCAGTATTGCCTAATTTTGCATACTCCATTTTTATCATCCTCTCCGTCTTGTACTTGTTCTATTTTTTATTATACAACTTAAAGCACACTTTAACGCAAGGCTTAAATTTTAATTTAATTGATTTGTTTTGTGTAATTATCTATACCCTGAAGTTTTCTATTTCATTTAATAACATTGATAAAAGGACACATACCTCAAACGACCCATTCATAGAGAGTCACGAACAATGTTAGAATCAATTTGACTTTCTCTATGAAATTAGAGCCTATTTTAACCTAGATTCAGTGAGAGCAGTTTCTTTAAACGAAGCTGTTATATATCACCATGGCTGACTAGTTGGCCCTACTGTAAATTCATTGACATTTACATCTTCAGGCTGATCAATTGCATATGCAACAATACTTGCCACACGCTCTGGCGCAATACCATATTTATCATACAAACTAGTCATTCCATCAGCAGTTTTTGAATCTGTAATTTTATCAAGTAACTCTGTATTGATTGCAGCTGGATAAATTGTGGCGGTACGGATATTGGTTCCTTCTTGCGCTGATTCCATTCGTAATACTTCCATCAAATCACGAATCGCCCATTTCGTTGCACCATAAACAGCTCCTCCTGGGTAAGCTTTGAGTCCAGCTACGGATGATGTTGTCAGTACATGTCCGGATTTTTGCTCAATAAAGTTGGGTAAGACTGCTGCTAGACCATTCAGTACTCCTTTGATATTGATATCAATCATTTGGTCCCACTCATCTTCTTTGAGTGCAGATAATGGGGAATTAGGCATAATACCAGCATTTAAAAAGATAACATCTACCTTTCCATACACAGAAATAGCAAAATCTACTAATTTTTGATTATCGATTCGCTTAGTTACATCTGTTACTAAATATACTGCTTCACCTGAATTTTCTTTGATTTTTGCAACAATTGTTTGTAATTTTTCTTCTCTGCGTGCTGCTAATACTACTTTTGCTCCTTTTTCAGCTAGTAGCATTGCTGTTGCCTCACCAATTCCTGATGAGGCTCCTGTAATAATCACTACTTTATCTTTAATCGCCATTTGTCTCGCTCCTTTGTTATTTTTATAGTGTCAATATGACATTGATTGCTACTTTCTTTGATATAAAATCGAGTTGATCAGCTTCCTTTATTTTGCCTATTTTAGTATATGAATAATTAGTAGGAAATGTTTCATAAAATAGAACAAGACAATCTGAACCAAAAAGCATGACAGCTCCTTTTTCGATTTTGCCTACTTGTTCAACTTGTGTTGGTAACGTTTCTACTAAATAAGTATACTTTTCGTTTCCGTGCAAATCATTCATTTTTAGATTCATTGGAAGTCGAGCTAATAGTTCTTTCGTTGTTTGATTCGATTCCAATTCAATTTGAAACGGTTTATTTTCAATAGTTATGTTCATAACAGTTACTTCTCCGTTTGCTTCTAGTGAGTATTTCCCTATATCGTTATATTCCGTTTTTGAAATTTTTAATACTGTATCTTTTTTGGACGAAATTGCCGTGCACCCGGAACAAATCATTACGCTTATAAATAAAAGAAATAAAAAGTCTGCTATTCTTTTACAGTTCATCTTCTTCAATCTTTCGAACCACTTTGGCTGGACTTCCTACAACAATCACATTATCAGGAACATCTTTTGTTACTGTTGAATCCGCTGCAACAATCGAGTTTTTTCCAATTGTAATACCAGGTAAAATGGTCACATTTGCCCCAAGCCATGCATTCTTCTTAATATAAATCGGCTCTACTTTAATTCCGCGTCTTTTTTTAGGAGAGATCAAATGATTCACTGTAATTAATCTAGATCCTGGGCCAATCAACACTTGATCTTCAATCGTAATCCCTCCTAAATCAACAAACGTCACATTTTGATTAATAAAAATATCTTTTCCAAATGTGATATGCTTACCGAAATCAGTGTAAAAGGGCTGCGAAATTTTTACGGATGGATCAATTTTTTGACTAGTAATTTCTTCTAAGTATTGTAAAATCTCTTCATTAGAATAATATTGTGCGTTCATCATCATAATCAATCGCTCGTTATGCTGTTTAACTAAATGAATTTCTTTAAATATGGTTGAATCTTTTAAAATCTCTTTTCCTACGATTTTCTGCTGTAAACTTATATTTGACATTTTCTTTCCCTCCTTATTCATTAAATTTTCACTACCCAAATTATACCTGAATCGTTTATACTTAACTAATACCAATAAATCATACACAACTATTCTTTTTAACTATAGGAAGGGGTATTAAATGGAACTTCGTGTATTAACATACTTTTTAACTGTTGCAAGAGAAAAAACAATTAGTAAAGCGGCTGAAGTTTTACATCTATCTCAGCCAACGCTTTCAAAACAATTAAAAGAACTAGAAGAAGAGCTTGGTGTTACCTTATTTACTAGAGGAAATCGATTTATCACATTAACGGAAGATGGTATCTATTTAATGAATAGAGGAAAAGAAATTCTATCTTTGGTTGAGTCAACAACAACAAACCTTATTAAGAATGAAGTCATTAGTGGACAGATCACTATTGGTGGCGGGGAAACGCAAGCGTTTGAGTTTCTTGGACGTATTCTGCATGAACTTAGAGACAACTATCCAGAAATTAACATACACCTTTATAGCGGAAATGCTGATGATGTATTGGAAAAAATTGATAAGGGACTGTTAGATTTTGGGCTGGTTATCGACCCCGTAGAAAAACAAAAATACGAATATATTCGCCTGCCTTTGATTGATTCCTGGGGAATTTTAGTCAATAAATCACATCCTCTAGCTAACCAAAAAACAGTCCAGCCAAAAGATATTCAACATACACCTTTGCTCATTTCAAATCAATCATTCGTTGATAATCAGCTGTCCGAATGGTTTGGAGGAAATATAACACACCTAAATGTTGTTGGCACATATAATTTACTTTATAATGCCTCATTGTTGGTAAAAGAAGGTATCGCAAGTGCCCTTTGCATTGACGGCATTGTGAATACGGCTAATACAAATCTAGTCTTTATTCCCTGTTCACCACTATTAACCGCAAATATCAACATTGTTTGGAAAAAAGATCAAATCTTTTCAAGTGCTTCAAAAGAATTTCTACGTCTACTGAAATTGGTTTAGTTATATCTGCTACTTATTAATAATCAGATTGATACTTTATCACACTTTTTAACTTATTTGAGAAAGGCTAGATTTAAAAAAATTAGTACGATAAAAGCTATTTAAACTTAATGGCAATGTAAAATACTTGAAAAAATCATTTCATTTTCTAAAAATAAAAAACAGCTATGAATACCCACTAAAGGCATTTACAGCTGTTTTTCGTTTTAACTTTTGGTCTCACATTTACTAAAAATGGAGACGGCGGGAGTCGAACCCGCGTCCAAACACATTGCCACTTAAACTTCTACGCTCATAGTCATACTATTTTAAGGCTTCGCTGAAGTTCATGCCGCATAACAGGCCCAAACTCTCGCTAGTCTGATGATCTCTTCTACATTTTACAGACGGAAAAATGTAGCGTATCCCACTTAATTTGAGACCCTTACCCGAGCACATGGGCGATGCCGGGAGGATCTTCACCTGCTGTTTTTACGCAGCTAGAGCGAAAGTATTGTTTTCGTTTTTAGCAGTTATATTTAACTGTAACGTTTTTACGTAGACGTAACCTACGAAACGCAATTCAAGCTCAACTATGCCTGTCGAATCCGTAACGTCCCCGTTAAGATTAAATAGCATAATATACGCTTTTATTAGTATAACATATTCATCTTGATTTTTAAAGGATCAGGTGCTGCTTCTTCACCTTTCTATTTATAGCGAAATAACACTTCTTGAAATAATTTTTCATTTCTAAAAAAATTAATGTCCAGTTCCAAAAGTATTGACTAAAACCGTACCAATCACGATAAAACCAATACCGATAACGGTTGGTGTATTGATTTGTTCTTTCCAATAAACCACTGAAAAGATCGTGATCAAGATGATTCCGACTGCTCCCCATAATGCATATGCAACATTTAATGGCATATATTTTATCGCTTTAGACAAACTATAAAAACAGACAACATAAGCAACTAAACATTCTACCGATGGCACTAACTTACTAAATCCATCCGTTGCTTTTAGTAGATTTGTTGCTATAACCTCACTTATTATGGCAATAAATAGATATAAATACCCAATCAAAATTTTCCCCTCCTTATCTAATAACTAAATCATTATATCAAAATTCCACCCAAATTGAACGTAGATTTTTCTATATAATCAAAAAAACCATCAATAGATTTAATCGTTCAAAATCCATTGATGGTCTCTTATTTATTTTAGCTGATTCTTTACAAAATTAGGACTCAATATAATAATTCAGCATCCAATTGATTCCAAATTTATCAATGACCATACCATATTTTTTAGACCAGAATGTTTCACCTAAAGGCATCGTTACTTTTCCACCTTCAGTTAAACGTTCGAAAATACGATCTATTTTCGCTTCATCTTCTGTGCTTATCACTAAAGAAACATTATTTCCTTCAATAAACGTCAAGCCCATTCCATCCGGCACATCAGAAAACATCACGGGTACACCCTCAATTGTCATTGATGCATTGATAATCAGATTTTTCCAAGCTTCTGGTGTTGGATGTTCTGGATCTTCCGGTGCATCCGCAAACGTCATAACATCTTCACATGTTAAGTCAAATACTGTTTCATAAAATGCAATTGCCTCTGCCGCTTCATTCTTAAAATTTAAATATACTTCTAGCATTGGTTGTCATCCCCTCACTCTATTTTTTATGATTATCTCATGCCAAAATAGATTAAGCGAAAGGGATGCTCATATTTACCTAAAATTGGTATCTTTTAAAAGCGCTGCAACAAATTGTTCTAAGTACTTCTGATCTGTTTCATCATAACCATGAGTTACCGAACTATCTAGATCTAAAACGCCAAGCAGTTTTCCGTCCTTGATCATTGGTACGACAATTTCAGATCGTGCAGCTGAATCACAAGAGATATAATTTTTATGATTTTTTACATCATCAACAATTAACGTTTCACGTTTTTCAGCAGATTCTCCACACACACCTTTACCCATGTTAATACGAGTACACGAAACTTTTCCTTGAAACGGACCTAATACCAGTTCTACTTCATCAAATAAGTAATAACCGGCAAAAACTGTATTAGGTAACGCATCTGCCAATAGTGCAGAAGAATTGGCGAGGTTCGCGATTTTATCATGTTCGATTTCAATAATTGCAGCTTGTTGCTGTACTAAAAGTTGATATGTAGCAATCTTTTCTTCTTTTGTTTTCCACATTTTCAGTTCACACTCTTTTCTATATTTATAATAGGAAATAGTTTAATTATTTTCTTATTATATTATAGACTTAGTCTAGCAAATTTTGAATTGTTTTATTCCATTATTTTCTTATTTGACTACTTCTTGTTTACGATACTCATGTGGTGTCATTTTTAGATATTTCGTAAATACTCTGGTAAAATAGGAAGAATCAGCAAAACCAACTTCTGTTGCAATTCGATATAATGGCAAATCAGTTTCATGCAACAGACGACAGGATTCTTCGACTTTCAAGATATTGATATAGTCATTTACACTGATTCCAAGCTCCTTGCGAAATAATCGGCCGAAATACTGTGGATTTAAATAAACATGATTTGCAATATCGTCAATTGTTGTCTTTTGTTTAAAATTCTTCTTGATAAATTGAATTGCTTTATTGACTCCTTCACTAAATTGCTTATTGTAACTTTCAGAAAGCGTGTATTTCTTCTTACGCTTCATGAACTTATCTAGATGCTGCATCATTTCTTTTTTCGAATATGGTTTTAGTAAATAGCCTCGAATATTATAGGTCAATCCTTGGCTCAATAAATCGAAATTAGAATAGATTGATGTCCAAATTGTGTAAATCGTTGGTTTGATCTGGAGCATTTCTTTTTGTAATTCTAGTCCATTTATCCCAGCTACTTCAATATCCATTACAACTAATTCAGGTTGAAATATTCTAGCTTTAGATAGTGCTTCGATTCCATTTTGGACTTCCACTACATTTAAATTTTCTCTCTGATAGTTTTCTTTGATAATCTCTTTTATAAATTGGCGTTCCAACTCATCCTCTTCAACGATCATTATATTTTTCATGTACATCACCTTCTGGTCATACTATTAATCCTTTTGAAGCTGGAATCACAACTTCCACAATTAACTTATTAGACATTTCTACCACCTGAACATGCGCTTGATCTCCTAATAATTCAATCAATTTCTTGTTGCGGTTGGCCACTGTATGTAGAAATTCTTCCTCTACAACCAATTCTCTTTTTCTATCTAAGTGAATTTGCTCTTGAATCGTAATGATAATATTTCCATTGGTTTTTGTTACTGTAAATAGTAGAGAAAAATCATCTCCATATTTTGGTAATCTAATTTCTAGTAAATTTTCTACAATTGGAATCAACGTCATTACAGGTATTCGATATTGTGTCAATTCTTGGGGAAGATTGACTTGATACGATAATCTCTTTATAGACCTTGTTGTGCTGAGTTCTAAGTAGTCATTTAAATAGCTGAATGCTTCTTCCAAAGAAACACAATGATTTTGTGATTGATAATTGTAACGGATAACACTGGAAAGCTTATAAACAGCCTCTTCTAGATCAGGATTTTCATTAAAATGAGCTAACCTTGCCAATGTAGTCAGTGAATTGAATACAAAATAAGGTGTCAATCCTTTGATATTATCCTGATTTTCTATATGTTCTATTTTTTGAGATAAAATTTTTAGGTTATTCTCCGTTTTCTGTTTTTCTTTTTCCAATTTTTCCATCGTTAAAGTTTGAGATAAAAAAGCTGCAAACACTGAAGCAAAATTTTCAACTTTTTCTAAATCTTCCACTTCAAAAAGGTTTAAGATATTCATTCTTTCATTCGCACCAGCTATATCGATATCAGATAAGATCAAC
Organism: Enterococcus haemoperoxidus ATCC BAA-382; assembly: GCF_000407165.1. Classification (NCBI taxonomy): domain Bacteria; kingdom Bacillati; phylum Bacillota; class Bacilli; order Lactobacillales; family Enterococcaceae; genus Enterococcus; species Enterococcus haemoperoxidus. Next base: position 1,055,833 of record NZ_KE136479.1, on the reverse strand, counting down.
AAGTTGATATCTGTTTCATCTTTAAAAAATGGACCAAAAATCAATAATCCTCGTTCGTTCCCACAGTATTGAAACGGATAGATAAATTTACTTAGTCCATAACTACAGCGATGACAATAGGAAGAACTTCTCTTCTTTCTAAAAATACCGCTGCTAGAGGGACAAGATGAACAATCCATCGCTCTCTTGCAGAAGCTTTGGTTTGCTTTGTCATTTGTTGAACTCACTTTAGTTAAAAGTTGAAAATGCGGACGGACCTTAATCGGAAACCTTTTCAATAGCTCTTGAGATTGCTCAATCGTTTGCTGAGAAAGCTCTGAGCTGGTGTAGATAGTGAGATAAACATTTTCCACACTAATTGCTCCTTTTTAATACAATTTTTGTCATACATACAGTATAACATAAATAACATTTACTACAATTTTAGCTTTTAAATTACTATGACTAAATGATTATATAATGTATTAAATCAGGGGCGTAACAAATGAATATTCGCAATAAATACTTTTGCTACTACAATTTTTTATCAGCTCAATCTATACTAATTTTTACTCAGGCTATCCGATATTTTTTATCAAGTTTTAGTTGCTCTTTTTTGTTGATTTGTCTTCTTATCATAACTTTCAGAATAGATCAAAGGCTTCAATTCAATCCTATCAGTCTACTTTTGTTTGATTTTTGTTTAAGCTAACTTAATTCTCAATGTTTGACTACTCTAATTGGTAAATCGAATTGAGCCATGTATTCTCTGATTTTTTCAAGTTCTTCATCTGTATACGACATGTCAACATCTTGCAATGGATAATTTTGTCCTAATTGTTCATATTTTGCAACACCCAATTTGTGATAGGGTAAAATATCGATACTTTTCAGGTAACCATTGGTTTGGATTTTTTTAATATATAAAATAGTTGCTTTTAACGTTTCGATAGAATCATTTAATCCTTTTATCAATGGCATTCTAACAGAAATAGTTGCTCCTGCTTGAAACAGCTGTTCCAAGTTTGTCATGATACGATCATTTCTTGCCCCCACTAGTTCGCGGTGTCTTTCAGGATCAAAATGTTTCACATCAAATAAAAATAAATCCGTCACATCAACAAATTTTTCCATTATTTCCCACTTCGTATAGCCACAAGTTTCAATTGCTGTATGAATGCCATTCTTTTTGCATTCAGCTAAAAGTTCTACTGCAAAATCTCCTTGATACGTCACCTCACCACCGCCAAGAGTAACGCCACCATTGGAGCTCATATAAAACAACATATCTTGTAAAATAACATCCATCACTTCAGTAACTGTCATATCTTGCCCCATCACTGTCAAAGCATTTTTTGGACAGCTTTCTTCACAAATACGGCAACCGCTACAAGAAATTTCTCGATCAACAAAGTGTTTCTTTTTTCCATCTGTCGTCGTACGCATTTTATGAATATTTTTTGGGCAATGCTCTACACAAATACCACAATTATCACATATTGATTGTTGTTTCATTACTTGAAAGCCTGATTCTACACTTTCTGGATTTGAGCACCATTTACACCGTAATGGGCAGCCTTTAAAGAAGACTAGCGTACGAATCCCATCTCCATCGTAAATAGAATACTTCTGAATATTAAAGATCCGGGCCGTTTTTATGGCTGGTAACATCTTACTCACTACTTTCATTATTTTTTCGGTAAATATTTTCTTAGCATCTCTTTTCCAGCCTCATTTATTTGATACGTCGTCAGTAGTTGATTTTGTTTATTGATATATGCATCTGCTTCGTCTAATAACCCATTTTCCTTTAATGCAAGGACATGATCTAAAAATGCTGCTTCATTAAATTGCTTCTCTGCACCATATTCTGGATGCAAACAAGTCATCAATTCTTGAAAATGCATTTTTTTCTCTTCTAATTCTTTTAATACACGAAAACGTAACGGTAATAGATTTTCTGCCATTATGCTGCCTCCTTTTTGAAAAATGAGAGTGGATTGACTGAGACCATGATTGCCCCAAACGTGATTAATAGTGCACCTATGATAACAGTTGATGTAATCGCTGAAAAATCTTGAGAAACAACAGCTGAAAAAATAATTCCCCACATAACATACGTACTATTTAACGCCATCCCTTTCGCAACACCACACATACTATTTGCGTTATACCACTGTAAAAAAGATACCGCAGCAACTAATGCCGCTAAAGCTAAAACAGCTAACGTTTTTGGTGATTGGAACACCTGTTGAAAAACGCCTAACCCATTTACTAAAGGCATCACGATCAGGAAAAATGTTAAACCAGATGTAATATCACGAATCGTAATCGTTACCTTAGGGTCTAAAACAGAACCACCGAAGGCTGAAAGTACACCTTCCAATCCCCATCCTAAAGCAGCGATTGCTGCACAAATAATCCCTAAATAAAAATTCTCTACATTACCTGCTGGAGGTGTATATGAAATAACAATAGCACCTACTACACAAATCCCCATACCTGCCCAAACACGCTGAGTAATTTTTTCTTTTAAGAATACAGCTGAAAGCAACGCTCCAACTACTGGGCACAAAGCTGAAATCGGCACAGCATAAGTTGGTCCTGCAAAAGCAATACCTAGAAGATACGCACCTTGCGCAATCGGACCACCCATTAAAGCAGCTAAACACGTCATTTTTCCTGGAAATAATCTCAAACTTCTTAAAATCTCTTTTAATCTTCCTTGATAAGCATTATAAATAATCAACCAAATCGCGGCTAAAAAATCATTGAATCCCGCAAAAACTAAAGGTAAGGCATAGGCATTAGGTTCATCTGAAAAGAGAAACAACGAAATTGCTAAAGCTAGTAATGCACTATTCAACCCAAAAAGTAAGCCCGAAGACAAACCATTTAACAAGCCTTTTCGCTCAAAACTAGTTGCTTGTTTTATTTTTGCTTGTTCAACTGTAGCCCCACTTAAGTCATTTACATTATTCATTCTTTTTCCTCCCTCTATAAAATGGATTTAAGATAAAAGTTGTTTAATCATCCCGATTTGTTGGAATAGACCAAACAACTTTTTTCTCACCATTCTTAAATTTTAAGCTATTTAAAAAGAACGCTCCTTTTAACTAACCATTAGAAATGTTCGATCATAGTCCGGCTGATGATTTCATCTTGCACTTCTTTACATAATTCAACAAAGTATGCACTATAGCCAGCTACACGAATAATCAAATCACGATGTTTCTCTGGTTGTTCTTGGGCTTTTAGTAATAACTCGTTGTCGATATAACTAAACTGCATCTGTCCATTTCCTAGTATAGATGCTGTGCGTAAGAGGTTGATTAAACCATTTTCTCCTTCTGGCGTTTCTAAAATCCCTTTTAATAGTTTAAAGTTATGAACCATACCGATCGTCATACTTTCAACACCTAATTTACTGACTGACTTAATGATCGCTGTTGGGCCGAATTTATCAGCACCTTGACTTGGAGAGATTCCGTCAGAGAGTGGTACCCAAGCATTTCTGCCGTTAGGTGTGGCAGCGGTCATTTCTCCAAATGGTGTATTGTTGGAAATCGATAATGTTCCATGACTCATTTTCGAATAAAGCATGTCATATTGCTGATGTTCTCTTTCTGTCCAGTTAATGATTTCCGCTGCAATTGAATCAGCATAATCATCATCATTGCCATATTTTGGTGCACTTAAGCAATCACGTTTGATTTGGTCATATCCAACAAAATCAGCATCTAACGCTTCCTTGATTTGTTTTAATGTATATTTTTTATCTTCAAATACTAATTTTTTGATAACAACCATTGAGTCTACATAAGTTCCTAAACCGGACCAAACTAATCCTGGACCATTATTGACGACTGCTCCTCCATGTGTAACATCTTTCCCGCTATCCATACAACCTTCCACCATCAATGACATCAACGGTTTTGGAGCGACTTCTGAATGGACACGCTGACTGATTACAGTGCCGATTGCTGATAAATGAACGATTCTTCTCAGCTGTTCTTTCACTGCCTCATCAAATTGTTCAAAGGTTTCAAACTGATCTAAATCACCTGTATCGATTCCTTGTTTTGAACCATGCCATTTCATGATTCCACGGTTTAAAACAAACTCGATTGCAATTGGCCATTGTGTATAGCCAGTTGAAGTCCACTGATAGATTCTGCCGGATTTTTGAGGTTCTACACAACCCATTAAACAATAATCACGTGCATCTTCAATGCCAAACCCTTTAGCCAACATCATTTTAATATGAGAATCATCGAAATGACATGCAGGGAACCCCATACCTGCTTTGACAACTTCAACAATTTTTTTCAAGTATTTTTGCGGTGATTGGTTGTGAATACGACAAGCTAAAGAAGGTTGATACACTTTTGTTATGCGAATTGCTTCCATGATTGCATACGTCAATTCATTGGTGGCATCTCCACCTGTGCGTTTTACGCCACCAACAGTACAGTTGATAAACGGTTGATAGCCTGCAAAGAATTTTGCGCCGCCTTCACTAGAAAGCCACATGTATTCAGAACATTTAATAAAGAAACAGCCTAATAATTCGATTGCTTCTTTTTCAGTCATTCGTCCGGCTTCAAGATCAGCTTTATACATTGGATAAATATACTGATCTAAACGCCCTAATGAAATCCCTGTTTGATTTTCTTCAATTACAAACAATGATTCCATTGTCCAAATTGATTGCAATGCTTCTTTAAAGGTTTTTGGCGGATTTGCTGGAACAGCTAATAAAATTTCTGCTGTTTCTAGAAGTTCCGCTTTTCGAACTGGATCACTTTCTGCCATAGCCAACTCTTTAGCATAATCAGACAGACGTTTTGAGTAATTTAAAATACCGTCACATGTTTCGATTTCAGCTTTGTAGAAATAAATTTTTTCGATGTCGTCTGGGTTGCTCATCAACAATTCAGAAAGTTTTGTTTCTGCCTCTTCTTTAATTTTATTGATTCCTTTTTTGATTAGTAAAATATCATACCCTGGACAAGTATCACCGCCACCGTTGATTTGATGATAGGATAAATCACTGACAAACGCTTCACCAGAAAATTCCCAAAGACCTGCTTCTTCATATTGTGACTGACACACTTCATCCAGCGAACGTGTTTCCCAAAATGGGAAGATATCTTCACGCAACATTCTCTTTGTTTCTTCAGTAATTTCAAATGGATCTTGCGGACGTGAATCAATTGTATCAAGTTCATCCAATACCCAACGCCAAGCAATATCTGGAGCAACTGCCCCAGCACGAGGACGGCCACACGGGTGACCTACGATTAGTTCATTATCTTGAATGAGTAAAGGAGCTGTTTCACATGCATGTTTAAACGCTTTAGCTCGTAAAATGATTTTAGGCATGCCCCAATATTTTTTTGCAATTTCGGTCACTGCTTTTGCTCGATGCGCCGTTACGGAAGGACGAATCGTTAAATAGTGGTCTTTTAATTTTTTTAATCGCGGACTAAACCTGCTTAATTCATCTCCTTGAAATGTTGAGATATTTGATACCACTACAGGATCGTCCTCTTTTAATTCTTGTATGACACCTGAAAATACTTTGACTAACTCCTGTGAATCCGTACTCGATAGATTTTTTGTCGCATCAATTAATTGTTTTTCTAAAAGTTCATTATTCATATTCTTTTCCTCCTATATTCTCGCACAAATAAACTCCCCAAACTGTTCACGCTTACATTCCATTTGACTATTAACTAGCGATATTATATTTACCAAAAAGCTTTTACTCCTATCATTTCTAGCTCATCTTATATACTTCATAACCTCCTCAGACATGAATTTGTTTACATGACTTAGTTTAACTTGTAAAATTCATAGATTTTTTTAAAATAAAGACCTTCTATTGTAATAAAGAGAGATTATGAATTAGCTATTTTATCAAAACTTTGTTTTTTTATTAGGAAAGATGTTCATACTATTCATAACAAATTCAAACGAATTCACACTTTTTTCAAGCTTTTTTATGTTTGATTTAATCTATTAAGGTTATAGTTTAATCATAGTAAACAACCAATAATATTGTGGATGAACGTGGTGTTAAAACTCTTTGAGGACTAACGGATGTTTATTCTCGACCCGATGAGGTGTAGGTTCGAATCCTACCGTCCACGTACGTGCAGTTTTTGCACTTGAACACAGACTTTTATACTATAAAAAAGGAATGATGATTATGAAAAAAATATTATTTACAGGCGTAGCGTTATCAGCAATTTCACTTGCTTCCTATTCATGTTTGAAATATACATCGAAACATTTATACGACTATGGCAAACTATAGCAAAAAAGTTGTCTTGAACGTTTTTTGTTCAAGACAACTTTTTATTCTATTTTTTAATAATAGCTTCTCAAATAGAAATATGATCAATTATTTAAAAACCAAATGATACTCACCTTCTTCAGCATTATCCAAATACTGATACAAGATTAATTCAAGAATTGCCAACATCGAAACATGCGACGTGATTTCCATCTTATTTAAAAAGAGCTCATCTGTAAACATGTAAAAATTAATATCACTCATATTTTGAACCACATTATTATCCGCTCCTGTAATTGAAACAAGTAGAGGATGAGCAGTATTTTTTAAACGTTGCATCAATCGAATCCATTCTTCATCTTTTCCTTGATACGTCAAAATAAAAACTAGATCATCTGACTTTATCTGCTTTTGAACGACGGCCCGCATTGATTGATCTTCCGGAAATACCACCAAAAAACCTGCTGCTACAAATAAATACTTTGCATACTGCATCAGCTGCTTGTTCATTCCTTTAGCAAATAAGTAAATGATTGGCTTCTTCTTTAAGTATGCTCCAACCGTTATCAAACTATTTTTGTCAATGACACGCACCGATTCATTGATATTTTTAAGATACTCCTCTCGATAATCTTTTTGAGAAACTACAAAAGGGCTGACTTTTTCTTCTTTTTTCTGATTTAAAATAGTATATTTGATAACCGTTGTAAATTCACTGTAGCCAGAAAAACCAATTTTTCGAACAAACCTTAAAAAAGTTGTTGTCGATACAAAACAATCATCTGCCACTTCACGAATACTTTTATTTTTAATCTCATTTAAGTTTTTCACAACATAATCAAATAATAGATGTTCATTCTTTGTTAACTCTGAAACATGAGGGTTTACCACTTCAAAAAAGTCCACATATTTCCCTCCTACCTGATTTTAGGAACACTTTGTGCAATGCAATGAATATTTCCGCCACCTAATAAAATTTCACGAGCAGGAATGCCAATAATTTTTCGGTTTGGGTACAATTTTTTTAGCAATAATCCAGCGGCTTGATCATTTTTATCATTAAACAAAGGATAAACAATGCCATCATTAGCTGTATAATAACTAACATATGTTGCTGTCAATCTGTCGCCTGGAAATCGTGGCAGCATTCCATTCACTGGGTCTACTCCTTGGCTTTCTTCTGTCGTAATGTACATCGGTTCTGGCATGTACATCTTGTGAATGAGCAGTTTTCGACCTTTTGCATCTGTTTCATTTTTTAACTGTTCATATGCCGCTTTTGAAATTTCATATTGCGGATCATCAGGATCATTCGTCCATGTAAGGACAATTTCACCAGGACGAACAACATTAAGCATGTTGTCGATATCGCCGTTCGTTTCGTCCAAAAAAAAGCCTTTCTTTAGCCAAATGATTTTTTCTACATTGCAGTAATCTTTTAATATTTTTTCAATTTCCCCTTTAGAAAGTTTACCATTTCTACCTTCTGAAAGTAAAACTTCTTCTGTAGTGTAAAGTGTTCCATCACCATCTAAATGAATCGAACAGCCTTCTAAAATAAACTCTTTTAAAGAATAGTAATCCATACGATTGAATTCGCATAATTTTTCAGCAATCAAATCATCTTGATCCCATGGAAAATATAGTCCATCTAATAAACCACCCCACGCATTAAAACGCCAGTCTACTCCACGGACTTCCCCCTCTTTATTCCTTACATAAATTGGGCCATAATCTTTGATCCAAGCGTCATTATTACTCAACTCCATTACTCGAATGGATTCTGGTAATAACTGACGGGCATTCTTGTATTGCTTAGCAGAAACAAACATTGTAACAGGTTCAAACTTTGCAATAGCCTTAGCTACTGCTATATAGGCTGTTTGAGCAGGCTTGGCTCCGTTGCGCCAATTATCAGCTCGTTCTGGCCAAATCATATAGGCTTCTTCATGTGGTTCAAATTCTGCTGGTGCAAAAAAGCTATCCTTTTTTGGATTGCTAGATGTTAATTTCATAGATGTTGTGCTCCTTTTCGATAATGGCTCACTCTTTTCATATGTAAGCGATATATTTTTAATATATCAGAAAGAAAGAGCAGAAACTAGCATTTGCTTCTACTCTTTCTGTCAAACTAAGCAGTGATAATTGTACCCGTTTCTTCTGATAATAAGTTTTTGATATTTTCTAAGGAGGTAATGACTGCTTTGCCATTAGTATTTTCTTTAAGAAATGTTATTGCTGCTTGAACTTTAGGTAGCATACTGCCTGGTGCAAACTGATCTTCGTCAATATATTTTTCAATATCCGAGACTGTGACGTTGGTTAAATCAGTCTGGTTCGGTTGATTGAAATTGATGCTTACATGCGCGACACCTGTCAAAATCACTAACATATCTGCATGAACCAACGCAGCTATTTTTTCAGAGGCAAAATCTTTGTCGATCACAGCTTCAATACCTTGATAGGAATCATTTTTTCTAACGACTGGAATTCCTCCGCCACCACCTGCAATTGTGATGATACCATTTTCGACTAACTTCTCTATTACAGGATACTCTACAATATTGATTGGTTTTGGTGACGGTACAACTTTACGGAAGCCTCGACCCGAATCTTCTACAAAAGTTGCTGAAGTTTGTTTTTTCTCCGATTCCATTTCAGATTCACTTAAAAAGGGACCAATCGGTTTACTTGGTGCTTGAAAAGCTGGATCTGTTTCGCTGACAACAACTTGTGTTAAGATTGTGGCCACATTTTTAGAGATATTTCTTTTTTCTAACTCGTCCACTAAGGCATTTTCCAACCAATAACCAATGCTACCTTGGGTCATCGCAACTGCTGTATCAATAGGCATTGCTGGATTTTGTTCTGTTGCACCTAATTGTTGTTGTAATAATAAGTTACCAACTTGAGGACCATTTCCATGTGTGATGATCAATTCGTGGCCTATTTCAATAAGATCAGCTAAATAATAGGCCGTTTGAGCTAAAGTTTTTTGTTGTCCTTTAGCACTAGGATCTGTTGTTAGAATAGCATTTCCTCCTAGAGCCACTACGATACGTTTTTTCATCTATTCCACCTCATTTTGGCACTTGTTGGGTAATACAATGAATATTCCCGCCACCTAAAAGAATTTCTCTTGCTGGCACACCAACAATTTTTCTATCTGGATATAGTTTTTGCAACAAAGTGATGGCTTTCTCATCATTCGGATCATCAAACAAAGGAAGAACGATTCCGCCATTTGCTGTGTAATAATTTGCATAACTAGCCGCTAAACGATCCCCTTTTTCTCTAGGTAGCGTCCCTGCCACTGCATCCACTCCTAAACTTTCCTCTTCTGTAATCAAGATTGGATTAGGCACATATAGTTTGTGAACAATTAACTTGCGGCCGTGAGCGTCTGTTTCATTTTCTAAAATCTCTAAACATTCTTTGGAAATTTCATATTGTGGATCATTTTTATCATCTGTCCAGGCTAGTACAACTTCTCCTGGTTTGACAAAATTAACGATATTGTCCACATGACCATTCGTCTCATCTAAATAAATACCACGTTTTAGCCAAATAATTTTTTCTAACGAAAGGTATTCTTTTAGAACTTGTTCTATTTGTTCTTTTGAAAGTTGAGTATTTCTGCCTTCTGAAAGTAAACATTCTTCTGTAGTGACCAACGTTCCTTCACCGTCAACGTGAATAGAACCACCTTCTAATACAAAATCATTTAAACGATAACGGTCCAACCACTCTATTTCACAAATCTTTTGCGCCACTTGATCATCTTTATCCCATGGAAAATATAGACCGTCTACCAATCCACCCCAAGAATTAAAGGTCCAGTCTACCCCACGAATCTCTCCTTCGTCATTTTTTACAAAAGTCGGTCCGCAGTCGCGAACCCACGCATCATCATTGGCAATTTCAACGACACGAACATTTTCAGGTAACATATGACGAGCATTATCGTATTGTTCTGCAGATACCCCTACAGTTACTAGTTCAAATTCACTGATTGCAACTGCTACATCTACAAAAGTTTTTTGTGCCGCTTTACCACCATTGCGCCAATTGTCAGGACGTTCCGGCCACAAAATATAAACGCCTTGATGAGATTCAAATTCTCCCGGCATCCGAAAACCGTCTTTTTTTGGTGAACTATCAATTGTTTTCATGTTCAAAACTCCCTAATTTTGATTTTTTTCCACTTGTTTTTTAGCGTACTCTTTATCCCCTAGCCGAATACAGATTTCACCAATGATCGTTGCAACGATGGTTCCTATCAAAATTGGAATTTTCTCTGAAAACTCTGAGCTTGATAATGGAACAATTGAGAAGAACAACGTAATAACTAATAGCAGCATTGGAATGTAGGCAATAATTTTTAATAAAACAGGTCCGCCTGGTACTTTAAATGGCCGCTCTTTATCAGGATCGATTTTTCGCAATTTTAAAAAAGCGGGAAACATCATAATATAAGAAACTAATAATGCCACCACATTTAAAGCAAAGAACGCCCAAAAAATATTTTCATTTGGGATAAATGGGGCTACGATCACTAAGGCTGACCCAACAATTCCATTAATAATAGAAGCGCCAATTGGCATTTCGTTTTTAGGATTTTCTTTTGCAAATATTTTTGGCATATCTTGATTTTTAGCAGCATAAAAGGCAACATAATTCACGCCTAACGCCCAAGAAACCAGATTGGCCGCTAATGTGTACATAAACAATAAACCAATAACGACCACAAATGGATTGATTCCACTCACTAGTAAGATAAAACTATCAATTAAACCACCTGATGTTGACAATTGATCTGCCGGTACAGCAGCGCCCATACCAAAAGCTGCAAATAAATAGAAGAATGCAATTAATATTCCCCCCCAGATGATAGCTTGAGGAATTTGCTTTTTAGGGTTTTCCATATCACTAGCCAATGTCGTCACGACTTCAAACCCTAAAAAATTAAACAAAATCACTGAAATAAAACTTAAACTCTTCAAATCAAAGCTTGGCAATAACGCTTTGCCAGAAAAATCATTGGCCATCCCTTTCGTCACTGCATGATAAATACCTAATACACCTAAACAGACCATGATCGCTACTTTCGCAAAAGCCGCGAGATTCAAAATCCATTTACTATCACTAACTGGATAACAACTAATCAATGTCACACCCCAGATAAAAACTAACTGAAGTATAATTAAAGTAGGCGTTCCTAATGTTAAGCCAAAAATCTGCGTCATCACTTCTGTAAAAAGGACGGCTAAACTTGCCATCCAAATTGGAAAATTAATCCAATAAAACCACGCTACACGAGCTCCCCAACGACGACCAAAGGCCATTTTCACCCAATCATAAATACCTCCATCTCCAGTGTAAGTCGTGCCCAATTCAGCTGAAATTAACCCATATGGTAAGAAGAATAAAATAAGTAAAATTCCCCACCAAAAAAATTGTGACGATCCGATTGCAGCGGCAGGAGCAGCAGATTCAACAACAAGTATTACGACGACTGCCATTAGAACTGCGTCAAACAAACGAAATTTCTTTTTTTCTTTCATGTTTTGTACGCACCTTTCATTAAGGAAATGGGAGTAGAAGCAGAAATTTTAAGAGAACAACTCCACTTCTTTCCCCTCATTTCTCTAAAATCACTTAGCTACTACAGCATTTTTCAACATTAATTCAAATTCGGCATCATAGCGATCTCCTACCTCTTTACTTGCATATTCCAAATATGGATTCATGAAATAAACTAATAATGAACGCATTGCAGTTAAGCGATTTTCAGCTTCATCTAAGACAACTGAATAAGAAGCATCCAATACTTCGTCTGTCACTTCTTCCCCTCTCGTTGCAGGTAAACAATGTAAGAATTTAACATGAGGTGCCGCCATATCGATCAAGGCTTGATTTACTTGATATTTTGGATAGAAGGTCGCCATTCGTTCTTCCTCTGATAGTTCAGCTTCATATAAACCATACCAAACATCTGTATAAATAAAATCAGCATCTTTCATCGCTTCTTCTGCATTTTCAGTGATCAACACACTACCGCCAGACAGTTCGGCATTTTTTTGCCCGATGGCTAACGTTTCATTTTTGATCTGGAACCCTTTTGGCCCGAATTGAACGAAATCCATTCCCATCTTCGTTGCCATAAACATCGTGGAAACACACACTTGAGTCGCATCTCCAACAAAGACTATTTTACAATCACTCAGTGTTTTCCCTACTGGTAAATGTTCTGTCATTGTAATGATATCGCCTAGTTCTTGTGTAGGGTGGTTATAATCACTCATGCCATTAATAACTGGGATCGTCGCATCTTTTGCTAGATCAACAATTGTTTGATGACGTTCAACACGGGCCATTAAAATATCCACCAAACGAGATAACACCCGAGCAGTGTCCCCTAAGGATTCATGCCCACCTAGTTGAATTTGACCTGGGGCTAAATATTGGGCATGCCCACCTAGTTGTGTCATGGCTGTTTCAAATGATACTCTAGTACGAGTTGATGATTGCTCAAAAATCATCCCTAATGTTTTATCTTTTAAAAGCGGTGGATAGTATCCATTCTTAATTGATTCTTTTAATTTTAAAGCTAGTTGGATCATAAAATCGATTTCCGCTTTCGTAAAATCATTTGTATCGACAAAGTCTCTTTTTTTCATCATTTCTTCCACCAATCCATTTTGATTTTTTATTGTCGGATTCCTCGAGTTTTCCTTTTGACGAGTTAAGCATACCTCGAAGTCTACTCTTTTTAAAGCGGTTTCCAAACTCTTGATGAAGAGAACAGCAGCTTGTATTTTGTTCCATTTTGCGTAACAGGTTACAAAAAAAGACAAAAACAAGTACGGTACACTTGCTTTTGTCTTTTATTTATAAAATCTAATTCGTTAAATCTTCTCCATTAGTCGCAATGACTTTTTTATACCAGTCAAATGATTTTTTCTTCGAACGTTTTAAGGTTCCATTCCCTTCATTGTCACGGTCTACATAAATGAAGCCGTAACGTTTTTTCATTTCACCTGTTCCAGCTGACACTAAATCGATACAGCCCCATGTTGTGTAACCGAGTAAATCTACGCCATCAAGCTCTACCGCATCTTTCATTGCTTGAATGTGTGCAGCTAGGTAGTCAATACGATAATCATCAATCACGTTGCCATTTTCGTCTGGTGTATCGACGGCACCTAATCCATTTTCAACGATAAACAATGGTTTTTGGTAACGATCATATAGATCATTCATTGTTGTACGTAATCCTAATGGATCGATTTGCCAGCCCCATTCACTTGCTTCTAAATATGGGTTTTTCACTGAAGCAAAGATATTTCCAGCTGTTTGTTCATTAACCGCTGGGTCTGTTGATTGAACACGTGATGAGTAGTATGAGAATGAAATAAAGTCTACTGTGTGTGCTTTCAATAATTCTAAATCACCGTCTTCAATTGGCAATTCGATACCTTCACGCTCTAATTCTTTAAGAGCATACGCTGGGTATTCGCCACGTGATTGAACGTCGATAAAGAAGAAATTCTCACGATCGGCTTTACGTGCTGCCCAGACATCTTCTGGTTTACATGTATATGCATAGTTTGTACCAGCTGCTAACATACAACCGACTTTGTTTTCTGGGTCGACTTCATGAGCGATTTTCGTTGCGATCGCACTTGCCAATAATTCGTGATGCGCTGCTTGATATTTGACTTGTTCTTTGTTTTCGCCTTCTTCAAAGTAAAGACCCGCGCCCATAAATGGTGCATGTAAGATCATATTGATTTCGTTAAACGTCAACCAATATTTTACTAAGCCTTTATAACGGTTGAAGATCACATTACATAGATTTTCATAAAAACCAACAAGCTCGCGACTACGCCACGCACCATATTTTTCCACTAAGTGCATTGGACAATCAAAGTGAGTGATCGTTACAAGGGGCTCTATATTGTGTTTACGGCATTCTTTGAACAAATCTTCATAGAACTTCAAGCCTTCTTCATTCGGCTCTGTTTCGTCTCCTAGAGGGAAAATACGACTCCAGGCAATTGATAGGCGGTAAGTCTTAAAGCCCATTTCGCCGAATAATGCGATATCTTCTTTATAACGGTGATACATGTCGATCGCATTTTGAGCTGGGTAAAAATGTTCATCATCAAACGCAAACATTTTTTTCTCTCCAGTGATTACTGGGAAACGATCTGGTCCAACTGGGGCTAAGTCCACGTTCGCTAAACCTCGTCCTCCTTCGTTATAACCGCCTTCACATTGATTGGCAGCTGTTGCGCCGCCCCATAAAAAATCTTTTCTAAATGCCATTCAAATCAACCTCCAATTTATTAGAATAAAGGAATTCTTGTTATCGAATAACCTTCATTACTTGCTCACCTGGTTCAGACAACGCTTTGGTCAACGTAATAATATCACCAAAATCTGCTGAATTTGTTACAACAACGGGTGTAATAATATTATAGCCTTTTTCAGCAATTTTTTCTAAGTCAAATTCAATTAATTTATCCCCAATTTCAACGTTTTGTCCTTTTTCAACAAAATACTTATAACCATCACCATTTAATTGAACTGTGTCAATGCCGATATGAATCAATAACTCCACCCCTGAATCACTGGTCAAACCAATTGCATGTTTAGAATCAAAAATTGCTGTTACAATTCCTGAAACTGGTGCATAAACAACACCTTCTACTGGTTTCACTGCAAAACCTTTACCTAAAATTTCTTCAGAAAACATGCCATCTTCAACTACTGAAAGAGCAACTACTTCTCCTTTGATTGGTGTAGCAACTTCTGTAATAGCACTTATATCAGAAGAATGAATATCTTCACTTTTTTTTGCTGGTACGTTTGATGTTTCGATTACAGGGTCTTTATATAAAATATATGAGATCACAAAAGAAATCACAATACTAATAACGGCTCCAATACAAGCCATATATAAATGTCTTAACGTATCATCCCCAATGTAACTTGGAAGTGTTAACAAGCCTGGCGAACCACCTGTAAAGTTTTTCACTCGAGTGATTCCCATAAATAAACCACCGATACCCCCACCAATCATTGCAGCATATAAAGGAGTTTTATATTTTAGGTTGACTCCATATAAAGCAGGCTCAGTAATCCCAAATAAACCAGTTAAACCAGCTGAAGCTGCAACTTGTTTAATTGAAGACTCTTTACTTTTAACACCAACTGCCAAAGAAGCAGCCCCTTGCCCAAGATTTGACGCCAACATACCTGGATAGATCACACTATCATAACCTGTTGTCATTCTATTGTTGATCCCAATCGGCACTAAACCGTAGTGTGTTCCTGTCGCTACAAACAATGGTGTCAATGCACCAATAATCGTTGGAACTAACCATGGACTAAAGTTTTCCAATGCCTTGATCCCATTTGAAATACCATCACTAATAAAATAACCAACTGGTCCAATGACCACTAATGAAACTGTCCCGACAATTGCAATCGTAATCAATGGTTTACTGAAAAACTTGATTGCTTTAGGTGACACTTTATCCGCAATCGGTTCAATATAGGACATAAACCAAACAGCTAAAATAATCGGAATAACGGATGAACCATATGTTACTGCAGAAATTGGTAATCCGAATAAATGAATTCCACCTTCTCCAGCTTCTTTGATTGCATTAACCATTCCCACAAAGTTTGGATGCAGTAAGATTCCTCCAACCATCATTGCTAGATACATATTGGTTTTAAACTTTTGTGCAGATGATGCTGCTAGCAAAATAGGTAAAAAGTAAAAAGCAGAATCAGCCATAAAATCAATAATAATGTACGTTTGCCCCGTTTTATCGATTGCA
This sequence comes from Enterococcus haemoperoxidus ATCC BAA-382, assembly GCF_000407165.1. Lineage (NCBI taxonomy): Bacteria > Bacillati > Bacillota > Bacilli > Lactobacillales > Enterococcaceae > Enterococcus > Enterococcus haemoperoxidus. The sequence continues at coordinate 1,039,699 of NZ_KE136479.1, read as the reverse complement.
TTAAAAACAACCAATAGTGACAAAACAGCTTTTAACATCCCGGCTGCTGTAATCGCTGGTAAAATCGGTGTAAAAATACCAGTGATTGTGTCGATAATTTTCGAAGCAGTACCGCGGTCATCTTTTTCGTCAGATACGGTTTGCTCTCCATCTAAAGAAGGCACTTCTTTTAAAATCTCCTTATAAACACTGCCAACATCACTACCGATAATTACTTGATATTGACCACCTTTTGAAACAACACCCATCACGCCAGCAGTATTTTTAAGTTTGTCTGTTTCCGCTGCTTGTTCATCTTTTAAATTGAAACGTAATCTTGTAGCGCAATGAGTCAAACCAGAGATGTTCTGTTTGCCACCGATTTTTTCAATAATCGTTTGTGCTAATTCTTGATAATTCATTATTTATCCTCCAAATTTTAAAATTAAATCGTGAATTTGGCTTCACTCAGAAATGTGATAGCCCCATAAAATACACTAAAATCAATAAAAAAATACCTAAGAAACCTCTTATTTCAAAGAGATTTTCTTAGGTATAGCCTGCTCTAACGCAGTAACAATCCTTTAATTGTTGGTTATTCTTCTAATATGAATAGTGAGATAAATCATCTCATCTTCTTGTAAATCACGACCAAATTCTTTACTGATATAATCACGGATCTTCAATGCACAAAGATATTCGTCTTGATATTTTTCTTTTAGCATAAATAAGAATCCTTCGTCCTTATCTTTATCCAATTCTATACCACTAAACAAACGCTGTGCAAAAAACTTTAAATGCGTAATAAATCGCTCATAATTTAGCGTGTATTCATCCAAATCTGTTTTATAATGATATTTAACAATATTGATGATTTTTTGAATGACTTTTGTCATTTCAGAGACTTGGCTGACTTGAGATAAATCCAGTTCCGCATTAACAATATGCAATGCAATAAAACCCGCTTCATCTTCAGGCAACGCAATGCCCAGACGATTGGAAATCATATTTAACGCTTCTTTTCCTATCAAGTATTCATGATTGTAAAAACGTTTGATTTCCCAAAGAAGTGCATTTCTAACAGGTAAGCCACTATTGTGACGCTCAATCGCATAATCGATATGATCGGTCAATGTAAGATAAATATTTTCGTTTAACTTTTTTCCTAAGGAAACTTTAGCAAAACCAATAATTTCATTTGCCACCTGTAAATGCTCCAAACGGACATTTGCTAATAACTGAGTAAGTTTATTTGTATTTAAATCGGCATTGCTTGTATATATTTTTTCAATAAGAGCATCATCAATGACATCCCCTATATTTTTTTTAAAGCCAATACCTTTACCCATTACTAGCACTTCAAGACCGTCCGCATCAAGAGACTTTATAATATTATTATTGATTACTTTTTTTACTTCCATATTGTCCCCTCAATGAGATTAGATCAGCTAGCTAATTAAATGTTAATAAAAAGAAATGAAGTATAGCCTGAAAATTCAGTAACAATCTTAATTTCTCTTGTTATTAAAACATGAAAATAAAGCGTTGTCAACAAAGGAAAAAGTAACACTTAGTTTTTAAGATCAAACTAATTTTCAAATCAACTATTTTTGTTACTTATCGTGAATAGATAAATGACAAGATAGATGAGTTGTTCTATCTTGCCACCCTAACGTTTTTTAGATTCTCCCTATTCTACAGGATACAAGTATTTATTCCTTAAAACCTCTAACTGACTAGCCTCTATCTCTAGCACTTCCTTTAAGTACTTCTCTAACGTGCCATAATGTTCTTCTACCGTTGTGTACGCACCATCAAGATAATCTTTTTTGGTTTGCTGAAGTGAGGCTAAAAAAGCTAAAACATCTTCATTGTCAGTGTATTTTTTGTAGATAGCCATCCTTTTTGCATTTCTAGGCGCATTCATCTTATCTGTCAGCAAATAATCCTGATAGATTTGTTCTTTCCCTACTCCTAGTGCTCCTAAATACAAAGCCGCTGCCCAGCCAGTACGGTCTTTTCCACCTTGACAGTGGAAAATCAAAGGTGTCACTGAGTTTTGTAATAGTATTTCAAAAAATTGTTTATATGCTTTAATAGCATTTTCTCCTACAACTAATTGTTCCATTTGCTTGATCATAACATTTCGGTTTTTAATCAACTGAGCTCGACCAGCTTCAGTCTTAACCATTTTTTCCAATTGAATAATTTTATCTTCATCCTTTTTAGAAACAGATTGTGTACTTGCTTGTTGAGCGACATCTGCATGAGGATTAAAATTAAATGACTTACTTGTCAAAATTGATTTGTTCGGGTCTTTCGCAATTTCTTCTGGTGAACGAAAATCAATGATTCGCTTAACGCCCATTCGTTCGATATAAGCTTGCCCCACATCATCTATTTGATGAAGTGCATCTGAACGAAAAACTTTGCCCCAACTTGTTAAACGACCTTCTTTGGTTAAATAGCCTCCCATATCACGACAATTATACAAGTTTTTTAATGGTAAGCGTCGCTCTGCTCCGACAAAAATCTCTGAATTTACTCTTGTTTTAAAGTAAAGGCGTTCCTTAGAAATGGGATCTGCAAAGTTTTGCCAACCATTTTCAGTAAACTCTATATAGTTAGACTCATTTTCGGCAAAATTGTTTGCTCCATAGTATACTTTTATAGGAAAGTTCACCGTTTCAGGGATGTAGATTGCTAATCCGTTATCATCTCTTTTTACTTGAAGTGATTGCATCATGTCACGCTCCTAATTACTCTCAAGATTTGCTGTTTCTTCTGCAACACCTTGACTATCTAATTTTTTCATAAATGGTAGATACAATAATAGTACCACAACAAATTGAATCAGTTGAACCACTAATCCTTGCCAACCAGCGGCCATAAAACCAGATAAAAAGGTTGGTAGATTTTTAGGTACATTAACACTAATAACGGGTAGAAAACCAATAATCGTAGCTAAATAAGCGATTCCTACACAGACAGCTGCTGAAAGAGTCAAAGGAATAAAAATAATCGCGTTCATAATCATAGGAATTCCAAATTTCATAGGTTCAGTAATCCCAAAAATACTTGGTACCAAAGAGATTTTACCAATTGATTTAAACTTTTCGCTTCTACTCATCCAAACGAGGATAACAGCTAGTGCTAAGGCTCTTGGACCTTTAAATGCATCTAAGAAAAATGAATTAATAATATTCGTAGCAGCTTCTCCAGCTGCCACAGCCTCCATATTTGCATAGGCTTGCGTTGTAAATAAAACAGCAATAACAGAGCCTACCACCATACTTCCATGAATCCCGAAAAACCACAGTAATTCTGATAAAAACATGATAAATAGTGCTGACCAGATCGACCCGCCCAAAGCTTCAAGCGGAGTTTGCAAATTAGTATAAATAAAGTCATGTATATTACCAAATTTAGTTTCGGCAAAAGCTGTACTGATCATGATAACAACAATAAAAATAATTGCAGCTGGAACAATGGCTTCAAAGGTTTTAGCAATCGCTGTTGGTACACTCTCAGGCATCCTAAAAGTAATACGTTTTTGCACCATTTTAGCGAAAACCCAAGTAACAACTAATGCAACGATCATCCCCACAAAAATCCCCTTAGAACCTAAATAAGTTAATTCAAACGCCATAGCTGGTTTTTCTTTACCGATATCAAAAGCCGTGATCGGTGTCAAAACAAAAAAAGCAGCTAATGAAAGAATAATTGACGCAATCGTATCCCCTTTTTTCTCTCTTGCCATCGCACAAGAGATACCAATAATCACATAAATCGTAATTAGATTACTTGAAATCGATGTTCCTAACGAGCAAGCTTTCAAGACGATCTCAGGCAACCCTGGAATCATCCCAATAATTGTTGTCAGACTTCCTACTATTGTGATTGGCAGGGTCATCATCATACCATTAGCAATACTCTTAACAAATGTATTATTGGAAAACTTATTAACAAATACATTCAACCCTTTAATAAATGAACTTTTTTTCGTTTCTGACATTTGTAATCCTCCTTTAAATAACACTAATTAGACGCAATAACTTCTTGAGCATTCTTAAAGACTTGTTCACCATTCATCATGCCATAATCCATCATTTCAATCACAAGTACTGGAATATCTGGGTATTCTTTTTTTACATCATCCAACTGGTAACCAACTTGCGGCCCTAATAAAATAATATCTGAACCTGTCACTTTTTCCTCCAATTCACTAAGCCCGCATGCTGAAATATCAGCCTCTATTCCCTGTGATTTTGCATATTCCTCCATTTTCTTAACCAACATTCCTGTTGACATTCCACCTGCACACGCTAATGTAATTTTCATCCTAATCACCTTTTCTATTTTTTTATGCGTTCTGTTTAATTAAGATACGCATTTCTTGCATTGCTTCATGTAAATCGATAAATTCTTTTGCAAAATCTGTTGCTGTGATTGCAGCCATCATGTGATCTTGCGCATGGGTCAAAAACATATTTGCTACTTCCTCCGGATTATTTGCAAATGTTTGTAAGATATCTGTATGATACTGATGGGCAATTTTTAGATTGCTCTTACTTTCTTCCAACATTTTTTTTGCACCCGATATCTCTCCACTTTTTGCTTCTTTGATTGCATTCATTGCTAAGGATTTTGCATTCCCAGCATAAACAATGATCTGCATTACATCTGTCTCTGAAATCATTTGACCTTCTCCCTTCAAACATTAATTACGTTGTCATATTTATATAAGCAATAACTGTGCCAAACTAGTAAAACACTGATGAAATAACAGTTTCCAAAAAATGTGTTTTGTATTCCGACTAAATAAAACACATTATTTACATACAACAAAACACATTATTGAAAATAAAACACATGACTTTGACTATTTCCTTTCACAACCTTATACTTATACATAGAACACACTATCTATCAAAGGTCGGGGAAAAATGAAAAGAATCGATAAAGTAGCAGAATTACTGGAACACTACTCTGAAAAACAACCTGTCACCGCAACTGATATTGCGGAACAATTGAACATTACACGAGCTAATGTCAGTAGTGACTTAAATCAATTGGTTAAATTAGGTAAAGCAAATAAAAGTGGTACCAAACCTGTTTATTTCTTTTCAACAACTACAAAAGAAATAGGTGAAAAGAATATCTTAGAAGATTTCATCAAAAAGAGCCCTAGTCTTTTTCATTGTGGTGAACAGGCTAAAGCAGCTGTTTTATACCCACCAAACGGGATGCACATTTTATTAACTGGTGATACTGGCGTTGGAAAAAGTATGTTTGCTGAATTAATATATACGTATGCAAGATCACAACATAAATTGAAAGCGGATTCTCATTTTATTACGTTCAACTGTGCAGACTATGCGAATAATCCACAATTATTGGTAGGCTCTATTTTTGGTGTTCTAAAAGGTGCTTATACTGGAGCAGATAATGATCGCGTAGGATTATTAGAAAAAGCCAATGGTGGAATTCTTTTCCTTGATGAAATCCACCGTCTCCCACCAGAAGGACAAGAAATGTTATTCACCTTCATTGATCGAGGCATATACCGCAGACTTGGTGAAACAAACAGTGAACGTCAAGCTCAAGTTTTACTTGTTTGTGCAACTACAGAAGATACAACGTCTTCTTTGTTACAAACATTTATCCGAAGAATTCCCATGAGGATCGAAATACCTAGTTTAGTTGACCGTGGGTTAGAAGAACGACTAAGCCTGATCGCAACATTTTTCCAAGCTGAAACTAAAAAATTAAGAACACCTATCGAAGTCTCCACAAATACGATTCGAGCCTTGTTAGGGTATCATTGTCCTAATAACGTAGGTCAACTTAAAGCAGATATCCAACTACTCTGCGCAAAAGCATATTCACAATTTATTGTGCGCCAAGAAAAAACGATCAAAATCAGTAGTTATGAACTCCCCCATTATATCCGCGAAGGTCTTTATAATACTGAAGATCGTAAAAAAATCTGGCTACTTTTACCGAATATGAATGCTCGGTTCTTCCATTTCAACGAGGAAGAAACCACACTTTTTTTGCCTAAAGAGACAAAAGGAAATGATATTTATCAAATCATCGAGCAAAAAATGAATGATATGGAACGTATTGGTCTAGATATTTCCCAAACATCCGAAATCATTGATACAACTATAACCAATTATTATCGGTCATATAATAATGATTCAGCCGTTGATTTAACCAATTTGGAACAGATCGTTGGGTCAGAAATCGTCGCAACTACCAATAAAGTATGCGAAAAAGCCTCCCGTTTACTAACTGTTTATTTATCAGATAATGTCCGCTATGGACTGGCACTACATTTATATAATACAATTCAACGTGTAAAAAGAGGCCAAACTATCCGCAATCCGCGAATTACTGAGATAAAACAAAATCATCCTCGTCTTTTTGAAACAGCTCAACATTGCCTTTCAGTTATTGAATCTGATTTTAGTATCCAACTTCCTGAAGATGAGGCTGGCTTTATCGCACTATTTTTTACATCTGACGAAAACAAAAATAAAAAAAGAGCCAAAGTTGAAGTCATAGTCGTAGCTCATGGTGAGTCAACTGCTACAAGCATGGCAACTGTTGTTAATAAACTCCTTGGTGAACAAATAGTCGTCGGATTTGATATGAATCTTGAAGAGAAACCGCTCGTTACTTTGACAAATATCCAAAATTATCTCGCCACAAAGGAACAGTTAAAAAGCGTCCTTCTACTTGTGGATATGGGCTCTTTAATAAATTTTAGTGATGAATTGGCAAAGAATTTAAATATCGAAATTCGCTGTATTGAACTAGTCAGTACACTCCATGTGTTGGAAGCAAGTCGAAAGGCTGCTCTTGGTTATGAGTTGAATGAGGTATTTGAATCCACAAAGAATATTAGAGGACTATCTAGTTATAAAAAAGATTCTGAAGAACCAAAATTATTAAAATTGTATATTCTCACTTTATGTACGACAGGTGAAGGCTCTGCTCAACTGATTAAAACAATGTTACGAAGTCGCTTAAATTTAAGAGGAGGAGTTTGTGAAATTGTATCCCTACAAATAACCGACGAGAAGCTGCTAGATAAAATGATAAAGAATTTAACTAACTCTGGAAAAATTATCTGTACGATTGGTACTTTTCGGTTAGCTCTCCCTTCACCTCATTTTTCAATCACCGAGGCATTAGATGAAACAAAAACAGAAAAAATTCAGTTACTTATTGATTACGAAATTGCTTTTGAAGGAATGAGAACCAATATTGCAAATATGTTGGACTATAAAGACGGTGAAAATCTGATCACTTCAGTTCGAGAATGGGTGGAAACAGTTGCCGTAGAAATCAATCCTGATATCTCATATGAAATAAAAGTAGGATTGGCTTGCCATATCGTTTGCATGATCGATCGCTTAAAACAAGGAAAAAATGTTAGTAGTTTCCCACAAACAAACGTATTTCAGGAAAAATATGAAACTGAAATTATCAGTGTTCAAAAAAATAGTCAGCTTTTAGAAGCCTATTATTCCATTACAATACCTAAGGACGAAATCTTTTATATCACGGCTTTTTTCATGAATGAATCTTTCCTTTAAAAAAAGCACCTTCGAAAAAATTCGAAGGTACTTTTTTTGTTGATTTAAGCTTGTTCATATTCTTCCTCTGTTGCAAAATACTGATTATGAACAATCACAAAAACCAAACCAATCAAAACCATAAACGCTGCAAAGTAAAATGTTACACTAGAATTCCAAATCTCCGCTAATTTTCCAGCTACAAACGGAGCGATCGCTCCACCGAAAAAACGAATAAAACTATAAGAAGATGATGCCACACTTCTTTCAATATCAGGTATTTCCATCGCAATTGTTGTCAAAAGAGTATTGATCAATCCTTGGAATAATCCTGCCATAATCACACCTACAGCAACTAAATTAGGTGATTGAGCGTTAAAACCAATAAAACTCAAACAAGCTAAGAAAAAGAATAACGCAAGTATAATCGTCCGATACGTATTTATTCTTTTCTCTAAAATAGGTGCAATAAATACAGAAGCAACAGCTAATAATGCACCCCAGCCAAAAAAGACAAAGCCGACTTGCATTTCTGAAAAGCCTTCAAGCAAAAATGGTGCATACGCTAATAATGTAAAAAAGCCAAAATTATACAAAAGTGCAATGACGCCAATTGAACGTAATTTATGATTGCTTAAAGCCTTGATTCCTGCAAAAAGAGATACTTTTTTCTTTGGTTTAGCAATTGGTGCTAATAAAAAGGCAATTGCTAATGTTGCTACAAACATTAATGTGGCTACTCCAAAAAATGGCATACGCCAAGACATGCTACCTAACACACCACCAAGCAAAGGTCCGATTGCCATACCCAGTCCCATAGAAGCTTCATACATAATGATTGCTTTCTCTGTTTGACCCGCTAACACGCCCACAATAGCAGATAAAGCTGTTGAGATAAATAAAGCATTCCCTAGCCCCCAACCTGCACGTAGATAGATCAATCCTTCGATTGTTTCAGAAAAACCTGCTAAACATGAAAACCCAATAATAATAATAAGTCCAAAGATCAATGTTTTTTTTGCACCGATTCGACTTGAAATAAACCCTGTAAATAACATCATGACTCCTGTTACCAACATATAACTTGTAAATAATAATGTCGTTTGAGCAGGAGTTGCATTTAATTGGTGTGCGATCGTTTTTAAAATAGGATCCACCAAACCGATTCCCATAAATGCGATCATACAAGTAAATGCTACTGCATATGCCGATCGAAGACCTACCTTATTCAACATTTCCTCTTGTTCCACTAAAATACCTGTTTCTTCCATTTGATTCCCTTCTTTCTATAAAAAGATACTACAAAAAAAGAAACGTGTCAATATTTACATGTATATTAATACGTATATTTTTTATGGTATAATAAAGAAAATAAGGAAAAGGAGAGTAGCTTCAAATGAATACTCTTAGTTACATTTTACTTTGTATGTTAGTTAGAAAACCTTGTACTGGTTATGAATTAAAACAATATCTGACTCTTTTTTGGGAAGCACATCATAGTCAAATTTACACTTCCTTAGCAAAACTTTTAAAAGAAGGTTACGTATCAGTAGAAAATGATGATACACATTCTCAAAAAAAGATCTATCACTTAACAACTAAGGGAGAAGAAATCGTTAATATTTGGATTCAAGAAGAAACCAAAGAACCCTCTCAAAAAGACGAATTTCTAGCCAAAATGTATGTTGCTTCCATCTTAGACAAAGATACAGTCAAAGGTCTACTTTTTGAAAGAAAACAACACCAATTAAAAATCTTAAAACAAAACCAAGAAAAACAAAAACAAATCGAAATGTTGAATAATGCGGAAGAACAGAAAAAAAACTTTGGACGTTTTCTCGTTATCCAAAGAAGAATACGCATATGTGAAGAAGAACTGCTTTGGTGTCAGTGGGCTGAAGAACAAGTTGAACAATTATTCACAACGGAATTAGATAGCTGATGCTATTTACGCATTGCTTACAAATAAAAAAGAAGGGAAAGGCACTTAGTGTCTTTCCTCCCTTTTTAACTTATTATTGGCTATAAAAATCTTTTTCGTAAATTTAACAAAATTACTGATAACGTAGAAGTAACTAAACCAAGTATAACAAGAAACCCCTGAAGTTGTTCCCCTGTTTTAGGAAGTATTTGGTCCTTATTTTTTGAAGGAATACGTTGTTGTTTTTTACTATTATCAGTTTTATCTGTAAAGTTGTCGTTACCACTGTTAATTTCTTTCTTGTTCTTATCACTATGTTCTTCAACAAGAACAACTACAGTCGAAGATATTTTATCGTAAGCATATGTTATTTCATATCTGCCTGCTTTTGAAGTATCCACGGTTCCAATCACGGTTAGCTCTTTGAAATTTACTTGAGCTCCATCTTTGTCTGTTGCATTTTTAAAGTTATCTTCTGCTTTCCATGGATCACCGACTTTAATAGACGAATCATGCACCTTGATACTTGCTTGACTCTCTTTTACAGTAACATTAATTTTTTTCAATGATGCCCCATTTATATACGTCACTAAATAAGTTCCAGGAATTTCTGTATTTACCGTATCAACTGTCATGCTAGGATTAAATTCTATACTATTTCCATCTCTATCAGTAGCAGAGAGAAAATTATCTTCTGCTTTCCATGAATCATTAGTATAAACAACAGAATCTTTAGCGTCGATCTTTTCTAAATTTTCTTTTACTGTCACTGTGATTGTTTTTGACACAGTATTATTTGTATAAGTAACTTTATATATACCTGGAATCGCTGTATCAACAACATCTGTGGTCATATTTGGATCAAAAGAAAGAATAGTCCCCTCTTCGTCAGCCGCTGAAACAAAATTATCTTGCGGATCCCATGAGTCCCCCTCATAGATTGTAGAATCTTTAACTTCTAAGGTTGGTCGTTTTTCTGCCCAATAATAATTTCCTTTCATTGTTAGACCATCATATGTTTCTGCCAATTCTTTTGAAGTATAAACAGCTCCTTCATAATCTCTTTGCCACTTTCCATAATAAGGTAAAGAATTACTTGGAGATGGTAAAACTACTCCATCTTTAAATTGAAAGTTTTCACCAAGGTTAATGTGTTTAAGCTCATTCATCCTTGCAAACATATCATACATATAAACAACTTGATTCATATCAAAATTAGATATATCAAGACTATTCAGTTTACTACCGCTAAACATATTGTTAATATTCGTTATACTAGTTGTATTAAAATTTGATAAATCCAAGCTGCTTATATCAGTTCCAGTAAACATATCACCCATATCTTTGACAAGACTTGTATTAAAATTTGATACATCTAGATTATTTATCTTAGTCCAACTAAACATAGCAGCCATACTTTTCACTTGGCTTGTGTCAAAATTTGATAAATCTAAACTATCTAAATTAAGATTGCTAAACATACCACTCATATCAGTTGCACTACTTGTATCAAAATGAGTCATGTCTAAGTTCTTTGTACCACTGCCAGTAAACATACCGCTCATATCTTCTACAAGACCTGTATTAAAATTCGATACATCTAAATTAACTATATTTTTCGTATCATAGAACATACTTCTCATATAAACTACTTGGCTTGTATTAAAACTTGAAACATCTAAGTTTACTAAACTACTCATATAAGAAAACATAAACGCCATATCTATTACTTGGCTCGTATCAAAATTTGATAAATCTAAAGTTTTTAGACTACTTGCATTAGAAAACATATCTCTCATTAACGTAACAGCACTTGTATCAAACTGACTAATATTCTCGATGTCGATAACTTGATTCAAATTTGAAAACAAATGAGAAGAATTGCTGCTAGCTTTTACAGGTCCATCAAAAACTATTTTTTTAATTTGATTTTTATAGGGTAACCACGGTGAACTGTTCTTAGTATTAATGAATTCACCACTAGCTATATGTAAAGCTCCAGTATTATCAATTTGCCATTTACTAGTTCCAAACATACCCGAAGCTACAATCGACTTTAAACTTTTTTCATAGTTTTCTTGCTTAGTTTCATTGGGAACTTCAAGTTTATTTTCTGAATTATCTGTTATGTACTCATTCTGTTCCATGATTTCTTCCTCATCTACACTATCTACAATGGAACTTTTTGACTTATCTTCTAAAATATTTCCTTCTACAGACTCATCTAATTTATGGTAATTCATCTCTTCTGCACTTGCAAAAATTGGACAAATATAGCCTATTAGTAAAATAGTTAAAAAACAAATACTTATTTTTTTCATAATAACCTCTTCTATTAATTTACTAAAAAAAAAGATATACCAACGTCTGAGAACGTTAATATATCAATTATACCGGCGGCCGGGGTCGAACCGGCACGCCCTCGCGGGCACTGGATTTTGAGTCCAGCGCGTCTGCCAATTCCGCCACGCCGGCATGAAATAAAATTGCAAGGCGGTAACCGGATTTGAACCGGTGATGAAGGTTTTGCAGACCTCTGCCTTACCACTTGGCTATACCGCCATATCATAATTTAAAGATTCTCTAAAAGAGAAAACTGGGGTAGCTGGATTCGAACCAACGCATGACAGGATCAAAACCTGTTGCCTTACCGCTTGGCTATACCCCAATAATTTAAAGCTAAGGGCGACTGATGGGAATCGAACCCACGCGTGGCGGAACCACAATCCGCTGTGTTAACCACTTCACCACAATCGCCATGAAAAGAATATAATAATATTAAAGCTAAGGGCGACTGATGGGAATCGAACCCACGCATGGCGGAACCACAATCCGCTGTGTTAACCACTTCACCACAATCGCCATAAAATATTAACAGGGATAGTAGGAATCGAACCCACAATGACGGTTTTGGAGACCGTAGTTATACCGTTTAACTATATCCCTACTATGTAATGGAGGAAAGTGGATTCGAACCACTGAACCCTAAGGAACGGATTTACAGTCCGTCGCGTTTAGCCACTTCGCTATTCCTCCAAATGGCGCAAGACAGAATCGAACTGCCGACACACGGAGCTTCAATCCGTTGCTCTACCAACTGAGCTACTGCGCCAAAAACTATAAAACGGTCTGGACGGGACTCGAACCCGCGACCTCCTGCGTGACAGGCAGGCATTCTAACCAGCTGAACTACCAAACCGTAATTTAATGGAGGTTGACGGGATCGAACCGCCGACCCCCTGCTTGTAAGGCAGGTGCTCTCCCAGCTGAGCTAAACCTCCAAAAAATATAAATGACCCGTACGGGAATCGAACCCGTGATACCGCCGTGAAAGGGCGGTGTCTTAACCGCTTGACCAACGGGCCAATAAAACTTAATACGGAGAGTAAGGGATTCGAACCCTTGAGACAGCGTTAACCGTCTACATGATTTCCAATCATGCTCCTTCGGCCACTCGGACAACTCTCCAAAGTTAAAAGAAGCAAAACATTACTCATAAGTCCTATATTAAGGAACTCCGGCAGTAGGACTCGAACCTACGACATCATGATTAACAGTCATGCGCTACTACCAACTGAGCTATGCCGGAATAATTAGCGTGGCGACGTCCTACTCTCACAAAGGGAAACCCTTCACTACAATCGGCGCTAAGAAGCTTAACTTCTGTGTTCGGCATGGGAACAGGTGTATCCTTCTCGCTATCGCCACCACACTGGGTGTTGTTGCTATTCAATTGAGTGATTATTCACTCAAAACTGGATTGAAGTAATGTAATCAAACAGTCCGAAAAACTTTTTTATTTCGTTTCTTTGGTTAAGTCCTCGACCGATTAGTATTGGTCCGCTCCGTACATCACTGCACTTCCACTTCCAACCTATCTACCTGATCATCTCTCAGGGGTCTTACTTTCTTAAAGAAATGGGAAATCTCATCTTGAGGTGGGCTTCACACTTAGATGCTTTCAGCGTTTATCCCTTCCCTACATAGCTACCCAGCAATGCCCTTGGCAGAACAACTGGTACACCAGCGGTAAGTCCATCCCGGTCCTCTCGTACTAAGGACAGCTCCTCTCAAATTTCCAACGCCCGCGACGGATAGGGACCGAACTGTCTCACGACGTTCTGAACCCAGCTCGCGTGCCGCTTTAATGGGCGAACAGCCCAACCCTTGGGACCGACTACAGCCCCAGGATGCGACGAGCCGACATCGAGGTGCCAAACCTCCCCGTCGATGTGGACTCTTGGGGGAGATAAGCCTGTTATCCCCAGGGTAGCTTTTATCCGTTGAGCGATGGCCCTTCCATGCGGAACCACCGGATCACTAAGCCCGACTTTCGTCCCTGCTCGACTTGTAAGTCTCGCAGTCAAGCTCCCTTCTGCCTTTACACTCTGCGAATGATTTCCAACCATTCTGAGGGAACCTTTGGGCGCCTCCGTTACTCTTTAGGAGGCGACCGCCCCAGTCAAACTGCCCACCTGACACTGTCTCCCACCACGATAAGTGGTGCGGGTTAGAGGGTTCATAACACAAGGGTAGTATCCCACCAGCGCCTCCACCGAAACTAGCGTTCCGGGTTCATCGGCTCCTACCTATCCTGTACATGTGGTACAAACACTCAATATCAAGCTACAGTAAAGCTCCATGGGGTCTTTCCGTCCTGTCGCGGGTAACCTGCATCTTCACAGGTACTAAAATTTCACCGAGTCTCTCGTTGAGACAGTGCCCAAATCGTTACGCCTTTCGTGCGGGTCGGAACTTACCCGACAAGGAATTTCGCTACCTTAGGACCGTTATAGTTACGGCCGCCGTTTACTGGGGCTTCAATTCTGAGCTTCGCCGAAGCTAACCCATCCTCTTAACCTTCCAGCACCGGGCAGGCGTCAGCCCCTATACTTCATCTTTCGATTTTGCAGAGACCTGTGTTTTTGATAAACAGTCGCTTGGGCCTATTCACTGCGGCTGACCGAAGTCAGCACCCCTTCTCCCGAAGTTACGGGGTCATTTTGCCGAGTTCCTTAACGAGAGTTCGCTCGCTCACCTTAGGATACTCTCCTCGACTACCTGTGTCGGTTTACGGTACGGGCAGTTGTTTTCTCACTAGAAGCTTTTCTTGACAGTGTGACATCAGGAACTTCGGTACTATTATTTCCCTCCCCATCACAGCTTGTCCGTATAGAGTAAAGCATTTGACTCTACTCAAGACTTACTGCTTGGACATGCACTTCCAGTCGCATGCATTCCTTAGCCTCCTGCGTCCCTCCATTGCTCAAACAAAAACAACTGGTACAGGAATATCAACCTGTTGTCCATCGCCTACGCCTATCGGCCTCGGCTTAGGTCCCGACTAACCCTGGGCGGACGAGCCTTCCCCAGGAAACCTTAGTCATACGGTGGACGGGATTCTCACCCGTCTTTCGCTACTCATACCGGCATTCTCACTTCTAAGCGCTCCAGCCGTCCTCACGATCGACCTTCAACGCCCTTAGAACGCTCTCCTACCATTACACCAGAGGTGTAATCCACAGCTTCGGTAATATGTTTAGCCCCGGTACATTTTCGGCGCAGGGTCACTCGACTAGTGAGCTATTACGCACTCTTTAAATGGTGGCTGCTTCTGAGCCAACATCCTAGTTGTCTGTGCAACCCCACATCCTTTTCCACTTAACATATATTTTGGGACCTTAGCTGGTGGTCTGGGCTGTTTCCCTTTCGACTACGGATCTTATCACTCGCAGTCTGACTCCCGGATATAAATGAATGGCATTCGGAGTTTATCTGAATTCGGTAACCCGAGATGGGCCCCTAGTCCAAACAGTGCTCTACCTCCATCATTCTTAATTCCGAGGCTAGCCCTAAAGCTATTTCGGAGAGAACCAGCTATCTCCAAGTTCGTTTGGAATTTCTCCGCTACCCACAGCTCATCCCCGCACTTTTCAACGTACGTGGGTTCGGTCCTCCAGTGCGTTTTACCACACCTTCAACCTGGCCATGGGTAGATCACATGGTTTCGGGTCTACGACTACATACTCATTCGCCCTATTCAGACTCGCTTTCGCTGCGGCTCCGGCTCTTCACCTTAACCTCGCATGCAATCGTAACTCGCCGGTTCATTCTACAAAAGGCACGCCATTACCCATTAACGGGCTTTGACTTGTTGTAGGCACACGGTTTCAGGATCTATTTCACTCCCCTTCCGGGGTGCTTTTCACCTTTCCCTCACGGTACTGGTTCACTATCGGTCATTAGGGAGTATTTAGCCTTGCGGGATGGTCCCCGCGGATTCCGACGGAATTTCTCGTGTTCCGCCGTACTCAGGATCCTCCTAGGTGTTGCCAACATTTCGTCTACGGGGCTATTACCCACTTTGGCGAACCTTTCCAGGTTCTTCGACTATCTTGACAGACTACCACAACGGAGTCCTACAACCCCAACAAGCAAGCTTGTTGGTTTGGGCTCTTCCCGTTTCGCTCGCCGCTACTCAGGGAATCGAATTTTCTTTCTCTTCCTGCAGGTACTTAGATGTTTCAGTTCTCTGCGTCTACCTCTAACCAGCTATGTATTCACTGGAAAGTAACATCCTATAAAAGATGCTGGGTTTCCCCATTCGGAAATCTCTGGATCATAGCTCACTTACAGCTCCCCAAAGCATATCGGTGTTAGTCCCGTCCTTCATCGGCTCCTAATGCCAAGGCATCCACCGTGCGCCCTTATTCACTTAACCTTACGATCTTACGATCGGTTTTGTTTGGTTCGTTTCTCTAGCGATAGAGGCGTGACCAATAAAATAAGCTTCGAACTATTTTAATTAAAAAACTCATTCAACGCGGTGTTCTCGGTTTGTTTTGATTACTTTTTTACTTCAATATCCAGTTTTCAATGAACAATATTAGTAACCCATTGGTTACTAATGGAGCCTAGCGGGATCGAACCGCTGACCTCCTGCGTGCAAAGCAGGCGCTCTCCCAGCTGAGCTAAGGCCCCGTGGTACTATTAATTTGAGAGTAAACCTCTCAAAACTGAACAAAGTGTAGACGAATGTGTAAGTTTCCGTAATATTCCTTAGAAAGGAGGTGATCCAGCCGCACCTTCCGATACGGCTACCTTGTTACGACTTCACCCCAATCATCTATCCCACCTTAGGCGGCTGGCTCCACAAGGGTTACCTCACCGACTTCGGGTGTTACAAACTTTCGTGGTGTGACGGGCGGTGTGTACAAGGCCCGGGAACGTATTCACCGCGGCGTGCTGATCCGCGATTACTAGCGATTCCGGCTTCATGTAGGCGAGTTGCAGCCTACAATCCGAACTGAGAGAAGCTTTAAGAGATTTGCATGACCTCGCGGCCTAGCGACTCGTTGTACTTCCCATTGTAGCACGTGTGTAGCCCAGGTCATAAGGGGCATGATGATTTGACGTCATCCCCACCTTCCTCCGGTTTGTCACCGGCAGTCTCGCTAGAGTGCCCAACTGAATGATGGCAACTAACAATAAGGGTTGCGCTCGTTGCGGGACTTAACCCAACATCTCACGACACGAGCTGACGACAACCATGCACCACCTGTCACTTTGTCCCCGAAGGGAAAGCTCTATCTCTAGAGTGGTCAAAGGATGTCAAGACCTGGTAAGGTTCTTCGCGTTGCTTCGAATTAAACCACATGCTCCACCGCTTGTGCGGGCCCCCGTCAATTCCTTTGAGTTTCAACCTTGCGGTCGTACTCCCCAGGCGGAGTGCTTAATGCGTTAGCTGCAGCACTGAAGGGCGGAAACCCTCCAACACTTAGCACTCATCGTTTACGGCGTGGACTACCAGGGTATCTAATCCTGTTTGCTCCCCACGCTTTCGAGCCTCAGCGTCAGTTACAGACCAGAGAGTCGCCTTCGCCACTGGTGTTCCTCCATATATCTACGCATTTCACCGCTACACATGGAATTCCACTCTCCTCTTCTGCACTCAAGTCTCCCAGTTTCCAATGACCCTCCCCGGTTGAGCCGGGGGCTTTCACATCAGACTTAAGAAACCGCCTGCGCTCGCTTTACGCCCAATAAATCCGGACAACGCTTGCCACCTACGTATTACCGCGGCTGCTGGCACGTAGTTAGCCGTGGCTTTCTGGTTAGATACCGTCAAGGTAAGAGCAGTTACTCTCCTACTTGTTCTTCTCTAACAACAGAGTTTTACGATCCGAAAACCTTCTTCACTCACGCGGCGTTGCTCGGTCAGACTTTCGTCCATTGCCGAAGATTCCCTACTGCTGCCTCCCGTAGGAGTCTGGGCCGTGTCTCAGTCCCAGTGTGGCCGATCACCCTCTCAGGTCGGCTATGCATCATGGCCTTGGTGAGCCGTTACCTCACCAACTAGCTAATGCACCGCGGGTCCATCCATCAGTGACACCCGAAAGCGTCTTTCAAATCAACACCATGCGGTGTCGACTATTATGCGGTATTAGCACCTGTTTCCAAGTGTTATCCCCCTCTGATGGGTAGGTTACCCACGTGTTACTCACCCGTCCGCCACTCCTCTTTTCAATTGAGTGCAAGCACTCGGTAGAAAAGAAGCGTTCGACTTGCATGTATTAGGCACGCCGCCAGCGTTCGTCCTGAGCCAGGATCAAACTCTCATAATAAAAGTTGAACACAATCCGAAGATTGTTAAGCTCATTTGTTTGCTAGCATATTGCTTCGCTTTGTTAAAAATTGTTGTTTGTTTTTACCGTTGTAAAAACAACCTACACATTTGGTTCGTCTTACTTTGTTCAGTTTTCAAAGGTCTACTGTGTTACCTCGCAGCAACTTTTATATCATATCAAATCTTCGATTCGATGTCAACACTTTTTTAAAAAAGTTTCAAAGTTTTTTTCTGCTTGATGTTATCGAATGTTTCGTGACAACTTCATTAGTTTATCAGGTTGTTTGTTATTTGTCAACAACTTTTTTCCTGTTTTTTCAATATGTTTGAGTCGCTTTTATTTCAGCGACTTTGTTATTCTATCATGATTATCTTACATTAGTCAAGAAGAAAAAATAATTTTTTTCTCTTGTAAATAAGTAACTAGCAATCACAAGAACATGTATAAATATAACAAGACTTATTGCAAAATGCAACTAGAAAATAGTTATTTTAGATTCTTTTTTTTCTTAGCGAACAAATCAGAAGAACTTCTTTTAAGTATTCGCTTTTTCCGTCGGATTAAACAACAGAAAAGATTAATCATTCGGTAAAATGATAAAAAAAGAGCAGGGTATTTCTCCCTACTCTACTATTTCACTTTTATTTACTATTGGAATATAAATTCTAAATATTGTTCCTTGATGAACAACACTTTCCGCATCGATTCTGCCTTTGTAATTTTCTACTAATTGTTTGGCAATCGATAAACCTAATCCATTCCCCCCCTTATTACGGGCGCGCGCTTTATCCACTCGATAAAAACGATTAAATATCTTGTCTAAATCATCTTCTGGTATTCCTTCGCCAAAGTCTTGAATGGCTATCTCAAATTCGCTTAATGTTTTCGAAATGGAAATGTGAACTTCTTTGCGAGTCGTTGAATATTTGACAGCATTGTCTAGAATAATAATCAAAAGTTGTTCAAAATGATTACGGTAAATCCCTAGCGTCACTTCATGTAAGAGATCATCATCTAAAGTAATAACAAAATCTGGATATAAAATTTTAAAGTTATTAAACACTTGATAAACAACTTGTTTCGCATTAGAGGTATGATTTGAATACTGGACATCGACTTGCTCTGCTCGAGACAAATCTAGCATCTCTTGAACTAGACTCTTCATACGGACAATCTCTTGTAAGCTAGCTTCTAAAGATTCATCCAATACTTCTGGATCCTCTTTCCCCCATCGATTCAACAAATTCAAATGCCCTTCAATAATCGCTACTGGCGTCCGTAATTCATGGGAAACATCTTCTACAAACTGTTCCTGTTGCTCAATATAGCGTCTCATACGATCTAACATCTCATTAAAGATTTCCGCAAGGTCGGCAAGCTCATCATTCGAATGGATATCTGGCATATGAATATCCGACTGGGGATCTTTCCTAATCGTATCCATTGTATCCCTTAAAACTTTCAAGGGTTTTAAAAAGTATGATGATAAGATAAATCCTAATATGCTACTTAAAATCAATGAGATTATCTCCAAAACAATCAATGTTAACAATAGACGGTTTCTAATATCGTAAAAAGAAGATAACTCATAAAACGCTTGTATGTATCCGACTTGTTCTCTATTATCTTTTGAATAAACTAGCTGAATAATCAAAAAACCTGTCTTGTCATCTAATGTTTTGATTTCAGCTGCTTGCTTCTCTTTTTTCATTAACTTACTTTGTATTTTCTGAGTCTCAAATATTAATGTTCCATTTGTGTCGTAAATAGATAGAAATAATGGCGGTTGACCTAATTCAGAAATCATACTATCCATTTCCATCAATGATCCTTCTACGGAAATTTTTTTACTATCTAAATCATCTTCTTCAACACTAGGTGTCTTCAATTTTTCATAGACATCAGAAACAGTCAAGTTTCCTTTTGCGTTCGCTAAACGGTTACCAACCTCTGCAACTGTTCTTTCTACATTTTCGCGTTCCTTTTCAACGATAAGATTGACGGAAGATTTATACGTAATCACTGCGAAAATAGTGAATACAACAAATATGAAGAAAGAACTTGCAGAAGCCCACTTGATTGTCAAAGAAGGCCCCTTCAGTTCTTTTTTTGCTGCTTTTTTCATTTTTATTGATTTCACGAGCGCATCACATATCCTGTTCCACGAACAGTTTGAATGTAGCTTTCCTCGCCAGGAACATCAATTTTATTACGTAGATAACGGATATAAACATCAACAACATTTGTTTCGACTTCTGTCTCATAACCCCAAACTTTATTTAATAGTACATCACGGGCTAATACAACATTTACATTTTCCATTAAAGTCAATAATAATTCGTATTCACGTTTCGTTAATTCGATCATTTCAGAATTACGGCGAACAACACGATTTTCTTTTTCAATCGTTAAATCACGATAGGTAATCGTTGTTTGTTTTGCAACGTTTTTGTCACCTTCGATATCAATTCGGCGAAGTAATGCACGTAAGCGCGCTAGCAATTCTTCTATAGCAAATGGTTTTACAATGTAATCATCCGCTCCATGATCTAAACCAGATACACGATCGATCACTGAATCTCTCGCTGTCATCATGATAATTGGTGTATTTTTCACTTGGCGTACACGTCGACAAACTTCAAGCCCGTTCAATTCAGGCAACATCAAATCTAAAAGGATAGCATCCCAATCATTATTTAAAGCCGCTTCTAAACCAGTACGTCCATTGTAGTGAACCTCCGCAGTGTAACCCTCATGTTTAAGCTCCAATTCTACAAAACGCGCTAAGTTCTTTTCATCTTCAATAATAAGAATATTACTCATTGGTTATTTGTCCTTTCTCTTTAAAAGCTATCTTAAAGCCTACCCATTATACCCACTTTTACCCCAAAAAGCTAGTAACAACCTATTTCACTCATTCAGCAAGGAGAAAACCATGAGAAATCATTGAATCCCATGGCTTTCCAACTTATTATTGTTCGTTATACCAACTATAGTGGTAAGTACCTTCTTTATCAACTCGTTGATACGTATGAGCACCAAAGTAATCTCTTTGCGCTTGAATCAGATTTGCTGGTAAGCGTTCTGAGCGATATGAGTCATAATAAGCAATAGCTGAAGCAAATGTTGGAACTGGAACTCCTGCCTGAACAGCGATCGATACAACATCACGAACAGATTGTTGATATTTTTTTGTAATATCAATAAAGTACTCATCCAATAGTAAGTTTTCGATTGTTGGATTTTTATCATATGCATCTGTAATTTTTTGTAAGAACTGCGCACGGATGATACAACCTGCACGCCAGATTTTAGCGATCTCACCAAATGGTAAGTCCCACTCATAATCTTCTGAAGCAACACGTAATTGAGCAAATCCTTGTGCGTAACTCATGATTTTACTGAAGTAAAGAGCTTCGCGAATTTTTTCAATCAATTCTTTTTTATCCCCTTGATAAGCAGGTGCTTCAGGTTTAGCTAGGACTTTACTTGCCTTCACACGTTCATCTTTATAAGCAGAAATAAAACGAGCAAAAACAGATTCAGTAATCAACGGTAGCGGAACACCTAAGTCCAAAGCGCTTTGGCTTGTCCATTTGCCTGTTCCTTTATTACCAGCAGCATCCATGATTACATCAACAATTGGTTTTCCTGTTCCTTCATCATCTTTACGAGTTAAAATATCTGCTGTGATTTCTACAAGATAACTATCTAATTCTCCTTGATTCCATTCTTTGAAAATATCTGCCATCTCATCTACAGATACATCAAGGATATTTTTCATTAAATCATATGACTCAGCAATCAATTGCATATCGCCATATTCGATTCCGTTATGGACCATTTTAACATAATGACCTGCTCCGTTTGGACCAATATAGGTCACACATGGTTCACCATCTTCTGCTTTAGCTGAAATCTTTTCTAAAATTGGAGCAACTAATTCATAAGCTTCTTTTTGACCACCCGGCATGATTGAAGGGCCTTTTAATGCACCTTCTTCCCCACCTGAAACACCAGTACCGATAAAGTTGATTCCTGAGTTTGCTAACTCTTCATTTCTACGGATCGTATCTTTGAAGAATGTATTCCCACCGTCAATCAAAATATCTCCTTTATCTAAATGAGGCAATAATTCTTGAATTGTCGCATCTGTAGCAAAACCCGCTTGAACCATCAACATGATACGACGTGGTTTTTCAATAGAGTCTACAAACTCTTCAATTGTGTAAGTCGCTTTAAAATTCTTATCTGGATGTTCTTCAACCACATCCGTTGTTTTTGAACCTGTACGATTGAATAGAGCAACTGAATATCCTCTACTTTCGATGTTTAAGGCCAAATTTTTTCCCATTACGGCCATTCCGACTACGCCAAATTGTTGTTTTGTCATCTTGTATCCTCCCACTGTCTTTGAAAAGAAATTCATTAGAATTTTCTTATAATCTACATTATTATAACGTAGAATGCTTGATATGAAAACAAAATAGTTCGATTAATTTGATTTATTCTTGTTTATTTTTTAGAATTTGGACAATACAAGAGAATTGTCGCTCAAATTCGTTACTTTTAACCAAAATAAATCCCCTAGGCTCCATGGTTAGCCTAGGGGATTTTAACATTTTCAAAAAAATGTTTTTATGCTTCTTTAGAGATTACGTCTTTTCCATCGTAATGACCACATGCTGGACATACGTGATGGCTTTTTCTCATTTCACCACAGTTTGAACATGCATTCAAACCTTTGATAGTTAATTTGTAATGAGTACGGCGTTTGCCCTTTTTAGCTTTTGAAGTTCTTCTAGCTGGTACTGCCATTGGTGTTCCACCTCCTTGTAAAGATGTGTGCATAAAATGCACGATATATTCCAATCCTACTGCTTATCGTCCTCATCAGATGTTTCACTGAATAATTCGGATAATTTAGCAAGACGAGGATCCATTGTTTGTTGTGCTTCTTCTTGTCTTTTCTGTACATAATCTTCTTCTGACAGAACTTCCCAGTCATTGCCTTTTGGCATATCTTGACTTACTTGCTCTTCTTCTGATAATACTTGAATTGGAATAGACAAAAGAATGTTATCTTCGACTGATTCATCTAAATCAATCGTTGGTTTTTCCAACAAAATGATTTCTTCATCCGCCAAACGTTCATCTCTTTGCTGATACTGTTCAGGGGTCATAAATACCTCATCAACATTAATGGCAAGTGTAAGAGGAACAGGTGTTAAAGAACGTGAAGATGGAACTGTTACAATAACATCGATTTTATAGTGCAGCAAGTACTCTTCTTTTCCTACAGCTAATATCCCGGTTGCTTTGACAGGACTAACATCTAAGATCAGATTATCTCGTTTCATCAAGGACGCCTTTAAATCAAGTGTCTCTGAAAATTCACACGGTTTGTCTTTGTATTTGTTTAGTTCTAGTAAAGACCATTTCATATTCATCACCTCATAACGCAACAAAAGCAATTATACAAGGGTTTGAAAGCTTTGTCAATGAAATTTTCTTGACAGTATTTTCTTCTTTCAATTTTTTTCAATTACAACTATTCTATTCTTGATTCTTAGTGGTAAAATAAAGCAAAGGAGGAGTTAGTATGAAAGCTTTTGAATTTAAAAACGTCTCATTTATTCGGGATAAAAAGACATTGTTAAATAACGTAAGTTGGTCGGCTGAAACGGGTGAAAATTGGGCTATCCTTGGATTGAACGGCGCTGGCAAAACATTGCTCTTACAATTGATCTGCGGATATTTATGGCCAACAAAAGGACACTTAGTAGTTTTGGATCAAGTGTTTGGTCAGGCCTCAATACCCGATCTGCAGAGGCGAATAGGGTGGGTTAGTACGGCATTGCAGTATCGGATGAAAAATTGGGAAACAGCTGAAAAAATTGTTTTATCTGGCAAATTTGCTAGTATTGGTATTTATCAGCACTATACTGTTGACGAGCTAGAGCAAGCAAAAGCTATTTTACGAAATGCTGGTGGTGAATCGCTTATCGGAAAAAAATATGAAGTTTTATCTCAGGGAGAACGTCAATTGGTTTTGATTTCTAGAGCCTTAATGACCAACCCTGAATTACTGATTCTAGATGAACCTTGTAACGGCTTAGATTTATTCGCTAGAGAAAAGCTCTTATCACAAATCAAGCAAATTGCTGAACAAGAAAGTCATCCTACCCTCCTTTATGTTACCCATCATACTGAGGAAATTCTACCGTGTTTTAATCATTTGATGTTGTTGAAAGACGGCGAAATTTTTGCCAAAGGGACACGATCAGAACTATTTAATGAAGAAAAATTCGCAGATTTTTACGCTGAACCGATCCAAATTATTCCATTAAAAGATGAACGTTTTGCCGTTTATCCTAACTAATAGAAACTGATACTAAAAAAAGTTAGAGTCCTGCTCTAACTTTTTTTAGTCAATCCTGTCTAAATGCCTACTGAGAACTAACGTCTTTTTCTTCTGTCTGTTTAAATACTTCGATTGCTGCCAAAAATTTTTCCCCGTATTTATCCAGTTTATTCTGACCTACACCTTTTACTTGCAATAATTGAATTGAGTTTTTAGGGAGTTTCTCACACATTTCTTTTAATGTACTGTCTGAGAAAATGAGATATGGCGGCACGCCTGCTTCTTGCGCTAAATCCATCCGTAATTCTCTTAATGTTTCAAAAAGGCCATCATTCACAACAACTTTGCGCACACGTTGATCTTCTTTTCTAAATACTGTCTGTTGGCCTAACAAGACTTGAACTCCTGTCGGTGAAACTGATAATAAAGGATATTGACCGTCTGACGGATTTAAATATCTTTCGGCTGTTAGATAATCAATCAATTGATTCACTTCTTTTTGCGTTCGATCCTTCATTAAACCATATGTAGGTAAACGATTAAAATGCCATTGGTCGATTTTTTGATCTTTAGAACCAGTTAGCACTTTTCCAACTAACCCCTTACCAAATTTTTCACCCATTCGTTTCACGCAAGAAAGAACTTTTTGAACATCCACTGTGATATCTACTAATTCCCGTTCATCTAAACAATTGGAGCAGCGACCACAGTCAGATCCTTTCTCTCCAAAATAGCGCAATATAAATTTTTGTAGACACATTTGAGCATTTGCGTATTGAGACATTTCTCTTAATTTCATGTACTCCTTTTGTTTATAATCAATCGTCATTTCTGATTGATCAATAAAGAATTGCTGAATTTGAAGATCTTGCGGTGCATAAAGTAAAACGGCATCACTTGGGAGTCCATCACGTCCGGCACGTCCAGCCTCTTGATAATAAGACTCGATATTTCCAGGGATCTGCGCATGAATCACAAAACGAACATTACTCTTATTGATCCCCATACCAAACGCATTCGTCGCAACCATCACTTGGATTTTATCAAATAAAAACTCTTCTTGATTATGATTGCGCTCCTTTTCATTCATGCCGCCATGATACATACCTACAGCTATTTTTTTACTTTGAAGCAAATGATAGATCCGTTCAACTTCTTTACGGGTACTTGCATAAACAATACCTGATTGTCCTTGATTCAACTTTAAATACTCTAAAAGAAAAACATCTCGATTTTGATCTTTAACGACTTGAAAAGATAGATTCTCACGAGCAAAACCTGTCTGTACCTGATTATCTTTTGGGATGTGTAACTGTTTAAGGATATCTTCAGCTACTTGCGGTGTTGCAGTCGCCGTAAGCGCAATGACTGAAGGTTGCTGCTGGAACTGTTCAATAATTTCGGCTAAACGTAAATAACTTGGACGAAAATCGTGCCCCCATTGAGAGATACAATGCGCTTCATCTACTGCTAATAGATCGATTGGGACATGTAGAAGTAATTGTTGGAAATCAAATGATTCCAACCTTTCAGGTGCTATATACAAAAGCTTAACCTCACGATTAACAGCCATCTGAACTCGTCTATTCATTTCCTGCTGTGAAATTGTACTATTGATGAACGTTGCAGGGATCCCCATCATATTTAAGGCATCAACCTGATCTTTCATTAAAGAAATCAAAGGTGAGATCACTAGAGTCAGATTTTCTAAGACAAGCGCTGGTAGCTGGTAACAAATAGACTTACCGCCACCTGTTGGCATAATACCTAAAACATTTTCTTTATGTAAAACATGATTGATGATGTCTTCTTGTCCTTGACGAAATTCGTCGTATCCAAATTTTTCTTTTAGCAAGTCTTTGATGTCAATCATGAAATTCTCTCCGTTCTTTGTATCTGGTTGTTATTTTAGCATGCACTATAAGGCAATTCAAGGAAGGATTTTCTCGCACGTGAAACAATTCCGTCTTTGTGAAACATAGTATAGTTTTTAATAAAATTCAAACCCTCTATTTATCAAGGTTTCTAAAATAAGATACGCATTTTTTAGGATTATTTACTAGCAGTTATCCACAAAAAATAGGACAAAACTTATTAAGTTCTGCCCTATCTTTCTAAACTTGATTATATAATCTTAGTTTACTTGGTTATTTTTTCTTTTTACTTGCTTTTTCACGTTCGTTTTTGTTAAGAATCTGTTTTCTCAAACGAATACTTTCTGGTGTTACTTCACAATATTCATCTTCATTCAAGAATTCTAATGACTCTTCTAATGTAAGGATTTTTGCTTTTTTGATTACAGATGTTTGGTCTTTATTAGCAGAACGAACGTTAGTCATTTGTTTTGCTCTTGTGATGTTTACAGTCAAGTCATTATCACGATTGTTTTCACCGATGATCATTCCTTCGTATACATCAGTTGTAGGTTCTACAAAGACTGTTCCTCGTTCTTCAATGCTCATAATACTGTAAGTCGTTGCTTTACCAGTATCAATTGAAACCAACGCACCTTGATGACGTCCACCAATTGTTCCTTGAATCATTGGTAGATATTGGTCAAATGTATGATGCATGATACCATATCCGCGAGTCATTGATAGAAACTCAGTTGTGTACCCAATCAAACCACGAGCTGGTGCTAAGAAAATCAAACGAATCTGACCATTACCAGTGTGGATCATATCTTGCATCTCACCTTTACGTAGGCTTAATGATTCGATAACACTACCCATGTATTCTTCAGGAGTATCAATTTGAACACGTTCAAAAGGTTCGCATTTCACACCTTCAATTTCACGTTCGATAACTTCAGGACGCGATACTTGCAATTCATATCCTTCACGACGCATATTTTCAATCAAAATTGATAAATGTAATTCACCACGACCAGATACCGTCCATGAATCCGGACCAATTGGCTCTACGCGTAATGATACATCTGTTTGTAGTTCTGCCATTAATCGCTCTTCAATTTTACGTGAAGTAACGTATTTACCTTCACGACCAGCAAATGGAGAGTTATTAACTAAGAATGTCATTTGTAAAGTTGGTTCGTCAATATGGAGAATTGGCAATGCTTCTTGGGTTGAAACGTCAGCAACTGTTTCACCAACGAAGATATCTTCCATACCAGAAACGGCAATTAAATCGCCTGCTTTCGCTTCATTGATTTCAACACGTTGAAGTCCAAAGAAACCAAAGATTTTAGTAACACGGAAATTCTTCACGCTACCATCTAATTTCATTAAGGCAACTTGGTCGCCCACTTTCATTGTTCCACGGAACACACGGCCGATACCAATACGTCCAACATAATCGTTATAGTCTAATAATGATACTTGGAATTGTAATGGTTCATCTGAATTATCGATTGGCGCTGGCACATGTTCAATGATTTGATCAAAGATTGGAGCCATTGTTGGTTCTTGATCTTCTGGTTTGTCAGAATCACTTGAAGTTCCATTTAAAGCTGATGCATAAATAACTGGGAAGTCCAATTGTTCATCATCCGCACCTAATTCGATAAATAATTCTAATACTTCATCTACAACGTGTTCTGGACGCGCTGAAGGTTTATCAATTTTATTTACAACAACGATTGGTGTTACTTTTTGTTCCAATGCTTTTTTCAATACGAAACGAGTTTGAGGCATTGTTCCTTCATAAGCATCAACAACTAAAACTACACCGTCAACCATTTTCATGATACGCTCTACTTCACCACCGAAATCCGCGTGTCCAGGTGTATCTAAAATGTTGATGCGAGTGCCTTTGTAATCAACTGCTGTATTTTTAGCTAAAATCGTGATCCCACGTTCGCTTTCAATCGCATTCGAATCCATTGCACGTTCTTGTAATTGTGTGTGTCCATCTAAAGTATCTGATTGTTTTAAAAGTTCATCTACTAATGTTGTTTTACCGTGATCGACGTGGGCGATGATTGCCACGTTTCTAATATCTTCTCTGTATTTCAATGTAATTGCTCCTTATCCTTTTGCCTTACGTCACTTGTTCATTAAATCCGACTTTTTATTATACCAAATTTTTTTCATGAAATATAGTCTAAAGCTTTCAAAAGTTGTGAAAACTTCATATTTTATTGCCTTTTTTTGAAAAATAACATATTTTCAGAAAAAAAGCAACGTTTTCTTTCAAGATAGCACTGCTTATCTTGAAATTTTATTGGTTTTTCTTTCGTGTACGCCAAAAACACACTCTCTCTATTTCTGAAGAAAATTCCCCTGAATTTCTACATAAGCTGTAGGCGTTGCTGCTAAAAAATATTCCCTTCCAGCAAATGCTAATGGTTTTCCTTCTATATTAGAGTACTTAAATCCAAACTCATCCAGCAAAACCAAGCCAGCCGCATAATCCCACGGACTAAGATTGGAAACATAGCCAATATGATTTCCTTTAAGCATAGCAATCAGTTCCACGCCTGCACATCCACTGACCCTAATGCCCATACTTGCGTGTCCCATTTCTCCGGCAGAATGAATATTTTTACCATACATATAGGCATTCATGCCTAATAACCCTTCTGATAAAGAAGTATCTTTTGGCTGCGGTAATTTTTGCTCATTAAGAAAGACGCCATAATTTTTACCGCCCCAATATAATTCATCTTTCATCACATCATAAATGAACCCTAATTGCCCAATACCATCTTCAAAAACAGCAATCATAATACAAAAATTTTCCTGCTCCATCACGAAATTCATCGTGCCATCGATCGGGTCGATAATCCAAACTCGACCTGCTAGAGAATCAATGGTATTAAACTCTTTTTCTTCAGCTAAAATTCGATCATTAGGATAGCGTTGCTTTATTTTTTTAATAAGAAATGATTGCGTTTCTTCATCAATATTTGTTACTAAATCAGTTCTGCCCGATTTTTGAGAAACTTTAAGTTCATTGGTTAGGCTAACACGGATGTAACCTGCTGCTTCTTTTAACCATTCTTTGATTTCAATGATCATTTTTTCTTTTGTCATTTTAATCAGCTCCTAGTTTCAATCTGCCTGACTCTTGTTTTTTTGCTTGTTGGAGTGTTCGATATAAAGAATAACCAGATGCTTTTTGAAATTCATTTCCTAAACGCTTTTCTTCACCTATGCTTTTAACCACCGTTTTAAATTCCTTATAAGTAGCCAAAAAAGCTTTGGTATTTATTCCGGTTTCATTCGCTTGTTCTACTGCTGACCATAAGTTTGTCACAATCACCATTTCGTTTGTTGTCCAGTCTAAATCTAATGGATATTGATAGTCTTTCATGCTTTCACCTCATTCTCTAGTTTATCATAGCCTAAGAATATTTTTCTATAATACGCTAATTTCGCTTCTTATTTTGCCAGTTGGTGATGAGGGGTAAGAATAAGACACCTTTTTCTACTTCTACTTTTTGAGCTGAATAAATTCCAGCATTACCTGAGCACATATAACTGATTAAACAAATCATAAAGAAAAATACAGCAGCTTCACTTCCAAAAAGCTCGATTCCCATGATAAAACAAGCAATTGGTGTATTGGTCGCGCCAGAAAAAACACCAATAAAACCTAATCCAGCTAAAAATGGAATTGATAGATGAAGTATCATAGCTAGAGTGCTCCCTAAGGTTGCGCCGATTTCGAATAAAGGTGTCACTTCTCCGCCTTGATAACCTGCGCCTAATGACAGTACAGTAAAAAACAGCTTTCCAATAAAATCAAACCAGTAATTTTCTCCATTAAACGCATCTTTTAGCAAGGGTAAACTTAATCCAAGATAACGTTGCGTCTGTAAAATAAAAACAGCAGCTACTACAAAGATTCCGCCAAAAAAATTTCGTAACACAACGTTTTCAAACCAGTTTGCATACACTTTTTTAAGCAAGGCAATTGAACGACTAAACAGCCATCCGACTAAACCAAAACAAATCCCTGCGATCATTAATTTGGCAAACAACAGCAATGACCACTCAGGTATCGTCCCCACACTATAATGTATATGGCTTACGCCGAAAGCTTCCGTAACAAAATTTGCAAAAAAAGCGGCAAAAAAACTAGGGAATAGTCCATCTGATCTTAAACGTCCGATCACTAAGACTTCTAAGCCGAAAATTGTTCCTGCCAAAGGAGTCCCAAAAACAGAACTAAAACCAGCGCTGATTCCACTAATTATAACAATTTCTCGCTCAACTTTATCGAGTCTAAAAGCTCGTCCAACTGCATTTGCTACTGTCCCGCCCATTTGTACGGCTGTCCCTTCACGACCAACAGAACCACCAAATAAATGAGTTGTAATCGTGCCAAATAAAGTCAGTGGAATAAGTCGTAATGGAATATTTTCTTGTTCACCGTTGGCTTGATCGATCACCAAGTTATTCCCTCTGATAGCATTGCCACCATATTTTTTATATAGGAAAGCAAAAGCCGCTCCGCTAAATGGTAGGATAAATAAAAGCCAGGGATTATCTAGCCTAATTTGCGTTACTACATCTAGACTTTTCAAAAAAAAGGCAGACAATGTGCCCATTATTAAACCGATCAACGAAGCGATGCTTATCCATTTAACCATATAAATGCTAATTTTTGTCAGCCTATTTATTTCACTTTTCACGTAGTCACCTCCTGGATAATAAATCAACTATTCTATGATACCACTTCTTAAATCTCTACTGATCAATTATAGCAATTTTTTTGAAAGAAACGAGAAATAATTCAATTCTACATTATTTTATAGCCAAAAACACTCATTTAGACTAAAAATAAATTTGGTTTGATAAAGCACTTGCAAAAGCCAAATATTGTGCTACTATAAGTAGGAAATTTTCAATAATTTTACTATATACATTACATCAAATTTGACCGTTATTTTCGTTAGAATTGTAGAGGAAATCTTCCGCGGATTGTCCTCTCGTAATGAAAGGATGTTTTCATTGAAAGAATTAACACATGGAAATCCCGCGAAATTGATTTTTTTTTTACGATTCCATTATTGATTGGTAACATTTTCCAACAGTTCTATAATATGGCTGATATGATCATCGTTGGACAAACGCTAGGAAAAGACGCTTTGGCAGCAGTTGGTTCGACTGGAAGTATTACATTTTTGATCATTGGTTTCGCTCAAGGGTTGACAGCAGGCCTTTCTATCATAACCTCACAACGGTTCGGTGGACAAGATTACCGTGGGGTGAAAAAGAGCTTTGCCACAGGAATCATCATCAGTGGAATCGTAACGATCATTTTGACTGTGTTGAGTTTGATTTTTGTTCGACCTATGTTGCTACTTATGCAAACACCTCCAGAAATTATTGAAGATGCGCAAATCTTTATCTCCATTATTTTTGTCGGAATCTTTGCTGCTATGGCATTTAATTTATTATCTAATGTGATTCGAGCTTTAGGTGATAGTCGAACGCCGCTTTTATTTTTGATCATTGCTAGTATCATCAATGTTGTGTTAGATCTAATTTTGATTCTTAATTTTCATATGGGCGTTGCGGGAGCTGGTATTGCCACGGTTACGGCTCAAATCATATCTAGTGTCTTATGTGTAATCTATATTCGCTGGAAAATTCCTAATCTTCAATTACGGAAAAAAGATTTTTACATTGATAAACGTGAATTTCGCACGCATCTAAATATCGCTTTACCAATGGCTTTTCAATCATCAATCATTGCAATAGGCGCAATTATTTTACAAGCTGCCCTAAATAGTCTAGGAACCGACGTTGTGGCTGCTCAAGCTGCTTCGGGCAAACTCGAACAATTTGCGACGCAACCGATGATGTCATTTGGTATCGCAATGGCCACCTTTACGGCCCAAAATTATGGCGCAAAAAAATATAAACGAATTTTACAAGGGGTTAATCAATGCCTTGTGATGAGTATTGGGTTTAGCATTTTAGCTGGTGGAATCGTAATTCTCTTTGGTCAAAATTTAATGACCCTTTTCGTCAGCGTAAAAGAAACAGAAGTACTCAACCTTTCTCAGATTTACTTTAATGTCAATGGCAGTATGTATTGGTTATTGGCAATCTTGTTTATTATTCGTTATACATTGCAAGGACTTGGACAAAGTGTGATTCCCACAATAGCTGGAATTATGGAGTTGATCATGCGTTCATTTGCCGCGATTATTTTAACTGCTTCTTTAGGATTCGTCGGCGCTGCTTTAGCATCGCCACTTGCATGGGCGGGGTCCGTGATTGTGTTGCTTGCTTCTTATTTCAAGGCAATCAAGCGGTTGAAGAAATTAGAGCACGAACAAACAATTATGAAACAACAGCTTTCCGATTAAAATAAATACAAAAAAATCGACCGATTCTCAAAAAGAAAATCGATCGATTTTTTTATACAGATTGTTTACTTGGGAAATATTGACGCCATTTCGCTTTCACCGAATTCGTCATCGGCTCAGATGCTTCTTTGACAGCACAATATTTATCGACCATCGTAACAATGTAGCTTTCTTTGTATTTTGGTGGTGCAATCGTTGCACCCCACATATGTTTGATAATAATATCACGTTCTAAATCTGAAAGTTCAGTTAGTTTCTCCGCATTTTTTACTGCAATTCTTGGATGCATATAAGCATGAGATCCTTCATCGAACTTAGTTGTACGCCAATCGTAATAGAACAAATCATGTAAAAGTCCAGCACGAGCTGTTGCTCTAGCATCACCGTTCCATTTTTTAGCTAGTTTATAACTATAATAAGAAACGCTGATTGAATGATCTAAACGAGTTGAGTGAACATGCTGCGTATAGTTGCCTAAACGCTGTACTTCTTCAGTTTCTAACAAATCTTCTACATAAGACATATATTCTTGATCTTCACGCCATTTTTCAGTCATTAATCCTGGTTCCACCTTTTTAGAGACTTAAGTTTCTATTTTTAGATTGATTTAATAAAAAGTCTTTTTAACTTGAAGAAAGTATAGCATCTTGGTTTTACAAATACTAGGATTTTTGAATTCCGTAACTAAACTTTAATATTTCCTTTATAAATCTGTTGGTTTATGCTTTTTGATTCATTTGTTTTCTTAGTTTATCTTGTGCTTCTTTCGCCCATGGATGAATAACTGCTGACTAGAATTTAGTAAGTAATCAAGATAAACTAATGAAGTTTTTTCTATAGACGTGTCTAAAGCTAACAATAACTCACTCAAATAGGGTAGTTCAGCGAGCTGATCCCACTTGATTTTATCAGCCAAAAAGACGATCATATCCATCTGAGTAAATTCTCTTTTAACTGTTGTATGGTATTCTATAGCAGACAAAATTGATGCTAAATATTTCTTGTACCATATACTTGGAAAGTTTTTGATGAATAATCATTGGCAGTTTTCGTTTCTCACAAAACACATCGATTCAGCAACCTCAATGAAATGACAAGCAACTGGTTGATATCTTTCACCTAAATATAAGCAAATATCATTAGACAAATCATCTGTATGTTCTAATTAGACAAGTTGACTTTGATTCATCTTATTTTCTTCCTTCATTCTGTTGTTTTGCAAACTCCGCTTTAATTTCTATAAATGATTGAAATACCTGTAAAAATTGAAAAAGCTGGGCACGATTCTCAAATTCTTCTCTAGTTTTTGGTAATTCTTTTTTGCGATACGCTTCATAAACTTGAGCGATTCTATCCAAGATATCTTGTCCATCATTATTTTCAGCAAAAGTTTCAGCTGTATATTGCAGTAATTCTTGGATGTTTCCAACTTGTTCTGGTTCAACTGTAATGTTTTCCAAAATTCGTAGCATGTCTTTCAAACTGTTACTTTGCAAACGACGCATTGTAAAGTATTCGATATAATAGTGATTTGAAGCTATCAGCTGATTTTCTGCATGGTTTTTCGCCCAATTTTCTCCTGTTCGGATGAAAGATTTTAAGTCATTACATTTTTCAAACAAGTTTCTTTCCTTATTGTGCTCGTTTAGATAGGCTGCCATATTATTCAATATTTTACGAAACATCGTTTCAATAACTTCTTGGTCTTCTTTCAAACGCTTTTCTGTATCAGGCATATATAAATTCATGAGTAACGCAAACCCAACACCAATGGTCATCAGTAAGAATTCGTTACCAATAATTGACCAAGATAAGTCTTGTTCGACTAAGTACTGGGTTACTAAAACCGAACTTACTACAATACCATCTGAAAGCTTGAAGTAAACAGCTCCAGGTATAAATAAAAGTAAGAAAATACCAAATGCCCAGGGGTTGAATCCTAGAATAGAAAAGCAAAAATACGCAATTACTGTCGCCAAAGCTAGAGAAAGTAATCGATAGAGCCCTGTTAATAAAGAAGTTTTCTTCGTATTTGTGACACTCAATACAGAAATGATTCCTGCTGAAGCTGGATACAATAACCCTAAGCTTCCTGCCACAATCATCGATAAGGTTGCACTCACTGCAGTTTTGACTGTTCGTAATCCTATTTTCATTTGACAGCTCCTCACAAAATGATTAATCTTTTGTTTTAATACTAGTAATTTTACCTCTATTTCGGTTATCATTAAATAGAAAATTGATTAAATGTTGATTATAGGAGAGAAAGCTCATGGAAGTCGGTCCTTTTCGCTTAGGTTTACGCACATTAAAAACGGCTTTAGCTGTTATGATATGTATTATTTTATTTAAAGTATTTGATCGGGGAGCACCGATGATTGCAGCTCTTGCTGCGGTTTTTTCATTGCGACAAGATCTAACAACTAGCCTTACTTTTGGAAAATCAAGGATTCTTGGTAATACTTTAGGTGGCGGCCTAGCGATTATTTATTTTCTAGTCAAGGATCTGTTTTCTAATGATTTTTTAGTGGAATTATTTTTCCTCCCTTTTTTAGTAATTGTCGTTATTGTTATTTCTGACGGGATGAACAATAACTCAGGAATCATCTCTGCCATTGCAACTTTGTTACTGATTTCGCTTAGTATTCCTCAAGGTGAATCCTTTTATTTTGCTTTAGCAAGAGTAATCGATACGTTTATTGGCACATTTATCGGGATCGGACTGAACTTCTTTTTTAAACCTAAACCAATTGAAGAAGAACATGAAATCGATGAAGATTTAGCTGAACTCGCGAAGAAAGAAAAAGAATTAGAAATACTCAAACAAAAAATTATTTTAAAAAAACAAGAATCTGATGATTCTAAAGAATAAAAACATACTAAAAATAGAGGATAAACTTACTGACGAATGAGTTTATCCTCCATTTAACTAATCGTAGGTACAGACTGGAAATAAAATCGACAGCAGTTAGTAATATTACGTCAAAAAAGAACACCGAACAGAATTTTCTGCTTGATGTTCTTTTTTTAACTATTGTTCTTCTTTCTCATCACCATAGAAATTCACATTACTGTTCGTTCCTTTTTTAGAGAAGTTTTCAATCAATTCTTTGACATCTAATCCCGTTGTTTCTTTTAACGTTTCTTGTGTTCCTGCTAACAAATTCGTAGCATAATTGGTGATTCGGTTAGCGCCAGCATTTTCTCCGCCGCCTCCTGTATCAACAACCGAGATTTTATCGATATTGCTAAGTGGTTGGGCCGCTTCTTTCATTAATTGTGGCAACATTTCCATTACCATGCTTAAGACAGCAGCTTCGCCGTATTCCTTAAATGCATCCGCAATTTTTTGTTTTGCTTCGGCTTCAGCAGCACCACGAGCTAAAATAGATTCAGCTTCGGCTTGTCCAGCCAAACGTGTTTGATTTGCTTCCGCTTCCGCTAATGATTCAACACGGAAACGCTCCGCTTCCGCTTCCGCTACCTCACGTGCTTTTTGTGCTAATGCTTCTTGCTCTTTCGCATAACGATCTGCATCGGCTTTTTTCTTCACTTCTGAATCGTATTGTTTCTCACGACGAACGATTTCTTTTTCTTCTAACTCGATTTGTTTTTGACGCTCGATGACTTTAACTTCCATCTCTTGGGCAATAACTTCTTGTTGTGCCTTGGCTGTTTCCAAATTGTAGGCTTGGTCAGCTTTGGCTTTAGCAATATCTTGCGCTTCTTTATATGTTGCAAGCTTTAATTCTTTTTCTTTAGATGCTTCTGCGATTTCAGTTTGACGTTGTAATTCGGCTTGTTGTGATTCTTTTTCAGCTTCAGCTTTTTTGATACGTGTTTCTTTCCAAGCTTCGGCTTCCGCGATATCTGCATCACGCTTTACTTGAGCGATTCTTGGTTTCCCTAAAGAATCTAAGTAGCCATTTTTGTCGCGAACTTCTTTGATGGTAAACGATACAATGATCAGACCCATTTTTGCTAAATCCACACTGGCAACTTCTTGCACACTTTGGCTGAATTTATCACGATTTTGATAGATTTCTTCCACCGTCATCGAACCTAAAATAGAACGTAAATGACCTTCTAATACTTCACGTGCTTCATTTTCAAGTTCTTCACGTGTTTTTCCTAAAAATTGCTCTGCGGCTGTAGCGATTTCTTCAACAGAAGAACCGATTTTAATAATCGATGTTCCATCACACATTACAGGAACCCCTTGTTCTGTGTAAACTTCTGGAGTCGACACATCTAACTTACTTGATAATAAACTAATTCTATTTGATCGTTGGAATACCGGCAGAACAAAAGCCCCTCCACCACGTACTATTTTTATTTTATTACCGCTTTCATCTGCATGAACATTTTTATTTCCTAAATAACTCCCACTAATAATCAACGCTTCATCTGGTTTTGCTGTTTGATATTTTGAAATAAAAACGATCAATAACATCAGTAAAATAAACACAACCAGAACAATTGGTCCTAAAATCCCTAATTCCATTTTCTTCTACCCCTTCTGTTTTATAATTGTAAACTTCCTTCATAAGGAACCACATAGCATACACGCTCTCTGATTTCAATGATCAATACTTGCGCTCCTCGTTCGATTGGTTGGTCTTGTGAAGCGTAAAATGCTGCCGGCCGGCTGATTGATCCAGTAACACTTTTCAATTGAATCTCACCCATTCCGCCAACAGGAATCGGAGTAACAACAGTTGCGACATGTCCTTCCATGTCTTTTTCAGAAATCGAAATAGTTGACTCTGCATTTTTCATTGGCATCAATACATAAAAATTCAAGAAAAATACCAGAATTGAAGAAATGGCTCCACTCACTAGAAACAACATCAAGTGATTCCAATCCAACAATCGTTCTCCTAGATAACCAAATAATGAGGTGAATGCCAACCATGGAATAGCCAACATTGGATCGATTGGTCCATCAAAATCGAAGACATCACCAAAAATCACCAACAAAACAGCAATTCCTGCACAAATAATCAGTGCGTAAAGATAAATTGTTTCAATCGGAATACCTTGAATCACATCCCCACTCCTTTCTCCTTTTGGTCCGACCATCAAATCTTAGTGCTTTAGCACTTAGAATTTGTCGCGATCGAAACGCTGGTGTAACGTCTGTTCTCTCTACGTCACTTCGTTCCTAGAATAGAGGTACTCATTTCCCTTGAGCACTCCTAAGCTTTTCATCGCCTTACTATTTAAACAACCTCTTCCATTCTCTCCCGACGTTCTTATGAAGATACTTATATTTTACCAATACTTTGTACAAAATGACAGCTAATTTTGTAAAATCATACAAGGGATGTATTTGCTTTCACAAAAATAAATGAAACGAAGACATCTTAGTTAAAAGACTATTCGTTCCATTTATTAAATCTGTTTTATTCGTTAGACTTTAATGCCTCGATCATATCAACCTTTTTCAATTTTCTGTGCATGAACACCATGACCAATAACGTAAAGAACAAGGTGATCAAACCTGAATATAGATAGCTAAACCAATGAATGGTCGGAGAAAACATCAACATATCAACTTCCACTGTGGTCAATACGTAACCATGAACAAGTTTTCCAAAGAAGCAACCGAAGAAAATGCCGATTAATGTTAAAATAATATTTTCCCGATAAACATACATTGTCACTTCTTTATCATAAAAGCCTAACACTTTGATTGTTGAAAGTTCTCTGATTCGTTCTGAAATATTGATATTCGTCAAGTTATACAAGACAATGAACGCCAATAAGCCAGAAACTGTGATCAAGACCCAAACAACAATATTCAAACTATGGATCGTATCATCTAAAGCATCACTTGAAATTGAAAGGAATGAAACATTTAACACATTAGGATTCCCCATCAATTCTTTACCTATAGAAGCCTCGGATTTTTCAGTTGGTACTTTATCAAAGAGTAAAAACTCCGTGTTATAGTTTGGTTTTTTCTTGATTATCTTTTCATAATAGGCAGGTGACATATACGCAAAGTGACCGGTATAATTTTCCGCAATTGCTGTGATTTTAAATTTATATTCTTGGTTATCACTATTTTTCAAAACAAGTGTATCGCCGGTTTTATAGTTGAATAGATTTGCTAGTTTTTCATTAATGATCACACCATCATCCGTCAACTGATATTTTTTACCAGATTGTCGATCATTGAATAAAATAAAGTGATCGATCTCTTTAGGTTTTTCAGGAACATAGATAGAAACATCTTGTTTAGCGTTAGATTCTTTCGTTGTTTTTAAAGATTCAATATATAACGGCATCGTCTCTTTCAAGCCGTCAACGTTGTCTAACACCGATTGATAGTTCTGTGTATCTTTTTCAGAAGCCTCTTCTTTAAACGTCACGATTGCTTGATAATGCCAGATTTTATTGAATTGAACTTCTACAATATCTGAAATAGAATCTTTCAACCCAAAGCCGGTAATGATCAATGCCATACATCCAGCAATACCTAAAACCGTCATCAACATTCTCTGTTTGTAACGGAATAAATTTCGTGCTGTTACTTTTTGAATAAAACTTAATCGATTCCAAATCGGTTTTATACGCTCCAACCAAATTCTTTGACCAGCTTTAGGTGCTTTGGGACGTAATAGACTAGCTGGTGTACTAAATAAATCGATCCGTAAAACAACCATTGCGGCGCCAGCCGTACATAAAACAGCAACTAAAATTCCAATCAAGCTATAATTCAAATACCACGGTGTAACAAAATCTGGAATGTTATATAACTGTCCATAGGCATCAAAAATAATGGTAGGGAATAAATAATACCCTACAAACAATCCTAAAACAGCTCCACACACACTGGCAATCGTTGCATATACTAAAAATTTGAAGGCAATTTCGCCATTGCGATAACCTAATGCTTTCAGACTACCGATTTCCATTCGTTTTTCTTCCACCATTCGCGTCATTGTTGTTAAACTAACTAATGCAGCAATCAAGAAAAAGAAAATTGGAAAAACTGTTGATAATGAAGAAATACGGTTAGCATTGTCTTCATATTCCGAATAACCTGGATTATCATCTCTTGTAAAATAATAATAATCGGCCGCCTTTAAATCGGCTAATTCTTTTTGTTTTTTTTCTAATTGTTGTTTGGCCTCTTCAAGTTTCGGCAAACTTTCTGTTTTTTTCTTTTGAAACTCTTCTAAACCTTGGTTATACGCTGCTTGAGCTTCATCAAGTTGGGTTTGAACCTCATTCAATTTTGCTTGACCATCAATTTTTGACTGCTCCAATTGTGCTTGTCCTGCTGCTAACTGTTCTTTTCCTGTGGCTAATTGTGCTTCAGCCTGAGCAATTTGAGCTTCAGCTGCATCCAGTTGTTGTTTGGCCTCTGTAAATTGAGCAATCGACTGATTGATCGTACCGATTGTTTGATCCAAGTTTTGCAACCCTTGTGTCGCTTGGGTTTGTTGATTTGACAAACTCGTTAAAGCCGCATTGATAGTTGCCATAACACTTGCAATATTTTCCCTTTGCGGTTGGCTAATTAGTTGATTGATTGCTGCTGAAATCTCAACAGGTGCGCCTAAAGATTGAACAGCTTCCTGCAATTGTGGTGCAGCATCCGTAATACTCTCTGCTAATAACTCATCCGGCACCCGATCTAAAATAGCTACTGTTGCCGCTAAGCTCTGATAACCATTGGCTAATTGCTTCAATGATTCACTGGTTGCCGCTAACTCATTACGCTGTTGCTGTAAAGCAGATAAATTATTTTGTCCTTGCATGACTTCTGCTGAAGCTTGTGCTAATTCATTTTTCTTCGCTTCAAGTATATTTCTTTGCTGAACTAGCTCATTTTCACCGTTTGTAATCGCGGCTTGGTTTGCCGCAAGTTCATTTTCAGCAGTTGCAATTTGCTGTGTATAAGCTTCTTGTGCTCGCGTTAATTCTTGCTTGCCGGAGGCTAGTTCCTGCTCACTTGACTGGAGTTTAGCTTCAGCATCTTTCAATGCAGTTTCACCATCAGTAATCTCTTTTTGAGCTTTTTCAAATGACGCTTTTGATTCTTCACGAATTTCTTCGACCCGTTGTTCGGGGCGTTTTTTCATCGCCTGCTTAACTGAATTCATCGCAGTTTCACGTTTGTTTTTATATTCTGCTGAATAACTGTCTAGGTCGTTTAGGCCTTTAAATGACACAAGAATTTCTGTAAAACTTGAAAGGTCCATATCTTCTTTGGGAACGACTGCAAAAAAATCTAATGAACCTTTGCCAATCGTCGTATTCCCTCGAGAAGTATTTTCAATATACTCAGGAGATTGGACAAATCCGACGATTTTAAACTGCTCCTTTTTTAACGCCTTGTCCTTATTATCTTCTTTTGAAAGTGTCAGTGTCTCACCGAGTTTATAATGTCCACGCATTTGAGCAAGGTCATCTAACACAATTTCTCCACTTTTTTCGGGCATTCTACCTTTGACAACCCGATAATCGATCAAAGGTTGTTTTTCTTTTAAATCGTAGCTAACAAATTTCACCGCAACATTTCGGTCGCTAATAGCTAAATCTTTTGTATATCTAGGAAAAGCTTTTTCAACCGATTTTACTTGTTTTAGCTCTTCTATATCTTTACTGGTTAAACCAAGCGTAG
Organism: Enterococcus haemoperoxidus ATCC BAA-382; assembly: GCF_000407165.1. Taxonomy (NCBI): domain Bacteria; kingdom Bacillati; phylum Bacillota; class Bacilli; order Lactobacillales; family Enterococcaceae; genus Enterococcus; species Enterococcus haemoperoxidus. Next base: position 998,300 of record NZ_KE136479.1, on the reverse strand, counting down.
AAACAATTCTAGCATCAGGTAGTTTTTGCTTTTGATAATAATTTGATGCAGTCTGAGTCATATCTGGTCCTGTCGCTTTTAAACCAACAAAGACCATAACACCTAGAAAGATAATGCCCATGATCGATATAAATCGTGCTTTCGATTGTTTGATTTCACGAAAACTTGTTTTAAGTAAGGCTGTTTTTTTCAAGACTGTCACCTACCATTCTATCTCAGCTACAGGTTTTGGTTCATCGTTGATCGTTATGCTACGAACTTTGGCATCATTGATACGAATCACACGATCTGCCATTGGTGCAATCGCAGAATTATGTGTGATAATAATCACAGTCGTGCCTGTCGTTCGAGCCGTTTCTTGTAATATCGTTAGGATTTGCTTGCCCGTTTCATAATCTAATGCTCCTGTAGGCTCATCACATAATAACAATTTAGGTCGTTTGGCAATTGCTCTAGCAATTGTTACACGCTGCTGTTCGCCTCCAGATAATTGTGCAGGAAAATTATCCAATCTTCCACCTAATCCGACCGACTTCAGCACTTCTTCCGGATTTAATGCATCTGTCACGATTTGAGAAGCTAGTTCAACATTTTCTTTCGTCGTTAGGTTCGGAACTAAATTGTAAAATTGAAAAACAAAACCGACATCATTTCTACGGTAAGTCGTTAATTGTTTTTCATTGAATTTTGCAATATCGGTCCCATCAATTACGATTTGCCCCTCATCACAAGAATCCATCCCACCTAAAATATTTAATACAGTTGATTTTCCCGCTCCACTTGGGCCTAAAATAACTGCAACTTCGCCTTTTTCTACTGAAAAAGTAATCCCATCATTTGCAGCAATTGTGGTATCTCCCATATGGTATCTTTTATATTCATTAATAACGTCAATATAAGCCATAAATTTTCAATCCCCTCTCAAAAGAATTTTATCATAAGAATGCTAACAAGTCCTCTTACAGCTCAAAAGGTTTTTGATTTTTTGATTTTTTTTCGTATAATAGAAGGATGAGATTAAATCCAAATAAACGATGAGTCCAGAAAATGTGACTTAGAAAAATAGGGTTCTTTTCGATCTCTGAAATTAGTTAGGAGAAAAAACATGGCAAGAAAAAAACAAAAGCCGCCGTTTAGTCCTGCAGTTATGCTTGTAGCGGTTTTAATTATTTTAGTTTTGGGCGTATTTGGAGTTCAAGTTCCTGATGATATTCAAGAAATCTTCGGTATTCACACCCAACAACAAACCAAACCCAGCACAACAAAACCTATAAGTTCCACCAATCCAGGTCCAAAAGAACTAGGTCCTGCAACTTTTTCAGCAGATGAACTAACAGACAGTAAAAAAGGATGGATCGATTACCATGCTTTAGATTCACTTGGAAGAGCAACCGGTGCCGATGCTTTATTAAAACCCGCAATGGTCAATACAGGAACATCAGCTAATAAAGATATTCGTCCACCCGGATTTGTTTCTGGTTTAGAACCTACGTCTCATTCTAGAGGGCATCTGATCGGTCGTCAGCTTGGTGGTACTGGTGATGATGCAAGAAATCTCACCACTCTTTATCAAACACCTGTAAATACACCTTTCATGACAAAATATGAAAACCAGATTCGTCAGGCATTAGACAATGGCGAAACCATTCGTTACCGTGTGACACCTATTTATGAAGGAACAGAATTATTATGTAAACAAATCGATTTGGAAGCTAAGGGTCTAAATAAAAATACAAAGATTGATTTTCATGTTACGATATTGAATGAAAAGTAGATTGTTCAGCTTTTAAATCAGGAGGTATTCTAATGAATTTTCAGAAAATAAAAGACCAACTTACAGAATCTACCCCAAAAAGTTTTTTAACTGCGGTTTTAGAAAATGACCAAGATGAAGAAAGTACGATTATTTTCAGTCAAACCATAGAAGAGCAGTTTGAGCAGAATGTTCACTACCTCGCTTCTGATGACACGATTTCTTTAGATGATCTTTCAAATTGGAGTGAACAAGAATTTCTAGTTGTCGCACAAACAATCGATGGCGATTATATTGCAGGTACTACGGAACAATCTTTCGTCATTCCAGTTTCACTTTATAAATCAGATATTGAAACTTATGATCTATTTTTATCAGATTTTTTTATTGCACACACAAACAATTTGATTTGTTCTTCAATCTTACCTAAAAATGAATAATAAAAAAACGAGATTTCAGCAGTTCAGCTGAAATCTCGTTTTTATTATGCTCGATAACGCTCTACACCATCTAAATACGTTGCATCTAATTCCATATTTGGATTCAATACGATAAAGTCGGCATCACGACCTCGAGTGATCATGCCGCATTTATCATCGATTTTACAACTAACTGCTGGCACTAGCGTTGCCATCATAATAGCTTGCTCTGGTGTCGCAATTTCCCAGTCCACCACGTTTTTGATTGCTTCTTTTAATTTCAAAATACTACCAGCCAAATTCCCAGACTCTAAACGAGCTGTACCGTCTTTTACGACAACTGGAAATTCACCTAAGTTATAATTACCGTCTGGCATACCACCTGCCATCATACAGTCAGTGATTAATGCAACATGATCATGTCCTGCTTTTTCCATTAAAATATCCGCTGCATTGGGGTGAACATGGTGTCCATCACAAATTAATTCAGAAAACACATGGTTTAATGACATTAGTGCCCCAACCATTCCTGGTTCACGATGATTTAATCCGCGCATACCGTTATATGCATGTACAAAAACACTAGCACCTGATTCCACTGCATCTGTTGCTTGTTCTAAGGTTGCATCACTATGACCCAATGCCACAACGACACCTTCATCAGTTACAGCTTTAACAAATTCTTTAACCCCTTTGCGTTCTGGAGCTAATGCAATTTTTTTGATCAAACCACCAGAAGCTTCTTGCCATTCGTTAAATGTCGCTAAATCTGGATCGCCAAAATAACTTGGATTTTGAGCGCCTTTGTGTTCTTCAGTGAAAAACGGGCCTTCAAAATAGATTCCTTGAACTTTTGCTCCAGGTACTTCTTGATAGACATCACCAATTGTTTTTGCAACATCTTTCAAACGTTCTTTACTTGACGTTAATGTTGTTGGTAGAAATGACGTTACACCACAAGACAATAGCCCCTCTGACATCACTTTCAAGCCTTCTGAATCACTATCCATGACATCGTGATTCATATAGCCATGAATATGAGTATCAACTAATCCTGGTGCGATCCACTTTCCTTCTTCTTTGATTACTTTTGCATCCTTTTCAGGGACTTCTTTATAAAAATCTCCGAATAAGCCATCTGTGATTTCTAAATATCCTGGTCCTTTTACATCACTTTTTAAAAAGAACTTTTCAGCAAAGATAAACGTTCTCATCTTCATCCTTCTTTCTTTAATTTTCTACTTTAAACGTACTCTTAAAATCAGCTAAAGTCAAGAATGGTGTAGACCTTTTCAAAAAATATTTACTTAACTTTCCTTAGATTTTAATTGTTTCAATACGACGGATTTGGTCAGATAAAAGTTGGTATTCTTCTGCTTGTTCTGTATTCCCTTTGACAAACATCAATTGGGTTTTCAATTGAAATAATTCACTTAAAAAATAGTAACTATTTCTATGCCTAGACCAAACAATTCCTTGATCGATATAGATTTGTGCTTCTTCAAAACGGTTATGGTCTGCTAGAAACTTGGAATAATTATAAAATATTTTTGTTAATTCAGCTGTCACACGTTCATTTGGTAATTTATGAAAGTAATGAATGCTTAGCTTTAAGTATTTTTCAGCTTCAGCAATTTTACCAATACTGCTATACGTGCTGCCAATACAGCTGATCACTTGGATTTCAAAATCGGATAAATTCACTTTGTTTGCTTGATAAGTAAATGAAAGACCCTTTTTTAGATCCAATATTGCTTGTTCATAATCATTACAAAGATAAAATTTACAGCTACCCAAATAATAATAATACCGTTGCCAATCTGTATCAAGATGGAGCCGCTCTTCAATTTGAGTATCTTCCATATAAGTCATTATTTTTTCGTATTCTTTATGACGAAAATAATCTGCTATTTTTTCAAAGATTTGAGTAATCAACCGAACTTCATCTGATTTGAACTGCATAATTTGGTCCATTGTCACGCCTAAACGTTGACAAATCTGCTGCATCACGACTACATTAGGTAATTCTTCATTGTTTTCTATCCTACTCAATACACTTTGTGAACAAATGTCTTCTGATAACATTTTTTGTGTTAATTTTCTATTCTTACGAATTTCTTTAATAACTGCTCCAAAAGAATCCATGCTCTCACTCCTATGTCAATTTCAATTAGCTATTGTCAATAAAAACGTTTTGTTGTTAAAAAAGAACTAAATATGCGAATTCGCATTATGCATTTATTGTACTTTATAGCATAATATACTGCAAGAACATTACCTATCACTAAACCAAGACGATTTAAACTAATTTTACTTTGCAAATAAGGGGTGTTACTCATGATACAGGAGAAACGAATTAGCTTTAGTTGGGAAAAAAACAGTTATAAAGGCTATGTCGAAAAAGAATATGAAAATGCTTATTTGGTTGTTGTTTCGGATCCAAGTCCGGATATGGAAGAAAAATATACAAATCGTATGGTAATTAGTAAAAAAGATTGTCAAACTGCAGAGTAACGTTGACATTTCAATAGCTCTTTGTAGGACGCATTCTTAAAATGAGAGTGACTCAAAACTGGAAAAGTTTTGAGTCACTCTTTTTAGTTTCAAAATGTATTCACTTATTTTTGCTTATAGGTACTTAAAAATTCACGCATTTTTTCAGTCGTAAATTTCAAATCTTCCATCTTTGGAAGGTACACGATTCTAAAATGGTCAGGTTGTGTCCAGTTGAAACCACCACCATGTACAAGTAGAATATGGTGCTCATGTAAAAAATCAAGAACAAATTTTTCATCATCATAAATATTAAAACGAGCGGTATCGATTTTTGGGAAAATATAAAAAGCAGCTTTGGGTTTTACAGCAGAAAGTCCTGGGATATCATTGATTGCATTATAAATGTATTCCCGCTGTTCATAAATCCTGCCTCCTGGCAATAACAAGTCATCCACACTTTGATAACCACCCAATGCTGTTTGGATGATTTGTTGAGATAATACATTCGAACACAAACGCATCGAAGCTAGCATATTTAGCCCTTCAATATAGCCTTTAACATGTTTTTTATTTCCACTAAGTACCATCCAGCCGCAACGGAAACCAGCAACTCTATGTGATTTTGACAGTCCATTTAATGTAACTACAAACAAATCAGGTGCTAATGTCGCAATCGGAATATGCGTTAAACCATCCATCACTAAACGGTCATAGATTTCATCTGAGAAAATGATCAAATCGTTTTGTCTCGCAATTTCAACGATTTGTTCAAGGATTTCCTTAGGATACAACGCTCCTGTCGGATTATTAGGATTGATGATCACGATTGCTTTCGTATTGGCCGTAACTTTGGATTTAATATCATCAATATCTGGGTACCACTCTGCTTGTTCATCACAAATATAATGAACAGGATTTCCACCAGCTAATGAAATTGACGCTGTCCATAGTGGATAGTCCGGCATTGGTACTAAAACCTCATCGCCATTATTCAATAGCCCCTGCATACACATTGAGATCAGCTCACTGACACCATTACCTGTATAAATATCATTGATCGTCACATTAGGAAAACCCTTGACTTGGCAATATTGCTCAATTGCTTTACGTGCTGAGAAGATTCCTTTCGAGTCAGAATAGCCTTCTGAATTACGAACGTTCATGATCATGTCACGAACTACTTCATTTGGCGCATCAAAACCAAAGGGGGCGGGATTACCAGTATTAAGTTTCAAAATGCGAATGCCTTCTTCATGCATTCTGTCCGCTTCTTCTAAAACCGGACCACGTACATCATAACTTACACCATCAAGTTTGTTGGATTTTTCAAAATTTCTCATACTGTATCCCTCATTTTCAAAATTTATATCTTTAAAGTTACGCCACCTAGAAAAAAAAAGCAATGAAAAATTGGAAATTTTCTAAAAAAAAAACTTGTTAGTGCTCAGTGTTCTATTTTCTTATTCCAATTAAATCATTTTTTTGTTTCATCTCTAAAAAAAGTTGCTTTCTTTTCAATGAAAGAAAACAACTTAGTTTTTTACTCACTAACTTTATGTTTGTATACTCGTGCTTCATAAGGCGCAAACATTGTATGTTGATGGATTGTGTGATCTGTCAGATTGCATAGCTGGAGCTCCCAGTCTTCGATCTGAACATTTTCGGGAAGATCTGCCGATGCAAAGTCTTTGGATAAGTTGATAATAATCACAAACCGCTCTGTACCCAAACGACGTCCGTAGACAAACAGCTGTGGATGCTCGGGTAAGTACAGTTTGTAACGACCATAAATCAATGCTTCATTATTGTTCCTTAACTGAATAACTTCTTTATAAAAATTCAAAACAGAATTTGGATCTGTTGACTCATCTAAAACATTGATTTTTTGCTTATTAGGATTAAGAACTATCCAAGGTTTTCGTTTAGAAAATCCTGCATATTCTTCTGCCGTCCATTGCATAGGTGTTCTCGAATTATCTCTGGCCGTTCGGCGGATGACATTCATCGCTTTTAAAGGATCAACACCTGTATGAATCATTTCATAATAAAAATTTTTAGTATCGACTGCATCAATCTCTTCAATAGAAGTAAACGGCATATTTGTCATACCGATTTCTTGTCCTTGGTAAATGAATGGTGTGCCTTGTAGTAACAGAAAAGTCAGTGCTAACGCTTTTGCCGATGCTTGCCAAAATACCGTTTCTTCGCTACCAAAACTAGATACCGAACGAGGAATATCGTGATTTTCCATATACAAAGCATTCCAACCTGCTCCATCTGCCAGCGCTTCTTGCCAAGCCGTAAGTGACTGTTTAAAATGAATAACATCTAAAGTTTCATGTTCCTCTTTATTCCAAAGTGAGATATGATCGAATTCAAATAACATATTGAAATAGCCTTCTTTGTCTCCCACCCATTGATGCGCTTGCGTAGCACTAACACCATTGGCTTCTCCAACCGTTAGTATATCACGCTTTTTAAAAACATCTCTCAATTCCTTTAAATGCGTTTCAATCCCAGGTACATTTTTAAATGATTCAAATGGATCGTTGGTTGAAGATGTTTCTAATGGAGCTTTTTTGATATGTGAAATCGCATCAACACGAAAACCATCGATCCCTTTATCAAGCCACCAGTCGACCATTGAAAATAGGTCTCTTTTCACTCGTGGATTTTCCCAATTCAAATCAGGTTGTTCTTTAGCAAAAACATGGAGATAATACTGATTTGTCGTGTCATCAAATTCCCATGCAGAGCCACCAAAAATCGAAACCCAGTCATTTGGCGGACCATCGATCTTTCCGTCTGACCAAATATAATAGTCTCTATAATCGTCTTTAAGCGATGATCTTGATTCTATAAACCATGGGTGCTGATTCGATGTATGGTTGATGACCAAATCCATAATAACTTTGATCTCTAATTCATGTGCTTCTTTCAACAGTAACTCGAATTCTTCCATTGTACCAAATGTCTTAAGGATCTCTTGGTAGTTGCTGATATCATAACCATTATCAACATTAGGTGATTCATAAATCGGTGTGATCCAAATAAAGCCAATTCCTAAATCCTTGAGGTAATCTAGCTTTGAGCGAATACCATTTAAATCACCAATACCATCATCATTTGTATCCATAAAACTTCTTGGATAGATCTGATAACCAACTGCTTCTTTCCACCAAGTACGTTTGATTGTCATCTGTATCACTCCAATTTGTCTTTGTCTTTCATTCATTATATAAGATATGAAAAAAAAGCGTATCTAAAATGCATAGTATTTTTCGCTTTAGTTTAAAAGCAAATACATAGAAATTAACTACTCACTTTGCTATAGTTAAGGTGTTTGAAAAATAAAATTAGAGGTGGATAATGAAAAAGTTAGTTAGAGTAAGCATGTCTTATATGATATTCGGATTGTTGGCTGGTATTTTTTATCGTGAATTTACGAAATGGACAGGTTTTACTGGTGAAACACAACTTAGTGTTTTACACACACATGTCTTGATTTTAGGAATGTTCTTTTTCTTGATTGTTTTACTTTTAGAGAAGAATTTTCAATTGAGTAAAGAAAAAAATTATAAAAAATTCTATATTATTTATAATATTGGGTTAGGGGTCACATTACTGCTAATGATTGTTCGCGGTGTTTTACAAGTGTTAGATTATCCAGAATCTGCGGCTATCTCAGGAATCGCTGGGTTGGGTCATATCATCATTACGGTAGGATTAGCTTATTTCTTTCAAGTTTTGTTTAAAGCAGTTAAAGAATAATAGTGTAGTCGCTAGGATCATTTAAATCACTTATATTAGGTTTACATTTTCGCTCTATTCATTTTATAAAATGTATTGAAAAGTGCATTCACCCAGAGTGAACATGCACTTTTTAATTTAGATAGACACAAAAAACAATACACTAATTATTCAACCATTCTTACTTTCTTCAGCATATTTCTATATATCAGGTGATTCTACCTGTTCATTTTCTTCTTCTCGCTCTTTTTCTTCCAATATTTTTTTCTGCAATTCTTTATCATAATTTCTAGCAACTGGTATCATAAAATTGATCACTCCACATATAATCGCACCAAATCCAGCAATCACAAACATCTTTTCTACACCTATTTTATCCGCTAATGGGCCAGCAAATAGTAAGCCTACTGGACCAGTAATACTCATCAAAGAATTTAATACACCCAACACCCGCCCTAAAACGTTCGGTTCATAACTTTGCTGGATCATTGCCATTAGTAAGGTGTTAAAATAAGGTGTAGCAAAACCTGCAATGGCATTTAAGAGAATAAAATAGATAAACCCTTTACTTGTCGGTGGCAAAAAACCACTTAAGCTAATCGTCACGCCAATCACAGCATAAGCAAAAAAGATCAGATTCATACGGTTTTTCCAATTCCCAAAAATTCCAATCACAGCACCTCCGATCAGCATTCCAACTGAATAAACCACTTCAACAAGCCCTGCTTGTCCCACTGATCCATTAAAATAATTCATCGTCATCAACGGATATAAACTCGCTGCAGGCATAAATAGCAGCATAAAGATTGCTCCAACGATTGTAATATACCAAAGTCCTTTATTTTCAAACAATTTTTTAAAGCCAAATTTTGTATCTGCTAAAAGGTGAATCGGTTCGCCTTCTGAAGTGATGCGTGGAATCGTAACTAAAAGAAGTAATCCAACGCCAAAAACTGCCCCAAGTACGTCTAATAAAATCAAGAAATTCATAGGGACTATAGAATAAAGAACCGCTCCCAAAGCAGGCGCGATAATGAAATTTGCTGATTGCACCATACTAAATTGTCCATTGACTTTAGTCAATTCCTCTTCTGGCACCATCGTTGGTAGAATTGACTGTATCGTTGGCATTTGAAACGTTTGTGCAATTGAACGGATCAATAATGAAACAAATACTAACCACAATGGAAATTCAGGTGAAAGTGTACCAGTGATCGATAAAATTATTGCAAAAATCGCTACGACGATATCGGTCACAACTAACAATATTTTTTTATTCCAACGATCGATCAAAGGACCCGTAAACGGACTCAATAAAACCATTGGCAGCATTCCCAATAACATTGCTAAACTCAAAACCGTTGCCGAACCTGTTGTCTTTGTAAGGTACCAAATAATCGCGTATTGTACAACCATACTTGTAATTCCTGATAAAAATTGTCCTGTTAGAAACAAATAAAAATTTCTTTTCCAGTGAATAGGCTCAAATAAAGTGGGATTTTTAGACATTAAAAACACTCCTCAAATTAGTATTTAATTTCTGTTTAGATACTTTTCCAGTTTTGAAGTGCTTATCTAAAATCAGAAAAGCCTACACATTTTTTAACGCATCGAGTAAATCATTACCCTCAGCATATAGGTCATTTACTAACTTCCTTACTTAGCCAAATTATTATAATTTTATTCTACTTGAGTTATTCTTTTCAAACAAATAATTAACCTACGCTTGAATTATTTAGTGCAGATATAAATAAAAAGAAAGTAAGTCCCTTTTATCTTATTTTCGGTTTCAATTATTACAAAAATAAAAAAGAGCTAAAACTTGTTACGTTTTAGCCCAGACTACTTAACTACTTCTGTCATTAAATTTGTTTATCATGTTGACTCATTTGCACCCTATTTTCTGAAAGAAATAATGTAGGATTGATTTTAAGTAGTAACAGTAACACCACTGAGGTCACAATCGCTGTTGCTAGACCACTTAGTCCATTCATAACGAATGAAAACAACCAAGGATTCATCCCCCAAAGTGCAAAGCTTCCCCAAAAGAGAACACCTGCAATAAAGTGCCAAAAATAACGCATAAGCGTACCTAAAAAAGAAGCATAAATAATAATCCGACCGCTTTTCATGTACTCTTTCTCTCGGATTGATTGCTTCAATTTACTACTATACATACCTGCAAAACCTGCAAAACCGAAAGCTAAAATATATTCAATAATTACTTGGGCAGGCATTAAATAATAAACTTGAGCTAACGGAAAGTGCAGTAATCCCCAGATAAAAGCTGAAAAAAATCCAGCCTTTGTCCCCCTTCGCAACGCATACAGCGTGATTGGGATCATCCCCAAAGATATTGAAAAACTACTGCCGACATTCGTTGGAATAAAAGATAAAACCATCGCAATTGCCGCCACGATTGTCCCTTCGATCCAAACTCGTAACTCTGATGTTCTTTGCATAAAAAAATCCTCCCTTTAGAACGACCAATTCACAAAGGAGGAGTAAAAGTATTTATTTACTCCATCACAATTCCTACGCTCGTACTAACGAACAGGTTCAAGGGTTTAGAGTTATTACTCATTCTCAGCCATGGCTCCCCTTTGTGATGGGTTCTATTTAATTTTTAATGGTCATCATTATCATGACAACAACAAAATCGTAACATGAGGCTATTCAAAAGTAAAGAAATTAAGCACTTTATTGTTTTGTTTCGTTCCTTCTTAAAATACATCCTCTAAATAGAGACTTCTTGTCTTAACCCACTTTGTTTTAAAATCATTTCGTTTTAAACCTTTTTTTAAGGTAAAATAGATATAAAAAGGAGGTAAACTATGAAAAAGAAAGTGAAACAAGTTGGAACTATTTTAGCAATGACAGGACTCGGGGCCACGATCGGGTATTTTGGTGGTTATCTAATTGAAAAAACTGCTTTTTCGGGCTTTGATATGGTGATTTTTTCCCTTGCGTTGGTTGTTTCTTTTATCTTTCATATCATTATTCACGAAGCAGGACACGGGATTTTTGGAAAATTAACTGGATATAAAATGGTGAGTTATCGGATTTTTTCTTTTATGTGGGTTTGGCAAAATGATGGTTCAATCGTCTTTCGTCGTTTGAAAGTTCCAGGAACTTTGGGGCAATGTTTGATGGCTCCCCCACTTTATGAAAAAGGAAAATTTCCTTTTCGACTATATTTGCTCGGAGGCGTTTTAGCAAATTTAATAACGAGCATCATCGCCATTATTTTATTTGTCCCTCATTCGTTGATTGCTGCAACTTTTGTCATTGTAGGACTCTTTATGGCTGTCACAAATGCTTATCCTTTTGGTTTCAATGATGGCATGAGTCTAAAAGTAGCCTCTTCTAGCGAAGAGCAACAGTACTTGCTATATATCCAATTTGAAGTAAACTATCTGCTGAATCAAGGGATGACGTATCTCGAACTTCCGAATACTTATTTCGAGATAGTCCCCTCTGAGTCTTCCCAAACCTACTTCAATGAGTATCAACATTTTTTACAAATCGCACGGTCAGCAGAAGCATTCGATTGGCAACGCTTAAATGACCATGTGGAATCGCTGTGGAAACGGCTAGATGACTTGATTTCTGTATATCAAATAGAAGTAAAAAAAGAACTTATTTTCTCCTTAGCCATCACTAATCCAGATGATCCTAGACTCTCTCAACTCTGGTCCGATAAAAAAGTGAAAATGAGCTTAAAGCAGCCTTTAATGGGAAATAAACGAATAGAAGCAGCTTATAATTATTTTGTTCAAAAGGATACCCAAGCTGCTTTAGATTGTTTGGAAATAGGAAGAACGTTAGTAGACAAAGCCCCAAATCTTGGTGATGCTAAAGTTGAGTTAAAATTGAATACTTGGCTTTATGAAAAGATTTTTATAAATAATAATCGTTAGTTTTACAAAAAAAGTGATTAGGATGATTAAACAAAATTCTCCAGATCACTTTTTTATTATTCTTCTAAAATCAATTATTTTTCTATAATTAAAGCATTAGACTCTTTCCCTCACGATTAGTACTCGCCTTTAATGACAAAGAATGACCCTCTGATCGTACCCGCTAATTTTGATTTTTGTCGAGCAAATTTAAACTTGCCTTCAAACTCTGCGGGAATATCCATGCCATCTGATAGCTTAAAGCCGACAGCACGTTTTCCGCCTTCTTCAAGCGTATACATTACATTAACAGCTAGACCATTTTCATAAAAAACATAGGCCATCTTGATACCATCTACTTCAAAACTTGAAACTTCCAATGGTTTGTAAGGGAATGTCATCGCACGTTCCGTTAAGACTTTTTCGATCCAGCCTAAAGTGTCAGGATCTTCACTTGCAGGTACCGTTACAAATTCATGCTTGTATTTATTCCAATAATAACGAGCTTCATTAGCTCGTAAGCCTGCTAACGCTTCTGCGACAGGAGAAGTTTCAAAGCCAACTGTTGAAACGTTTTTAAAATCCACTTTGTAAACCATTTTTTGCTCCTCTTTTCTTTTAGTATAGAAATATTATAGGTTATGTAGGAAGTAGTGACAAACAATAAAGACTAAATGATTTTTTTCACAAAAGACTTGGAAATTCGCTTTCAATCAACTATAGTTAAGATGTAAAAATAGATTAGAAATAGTGAGTGTTTAACTTTCTTAGTTCACTACGCTTTTATGTTTATCTAGCTGCGTAGGCTTGTCCATCAGAAAAAAGATACCTTAAGTACGAGGCAAAAAAGCACCTCTCTCTTGATTTCCTATATTTCTGTTGGAACGGTGTGAGCCTACTATACTTTTATGTTTAGGAGGGTAAAAATGAGGATTTTATATATTTCAATATCTGGTAATACACGTTCGTTTGTTAAGCGTTTGGTGACTTACGCTTCTGATAAATATGATACACAAATTGAAGTGAAAGAGATTCATGAAAATTCAGTCTTTGAAGATGAACCTATGCCTTTTTTTACTTTTGTTCCAACATACTTAGATGGTGGAAATGGTGTAGATAACGGGGATACAGAAATTTTAACAGAAACGATGCGGGAATATTTGGACTATCATTGCAACTATCATTTTTGTTTAGGTGTCATCGGTAGTGGAAATAAAAATTTTAACAATCAATACTGCTTGACAGCGAAACAATACGCAGAGAAATTTGATTTTCCATTTTTAGCCGACTACGAACTCCGAGGAACACAAGAAGATTTAGAAAGAGTTTATAAAATTTTAGTAGAAAGAATCACGCTCTCTAAATCCGAATAAACGGCGAGAAAAAAGCAGCTCCTTCGGAAATAAGAGGGAATTCACAAAAATTTGAAAAGCAATTTTCGTGAATTCCCTCTTATTTCTCGGAGCTAAACGCTTCTGTCTCGGCCTCTCTTAATCCGAACAACCGTAGAATCTCATAATTATTATTAACTTATTTTTAATTAAACCTGCTATTATGTCGTTTTTTTCAAATAAAATAATTCGAAATTTTTGCAATTATAAAAAAATTGTTTTACTATAATTTTATTCCAAATAAAGGAGGTAATATTTATGAAAGCTTTAGATTCAGTTGCATTGGCTTTGCTGATTGTCGGTGGATTGAACTGGCTACTAGTCGGTCTGTTTGAATTTGATTTAGTCGCAACGATAGCTGGCGGTTCAACAACGATTTTTGCTAAGATCATTTATGTGATCGTTGGATTATGTGCTATTTATTGTCTAAAATTTTTTCCACTTATCTCCAGAAAAGATCAAGCATAAGTCTTATTAAGACCTGATTTTCAGGTCTTTTTTTGTCTTTTTATTTTTATCTTCTTTAATAAGATAAAAATAAGAGCGTGTGTCAAAACTAAAAAACAGTTTTGTTTCGCGCTCTAAGTCCAACTAGAATAGCGAGAAAAAAACAGATGACATTCCGTTGCAATCATATCAACTTCTCGGTGCTAACTGCTTTTGTCTCGACATCCCCCGCTATTTATTAAGTTTTATAATAATTCTTTTCTTAACTCTTCATCCGTTCGATTAGATAAATATTTTGGTGCAATATCTAAAACTGTAAACGCCCCATATTGTTTTTCCTTAGCTAAGCGAACACAAGCTCTAGCATAGGCCACTAACACACTTGCAGTAAATTCTGGATTACTTTCCAGTTGTAAATTATATTCAATAACTTGCTTCGTATTGTCATGTGTTGTTCCAGCATGCAAGACAGTTCCACCGTGCGGCATTGCTTTGTGGTTTTGATCCAATTCAGCTTTAGAAATAAAGTGTACTTTTGTATCATAGTCAGCAAAATAATTAGGCATTGAAATAATTTCTTCCTGAATTTTTTCTGCATTTGCCCCCTCTTCGAGTACAACAAAGCATTCTCTATAATGTTTGTCTCGAGTAGTCAAATCTAGATTCTCACCAGCTTTAAGTTTCTCAATGACCTCTTTGTTTGGAATCGTATATTGCGTGGCGTCCAGTATACCTTCGATTCGTCTTAATGCATCCGAATGCCCCTGACTAACTCCTTTACCCCAAAATGTATTCGTCTGTCCAACTGGCAAAATACTTTGGGCATACAAACGATTCAAACTAAACAAACCAGGGTCCCAGCCTGTTGAGATAATCGATGTAGTTTGATTTGATTTGGCTACTTGGTCCACTTTAGCAAAATGCTCAGGGATTTTAGCATGTGTATCAAAACTATCAATTGTATTAAATAAATGTGTCCATTCTGGTGTCTGAGCAGGTAAATCTGTCGCTGAACCACCACAAAGAATGCAGACATCGATTTCGCCCTTTTTCTGTTTTAGGTGATCCATTGTATATGCTTTAGCGCCTTCTGTTTTCACGGTTTCAGGAGCTCTTCTTGTAAAGATACCTACTAATTCCATATCTTTATTTTGTTTTATTGAACGTTCAACCCCGCGTCCAAGGTTGCCATATCCAACGATTGCTACTTTTATCATACTAACATTCCTCCACTTCTATAAATCAGATTATACCAAAAGAAAAAGACCTCTGACAATTGGAAGTTGAAAAAATGAGCTTGTTTCATTATGGTGCATCTAAATTCAATTGTTTCTTTAATTCGCTGGTGACTTTTTGCTTTTCCTCATCTGAAATACTCTGATAAGAAATTCCTTCTTCTCCTGTATAACCATCCCCAGTAAATCCTTCCCCTTGCATTTGATAGCTTTCAATATTTTCTAGAGCCTTCTGATAATTTTTCATCAAGAGAGTCATTTGATCCAAGGTCATGTCAGTTTGACCGTTATCACCAATTACGTCTAGTAATTCTTGATAATGAAAAACACTTTTCATAGAAATTAATTCTTTGGTAAGCTGAATCGTTACTTCCCGCTGTCTTTTTTGTCTCCCATAGTCTCCTAAAGGATCTTCATAGCGCATTCTTGCATATTGCAATGTTTCCCAACCGCCTAAATGCTGCTCTCCTTTTGGATAATGAATTCCTTCTGCATCAAACTCAAAATCATTATTGACAGTAACACCACCAACCGCATCACTCAATGCAGCTAATCCATCCATATTGATGACAAAATAGTGATTAATCGGAATGTCTAAATAATGCTCGACAGTATTTATCATCATCTCATCACCGCCAAAAGAATGGGCATGGTTAATTTTGTCGTATACACCCTCTTTTCCAACGATTTCTACATAAGCATCTCTAGGAATACTTGTGATTGTCGTCTTCTTTAATTGATTATTGACAGTCACGACCATAATCGTATTCGCTCGAAGATCTGTTTTACGCTTTGAATCATTTGCGATCCCTAAAAGTAAAAAACTAACAGGTTTACTATTATTAAGCTCTGCAGGCTTTGTTTTTCGATTCAGCGGCTGATACATTTTGTCAGCCGTTTTTTGAACATTATTAAAGACTGTTGCACCATATACAGAAGCTCCCGCAACGGCCAGTAAAAGTACAGTTAAGCTAGCCAAAATGGTTCTTTGCACAAACTTTTTTTTAGCTTCTCGTGATGTGAATGTTCTATTAAGATACAACCTTTGAAGGCAGATATAAGAAAAATTCACCCAAGAAAAACTTAAAAGAAACCCTGCAATCACATCGCTCGGATAATGAACTCTTAAGTAAATTCGACTCAAGCCAATCAAAAGAACATAAAGAAGCAATACATTTTTTAAAATCCTGTAATTTTTCGTTTTCCTTGGATAAAATGTGTGTACGATCAAAATAACAGAACAAGTTAGACACATGGCTAAAAGAGAATGCCCACTTGGGAAACTGTAAGAGCTTTTCTCGGCTAACTGTTCCACATTAGGTCGTGGCCGAGCAACAAAATTCTTAAGTATAAAGCCTAAAGCACTGACTACTAAAACATTACTGCTCATCCAAACTGCTAGTAGCTTATGCTTATTTTTCCATAGAACAAATGACACGATAAGACTCAAACTAAAAATAGGCACGATTGTAGCAGTTTTTGCAAATAGATTCACGAAACTAGTCAGTGTTTCATTTGGCTTCCAATTAAATTGATAAATCCATGAATCTAGATTTGTAAACCAACTTACATTTTTAACAACTAAAAAACTTAGTAATGAAAAAAGTACAACACTAAAAATAACTGGAGTAAAATTCTTTTCTTTCGACGTATACATGTGATAAATCCCTTCATTCCTATATTCATTAAAAAACTAATCAAACAAGAACCATAAGCATTTCCCAAAAAGACTGCTAAAAGATTCTATTCCCTAATAGATAGGAGCGAATCTTTTAGCAGTCTTTTTTTGCGTTATTCAACCACACTCCAAAAAAACACAAGTAAGTACTAAGACGGTATACATTCAGTAAATAAAATAGTTTTCTAATTTACCAAAAGAAAAAAGCCAAACATTTTTCCTTAAGACGTTTGACTTTTAATCAATCTCATCGTCTGAGTTTTAGCACTATACAACGTAAAGAAAATTTCTTAGCTATTTTATGAAAAGCCTTAATTCGACAATTCCTGTTTTACACATTGGCGTCTTTCGACGTTTCTGCGCAATAGCCTCTGTTTGTATAGGAGCCTCACCTAACAAGGTTATTTATCTATTTATTTGATTAAAGAATAACGCTGGAAAAAAATTTTTTCAAGTTATTTCAAGAGTCTTTATTTTTTCTTAATTTAAAATCAAGCGAATTCAGAAAGATTTATTCTAGCAAATAAAAAAACATACTAAGATTAGAGAGTAAACTCATCGACGGATAAGTTTACTCTCTATTTTCCTGTTTTTAGGGTTATAGTAAGAAGTGAAAGGAAGATCGACCACGCGCTCATGGACTTCGAGTCCCTACAAAAAAACGGTCTCCTTCACTGTCATTTTAAAATCTGGTTTAAGTATGTTGGGCTTCGAGCTCGTGTAAAGGAAATTAGGAACGAAATGAAACAGTGAAGAACCTTTCAAAAAAAGAAAGAAGATGAAAACATGGCTTATGTACTTGCGTTAGATGTTTCTATGGGAAAAAGTTATAAAGTGCTTTATTTGGATGATCTTTGCCTTTCCGAGGGAGAGATTCTCCATACAAAATCAGGGTTTAATGCGTTACTTCAAGAAATCCGGACCCTGCCTGAAACACCAAGTATTGTGTTTGAAGCAACTGACGTTTACTCAAAAGTAATCGAAACGTTTTGCCTAAATAACCACTTAGCCTATTGCTTATTGAATCCTTTAGAAGCAAAAAAACAGCTAGACAGTGGTCTGCGTGTGCTGAAAACAGATAAACAAGATGCTCATCGTCTTGCGCAAGCTCACTGGCAATATGAACGGAAAATCAAGAGACATCAGTCAACCATTTATGAAGAATCTCATGATTTAGCCCGCTTTTATCAAGAAATAGAAGCCGAAATCAAGAGACTAAGAATGTACTTACACACCGCTCTTCAGCTTAGTTTTCCAGAGTTGGAAATCCTTTTTTCTAGTCGGGTATCAACATTATCTCTAAACATTATTGAACGATTTCCTCATCCAGACTATCTAGCTGGATTGAGTCAAACACAGGTAAAAAATAGGTTAAAAAAGAGCACAGATAAAAAAATCTTCGATAAAAAAGCTTTAGAAAAAGCCCAACAGCTCCTTTTATTGGCTTCTAATTCCTATCCAGCAGCCACGAAAACAAGCATTCAGGTACAAAAGGTTCAGTATTATGCCCAACAGTTAAAAGAGCTTATTCAATCAAAGGAAACCTTGTCTAAGCAGCTTATTGAACAATGCAAACCATTATCTGAGTTCGAACTTTACCAAAGTGTTCCAGGCATTGGTGAAGTATCTGCCGCTTTAATAATTGGTGAAATTGGCGATATTCGCCGATTTGAAAATCATAAGAAAGTGAATGCCTTTGTGGGCATTGATACCCGTAGATATCAATCTGGCAAATACCTTGCCCAAGATCATCTAAATAAACGAGGAAATCCTAAAGCTCGGAAAATTCTGTATTTTTCCGTAAAAAATATGATCCGCCAACAAGCCGCCGCTTCGAATCATATTGTCGATTACTACTACAAATTAAAAACGCAACCTATACCCAAAAAGGATAAGGTTGCGACCGTAGCCTGTATGAACAAACTACTAAAGTGCCTCTATTCCATGATTAAGAACGAGACAAAGTACGACTATGCGTACACGGCCTCTAAGGACCAATAAGGCAATGCCTTATAGATAAAGTATAACACCCTGCTTGAAAAAAATATAGACTCATCAGGGTTATTTATTGCGGACTTTATTCAAAAAAATTCTTAAAGGTATAAATCACTACAATACCTTCAGTTATTTCTTTATTTTCTACTTGACTAATCGTAGGAAAAAGCGTGGGATAAAACTAAAGAACAGTTTTATCCCACGCTCTAAATCCGAATAAACGGCGAGAAAAAAGCAGCTTATTTCTCGGAGCTAAACGCTTTTGTATCGGCCTCTCTTTTACAAGTTTTTACTCCTCTAACTCTTCAAATTGAGAGTTATAAAGTGACGCATAGTAGCCACCTTCAGCAAGGAGTTCTTCATGTGTACCTTGTTCTTTGATATCGCCGTCCTGCATATAAAGAATTTTATCTGCATCTTTGATCGTTGATAAACGGTGAGCGATAACAAAAGAAGTACGGCCAGCCATCAAGTTATTCATGGCGCCTTGAATCAAGCCTTCTGTTCTTGTATCAACAGATGACGTTGCTTCATCAAGAATCAAAATCGGTTTGTCCGCCAAGATTGCACGAGCAATCGTTAATAATTGTTTTTGACCTTGGGAAATATTTGACGATTCTTCATTTAATTCCATGTTGTAGCCGCCAGGTAAAGTTTGGATAAAGTGGTGAACGTGAGCAGCTTTGGCTGCCGCGTAAACTTCTTCATCTGTAGCATCTAGGCGACCATAACGAAGGTTTTCCATGATCGTTCCTTTAAATAACCAAGTATCTTGTAAAACCATCCCGATATTTTTACGTAAGTCTGCACGATTAAAGTCTTTGATATTATGACCATCGATTTTAATCGCACCAGATGTTACATCGTAAAACCGCATCAATAGCTTTACCATTGTTGTTTTCCCTGCACCAGTAGGACCTACGATCGCTACAGTTTGGCCTGGATCAACATGGGAACTGAAATCATTGATAATGATTTTATCGGGTGTATAACCAAAACGAACATGTTCAAAGTCGACCATACCTTTTGCTTTGTCGATTTTAACCGGGTTTGGAACAGTTTGTGCTTCTTCATCTTCTTCAAGGAATTCAAAGACACGTTCAGCCGCTGCTGCCATTGATTGAAGTAAGTTAGATACTTGAGCCAATTGCGCAATAGGTTGTGTTAAGTTTCGTACGTATTGGATGAACGCTTGAATATCACCGACTGTGATTGTGCCATTATAAGCTAAGATTCCACCAAAGATCGCTACGGCAACATAACCTAGATTTCCGACAAAGTTCATAATGGGTTGCATCAAACCTGAAAGAAATTGTGATTTCCAAGCTGATTTGAATAAGACATCGTTTTGAGTTTTAAATTCTTTAAGTGAATTTTCTTCATCATTGAATAGACGGACGATGTTATAGCCACCGATTGTTTCTTCTACTTTACCATTGATGACACCTAGATATTCTTGTTGTGTTTTAAAGTATTTTTGCGAATTTTTCACAACAATCATAATTAAGATCATTGAAATTGGGACGATCAAAATGGCTATCCCTGTCATTTGAACAGAAATCGATAGCATCATGATGATAACACCGATAATGGTGAAGACAGACGTAATCAACTGCGTAATCGACTGGTTTAGTGATTGACCTAAAGTATCCACATCATTCGTGATACGAGATAATACTTCACCTGTTGTCCGTGTTTCAAAATAATTCATTGGCATGCGATTGATTTTTTCTGAAATTTCTTTACGCATACGATACGTGATTTTTTGCGAAATCGTTGACATGATCCAACCTTGAATGATTCCAAAGGCTGAAGCCACTAAGTAGAGTCCTAACATGAAGAGCAGGATTCCACCAATTTTATTAAAATCGATTCCACCAGTTCCTTGATACTTTTTAATCAAGCCATTAAATAATTCTGTGATCGCTTGAGATAAAATTTTAGGACCCCAAATATTAAATATGGTTGAAGCAATTGCAAAGATCATTACAAAGAAAACGGGTATTTTATAAGCACCAATATAGGAGATTAATTTTTTTAATGTTCCTTTAAAATCTTTGGCTTTTTCCACTGGAGCGCCATTTCCAGGTCCGCGTCCGCCACGAGGGCGATTTTGTGTTTGTTCTGCCATTATATTCGCTCCTCCCTACTCTGCTTCTTCTATGCCTAATTCAGCATTACTCAATTGTGATTGAGCAATTTCTTGATAGACAGTGGATGATTTCATTAATTCATCATGTGTTCCATGATCGACTACACGACCTTCATTTAATACGATAATATTATCTGCATGAAGGATCGTGGAGATTTTTTGTGCAACGATGATTTGTGTTGCACCTTTGATATTTTCAGACAATGCTTTACGTAACGCTACGTCCGTTTTATTATCCAGCGCTGAGAATGAATCATCAAAGATCAAGATTTTAGGATTTTTCGCTAAGGCACGCGCAATGGATAGACGTTGTTTTTGTCCACCAGAAACGTTCGTTCCACCTTGAGAAATTTCTCGGTCATAGCCTTTTTCGTTTGAATCGATGAATTCTTCTGCTTGTGCAATTTCAGCAGCTTTTCTCATTTGTTCATCTGAGATGTTTGCATCACCAAATTTGATATTTGATGCAATATCACCTGAGAATAAAATTCCTTTTTGCGGTACAAACCCAATGATTTCATGTAATTTATGCAAGCTCATTTCACGAATATCAATACCATCAATCGTGATTCGCCCGCCAGTTACATCAAATAAGCGCGGAATCAAGTTAACGATCGTAGATTTACCTGAACCAGTTGAACCGATTAAGGCAGTTGTTTGACCTGGTTTAGCCACAAAGTTGATGTGATGCAATACATCTTCATCAGCATCACCATAACGGAATTCTACTGCTTCAAATTTCACTTCACCTTTGAAGTCGTGATCATCTTTAGGATGTTCTGGATCTTTGATTGTTGGTTCTGTTTCAAGTACTTCTTCTACACGACCAGCAGCAACATTGGCACGAGGTAAAATAATTGAAACCATTGATAACATCATGAAAGCCATAACGATTTGCATTGTATACGTGATAAAGGCCATCATATCCCCAACTTGTAGTTGACCGTTATTCATATTATGTCCGCCGACCCAAACGATCAAAACAGAAATCCCATTCATCAATAACATCATGACCGGCATCATAATAGACATTGCACGGTTAACGAATAATTGAGTTTTCATTAAATCAGTGTTGGCACGATCAAAACGTTTTTCTTCAAATTTTTCACGAGAAAACGCACGAATAACAGGTAAACCTGTAATGATTTCACGAGAAACCAAATTCACTCTATCAACTAAGTTTTGTAATGCTTTAAATTTAGGCATCGTTGTCAATAGCAGACTTAAAACTAACACTAAAACAGCGGCTACCGCAACTCCAACAATCCAGCCCATACCTGTTCCTGTTTGATAGACATTATAGATCCCACCAATACCTAAGATCGGTGCGTATAAAACGATACGCATGATCATCACGATCCCCATTTGCATTTGTTGGATATCATTGGTATTACGTGTGATTAATGAAGCTGGAGAGAATTTTTCCATTTCAGTATTTGAGAATTGTAATGTTCGTTCATATTGACCCACACGCAAATTTCGACCGACTGATGCAGCCACGAGTGAAGCAATCAATCCAACAATGATTGCAGCAACAGCTGAAACCAGTGTTAGAAGAACCATTTTCGTTCCTGTTTTAATCATATAATCTGTTTGAATTTGTTGTGTATCCATGTCTAGTGCTTTGTATTCACCCAGTGTTAATTGAATTCCCACTGTTTTCATTGAATCCGCACCTAGATCACCTAAACCTTTTTTGGTTTCTTTGCGTGCCGCTTCGACTCTAGCTGGCATAGCATTTGTCGTTGTTTGAATTGAATCAGTCAAGGATTTTGCTTCAGCACCTTTTGCTTGCGCTTGAGCAGCCAAATCTTGTGCTTCTTGTCCTTTTTCCATTGCTGTTGCAGCATCTGTTGCAGACGCAGCTGCTGCACCGGCCGCTTTGGCTTGTTCGCCTAGGGCTGTTGCTTCTTCACCAAGTTGTTTCGCTTTAGCAGCATCTTCTCCAACTTTTTTATAATCTTCAATGATTGCTTTTGCTTCACTTCCGCTCGATGAATCTTTTGATTGAGAAGTTGCAAGCATCATCATTGGTAGATTAAAAATATCTGCTAATTTTGCTTCTGTCATATCCTCTTGAAGGTTTAAATTATAGACTTCAACTTCTTTGCCATCGATTTTTTCAGTCGTTAGTTTATAATTATCTTCAATTATTTTTTTCTCATCGTCTGTCATGAACATTTCAATTCCCTGAAGAGTTGTTTTCCTGATTTTTTCAGGTGTGGAATATTCAAGCCCTCCTTGTTGAATACCGACATCAACGATACCCGATGTTAATTTTGGTAAGCTTAAATCACTATTTGCCTGTACAACTAAAAGCACAAGAACTGCGATGACCGCATACCAGTATTTACCGAGATATTTAAAAATCTTCACTATTGGTCACCTTCCTCTTTCTGGGAAATTTGTTGGGAATAGTCTACGAATTTCGCAGTCAGCTCGATGAACAGTTTCGTATCAGCTTCTCCCATTAGTTTAAAAATCCGCACGATCTTATCACGCATTTCTTTCTTTTGTAGTTGCGCTGCCTTTTTCCCACAATCTGTTAAAGTAACGTTGATACGACGACGATCATCTGGGTCCATCTTACGTTCAATTTGACCTTTTTTTTCTAAACTTCCTAGAACGACTGCAATACGAGCGCTAGATAGGTTCAGTGATTCAGCTAGATGCTTTGGACTAGTTGGTTCCCCATAGCGTGCAAGAAATTTGATGACAATACTTTCACCTTGGTTACTCTTTTCTAGTCTGCTAAATGCACTATGCCGATTTTGAACCATTAGACGCATAAGCTCTTGTTCGGCTTCTTCTGCGTATGACATATGACTCCTCCTTTTTTCAAAATAATTACTTCCACCATTAATAGCTAACAGTGTTAGTAACTAATGCTGTTTGATATTAACGCAAATAGCTTTTAATGTCAATAGAATTGGAAGAAAAATATGAATGAACACGTTTTTATTTAAAAAACTTAAAAAATAGGTTGAAATTCATTTAAAGAGAAGAGATTTTCCAATAAAAAAGCCTGAAAACGTCATTGATCAACGTTCTCAGACTAACTTTTATAGTTTAAAACAATCGGATTGCATTTTTCTGTATCTAATAAATGAAGCTATACTTAAACATGCTCATTCTAGAATGTGCCGAGTATAGCATGGGAAAGTGCTAAATCATACTATATAAATCTAAACACAAATAGTTGTTCAATCTATCTAAGATATACACTAAATTATTTTTTTCTTTTCGAAAATTTTAATCATTATCAATTGCTGAATGATTCATCAAACGATTGATATGAACACCTAAATAAACAATTTCATTCTCTGGTATCTGTGTATGATAGGTTTGATCGATATAATTTTTCACTTTCGTTGCAATATCCATTGCACCTGGATATAGTGACCACATTTGACGATACAGTTCATCTTCCCTTTCTCGAAGTAATCCATTATTGAAAAAACGATCAACAAAAAAGCGAACATGGGTGATGAAACGGGTATAATGAACAGAATTCGTATCAATTTCCAGATGTAAGGAGTATCGTACCATATTGACGATCGTGCCAACTAATTTCGCTTTTTTCAAACCAGCTTGATCCTCATGATCGTCGGATTGAGCATTGATCAAATGAAAAGCAATGTTTGACGCTTCTTCACTTGGTAGCTCAATTTGGTATTTCGCCTTCATTTCTTTGAGAACAACTTCACCAATAAGAAACTCTTTCGGATAATAATTTTTGATTTCCCAATACAAACGATTTGAAACATTCAAACCTTTTTCGGTACGTTCTACAGCAAAGTGTAAGTGATCTGAAAGAGTTAAGTAAATACTAGTATTCAATCGGTAGGGCAACTCTTCTTCAGCAATTGCAACGATTTCTTTGGTGATTTCAAAATATTGCATTGGAATTTCATCAACTAATTCAGCAAATTGAGACGATTTCTTTGCTTCGATTGGCAAAAATATTTTATCGACTAAAGAATCAGAAATCGCCTCACCAATTTTTTTACCGTACCCAATTCCCTTTCCTAACGCAATCATCTCTTGTCCTTCTTTTTCAACAAGTACGACACTTGAATTCAATACTTTTTTCACCAAGATCATCAAGATCCACTCCTTGTCTCCTACTTCGCTAGACTTGCGCCATTTGTTGCAATAACTTCTTGATACCAATCAAAAGAATCTTTTTTAAAACGATTATAGGTGCCATTACCCTCATCGTCTGCATCCACGTAGATAAAACCATAGCGTTTTGACATTTGAGATGTTCCTGCACTAACTAAATCAATTGGGGCCCAACTAGTATACCCTATCAAATCAACCCCTTCATCGATTGCTTCTTTCATTTGTTGAAAATGAGCTTTAAAATAATCTACACGATAAGGGTCATGGATTTTACCGTTTTCTATTAAATCAACAGAGCCCATGCCATTTTCTACGATCATCATTGGTACATTGTAGCGATCGTAAAGTTCAATCAAGGAAATTTTCAACCCTTTAGGGTCAATTTGCCAGCCCCAATCAGTTGAAGGTAAGTAAGGATTTTTGACACCTAAAACTGTATTCCCCGGTGTTCTTTCAGCATTTGGATCACCAGATTCTGCCATTGACATATAATAACTAAACGAAAGAAAATCAACCGTATTTTCTTTTAAAATTTGACGTTCTTCTGGCGTTATTTTGATGTTGATTCCTTTATTTTTTAAAGATTTTTCTATCATTTTAGGATACTCACCTTTAACTTGTACATCAGCATAAAAATTATTTTCAAGATTTTTCTTTAAGGTTAACTCTACATCAAGTGGTGCACAAGTTAAGGGATAAGTCATTAATTTAGTCAGCATACACCCTACTTTATTGTTATGATTTTTTTCATGGGCAATTTTTGTGACTAAAGCACTCGCTACAAATTGATGATGCAAAGCTTGATAAATTTCTTGTTCTTCTTGTTCTGGTGAACACTTATCGGGAACAATTCCAGCCGTTGTAAAAGGATGGCGATGAATGCTGTCAATTTCATTGAAGGTTAACCAATATTCTACATATTCACCAAATTCATCAAAACAAACTGTTGCAAATCGAACAAAATCATTGATCACTCGACGATCGACCCAACCATTGTAGTTTAAACTAAGACCCAATGGCATTTCATAATGGGATAAAGTAACAATAGGCTTGATTCCTAAGCGCTGCATTTCTTTGAAAACATCACGATAAAATGCAACTCCTTTTTCATTTGGCTCTTCTTCTTCGCCTGTAGGGAATAGTCGCGTCCAGGCAATCGATAATCTTAACGTTTTAAAACCTAGTTCACTAAATAATGCCAAATCTTCTTTATACCGATGGTAAAAATCAATCCCACGACGTTTTGGATAATCTTTATCTGTCTTATCTGCCATTGCTGCTTCGATTGTAGCAGTCGAAATAGTCATATGAGCAGCATAATCTTTGTTATCGACATGAGGTTTATAACTGGCTATATCTGCTACAGATAAGCCTTTTCCACCAAGATTCCAGCCTCCTTCAACTTGATTTGCAGCGATTGCGCCACCCCATAAAAAATCTTTTGGAAATTCATTTGTTGTATTCATACTGTTCTCCTCGTTTAAACTATTTAAGGGAAGCCCTTAAAACTATTTTTATTTATATAATTGGTACAATTGACAATATATCTGTTTGATTCGTCACCATTTCTGAATAGTGAGATGAATGGACATGATAGGCTTCTTTATTCGTTACAACACAAACGATTGTTGGATCAAATCCAGCAGCTTTGATTTTAGCTAAATCAAAAGCCATCAACTTTTGCCCTTTCACTACTTTATCACCAACTTTTACAAAAGCTTCAAACCCCTCACCACCTAATTGCACAGTATTGATACCAATATGAAAAAGAATCTCGGCTCCATTATTCATTTTTAAGCCTAATGCATGTTTTGTTTCAAAAACCATAGTGATCTCAGCTGCTTCTGGCGCAACCAAAACATTATCTTCCGGAATAATCCCAATTCCGTCACCGATCAATCCACTTGAGAAAACATCATCATTTACTTCAGTCAGAGAAATAACTTTACCAGCAACTGGGCTGATCAATTGTTCAATTCCTGATTCAGAACTCATTTCCATACCATCAGCTATCTCTAAAGCTGTTTCATCTTTGTACACAAATAATACAGACAAAAACCCTACACCAAAAGAGATTCCTAACGTAACAAATGCCCAGATCAAGTTCATTGGATTCACTTTGTCTACAAACATTGTGATACTCGCTAAACCAGGACCAACCAAAGCAAATGCTTTGATCGCCATAATACCGGCAAAACCACCACCAACTAAACTTGCAAACATCACACTATATAAAACACGTTTATTTAAAATCGTGACACCATATAAAGCAGGTTCTGTAATCCCGAATAATGCAGAAATACCCGCTGATACTGCAGTAGATCGCAACTTTTGATCTTTCGTCTTGATACTTACCGCAAAACAAGCTCCTGATTCAGCAATATTATGAGCAAGAGAAGCTGGTAAATAAAGTAATTCCGCCCCAATTTCACTCATGGAAGATACAGCATATGGAATCATAGCTTTGTGCATCCCTGTCACGACCATAAATGGCAAAACTGCTGCTAATACAGCCGTCGCAACCCAACCAAAATGAGTATATAACCAAATGATAACTGTTGAAAAAACGGTACCAACATTATAGCCAAGTGGACCTAAAATCAGTAAAGCAATTGGTACTGTAATCAATAAACTCATCATCGGTACGAAGAAAATCCGAATTGGTTTAGGTGAGTATTTTGTAAAAAGCTTCTCAACTTGTGCATAAAACAATACTGTTAAAATAGCAGGGAAAACTTGTGACGCATATGCAATATTGGTTAAACCAAAACCAAGAAAGTTTGTGCCTTCCGTTAACATCGTAGTTAAATCTGGTAAAATTAAGGCGCCAACTGCTGACACAGCAACTAATTGATTGACTTTTAATTTATTGGCTGTTGTCATCGCAACTAAGATTGGAAGAAAATATAATGGTGCACCACCAATCAAATTAAGAATTTGATACGTTTGGCTTTGATCGCTCATCAGTCCTGTTACTGAAGCGAGTAATAATAATGATTTTAATACACCTCCGCCGGCTATTGCTGGAATGAGTGGCTGAAAAATGGAAATAACAAAGTCTAGTAGCACTGTTCCCCATTTTTGTTTTTCTTTTGGACCATCGTTTTGAGGTAATTCTCCTAAGAGGACCTTCATTTCATCGTAAACTTCTACAACATCATTGCCAATAATCACTTGGCATTGAACATTTTGCCGCACACCAATCACACCATGAACTTTTTCAAGTTTTTCAGTTTCCACCAAATCATTATTTTTTAAAGTAAATCGCAAGCGCGTCGAGCAGTGTTCAAGATGTGAGACATTTTCTTTTCCGCCGATCAAACTTAGGATCGACGTAGCAGTTTCTTTGTAGTTCATCGTTATTTCCCCTTTATAATTAGTTACGCAAAATTGGCCAAATCCTACGCAAAAAAACAGACAGAAACTAAATAAAACATTCATCAGAGTGAAACTCCTTCTGTTGAAAAATGCTTTATTTAGGTCCTGCCTGCCTTACCAGTCACATGCCTGTTATTAATTGTCTTTATGGTAGCATAGATTTTTTGAAAACGCAACCACGAAAAACAATTTACTCTTTGTCATTCAATTTAGCTATGAGCTTTGTTTTCTAACACACAGCTCTTTTTTTCTTTAAGCCATTTCTACCTGAATCAAGTGTCTTTTGAATGGCTTTGGATGCAAGCGGAACATTACACGAAACATCGCCAAATGATCCTGTGATTTCCCCTATTTCTTCTGCCACCTTTTGTGCCTCAGCTAGTAAAGGAGAATAATGGACACCAACATAAATTACAAATTGATTCATACAATAGCGAACACCTTTTGGAGAATGATGGATCGTCTCTTTTACGCTCTTTAAAAGATTGGCCACTTCTTTATAATCAATTTGATCGTTTGGTGCAATAGAAATATATTTTCCATAGCAACACCAACCAGTATTTTCAATCAACTCATCTGTCGATGTTAACCATTCTCGAGCTAATTCCACCGCAAATGGACTTTCTGCCGCAACACTTGCCACAATTGCCTCACTAATTGCTGACCAATGAGACTTCTCACCCCAATGCTGTAACTGTTCTTTCGTTACTAGTTTAGGTTGTATGGATAAACCTGCTAAATATTGTGCATCGGAATTACCTGTATCAAACAAGGCTAAAGCTAAATTCTGATCTTTTTTAACTTCTTTTACAAGATATTTTTTTAAATCCCCTATTTTCACGCCGTAAAAAGGTTCTGTTGCGCCATATTTACGTAAAGTCTTTTTAGTCTGTTCTGTTCCCAGTTCCTTTAATCTACTCATAACATCTTCTATGTTCATCTTCATACCCCTTTTAGACTAATCGAAATAGAAAATTCGATTCGTGGTTAAAGTATAATTCAATTTAGTACCAATATCAAAAAGTGAACAAGAATCTGTCAAGTCAATACAGAAATACAAGCAGGAAATCAGCGTAGAAATTGATTTCCTGCTTACTTTTATGATTAAAAAATAGTCAATCTATTTAAATTAAGCTGACGGTATAAATTAAATTTTTTTATTGAAATTTGAGTAACCGCAAGCGATCAACATAACAATAAGTAGCAACTCTAATTTATATCCACCAATATAATGTGCTAAATGATGCATGTCTCTTGAAATAGAATGCATATTTGATAAATGGAAAAAAGAATATTTACAGCCATGATAGTGCCCATTTTTTAATAGTTTATTAGAAGGTTTAGGTGAAAATTCTCTATATCTTTTACCAGACATATTGATATTCGTTATTTATTTATACTTTATGAATCATTTTTTTAAGAATTAGTTTCATAAATTGATACAACTAGCTAAAAAAGTCATGGTATAATCATTTTGTAACAAAAATATATCTCGAAAAGAGGAATTGAAAAATGAAAAATGTGGTTGGTAAAATTGTCAAAGTTCTGTGCATCATTGTTATTATCTTAGACATGCTGGGTAGTGTCGCTTTATTTTATACAATGAATAAATATGATGCCTTAGGAATCTTTATTAACAATTGGCAAAATAATCTTTTTAACTTATCAAATTCAGATGCTCGGGCAATGAATTCGATGATACTATTTTTGGTTATCCCGATTGTTATATTATTACTTTTGCCAAAGAAAAAGCGAATGAATGATTAAAGTAAAAAGGAGCTTAAACTGTTGAAAAAAAGAAGAATTATGATATGTCTATTCGCCGGATTATTACTACTTTCCGCTTGTGGACAATCTGAAAAAAATAAAAATGAAGAGCTTATTAAAAACGCAGAAACTGTTTTGAAGGGAAAAGTTGAAATTCCTGAAACTTATTTTAAAACAAAAGAACAGGTTACAGCTGAATTTGATTCGGTTGGATTGAAACCCAAATTTGTCGTTGCTAATTTTGATGAAGCAGCTAAGTATAATAAACGTTTTTTAAGAAAAGGAGAATGTAACCAAATCTCTAGTGACCAAGGCTCTGTCAAATATTATGACACCAAAGAGGTTGGTGACAAACATGGATTTTATGCCGATAAAGGAGCAACGATAATTGTTGGCTACTCTGATCATGACTTTGATGGAACCAAAAATGAAACCAGTTCAACTGAGGAATCTTCTTCTACTGTTACGTCATCTTCTTCTACTAGCGCAGAAAAAGAAGAAATCGCGACATCTCAAGAATCACAATCATTAGCATTTGAGCCTAAAGATGTGTCGGATCAAACAATAAAATCTATAAAAACATATCAAGACTATTTAACGATGTACCAAGCCATCATCAATAACTATTTTTCTGATTACGAAAGTCTGATCAAAGATACTGTTTTGTATGATCAAGCCTCTTTCGAAGAACAGAAAAAACAATACGATGCTTCTTTTGAAGAACAAAAAAAGCAATATGAACAATACGGGAATAAACGTCTTGTTGGAAAAGATTCGCTAGTCGACTTTTTAATTAGTTATCGAGACAGTCTAAAAAATATTACTGATAATTTAGCAAAATCTTTACAATGAAGAAAATTTGGTTGTTCCGCATGTTTTTAGAAAGATAGTGAACTTGAAGCGTGAGTATGACCAAATAATAATTTATAAAAATAAATCATTGAGCGGACTTCCAAAATTCTACCTTTTGAAAGTCCGCTCAATGTGCTACTAGATGCATAGACACAATTATCTTGTTATCTGATTTTCCACTTCAAGCAGATGTGTAAGCTCAAATCCTGTATTCATTTTGGAATAAATTGAACACACTACAAAAAGCTCTTTGCCTGCAAAATTCACAATTTTATAACGCCCTGAGGATGCTAGTATATGATGATGCCCATGAATAGCACCAATTATATTAAATTGTTCAAATAACGCCATAATTTTGGGCTCTGAACATACATAGTTTTTTTCATAAGCTCGACTATTTTGAGAAAGCATACTAAGTTCATTAAACAACGGTGCATGAGATACTATCACAGTTGGTATGCTATGCTCTTCATTTAGTAGGTACTTTAACGACTTGAAGATAAACGCTTGTTGTTTCTTTTTTCGTTTCGCTAGTGCAACAGGAATTGTTAATCCGATATAGCGAATGCCTTTATGGATGATACTATTATTATTTAACACATTCATTTTAGGAAATCGCTTTTCGAGTTCGGCTTTGACACATTCATAATAGATATGATTTCCGATAGGTAACTTGTACCAAGAATCATCAGGATTTAACACCAACTCCTGAAACCACTCATATTTAAAAAACGGTCGCCATTTCTGCCATTCTTCATTTTCTTTATTCTCACTTTTTGGCAGTACATTTACTAAGTCATGATTCCCTATAACACAGAGTCCTTCAATCTCTTCTTCTAGATGAGAATCGTGTAAATCACCCGCCAAGATATTAAAATTGTTATTTATGAACGGAAGTTTTCCAGCCGTTGTATGAATGTCAGAAACCACATTTATTAAGTTTGTATTTTCTTCTGGAAGAACATTTTCAAAATACTGTTCCAATTCTCCAGGATCAACACTATGGGCCACGTAATTTTTTCTGACCTCTGATAATTCCTTGCCAAACTCTGACCGTAAGAGTAACTTATTATTTCCAGGTACAATTTGTTTCCTGATCACGATTGAATTTTTTATCGTTTGTTTTACATCTTGTGGTAGTAAAGCTAACGCTGCTTCAATATCTGATTCAAAAGTTAAATGGTTATCTGCAATAACATCGTCTTGCAACTCCGATTCTAATAGTCGTATAGTTTTCCCATCAGTCATTATCGGCAGGGCTTGTGTCAATTGAACAGCAAAGTGAAGATATTCTGAAACATAGCCAGATATTCCTGTTTTTACATTTTCACTAAATAAAAATTTCCCCGCAAGATTTGCAGAAAGTGCTCCTGTTTCATCATGCTGCAGTAAACGTCCTAAAATCTGAATCTCAAGTAACGGATCTTCAAATATCGCATTATACGCTTGAACCACTTTAGGAGAGTTCCTATTCACCCGTTTGTTTGTTATTTGAAAGATACTTAGCTTAAGATACGTTTCTAAATTTTTTTTATGCGATTCGATATATTGACGAGCTGCTTCAGGATACAACAAATATTGAATCGCTGCACGTTGAATATAATTTCTTGCGGTATCATATGGAATTGCTGAATAGACGAGATCTCCTTGAGATGATATATTCAACGAGTTGTCTTTCATGTTATAGGTTAATTGGAAGTACTCATTTTTGAATACTGTCTTATTAACAGGACGTCGTTTATTTTCTGGGTAAAGATCAAAGCGAGCTGTAAGTGCTGGCGGTAATTTAATTTCAGATTGTGATAGTGAAAAAGGGATTTGTTTATCCACGCTGAAAGAATTTTTGTTTTTAGTTGATGTCATTAATTGCACCTACTTTTCATAAAATATTGACTTTTTTCTTCTTAAAAAAAATGAAGTTCTATATTTACAATAAAAAAACGCTGTCAATTTTTTGTTACCTTCATTGTATTATGGCTTGTGACACAAATCAATTCCTTTTTCAGATTTATTATTTCCCAGTTAATCTAGATGATTTTTTTACCTTTCTGGTTTCTAATCATATGATAGTGGTTTGAAGATAATTTCAATTGCTAAAAATTGGACTAAACCAGTATATAGATACTATTACCATGCAGTTTGTTTAGTTCGTGATGGAATTTGGCAAAAGAATATAGATACTATAGAATGGGCAAAACAAGTTTTAACGCTGATTGAAGCGGTTGAGCTTAAAAGAATGCCTGAAAAAAATTGACTTATTTTATGCTTCACTAGATCATCTAATTATTGCTCGCTTTTTTCTCTGTTCGCCTTGATTCTCGCTATTAATTTATTTATACTAAGAAAAATAGAATCAAAACAAAAAACTGAGTAAGTACTCTTAGGCTGAGCTGGATAAGTTAATTTAGCCACCTTATAAAAGTTCTCTTGCACTACTTCTCCTTTATTCAAGGTCGCTTTATTGCCAATATTCTTCAAAAAAATATATTTAAATTGTTCAGCGTCTGCTTTCGATAGCTTAGGGGCATTTAAAAAGGTCGGATCGATTTCAGAGAATAGACGATAGATACCTCTCTGACTCAATAACTTAATTGCCGCACCTTGATTATCATCCGCTCCACCTTGGTCGGGCAAACTACTATCAATCCTAATAAAGCTTTTCACTTCATTTAGTTACTCATTATATAAGCAAGTGAATAGACTGCAGAAATCGAAGGTCCTACCAATTGATATGAGCTGATATTCAGCTGCTTCCACGCTTGATTAAGCTCATTCGTTAAATACTAAATTGACCGTACCTTATCCGTATCATCACTTAAGGCATATTCCACCATGACAACCTTATAATCTTTTCATAACTCATTCGCTAGTAATTGAAATCAAGTACAAACCTAGTAACAACACCATTGTTTTTTTACCCCGTCACTTGAACACGTAGAGATTTGTTATCCACTTCCACTTCTTGACCATAAGGAATAATTTTTTAGTTTTGTTTTGTAGTTGGATTTTATTATTTGTGTAAATCCCGACAAAAACAAGAAACACAACTACTAATAAACTTCCGACTAAAATACCTAAAACCTTAACTATTTTTTTCATAGTCATTCCTCAAATCTGTCAGTTTTCCAAAAATTTTGTTGTTTCTTTTACGATTGTTTCCATTTGTGTATGGTGTAAATAATGGGTACCTGGCAATTGAATCAATTTTCCTTTATCTAACCCGCTCACCTGATCTTGATGCATCTCAAGCCAATTTTTTTGATTCATATCATTATCTGCAACAAATAATAAAACCGGCATATTTTTTGGATACGTTAAGCCACGAGAATCAGCGAAGCTATTGCTTAATTCTTGAAGTTCATCTTTCATCGCAGGACTACTCATGTTCTTCATCGTCAATAACTTAATCTGTTCAAAGTCAGGGTTATCTTGTCTCACACCTAACCCCTTCTCTGGATTAACTTTAATTAATGCTCGAAAGACGCCTGCTGTTTTTAAGAAGTCAAAGACGGTCATATCAATACCAGGCCACGGCTGTTCTGGTGTACTGGAATCAATTCCCACAAAACCTTCCATTTCATTTGGGTAAGCTTGAGCATAATTCACTGCATAAAGACCTGCAATCGAGTGTCCCATCAATGTGTATTTAGAAATGTTCAGTTCTTTGGCTACTTGATGGATTTCTTCTACGATATTTTTAACACTACGACGTCGATTCGTTTGGCTACTTAATCCATAGCCAAATGGCTCAATCGTAACCACACGATACTCTTTCTTCAACTCATCGATCAACGGTTTAAAATCTAAATAAGGACTAGCTGTTCCTTGCCCTGGCAAAAGTAAAATCGTTTTCTTTCCTTCACCTTCATCGACAATGTTCATCTCACCATCAAAGACTTTTAATTTCTCACCATATGATTCAATTCGTGTTGCTTCACTTTTCAAACTTATCTGGTGAATCGTAAAAGTAATCACTAAGGACACAATTAGGATAGTGATTATACCTAAGATTACTTTGCCCAATCCTTTTAATAGTCTGACACCTAGTGATTTAGTTTTCAGTTTTTTGATCATTTAATTCTGCCGCCTTTATCATAATTTGTTGATCAAGTTTCTCTAAAAACGCATTGCTAATAATTGGCATTCCAGTATTCTCAAGCATCGTTTTGGCAGCCATTAATTTTTCAAAAAAGGTCTCTACTGTATTTGGAAACAACGCTTGAATAAACCACGTACTTAAAATCAAGATCGCTAATTCAGCCATTTGCTTCGGTTGCTCAACTGTGACTGATCCATCGCTATTTCCTTCAATTAAACAGGTTTCTACTAATGGCGCCATGATTTCATTCGTCGTCCGAATATACATTGAAAAGAATTTAGGATTATCTAACAAGGTAAAACTAAGGATACGAGACTGACTGGCCTCACTATTGAACATTCCTTCAAATAACAGAGCCTGAATTTTTTCTAATCCATTTAATTTATCTTTTTCCATGATTGCTGTTAAGGCAGCTTCATTGGGAATAAATCGTCTGACGACGGCATCTATGATCTCATCTTTAGATGCAAAGTGGTGATAAACGGCTCCTTTGGTTAAACCGTCTAAACCTTTGACGATATCGGAAATAGATGTTTTTTCATAACCTTTTTCTATAAATAGTTGTGTTGAAACGTCTAGAATTAATGATTTAGCTTCCTCTGCTGTATATTTTTTAGCCATTGTGATCTCTCCTTCTAAAAAACATTCAATCAGTATGTTTTTATCATACGCTATTTTTGAGGAATGTCAAATTATATTTTTATTGTTTTAGTTAATAAGAAAAAAGCTGAGTAGGTTCTGTTTTAGAACGTTACTCAACTCTTAATTGCTTAAATTGTCTCTGTTTATTGAAACATCATCATACAAAAATATTTATTATTCAACACTCTTAAGCGCTTCAGTCATTTTAATCTTATTAATTTTTCGATTGGAGAGATAATTCACAATAATGATTAAAACAATCGTAAAAATAATCGTAATCAAATAACTCTGTCGATCAATAACTGGTCTAAAATAAAGTTCATCACCCATTCCTGCATTAGAAAAGATTTTTTCGTGTATTTTAATCCCAAAAGGTATCCCTATAATGATACCGCAAAGAGATAAAATAATGTTTTCAGTCGAAAGAATCTTTTTCAGTTCGGAAAATCTAAAACCTAAAACAGATAAAGTCGCCATATCACGTTCTCTATCTGAAAAATTCAACGTGCCTAGATTGTATAAAACAACAGTCAACAACAGACTAGCAGACAATATCAATAAAATCGACATCGAAAGGGTGCTTCCCATGCTACCCAAAAAGTCATTTTCCTGATTTTTTGTTAAGACAATTTTTTTCATTTCATCATTTGAAAATGTTGTTTTTAGGTTTTTGCCCACGAAACTTGTCGGCACAAATACTTGATCAGCTTTCTCCCATGCAGATTTTGTTAAGTAGAATCCTTGTCCTATACTTAATTCTGCAATATCAGTCACCTTTAGTTTCACTAAATCTCCCGCAGTATTTCTAAACTGAATAGCATCTCCTTTATTTAAAGAAAAAATTTCAGCTGTTTTCTTTGTAATTAGTAAACGATCTTCTGATAAATTTACTTGTTTATCATCGTCATAAAACTTTATATACGAACTACTATCCTCTATAACATGAATCAATCCACTCTTATTTTTACTATCAGATAGAATAAAGTATGGTCGTTCTTCAAGTCCTTCTATCTCTTTATTGCTCCGAGTTTTATCATACAGTTCTCTTGAATCTGTGTCACTTGCTACATAAGCCTTTTCTTCGTATAAATAAGATTTTTCGTAAACTGAGCTAGCCACATGATTAATTGTATCTCTAATTCCCAAAGCAGATAACAAAAGACTCGTGCAGCCAACCACTCCTATAATCGTCATTGACATTCTGATTTTACTTCTAAACATTTGCCGTAGCGTCAACTTTTGGGACGTTTTTAAGCCATTCCAAAAAGGCTTGATTCGTTCCAACAAAATATTATAGCCTTTGGTGGTACTCTTTTCTCTTAAAAGTGAAGCTGGCGACTCTTTTTCAACATTATAAAAAACAATCAACGTGGCAACACATGTACTAAATACAGATAACGCAGTAATTATCGCCACTTGGTAGCCATTGATGACAATTTCAGGATGATCAAAAATAAATAACTCGTTAAAAAATCGCCAGATATAATTAGGAATGACCTTCCAACCAATTAAAACGCCGAAAAATACACCAATAATACTCATCCATATACCATAAAATAAATAATGCGTAATTATTTTAAAACTGCTGTAACCTAACGCTTTCATCGTTCCAATGATTGCTCGTTCCTTATTGATTAGACGATACATTGTTGTGAAGCTCATTAGGATGACAATTGCAAAAAAGATAATTGGAAATAGGTTGCCTATTGATTGATATTGTTGTACTTTTTGACTAGTAGCTAAATCATTCAACGTTTCCTTTGACTCTAGAATACTAATAATTTCCTGTTCGTATTTCTGTTCGATTTCTTTTTTGACTGTTTCGACATTTTTCCCATCTGCTACTTTTATGACGAGTTTATTGGTCATTGCATTATTTTGTGTAAAATTTTTCGTGTCTTTTTTATTCATATAGATAAAGCCGTAATCTTCGTGATTTGGTACCACGGTTGTTGAATCTGGCGTAATATAAATATAAGAAGAGCTTACAGCCAATCCACTAATCGAAACCTCTTTCTCAAGTGAATTTATTTCAATCGTGAGTTTGTCCCCAACATCTAAATGATTTGCTTCAGCGAAGCTTTTATCGATAACAACCGTATTCTGTTTGTTTAAATTTTTCCCTTTAACAATCGTGTACTGATTGAGTTTAGCTTCTTGATCTACGCCGTTAATTAAGACTTCTTTGCCGTCACTACCTATAATTGCCCCTTCTATTAGAAATTGCTCTTCGAGCTGCTTAATGTTTTCTGACTCACCAAGCCGTGAAAAATCTTTGTTGGTTGGCTTGATCAATACTTCAATGTCCGCTTTATTTTCTTTACGATAGTTCGTTTCAACGTAGTCATTTAAACTTCTCCAAGTACTATCGATTCCTATATAGATCGCTACACCTAAAATCAACATCAATGCAATTGATAGAAGCTGGATGCTGTTCTTTTTAAAACTACGAAGAAACATTTTTTTCAAAGGAGACATTACCATACCAAGTCCTCCACATCTGAAGGACTTTCCTGCCTATAAATATCTGCAATTTTTCCATTATGCATTTTAATGACTTTATCCGCGATTTTAGTGAACTCCGCATTATGGGTGACAATAATCACTGTTTTATTCATTTTTTTAGATGTGTCTACTAAAAGCTTGATAATCGTTTTACCTGTTTCTGAATCTAAAGCGCCTGTTGGTTCGTCACATAGTAACATTTTAGGATTTTTCGCAAGTGCTCTGGCAATAGAGACGCGTTGTTGTTCGCCACCTGATAACTGACTTGGAAAATTCCCTGCTCGCTGATCAAGACCAACGCTAGTTAATACCTCACGAGAATTAAGAGGCTCTTTACAAACTTCCGCAGCTAACTCAATATTTTCCAAAGCAGATAAATTAGGGACTAAGTTGTAAAATTGAAAAACAAACCCAACATCATTCCTGCGATATTCTGTTAGTTCTTCTTTTTTTAGTGAAGAGATTTCTTTATTGTCGATAACGATTGTACCGGAACTTATTTTTTCCATTCCGCCTAGTAGGTTTAAAAGGGTCGTTTTTCCAGCTCCACTTGCACCTACTATTACAACAAATTCCCCTTCATTAATCGTAAAGTTTACTTGGTTTACAGCGTTCACCGTGACTTCTCCACTTACTTGGTATTTTTTGCTGACCTCTTTAAAATTGATGTATGTCATTGTTTTTCCTCCTTTTTTCTAAATGTCTGATTCATTGCCTCTGCTAATATTTTTACATTCTCTCCTTCAAAGATAGTAGTATGATCCCCAGAGATATGATTTTCATTCCAGCTGCCATTGATATGTTTCTTCCACTGTATATATTTAGGGATTTTTTCATCTTTAGCTCCAAAATAAAAAATGTCTTTAAGAACACTCGTTGAGTCTTCATATAAATGTCTTGCAGTCTCAAAACTTCTAAATAAATTGATATAATAAATTAGCTCCCGTGGACTACTTTCACCAAAAAAGGGAATTAGTCTTGCTAACTCATTAGGTACAATTTTTAACAATTTGGGCATCAAGTCTAGTCTCTTTTCTAATAAAAGAATAATTTGTTCCCAAAGCTCATCTGTATTTACAGCACTCTCTACTTTATAATCAAATGTTTCATAAATAAATTGTTGTTCATTTTTCAACTGAAATTCGAATTTTTGTATTTTATTTTCAACTGGTGGCATCGTATTAATCATAAAAAGATTGTTTACTTTTGAATTTATCTTAGATATTTCATACGCTATTGTTCCTCCAATACACCAACCACCTAAATAATCAATAGATTCGAAATTTTCTAAATATTCATTGTACTCTTTAGCTAATTCTGTAAAGTCAATTACTCTAGGAGCAGATTTTTTAATATCCTTTTTGAATCTAATTGCGAATACATTATATTTTAAATCAATATTCTTAGCTAATTCATTATATATTCCTATTTCTCCAGATCCAGCATGGATAAAAACAATACTTTTTTCACTTGTTCCCTTTTTTAATTGTGTCAAAAATTGATTTGTCTTAAAATTGTTATCTTCTTGTTTTATTTTTTCAAGATAACGAGCTTGATCACTTAATGAAAAATGATTCAATAGTTCTTCAATTGTAATGTCTACATTATAC
Source organism: Enterococcus haemoperoxidus ATCC BAA-382 (assembly GCF_000407165.1). Taxonomy (NCBI): domain Bacteria; kingdom Bacillati; phylum Bacillota; class Bacilli; order Lactobacillales; family Enterococcaceae; genus Enterococcus; species Enterococcus haemoperoxidus. Next base: position 958,107 of record NZ_KE136479.1, on the reverse strand, counting down.
TTGTTGTTAATTTTATAAAGCAATTCAGGTAATTTAATTGAGTCACCACCTATTTCGAAAAATGTTGCACTTTTAGTTAGTCTAGTGTTACTTTCTTCTAGATCAATTACTTTCATCCATAAGTCGAAAAGTTCAAGTTCTTTTTCAGTAAACTTCTGACTAGCTTTTTGTTCCATTTCTTTTAATTTTTTAAGATTGATTTTCCCATTACTTGTTAATGGTAATTTATTTAAGTGAGTAAATGAGCCAGGTATCATATAGGTTGGTAAAACTTTTCTTAATTCGCTCCTGAATATTTCAAAACTAATTTCATTCATAGTGTTTGTAGTATAGAAGGCGCTTAAATACTTTTTCCCATTCTGATTTTCTTTGACAACAACCTTAGCTTCACTTATATCCTCGATAGATGATAGACTATGTTCTATCTCAATTAGATCGATTCTATATCCATTAACCTTCAACTCTGATTCCATTCTTCCTAATATATTGACATATCCTTCATCTGTTAAATAGCCTTTATCACCAGTTCTATAAATCGGACCCAATTGTTCATGTTCATAGAAAACACCATGATTTTGATTTTTCAACAAATATCCATTTGCTAGTCCTTCACCTGCAATGATCAATTCACCACTTACGTTGCTATTAACTAAGCAATCATTTCGATCTAAAACGTAATAACTCTGATTACTTAGAGGATATCCATAGGGAACTCTTCTGTTAGAGAAATCGTTGAGCGGATAATAAATTGACCAGATAGATGCTTCAGTTGCACCTCCTAAACTAAAAATATTTAACTCTTCATTTAGAAATGTTCCTTTGATTTGATAAACCAAATCTGCTGGAATAAAATCGCCACTCATTAATATATTTCTAATATTCATAATTTTACAATCAAAAATTGATAAGAGTGTTTGCACCAACCCAGGTGTTGAATTCCAAAAAGTTGCCTGTAAAATTTTTTCTTTAAATGGATACAAGTTTGATGTACTTGGGCATAAAATGGTTTCACATCCAGAGAGTAACGGAGTTAACAAATCAAACACTGATAGGTCAAAGGACAAGTCCGAAACATTAAAAAGAACATCTTCTTGATTTACTCTCGTTCTTTCAATAATATCATCGATAGTGTTAAGTACTGGTCTCTCAGAAATTGATATTCCCTTTGGTTCTCCAGTTGTTCCAGAAGTAAAGATCACATAAAGTTCATCGTGTGAAATCTCTTGATAGTCATTTTCTAACCTCAAACTAGGTTCTGCTCTGAAGACTCGTTCTCCTTTTATCAGAAGCTGAATATTACTCGTTTTTAACAGTTTTCTATATCTATTTTCAGGCATATCTTCTGAAATAAAGCAAAAAGAATCTGAAGTTTTGATTACCGCCAGCATTTGAACTGTGCTTTTAATAGACTTTTTACCAACTATTCCTATCCTAATTTTTTTTAAATCGTATCGCTGTTTTTCTCTACCTATCACTTCAGCCAAGTCATCGCTTTTTCTGTCTAATTCATTAAAAGTTATTGAATCATCTACTTCAGAAAAAGCTATTTTTTCAGGAAATTCTTTTTTTACTGTTTTAAACGCTGACAATATACTTTGAGTACTTTTTTTGATAATTGATTGACTTGAATTATATTTAGAATACTTTTGTTCGATCAACTGATTGAGTTTTTTTGATATATTTCTTACATCAATTTCTTCATCTAAAAGAAAGCCATCAATACTTTGAATAAAGAACTGGAACATTTCATCTATCTGTTTGATTTCAAAAATCTCTTTTAAGTAGTCCCAACTAATATTTAAGCTTCCATTCACTATTTTCATTTGACAATCCAGATACACTTGAGGTGTTTCCGAAATCCAATAGTCTATTTCACCTAATTCATCAAATTTATCAAAATCAAATAACATAGAAGTAAATACATATGACATTGAAGGCTGACGTCCATGCTTCTTTAATTCTCTTAAAACTTCAATTCCTTCAAAAGAAGATCGTCTGAAACTTGAAAAGATGTTTCTATGGATATCTATCGTATTCTCTAAAATCGTTTTATTGACATCAACATTAGTTGGAACTAATACTGTACTAGTAAAATCCCCTATAACCGATAAATATTTTTCTCCTTTTGGCCTTTTAAATGTAGTAACATTGATTGTAAATTCTTTATTTTCAGACCATTGTTGCAGAGCTGTACTATAAAGAGTTAAAAAGAGCGAATTTAATGATATTTTTCTTTTTTCAGCAATCTCTTTTAGTTTTGAAAGCTTCTCTGCTGTATAAATATGTTCTTTTCTAGCAAATTTACTGTGGCTGACTTTTTCTTCTTTCACTAATAAGTTTGGGGCATCTGGCAAGGTCTCTATCTTTTGTTTCCAATATTCTCTATCTTTCTCATACCTTGCAGACTTTTTTGAATTTAAATATGAGTCATTTATTTCTAAAAGCAGGTCGGACACGTCTTTTAAATTTAATCGATCATTTTTCACTGTCCTTTTTATGTCATCAAACAACTGAAACAAACTTAGACCATCAGCTATTAATAAATCTATGCTTATAAAAATTATATATTTACTGGGGTCTTCTATATTTTTTACTGCTTCAAAAGTGTACAATGGAAACTCACTGGATTGATATAATTTATGTGATAATCTTTCTCTTGTTACTTCTCTAAAACTCTTCATTTCATCACTAGATTTTGAATAAACCATCATTTCATAATTAAGGTTATCGACAATTTCAAATGTTTCCATATTTTTTATTTTTGCTCTCAACATCGGTTGTACTTGTATTACTTTGTTTAACGCGTCCTGAAATTTCTGAATATCTCCTTGATACTTAACTTCCAAATACATATGAGTACCAGTCTTTGCATCAAAAGATTCATTTCTCCCTAAAAGATACGCTTTTTGAACTTCTGTCATTTTTATTTCCATTTTTATTTTTCTCCCTTAAAATGATTACAAATATACGCAACAACATAATTATTTTGCTCGACTATCTTCACCGTTACATGGTTCTTATTTTTATAAGATACTTTGTAACGATTGAGTTCGTCCTGTTCAATACTAATTTCTTTAAAATCAATATACAATCCTTCTCCAAAATACTTTGAATACACCTCCTTTATCCCCCATAGTTTAAAAAAATTTTCTTGTTGAGCCTTTGAATAGCTGATGCAATCTTTGCAGTTAAACATAAATGATATAAAAATATCCATCTGTTCATGAGTTAGAGGTTTCTTTTTTTCAATATCAATTGATACAGGGCAAATAGATGAAGTTATAAGTGCCGCATAGTTTCCCGAATACGATTTAGAAAAGAATTTTGGATTTTTACACTTTATTAATTGATTAAAGTAAATCCTTTGATTTTCCTTGCTGATATTTTTTTCCAGCAAATATATTTCACTTCTCAACTTCTTCATCCCCATCCATATATACCTGTTTATAAATTAATTTAAAAAATAGATGTAATGTTGAAGAAATTATTTTAGCGTCATACTACATCATTTTTTAAGTTGCAAATTATTTTGGATACCTTTTTCCGATCAAGTTTACCAGTGTTTTTTTTAGGAAGTTCTCCATAATCAAATAAGTAAACACCATCCAATAACATATAGGACGATAATACTTTATTCAATTTTTCATTGATATCAACGCAATTATATTCTATAGTACTTTCAATACAAGCAATAATCTTAGGTTCACCGGAAGATCTTTTAGATTGAATAACAATTACCTCTTTTATATTTGGAAAAAAAGACAAAATTGCCGATTCAATCTCAGCCAGCTGTACTCGATGGCCTCGAACTTTTACTTGTGTATCCTTTCGTTCAATATAATAAAGACCAGCTTCCCTTACTTCAATGATATCACCAGTACTATATATACTTTTTGGTTCTGCTCTTTGATTATTTTTAAAGTAACTCCCAACTACAGGTATTTTGTAATCCAATACAAGCTCACCTATTTTACCTTTTGTATGATAATTCTCAACAGGATATATTTCACCATTTTCTAATTTTAGTCTATAATCCAAACATCTATTTGCAATACCCAAACATCCTACCTGATCTACATGAGTCAGATATTGACCAGAGCAGTAAGAAGACTCTGTTTGTCCATATAAAGCATATATTGGTTTTGCTGGGAACAATTCAGCAGCTTTTAAATAGTCATGTTTCAAAACAGCTTCTCCACCCAAAACAAAAACTTTTAAATGATTTAATTGATTTTTTTTCTGGTGGATTCTTAAAAAATATCTAAAGAAAGTAGGGACACTATGCCAGATAGTAATTTTATTTTTTTTGAGCCATCTATCTAATAACATTATATTTTTCATATTTTTTAAATCACACAAATATAGAGTTGCCCCAGAATAAAGTGAAGTATAGATATCTACAACAGAAGCATCATGACTAAGAGTTGAAAATAGTGTTAGGCGGTCATTTGCAGTAATGTGCAAATTTTTAATATATTCTTTAACATAATAATCAACTGCAAAAGAAGTTTGGCAAACATACTTAGGATGACCTGTTGATCCCGAAGTAGGTAATCGATAAACCTCTTCACAGTTTAAGCTTTTTTTAAAAGATATATCATGATTTTTAAATAAATCAAAAGTGGCAAGATCTACAATTATTAGTTTGGGAAAGATTTTATTAAAATAGTTTGTATTTTCTTCACTTAGTTGGTTTGTTAGAATCATATCAAGATTTGCAGTTAAAATTATCTTTTCAATTTTTGCAATTGGATCGCCTTTTTCAATAGGTATATATGTACATTCGGCATATAGACAGCCGATCATTGCAATAATACTTGTTACCTCGTGATCAAACAGCAATCCACAAGTAAAAGTAACAATTTTATTGTATTGAGTATTAGTAATTAATTCAGCTATTCCTCTGCTTGAATTTAATAAATTTCTATAAGTTATTACTATCTCTCCATCAACAAGAGCTGCTTTATCTGGGAAACGTTTAACTGTAGACTCAATTTCTTTAATCAACATCATTGACTCCCTTTTTTTTAAAAATAATAGATCGTAAGAGAAATGAAGCAACAAGCACACAAATAATAATAATTGTTGTCATAAGCATGATCCCCTTTTTAAAGTTCATATTAATAGTCGTAGATAGTACTGGTATTAACATCGTAGTTGAAAATGAAATCAACATTTGACGAATACCAGATACTCTTCCCATAAACTCCTGTTTGCTTTTCATTTGTAATGTAAAGCTAAACATAGATACTGATATAGCATTAGTAATTCCTAGCAATAACATTGCAACACAAATAATATATTTCTGATCAATAACTAGTAAGCCAATCGCTATACCTTCAATAGACAAAGCAATTAATGCTATATAAAACGTATGATGAATCTTTTCGTTTCGTCCAAATAGATTAACCCCAATTATTGCTCCGATAGCAAATAAAGAGTCCCAAATGGATAACCAACTACTTCCTACATTTATAAAAGATAGCAACGGTGCATATGTTAAATTAATAAAAGAAACAATAACAAAATCAATCGTACCAATGAGGGCAATAAAAAGGATAATTCTATGCTTAGCTAAATGAAGAATCATTTCTTTCCAATCATGTAAAACGTTCTTAGGAGAAAATAGTTTAAAATTGTTAAAAAATTCTAAAATAGACTCTTCTTGTTGATTGGGTATATATGAAATTTTCACGAAAAAAGCTGAACAAAAATAAGATATACCATTAATGAAAATAGCTACATATGGTGAAAAAATCGCAATAATAATTCCTGCAAATCCTGCACCCATAAATTGACCTATTTGCTGGTAGGTTGACGTTCTTGCATTGTATTTAGCTAAATCAGAATCATGCGCTATCAAAGGGCCTATTGTAAAAATTGAAGTTCTATAAAAGGGTCTTAGTAAACTCAATAATGTTGCGGCAAAGACTAATGACGATGTTATTCCTAGCATTGAAAAAAAGCCTGCTATTACAATAATTATTCCTCTTAATATCTCGGAAATAACAGCAGCTGATTTTGCTCGCCCATTATCAGCTGCAATACTAGCAAAAGACTGCGTCAAAAAAGCCAACACTGCTTCTAGGACAAGGATTAAAGCAAACGACGATGTTTTCCCTGTTTGATTATATAAAATCATTCCCACTGCTAATACATACATTCCATTACCAATATTCGAAATAAGCATTCCCATTGGTAATAAAAATTGTGGATCATTATAATACTTTCTTCTAGTCATTCCTATACCACCTTTTTAATAAAAGCTAAGTTGGATATCTTTTTCAAACTCTTCCAAAAATTCAAAATACTGTTTTTTAGGCATATCTCTTGGGAAACAACCTGTTATCCAAGCTAAATAAGAAAATGACTCTCCCTCGGCAGCAATATAATCACCAGCTCTTTTTCTAAGAAAAATCTTGTCAATCGCCTCATGTTTTAATTTCTCCCCCACCTTAATCTCTTTAATTTTACCTTGTCCTTTATAACTGACATTGTACCAAAAAAGGTTTTCCATAGGTTTCCATTCTCTTCGGTATTTTTTGATACGCATAATTTCCTGAGGAATATAAGATTTTAGTAACATTTCATAGTAAGGCTCCCCCGACGTCTTTTCAAAAATTTGATAAAAAGATCCTCCAGCTCCTGGTCTTAAAGCTGCTTCAATTACGTACGGTTGATTTTTCTCGTCTAGTCTTAATTCGGTATGTGTCGCACCATTTTCTATCTGACATGCTTTAGCTGCGCTATGAGCTTCACTTAGAATATCAGATTTAATTTTTTGATCTAAATCTACTTCTGTAAAGTACAGTCTATCTGGAAAGTTTGGTCCTACAGGTGTTCCTTTCGACATAATACCATCAATAATTGGTTCACCATTTATCCAAATTGTATCAACGGAATATTCTCTTCCATTGATATACTCTTCAATAAGATAGCCGCTAGTTTGAGCAGCCTCTTTATTGAGAACTGTTTTATTAAAACGAATAATTTTTTTGATTTGATTTATTAATTCAACTTCTGTACTCACGATTTTTACGCCTGCACTCCCTGCACCAAATACTGGTTTCACAATCAGTGGAAACTCGAGCGTTAAAGACGTTAACTCATCAATAGTTTTTCCAAAAAACATTTGAGGTGTCTTTACATTTTTTTGTAACCATGTAGATTTCATCAACGTTTTGTCTCTCAGTGTCATATAAGTACTCGTATTATTCACATTAATATTCATTGCTTCTGCAATCAAAGCAACTTTATTGGTCAATTGCTCTATGCAAGAAACAATACCAAAAATTTCCCCATATTGATTTTCAATAATGTTAACAATATTTTGTGTATCACTATCGAAAATATCTAAAACAAGATACGGATATGAAGAATCAATATCTTTTTCCGAGAGATAAATAAAAATTGGTTGATAGCCTATTTTTTTTGCTGCTTCATATAAATATTGAGTACTAGTATCTTCAGAAAAAATCAGAATAACATTTTTTTTTCTATTGATCATTTTAATTCCTCACTTTGATTGAAAAAATGACTAATTTTATTTAGTGTGGAAACTGAATCCACTTCAAATTCATCAAAATCAATCTCAATTCCTGCTTGTTCTTCAATTCTTAATACAAGCTCCATTAATGCTAAAGAATCTACCCCAAGGTTCTTAATCGGCACATATTCAAACTGTTCAATATTTCCGATGATATCATTAATGACTTTTTCTTCAACCAAACCCGATAATAATTTCTCTATATTCATATCTATTTTTCCTCCATTAATAATTTTATGGTCAGTTGATAAGCTTGATTTTGAAACTCTTTATAATCTGAAACAAGTTGTTGGTATTGGAGTAGATATTTCTCCAAAAAGTGAGTTTTCGGACGATTATAGAGCAAACTAAACCACTTTAGCAACGTTTCTAAATCTTGATTGATTTTGTTGATTGTATTCAATATTTCAGCATTTGGTTCATAATACTCTGCTATCTCTTGCCATGCAGTTGTTATTGGCTCGATTTTGTTTGCTAAATGCTTATACATTCGCAGTTGCGTCTTTTTAGACATCTCACCTGAAAGAACGGCTTCTTTTTCTGAAAGAAAATAATCATATAAAGTCCATAAGCTTTGATCATCACAGATTACTTTTTCACCAGAATTAAAAATGGTATTTTTTTCTACTGTATATCCATATTGCTCGTTCATAATATGACTAAACGGTTGGTTACTCTCTTCAATTGTCTGTACGAATTCAGTTGGAACCTTTATAAAACTTAGTGTGATTTCTCCCGAATCAGAAACAGGAAATTTTTCTAATAATTCTGGAACAGAAATAGGTACTTTAGTTTCTTTCATTGTTTCATTTGTTTTAGTTATAAAAACGGTGCTTTGATCAATTGATTCTATTAAGTTACTTGTAAAGTACTTACTACTGTCAGGACGTATTGTTTCAAGCATACTATGCGCATAATAAGACTGATTTAAAAATTCATCCAAGGTTGTTTCTAACTCTGATGGTTTTATAACTAGTGTTTCTTCCAACTTATCTTGAATTTCTTTTAAACCATTATGCGTGGCTAGAATGGGCTCATTTTCTTCCGTGTAATCAAACTCGAAAAAACGATCAGCCATCAACCAATTGAATTTTTTAAGTTTCATATTTCGCTTAAAAATATGGTATAGTGTTCGTTCATAACACGGATAAATCAAACTTTCAACCTGTTCCCTATCAGTCATTTGATATTCTTTTTCCATAGTAGTCTCCTATTCATATCTCTTGGTTATCTTGATGTCTATATTGATTACACATGCAATTTTTCCTCTGCTGAACTGCAATTTTTTGAATCTGATTATTTTCAAGATTAATGTAAATTAATTCAGTATTCATTTTTTGCCCTGTCAAGATCTTTATAGCCTCTGAAGCTTGCCATGACCCTACAACACCAGCTGTACACCCTATGATGGGGACTTTTTTTTGAGTTGTTTTCTGGTCTTTTGGAAAAAGGCATTCGTAGCAAGGCGTGTTTGCTTTGTTAGGGTCGACATATAAAAGGTATCCTGTCATTGATTCTACAGCCCCAAAAACAATTGGAATGTGATATTTAAGTGAAAACTTATTTAGTAATACTCGTGTTTCAACATTATCAACGGCATCGATTATTAAATCTGGCTTGCCAATAACTTCTAATATATTTTCTTTTGTTAATCTGACCTGATTACTTAAAATCTTTGTAGTTGAATTAAGTTTATTCAACGATTTTTCTGCTGAAAGAGCTTTAGCTTCCCCCAGCCTATGTTCATTGTGTATGATTTGTCTATTTAAATTTGAGACTTCTAAAATATCATCATCTATAATACAGATATTGCCAATGCCCGCAGCGGTTAAGTACAATAGTATGGGTGAACCTAGCCCTCCGGCACCTATCACAGCAACCGAACTCTCCTTTAAGCTTTTTTGCCCTGTTTCACCTATTTGGGACATTAATAACTGACGCTCATATCGCATAAATACAACTCCCTATAACTCTTTTATAGTCAAAAAAGATTATGTTTGAGACGATGTTTATCTATCCACCAGATAGCTGAAGCAAAACAATAACTTCTGAATCTTCTGACAATTCTTTTGAAAAAATTTGATTTTTTTCAACTACATTCTCATTTACTACAAATACTGTATTCCATTTCAGCTCTTCTTGTTGATCAAAAAATGCTTTTTTGAAATCCTCATCTGTGCCTTTCAAATTATTTATCGCTTCCCCCAAATTGGAGATTTTGAATGATTGTTTTTTTCCTAGATAATTGATATCCATCATACATTCCTCCTTTTTACTCTAAATCCTAAATCTCTTGCAAAATAATCTTTGTCTTCCAATTGATCCACAGTTTTTCTACACATTTCAGGAAAAGCAAAATAGCTTCCTCCTTTTGTATTCGCAACTTCAGTTTTTGATTCAAAACATGCACACCATTCCCAAGCATTACCTTGCATATCATACAAACCGTATTGATTTGGCTTTAAAGTAGCTACTTGTTGTAATTGATTTTTTGAATTTTCACTATAAAGTGCAACTTTCATAAAAGCTTCATTATGATGCTCATAGTCAAATGGATCTAGCTGATCATCAGCATATAACTCCCACTCTTCTTTTGTAAGTAGTTCTGTATCTGTTACCTCGCAAAAATACTGTGCCTCATACCAAGTAATATTTACTACAGGAAATTTTTCTTCCCCAATATTATATTGATGATTTTTGAATACTCTCTTATACTGTTCATTTGTTATCATTGTTTTTGAAATGAATAATTCTCCACATTTTGCAAAATCTTCTATTGTGAAACAATCTGATATTTGATTATTAATTGACATTTTTAGCAAAGAACTATTTAATACTTTTTGTCGTCCATATCCTTTTATCGATACTATGTTTCTTGATTGATCATATAGAATAACAGGTATCTCATTAAAGTTAACATTGCTAAGAATCTCAAAGATCTTTATTGTTGGTTTTTGGGCATTTCTTAAACTAATAATCAAATGCCAAAAATTTTCGCTTGGATGAAATTCTGCATCTACTTTTGTGAAAATCGGTGGATGTCTTAAATGAGTATGGAAAACACCAATTTTTTTCAATTTATTTTTAATGATGTATTTTTCAATAGCTACACTTTCTTGAATTGATGACAGAAAACCGGCATTGAGATTATTTTCATAATATTTACCAAATTTATTAAACCTCTCCATCACATTTTCTTCTTTTCTTGAGTCTTCACTAAAAATATAATAATCAGTTGCAATTTCTTCATCTTCTTTTGAAAAAAAATAGCCGAACGTTTTCTTAGGATAAAAATCTTGTATTTCTGAAATAAATTTTTGATATGTGTTAGCTTCAATTTTTGCTTTCATCATTGTTACTTCTCCTTTTAAAAATTTATTAACCATATTAATAGCCCAATAATTTGCATAGTCAACACCTCCTTATTGGTCTATTATAATTTTGAAAAACCTAAATTATAGAAAATGTACCTCATACCGACATTTCATAAAAAACTAGTCGCTTATTTTTCCATTTGATTCAAGGTGTTACATGACGTAAAATATAACTATTAGAGAGTAGGATAATTCAAATCATAAGGAGAATAATTATGGAAATTGGACCATTACTAAAAAAAATACGTAATAGCAAGAATATGACTCAAGAATCATTAGCTACTGGTATCATCTCAAGAAGTCACCTTTCAGAATTAGAGAACAGTAACTACTATTGCTCTTACGATAAATTTATTTTGTTACTTAGAAAATTAAATGTCAGTTTAATGGAGTTTGAAGAACTTTTAAACCAAAGTATTTTTTTTGAAGAAGAATCGCTTTTAAAAAAACTAATGCAAGCAAACAATAGTCAAAACGAACGTGACCTAAAAATGGTTCAAAAAAAAATAAATTCTTACATTAAAAAAAGTAATAACCCCTCTTCTAGAATAATACATGCTCAAATTCTTTGTGAAGCCATTATTGAATATCGGAAACACGGAAAAATATGTAATCCTGAGAGATTTGCACCGCTAAAAGAATACCTAACCGCTTGTAACGATTGGGGCTATTATGAAATAAATTTACTTAATAACTCTTTATTTGTTTATGATGTTGATACTGCTATAACCCTTTCATCTTCCCTCATTATGAATTGCCAAAAAACTCAATCAGTAATGACAAAAGAAGTTTTAATTTTGACCTTGATTAATATGAGCGATTATCTGTTAAAATTAGATTTAAATAGAGAATCTTTAAAATATAGCAGACTAGCTATTAAATTATGTGAAAATACAAACAGGTTATTTGAAAAATGTCTTGCTTCAATCAATGCCGCACTTGCTCAAACAAAAATAGATAAGTCTCCCCAACCCAAAATAGAGACATGGATTGAGTTCCTTCGTTTTTCTGGCTACCATGATTTAGCAAATCAGATTGATAAAGAAGTTGCTGATATTGTTTTGGATTAGTTTAGTTATCCTTTGAAAGCTAGACGATTAATCCCTAATTTACTATGTTACTAATATCTTTTAACGTAATACTTATACTTTTATCTATCAAATTTTCCTAACGAATTCGAAATTTTCATTCCCTTTTTTCTCTGTTCGCCTTGATTCTCGTTGTCGATTTATTTATACTTAGTGTATAGAATGGAAATAAAAAAGCTGAGTAAGTCCTGATTCAGAACATCACTCAACTTTATGACAATTTAATCCTTGGCACCTTTTTGTTTGGCTGGCACTGAACGGAAATGGTCTTGAAAACAGCAACCACTGCCCACACAAGTATGCCAATAGTAAATGAATCACTAGCTTTTTTGTTGTGTCTCTTTTTGAGCTACCACTAGAAAGGATTGCTAGGTTTCTTTAAGGTACTATTGACTTATTCAGGTATTGGACATTGCGCCAATGCCTTTTTTGTTTCTATTCTAGGTCTGATTTTTATTGATGGTGGTGATAATAAAACGTAACGATGTACAAGTTAAAAAATAGAAAAATAAAAAACGGCACCTTACAACCTGACTGGCATCACGTTGCAAGGCCCCGAATAAACAGCAACCACTGCTTATCCGAGTTGCCGATAGCGCGTACCGAAGTACTCGCATGTTTTATTGTACTTAATTTTGATTGATTTTACTAGTCTCTTTGCTGGATTCTTTCATCTTTTTGGCGATTTCATGTGTTCTTTGGCGAACTATTGCACACGATGAGGCACAGATAGGTCTGATCGTTTTTTATTTTCCTGTTGGTTTCTCAAAAAAATAGGAATGGATGTGTAGTGATGAGTAAAGAACAGAATTTGAAGGCAGTACCTTATCAGGATATTTTGGATGTGCGGAGTGAGTTGATCAAGCTTCGATCTTGGCAGAAGTCGTTGGTTTATTTAGATGAGTTTTTTGATGGGAAAGTTACGAGGAATAAGAAGGATATGCGGATGCGGTATTATTCTTGTCAGCAGTTGTATCAGGTATTTTCTGGGGATTTTGAGCAGGTTTTGAAGGAGAGTGAGGAGATTGTAGCGAGGATGATTCAGAGAGGGAAAATATAAAAGATAAAATAAACGATCAGTGATAGAAGGTACTTTCCATTACTGATCGTTTTATAATAAAAAAAGATAAGAATTGTTGATTTTGAAATCATAACTATTTACTACTAATTAAACAAAGAAAGTAGCAATGTATTTAACTACGGAGTTAAACCAAATAGCATGGCATCCAATTAATAATTATAAAGAGCAAGTTTCCTCTTTCTAAAATTTTTGAAACTTGCTTATGTCGGCAACTCCACTTTTTGTAATCATAGTTGTTAATTTAATCTAAACTTTGTTATTCTTTCCGTAATTTTCTTTCCTACTGTCAATAGAGGTATTCCTAAATCATTAACAAAATCTGTTTTAAAATAGTCTACAAGACTATTCAGTTCAAGCATATTATTAATAATTCTGACATCACTGCCATCTTTAGCAATTTCGAAAATTCTATCAAATAATTCACCAGCTCGCCTAACAGAATTGCTCCCCTCATCTAAATCTATTTCGATAAATTTTGCTTTATTAAAATTCCCATTTTTATATTCCATCAAAAATAAACTAGGAGTATACGGAATATTCACATCAAAATCCAACCTGAATTTTTTTATGAACGTGTTATATAAATCTCGAGAAAAAAAGAATGTCTTCCCATTTATTTTTATAGTATTTGGGATTTCAGTATAATAATTTAAATCTTTATTTGTATATCCTGGAATATAGAAATCAATATAAATGTTGGAATTTTCGTTAAAAAAATCTAAATAATTCAATATATAACTTCTAGCATCTAGTTGATCCATATCAGCGAAAAGAACACCAAAAACATGGGTCTTTTTCTCATCCGCATCTCTTCCTTTGATTTTATTAAGAAACCTTTCATATCCCCCAACTGGAAACATTTAAAAACCTCCACCTTTATTTTCACAATATATTTTATTTAAAAAAAATGTTCGACTTAATAAAATTATTTACATAGATTCATTTTGATTATATAAAACATTTAATGAGTGTTTCAATTGTTCAGAAGCATCTATATAACCTCTATAAAGCTCTATCAAGTTAGGTTCTTCTGGTAAACGCTTAATAATATTCGCAATTTTTTCTAATTTTCTATTTAAAACATCTACTTTCCACATTATACTTATTGGACGTATATCTAATCGCATTTTTTCAACCATGTACCGTCCAACTTCAGTAATACCTATGATTTCTCCACTATCCAACCTTTCTAAATGAAGATCGAATTCTTTTGTTGCTGGATCTACAAAACCTTCCTTTTCATTATAAGAATATTCTACACATTGTGTAGGCCAATGGTGCCACTTACCTCTATTACACTTTTGGCATGAGTATACTAAATTGGAGTAATCATTCTCTTTACTTGGAGCAAAGTCTTTGGGTATAAAATGATCAATCTGCGCTCTTGCTTTTAGTAATTCCATTGGCTTCCCACAGTACCCACATATATTAAAAAAATCTTCTTTTAAATAATTTCTACATAACTGATCCGAATATTTGGAAAATTTACCATTACAATCTGTTCTTCTTTTAATTATATATTCACCATGTATTCGCAAATTAATTTCCTTCAATCTTTTCGAATTTCTTTATAAGGATATCCAGCTTATCTATAGCTTGATCTAACTCATGTTCTTTTTCTACTTCCACCGCTGACCAATCATATTCTTCTACTAAATGGTATCCCTTTAAAATATTGTATTTTTCTTTTAAATCGTCTACTTGATTAACATCCAGATTTCCATTTTTATATTTAAAAAAAGACTTTCTGTACTCTTCTTCGGATAACTTCATTCTTTTACGAAAAACTTCAACATTTTGAATAATTTTCTTTGATACAGATTCTATCCCCTCCTGCATATCTGATTTATTAAGTATAAAAGACTCTGGAACAAGACTTTCATCTAATGCATCAGTTGAAAATGATGTCAAAAGCATACATGGAAAATCAAATATCTTCTTATTTAAGTAATTTACTAATGATGAACCTACAAATTCATACTTAGGCATTAATTTATAATCTATTAATAATCCTTCTAACCTTTCGTCAAGAATCCAATTAATAATTTCTTTGTAATTTAGATTTTCTTCTAAATATATTAACTCAATATCATATTTCAAAAATCGTCTCTTATACTTATCAACATGAGTATCTTGATCATCTATAAATCCAATTCTAAACAATTTTATTGACTCCTTTATTCAAAATTTATTTCTACATAAAAACCTTTTTGTTTCCCACACTTGGACAAATCAATTGATCCATTGTAATCTTTTACTATTGTATCTATTATCCACATACCTAAACCTGTACCTTCAATCTTTCCAGTTTTTAATGGTTCCAAGATTTTTCTGGGATTGTCTCTAAATTTTTTAGGCAAACCAGGTCCTTTATCAGAATAAATTAACTTAAATCCTTTATTTAGTCTCTGTATTTCAACTTTTACACTCCTATTATGAGTTTGACAAATATCATCAAAAGCAGAAATTGAGTTACTAATCAGGTTATTAACTACACTTTCAATTTCAAAAGGAAAACACCTATAATTTATTGATTCATAAGGATCAATAAACTCAATATTAGCTCTTTCACTACCTAAAGATTCGCTCCATGCATCACATAGATTGCCAATCAAATCTTGAATTTCCCACAAAGTTCTTTTTCTCTTATCTGATTTCACTGATTTTATTGTAACTTCATACCATTGTTCAAATTTCTGTTTATAACTATATGCTTTATCTGCCGCTTTTTTTATAGTATCTATATCATCTATCACTGCTGCTTCTTTAATCTCATAAATTTCTTCGTGAATATCATTAACTAAACTAGATATCTCATGAAAATAAGTATTTATAGCTATTCCTGTAGTAGCCATTGCCCTCAACATCTTTACTTCGTTAGTTAATTCCTCAATTTCAGATTCTTTTTTTGCAACAACAGGTCTAACTTTCTCTAAAAGCAAATTTTGTTCACTTGCTATTTCTGATTCTCCAACAGCTTTCTTTTGCGCTGTATTTTGCTTAGATTTTTGTTCAGCTTCCTTTTTCTCAGCCTCTCTGATTTGTTCCTTTAGTTCATTTTCAAGTCTTTCTGCTTCATTTTTTTTATCATATAAGTCTTTCAATTTTCTGAGAACATATTGTCTGTCGTTTTCAAATAGTTCAATTATATTTAGTAAAACTTCTTTAAATGCTGAAAATTGTTTTGATTCAACGATACCTTCTCTATTAGATTGATCTTCTAAATGTAGATTTAATCTTGATATATAAACTTGTCCATAAATCTGCTGAGAATTGACCCGCCATTTTCCTTTCTCAGAAGATACTGCAGCTGGTGATTGATTTTTTCTGTTTGCTAATAGTAACCAGTCATAACTAGAGGTTGCAAACTCTCCATACGGACGAATCCAAAAATTATCCCTATAAATTTTTATACCACCAAATTTTTCACTCATGTTTCTCCTGTTTGAAAAATCTTTATAGTAAAATTTCTGCGTGTCATTTTTTGTAGCTGAATTCTTGAAAAAGTAGAATGTCCCATGAAATTCTCCAATCTCAGCTACAGGTACCTCATATACTTCGTTTACCAATTCAGATAATCTTTTTTTACTGAAAATTGAGCTTCCCGAAAAATATTTCTCATCATTTTTCGTAAAACCCGCTTCTTTGAGAACTGATTTATCCTTACCTCGAAAATCAAATTCATTCCGTATAATTTCAATTTCCATGAGCTCTTTATTCTTTTTGGAAGTTCCAAAATTAATTTTGTAATCATATGATTCTTCATGATATGAAACAATTTTCGCTCCATCTTCACTAATATCATTAGTAAACATATATATCTGAAAAATTTCTTCCATAGTAGGTG
The DNA here is from genome assembly GCF_000407165.1 of Enterococcus haemoperoxidus ATCC BAA-382. Lineage (NCBI taxonomy): Bacteria > Bacillati > Bacillota > Bacilli > Lactobacillales > Enterococcaceae > Enterococcus > Enterococcus haemoperoxidus. Next base: position 941,171 of record NZ_KE136479.1, on the reverse strand, counting down.
GGATCATTGTTGATAGGCTCTTTTGTATCCTTTTAATCAACTTTTCATCCCATATTTCCCTTAATTGTGTTAAATAAAAAAAGGTTCCCGTATCAGCAAAGTCTTTATTGATTACTCTTTTAGTATTTAAATTAGACAAGTTCAAGCTTTCATAAAATTCAGGAATGCATTTGATACTCTCGTTTATTTCTGCATATGTTTCGGATAACTTTTTATTACTGCTAAAGTCTTCCCAATTAATAATCCATTCAATTGATTCTTCACTATTAACTGTAATCATATGAGCTTTACTGGCTATTCTGTCTAATGCAAAACGACCAATTCCTTTAGCACCAGTTTGTACCCTTCCTTTATCTGAAACGAAATTCTCTTTTTTGCTGGATCTACCTATAGTCATCCAGTTATCTTTAATTATTTTTTCATTCATACCACAACCATTATCAGCAATCACTAGAGAGTGATTCAATTCATTATAATAAATCAAACATTTAGTCGCATCAGCATCATATGCATTTTTTACTAACTCGATAATCGCTCCTTCCAGTTTTGAAACATTCTCTCTCCCAATTAATCTAGCTGTATAAGAATCCACATCAAAAGGAACTTTTGCCATTATATAACCTCCTTATAAATTTCAAAAAAATAAATAAAATTTGAAAAATCATAAATATATAACTTTCAACTTTTCAAAAATTGCTGCTTAATCACAATTTATAATACTTGTCAATCCCTAAGCTTGAATATTATTACACAGTTTGAAAAGGATGATAGCTATTTTTTACTATTTCTAAAGCGATATTTTGGTTATCTAATATATTAATATTAACTCTTAGTGTGTAGCCTTATAATTCATTTCTTCTTCCATACTGTTTTTCCTCTTCAATAATATATTTTATAGGAATTTTTATTTTTTTTAGGTCAGTAGAGCTAATACTTTTATACCCAGCTGCATAATTTTTAGAAGTAATTGTAAGATAAGCTCGAACTACATCTGAATTAAGATAATCCAATATTTTATCTATATTTGTTCTCAAATATTTATCTTTTAATTTAATCGATAAACCAGACAAAAGAAAACCTTCTCCAACAATTTTAAATGGTTTTTTATCTAAGGAGGCTACTTTTGGGATTACTATTTTTTTATCATAGTAACAAGTAAAGCCTTGTGTTCTACCAAAATATAAGCCATATTTTTCTTGATACTCTTCGTCAAGCCTGTCAGATAAGTATCCATAGGTTTTTTCATAGCAATCTTTTATCTCAGTCTGTTGAATGTATGTCGTTCTTGCTTCATTGGTAGGACTATATGGGAAAATTACATACTTTATTTCCTCTATATTTGAAACCCTGATAACTTTTCGGAGCATATCAGTTTCAACAGAGAAAACTTCTTTATCCTTATTAAATGATAAAAAATTATCATTCTCACTAATTATCTCTTTTTCACTTATAATAAAAACTTTATCTTGCAAAGTAGCTAGACCATTTCTAATCTCAGAAATCTCTCCCAAATCAATAAAGTCTTCTTGGTTTTCAGTTAAAAAATTATGACTATATATCAAATAGTTGTATTTTTCCACTAATTCTCTATACGATAATTCAATTACAATCTCATTTTCTTTATTTCTTACCTGTAAAACTTTATTATTTTTTGAAAAAACAGTGATTGCGGTATAGGTAGTAGCTCCTTCAAACTTCATTTCATCTTCGTAATCAATGATTGTTTCAACAAAGGAATTATTAATAAAATACTTCATCATTACTTCTCCACTTCTAGCTTTGATATAACTATTGGGAGTAATGTAAACAATTTTTCCATTTCTATTCCAAAGATCCAGTCCTATTTCAAAGAAATAATAATATAAATCAAAATTAAATTTTGAACAAAAATCACTTTTTTCTCTCAAAGCATTAATTGTTCTCTCATCCATATTATGTCTTGAAACATATGGAGGATTGCTAATTACGTAGTCATAAGTTCCAAAATTATCAATAAGTTTTTCTTTATTGAGAGCATCAAATTTTTGGATGTTCCATTTAACCTTCCTTTGAATATACTTTTCTGAAAGATCATTCAGCTTTTCTATACAAGATTTTATAGCTCCTTCTCTAATATCAAATCCAGCTATACTATTCTCCAAAAATTCAGCTTGATAATCTTTACTTTTATTTTTATTCTCAATAAAATATTTTTCAATAAGAAAAAAAAGTATATGACCTTCACCAACTGCTGGCTCAATTAATGTAAATGGATCATTGTAATTTATTTTTAATAAATCAACCATTTTTTTAGCTAATTTTTCGTCTGTATAAAAAATTCCATTTTCTTTAATAAATTTATGTTCATTATTCACGAACCTGTTCTCCTTTTGAAACAGCATAGAACTTTCAATTTTTTTAAGAAAGAACACGAAGTTTCATATGTTGTGCTAATTAACTTAGTGCAATAAATAATTTTCCTTTTTCAAATCTAACCTTGAATTGTATTGAACTCTCCAATTTAGTAACTTAGATGTCAATATTTAAATTATTTCAAGCTCTTGTAACCAATGTATTTTCTTCATTTTATCATAAAAAAAAAACTTTTTCGAGTTAAATAATACTTTCTCATTGTTGTATATTCTTAAACTATTATATCTCATCGTAATGCTCTATTAATTATATAAAAATTGCTCACCAAATTCTAATCAACTAAATTTTTGTATATTTTTCCTATTTATAATCTTCACTGTTACTAGTATATACTTTGAAATCATATTACAAATTTAAGTCAATTTTCGCCAATTTGACCATGCTTTAAAAAAACAAAAAACTGTAAACATTCATTTATGAATGTTTACAGTTACTATTAATTTTTAACCCACAGACCCTTCCATCTCATAACTAATCAATCGATTCAACTCAACCGCATACTCCATCGGTAATTCCTTCGTAAACGGCTCCACAAATCCCATAACGATCATCTCAGTCGCTTCAACCTCAGTCAACCCACGACTCATCAAGTAATAAAGCTGTTCTTCTGAAATTTTCGAAACCTTCGCTTCATGCTCCAATGCCACTTGACTGTTATGAATCTCATTAAACGGAATCGTATCCGACTTCGATTTATCATCCATAATGATCGTATCACACTCAATATGTGAAATCGAACCCGCACTATCTTTCCCAAACGTTACTTGACCACGATAATTCACTTCACCGCCGTCTTTGGCAATTGATTTAGAAACGATCGAACTTGATGTGTTTGGCGCATTATGAATCATTTTCGCCCCTGTATCTTGGATTTGGTTTTCCCCAGCAAATGCAATTGAAAGCATTGTGCCGCGAGCACCTTTTCCATCAAGATAGACACTTGGGTATTTCATCGTTGTTTTGGCACCCAAGTTTCCGTCGATCCACTCAACTGTGGCACCTTCGTAAGCTTTGGCACGTTTTGTTACCAAGTTATAAACGTTATCGGACCAGTTTTGGATGGTTGTATAACGTGTATAGGCATCTTTATGCGTATAAATCTCAACGATCGCTGCGTGCAAGCTATTGCTTGTATACGTAGGTGCTGTACAGCCTTCTACGTAGTGAACACTAGCGCCTTCATCCACGATAATCAGCGTACGTTCAAATTGTCCTGTGTTTTCCGCATTGATTCGGAAGTATGTTTGTAATGGTACATCCACACGAACGCCTTTCGGCACATAGATAAACGTTCCACCAGACCAAACCGCAGAGTTTAGTGCTGCTAATTTGTTATCTGTTGGTGGGACTAATTTTGCGAAATATTTTTTGAATATATCAGGATATTCTTTCAACGCTGAATCTGTATCCGTAAAGATGATTCCCAATTTTTGGAATTCTTCTTTCATGTTGTGGTAAACCACTTCTGATTCATATTGCGCTGAAGCTCCAGCTAGGTAAGCACGTTCGGCTTCTGGAATTCCAATTTTTTCAAAGGTTTCTTTGATTTTATCTGGTACATCATCCCAGTCACGAGCAGGTTTGTCGCTAGCTCTTTGGAAATATTTGATTTTTTCAAAATCGATATCAGATAAATCTGGTCCCCAATTTTGCATAGGCATTTTGTGGAATTGTTCTAATGATTTCAAACGGAATTCCAACATCCATTCTGGTTCTTCTTTCTTACGTGAAATTTCTCTAACAACTTCCTCTGTTAGTCCACTTCCCGTACTGAAAATTGGTTTCACATCATCATGAAAACCAAATTGATATTCTTCTAACTCAGGTACAGTACTCAAATTATCTCACGTCCTTTTCTTGATTCCTTACTGACTTCAACTTATTTATTATTCTTCGCAGTGTAATTGTCCTGCGGTTCCTTGTCCGTCATTTTCAACTGCTTGTTCTAACGCTTTCCAAGCCAATGTTGCACATTTGATCCGTGCGGGGAATTTGGCCACGCCACTAAGCATCGCCGCATCACCTAGTTTTTCTTCTTCTGGTACGTCATTTCCTTGTACCAATTGAGAAAAATCTTCAGCCAACTGTTCTGCTTCAGCTAAGGTTTTCCCAATCACCGCATCTGTCATCATACTAGCACTCGCCGTACTAATCGAACAACCACTTCCGCTGAAAGCAATATCTTTAATGACATTGTCTTGAATAGCCACTTGCAATTCGATCACATCGCCACAAGTTGGGTTATTCATTTCGATTTTTTTGCTTGATTCTGCTAATGTTCCATGATGATGAGGATGACTGGAATGATCCAAAATCACTTGACGGTATAAATTATCTAATTTAGATAGAGCCATGTTGGAAAAACTCCTTTGTCGCTAAAATTGCTTCGATCAATCGATCAGCATCTGCTTTGGTATTATAAAGATAGAAGCTTGCACGAGCTGTCGCTGGAACGTCTAAATATTTCAGTAATGGCTGCGCACAATGATGTCCTGCACGAACGGCCACGCCTTCCATATCTAACGCTGTCGCAGTGTCATGTGGGTGTAAGCCATCTAAATTAAACGCCAAAACACCTGTATGATGAGCCGGATCTTGTGGTCCATAAACCGTCAGACCTTCAATCGCCAATAGTTTTGGCAACACATAAGCCACTAATTCTGCTTCATGTTGATGAATTTCTTTTAACCCAATCTCCGTTAGAAAATCGATTGCCGCACCTATAGCGATTGCTCCAGCAATATTTGGGGTTCCTGCCTCAAATTTCCAAGGCAGTTCTTTCCACGTACTGTCATGCAAATTCACGAAATCGATCATTTCCCCACCGAATTCTACGGGTTCCATTTGATCTAGTAATTCACGTTTTCCATATAATACACCAATTCCAGTTGGACCACACATTTTATGCCCGCTAAATGCATAAAAATCAGCATCAATTGCTTGAACATCCACTGGCATATGTGGTACAGCTTGAGCACCATCGACAACTAAGACAGCACCGTGACTATGAGCTAGCTTTGCCAACTCTGCTATTGGATTGATCACGCCTAAAACATTCGAGACATGAGCGATAGAAACAATCTTGGTTTTATCCGTGATTTGTTTTTTCGCACTTTCCATATCTAAAAAGCCGTCTGCTGTGATTTCGATATATTTTAAGGTTGCGCCTTTTCGTTCAGCTAACTGTTGCCAAGGAATGATGTTAGAGTGATGTTCCATATAAGAAATCACGATTTCATCCCCTGCTTTAACCGCTAAATCACCATAGCTTTTGGCAACCCAATTTAGACTCGTCGTTGTGCCTCGAGTAAAGAGCGTTTCGGCTGTTTCTTTCGCATTGATAAAGGCTCTAACTTTTTCACGAGCTTCTTCATACTCTTTCGTGGCACGTTCGGCCAACGTATGCACACCACGGTGGACATTAGCATTATCGTGTTCGTAATAATAAGTCAGTTTATCCAAAACTGCTTTAGGTTTTTGAGTTGTTGCTGCATTATCCAGATAAACAAGCGGCTCGTCATTTACTTCTTGAAACAAGATGGGAAACTGCTGCCGAATCTTATCTGCGTTTATCATGCATTCAACTTCCCTTCAATTACGTCCACAAATTCTTTTTGCACATCTTTAACAGGAATCGCCGTAATAACTGAGCCTAAGAAGCCACGGATAACCAGACGTTCCGCATCATCTTTACGTAGACCACGACTCATTAAATAGTACATTTCTTCTGGATCAACACGTCCAACACTGGCTGCATGTCCTGCGGTTACTTCATTTTCATCGATCAATAAAATTGGGTTCGCATCACCACGGGCTTTGTCTGAAAGCATTAAGACACGGCTTTCTTGTTGGGCATCTGCGCCTTTAGCTCCTTTTAGGATATGACCGATTCCGTTAAATGTTAGCGTGCCACGTTCACGGATAACGCCGTGTTGTAAAATGTGTCCTACAGAGTGAGAGGCTTTATTGGTTACACGAGTATCAATTCCTTGTGTTTGCTTGCCAGCACTGATTGCCACAACTTTAACTTCCGAATGAGAGCCTTCGCCGACTAAATCAGAATCAAAATCAGCAACCACGTCACCATCATTCATTACACCTAAGGCCCAATCAACAGACGCATCACGCATGATGTGACCACGACGGTTCATGTAAGTTGAAACATTTACGCCTAATTGATCTACGGCAGAATATTTCACTTTTGCACCAGCTTTTGCAATGACTTCAACCACGATATTCGCTGACACTTTGACTTTTTGATCGCCAATTGTTTGGAATCGTTCTAAATAGCTAAACTCACTATGTTCGTCCGCTACGATCAAGACATGTTTGAAGAACGATTCTTCACTGGCTGAATCTTGAATAAAGATTGCTTCGATTGGTTCTTCAATGACAACATTTTTTGGTACGTATAAGAAGACTCCACTATTCATAAAGGCTGTATGGAATGCTGTTAATTTATCTTCATCCATTTCAACCGCTTTGTTCATATAATATTCTTTGACTAAATCACCATGTTCTTGCAAGGCTGTAAACATGTCAGTGAAAATCACACCTTGATCGGCTAATTTCGCTGAAAGTTGTTCAAACGTTGTAATCGACCCTTGTTGCACGATCACTGGATTATCTTTCATTGCGTCAAAGCTTGGGATGTTCATTGTTTCAGGTGCATACTCTTCAGTATTCACGTTAAACAAAGGCCAACGGTGAAATTTCACACGTTCGATCTTTGGTAATTCTAGGTTTTCAGCTTTTTCTAAAGCCGCTACACGTAAGTCGGTCATCCAAGTAGGTTCTTCGTTACGGGCTGAAAAAGCGTTGATGTCGTCAAGATAATTCGCTGTTGTTATTTCCTTCATTTATCTTGTCCTCCTTATGCTTCTTCTTTGTATTCGATACCTAATTCTTGGCTGATTCCTGCATAGCCTTCTGCTTCCAAACGTTTTGCAAGTTCAGCACCGCCAGTTTTCACCACACGGCCTTCCATCATGATATGCACCACATCTGGTGTGATGTAGTTTAATAAACGTTGGTAATGAGTGATGATCAACGCACCAAAGTTTTCGCCGCGCATTTCGTTTACGCCTTTTGAAACAACTTTCAACGCATCGATATCTAAACCAGAATCGATTTCATCTAAAATGGCAAATGTTGGTTCCAACATCAATAATTGTAGGATTTCGTTCCGTTTCTTTTCTCCACCAGAGAAGCCTTCGTTTAAGTAACGTTCAGCCATTTCTTCTGGCATATTTAGTAAATCCATTTTTTTATCTAATTTTTTGATGAATTCCATCACTGAAATTTTGTCATCTTCATCACGTTTGGCGTTGATTGCCGCACGCATAAATTCAGCATTCGTAATTCCTGGAATTTCACTTGGGTATTGCATTGCAAGGAATAAACCTAAACGGGCACGTTCGTCCACTTCAAGTTCTAATACATTTTCTCCGTCAAACAAGATTTCGCCTTCTGTGACTTCGTAATTAGGATTTCCCATGATGGCCGCAGATAAGGTTGATTTACCTGTTCCGTTAGGCCCCATGATTGCGTGGATTTCACCTGTTTTCATGGTCAGGTTAACCCCTTTTAAAATCTTTTTATCTTCGATTGATACGTGTAAATTTTTAATTTCTAAAACGGACATGTACAATTCCCTCCAACTTAAAATAATTATTTTATCGTTCTCACTCATTTTATCCTAATTGAGAATGATAAGCAATCTCTTTACTAGAATAATTCTTATTTAATCTAGGTTTTGTTTGTGAAAAAATGGACTTAATTAGAATCTTTCTAAAATGGTTATTGTTTTATTATCTGCCTTTTCTCTATTCTACTCAACCAAATATTGGTGATGATTAGCTAAGTTATTTTGATTTTCCTTATTCTTTGTGAGATAATTTACAATGATTTCAGAAAAATGTTGACTAGAGCGAAACTCATTTTGTCCTAGCCATTTGAAAAGAGGGTTTTAATGTCTAAAAAAGGAATTATTATTGTTAATTTAGGGACTCCAGATAAACCTGAAACGAAAGAAGTTCGAGCCTATCTTAAACGTTTTTTAGGAGATAAACGAGTAATTGATACCCATCGTTTGATCTGGCTACCTGTTTTACATGGTATTATTTTACGAACTAGACCAAAAAAATCAGCTGCGTTGTACCAACAGATTTGGCAAGAAACGGGGTCGCCTTTACTTCTTTATACGCAATCCCAAGCAGAGCAGCTGCAAGAACGTTTTCCAGATCATGTTGTACGCTATGCAATGTCCTACAGCAAGCCTTTGATTCCAGAAGTATTAAAAGAAATGAACAATCTTGGTGTTACCGATATAACGATTATCCCGTTATATCCACAATATTCAACGACTACCACAGCACCTATTTTTGATGAAGTCGCTAAGTTTTATTTGAAAGCTGAAGCAATTCCTAGCTTACATTTTATTCAATCGTTTTATGATGAGCCACTATATATTGACGCTTTAGCAAAACAAATCAAACACGCTTTAACAGAAAAAAGAATCGATAAGATTGTTTTCTCTTATCACGGTATCCCCGTTTCTTATGTTGAAAAAGGGGATCATTATTTAGAACATTGCAACCAGACAACTCAAGCGGTGATGGAGCAAGTAGGGGATATTCCTTTCATAAGTACGTTCCAATCAAAATTTGGGCCTGCTGAATGGTTGACTCCGGCTACTGATCAAACCCTAAAGGAATTACCTAAGCAAGGGGATAAGAATATTTTGATCTTGACACCTGGGTTCGTTTCTGATTGCTTAGAAACAATAGAAGAGATTGAAAAAGAAAATTATGGTTACTTTATGGAGAACGGCGGAGAACATTTCCATTATATTCATCCCTTTAATGATAACCCGATTTTTGTTGATATTTTGGAGAAGCTTGTTCAAAAATAGAAAAAAACAGAAAAATCTCAAACGATTTTTCTGTCTTTTTTTATTTATTTACAGGTTTTACAGAGCCATCCCATTTTTCAAGAATCCAATCTTGGATTTCTTTACTATGCAATGCATCTATCAACTTTTTGATTTTATCGCTATCTTTATCTTCAGAACGAACAGCCACAATATTTACATACGGTGAGTTATCTTTTTCAAGTAAAACAGAGTCTTTTAATGGATTCAAGCCTGCACTGTATGCAAAGTTAGCGTTGATTGCTACAAGATCTGCTTCATCGTTGTTATATGTCGTTGTTAATACTTCAGGATTGATATTATGGATAAATTTCAAGTTTTTTGGATTTTTATCAATATCTTCAAAAGTAGCAGTCTCTAAATCCACACCATCTTTAACGGTAACTAAATCAGCATCTTGTAAAATCGTGATAATACGACCCCAGTCAGATTCTGAATTTGATGTAATGATTGTTGCTCCCTCTTTTAAGTCTTTGATATCTTTGATTCGTTTTGAATAAAGACCCATTGGCTCAATATGAATACCGCCAGCGTTTGCGAAATCATACTTATTTTCTTTGACTTGTAAATTAAAGTACGGAATATGTTGGAAGTAATTCGCATCGATGTCGCCTTCAGCCAAGTTTTTGTTTGGTAAAATGTAATCATCGAATTGCACGATTTCTAAATCAATTCCTTCTTTTTTAAGAATTGGTTTGACTTGCTCTAAAATTTCCGCATGAGGTGAAGCTGATGCGCCAACTTTCAAAACAGAAGATTCTTTTTCAGATCCCGCTGACTTACTATCGTCTGTTTTGTCTTTCCCTCCGCCACAAGCGACCAATCCAACTGTCACAAGTGCTAATGCTGCTAAACCGAATAATTTCTTTTTCATATTTATTTCCTCCAATTATTTTTCTATTTTGATTGTTTATCGTTTGTCTGAACGTTTCACCAATTGATCGCCGACAAATTGAATAATAAACACAATAACCAAGATCAAAACTGTTGCAACTAATGTAACGGTATTATTATTACGGCTAAACCCTTCTTGATATGCTAAACCACCAAGACCACCTCCGCCGATGATACCTGCCATTGCTGTAAAACCAATCATCGTAATCGTTGTCAGCGTAACACCAGATAGTAGAGCTGGTGTACTTTCAGGAATCAATACCTTAAAAATCTTTTGGATTTTAGAAGCACCCATTGCATCTGCTGCTTCTAAAACACCACTATCGACTTCACGAAAGGCAATTTCAACTAAACGAGCGTAAAATGGTGCAGCTGATACAATCAATGAAGGGATTGCCGCTTTGGCACCGATCCCTGTACCAACTAATTTTCTTGAAAAATCCATTAATAAGATGATCAACACGATATAAGGAATCGAGCGGAAAATATTACTAACAACTGATAAAACACTATAACAAATTTTTGCAAAAGGTGATTTATTACGGCTTAAACTGTATAATAATAACCCTAGTAAAAAACCAATAATAATAACAAAAATCATCGCAACGACCGTCATAAACAATGTATCGATCGCCGCCTGTTGCATTGATTCTGGATTCACTCGGCTAAAGTTCAAATATTTTTCTGCAAATGTTTCATTCGCCACGGTGAATCACCTCCATTACGACTTCTTTTTCAGTAAAGAATGCTAACGCCTGTTCAATCTCATTTGGTGTTCCTGTGATCATAACAGTCAACGTTCCAAAGGCGCCTTCTTTTGCTTGTTGAACTTGACCTTGAACAACATTGATATCTACAGCAAATTTACGAATTGCTTGTGAAATCACAGGTTCATTGGCATTATCACCACTAAATTGCAATGTTGCAACAAGACCTGCTGGATTTTCTTTAATCAATTCCTGTAATAACTCTTCCGTATCTTCTTTTGGTTCTAATTCTTGTTGAACAAAACGTTTTGTAACAGCTTGTTTAGGGTGTCTAAAGACTTCTAACACATCGCCTTCTTCAACGATTTGACCCAGCTCCATTACAGCAACTTTGTTACAAATCTTGCGAATCACATGCATCTCATGCGTAATCAATACAATCGTCAGATTCAATGTTTTATTGATTTCTAACAGAAGGTCCAATACTTCATCTGTTGTTTGCGGATCTAATGCACTTGTTGCTTCATCACAAAGTAAAATTTCCGGATTATTAGCTAGTGCTCTGGCAATCCCTACACGTTGCTTTTGTCCACCAGATAATTGACTTGGATACGCATCTCCACGCCCTTGTAAACCAACTAAATTTAAAAGTTCTTGTGCACGTTCTTTTCTCACGTTTTTTGGAACATTTGCTAGTTCTAACGGTAACATGATATTTTCTAAAATCGTTCTTGACCATAATAAATTGAAATGTTGAAAAATCATCCCAATTTTTTTACGAAATTGACGTAGTTCTCGATTCGCCATTTGCGCAACATTTTGCCCTTGGATAACAACTTCACCTTGTGTTGGTAATTCTAAGCCGTTTAATAAACGAACTAAAGTACTTTTACCAGCACCCGAATAACCAACGATTCCATATATATCCCCTTGATCGACTGTTAATGAAACATCGTTAACAGCTGTTACTTGTCCGCTTTTTCCGGAAAATTGTTTTTGTACGTGTTGTAATTCGATTAGAGGCATTTTTTCCCCTCCGCTTTCTTTGGTTTTACTTCTTTTTTATTATACTACATGCTTTGTGCTATGTTGTGAAATAATCGACAGATTAATTTTCTTATTTTTATGACCTAGCTCGCCTATTTCTTATTTTGGCTTGGATTATGATTCGGTAGAAATAAAACTACTCTCACTTCGTTCGCCAAGTATTGTTCATCATCTACTATGGCGAAGCCAGTCGTAGTGATTCACAATAAAAAGCCTCCGTCCCTGTCATTAATCTGACAAAAGGACGAAAGCTTGTCTTTCGTGTTACCACCTTGATTTACCATTATTTCACAATAATAGCCTTATACAGTACTTGAATTCGCATACTGCCGTGCTGTAACGGGCACTCCCGTAATAAGTTCACCTTTGCTCACTTATTCCGCTCAAAGGCCATCTTCCATCTCAATCGTGTTACCCATTTCCAGCAAACAGAGCTCTCTTCAAACACTTTTGGCATGTACTCTTCTTTTCAAAGCTTTTACTTTTATTGATGAAATTATAGCAATATCCAAATCGCTTGTCAATTATTATTACGCTTGATTCAATTCTGCTTCATCAACATCCGTTAAAATAGCGATCCAGGCATTTTTTTGATCTGCATCATCTAAAACACTAGTATCTTGTTCCGCTGCTTCATTAATTGCTACAATCGTTCCGCTGATTGGTGTACTAAATTCACTTACAGCTTTTTCAGCTTCCAATTCGATTAGTGAATCCCCTTTTTGCAGTTTTTGACCAACCTTAGGCATCGTTGCAAAAGTGATGTTTCCTAAATCTTCTTGTGCTTCATTTGTCAAACCAATTTTATAACCTGCATCTGTTTTCAAAATCCACAGACTATCAATTATTTTCACTTCTTCAGCCATTATTTAATAGCTCCTTCATAATCAGATTCTTTAAATCCGTTTGCTAAAAATTGATCGCCTTTAACAAAAATCGGACGTTTGATCAACATACCGTCAGTCGCTAATAATTCACTTGCTTCTTTGATTGAAAAATCATTGACTTTATCTTTCAACCCTTGTTCTCTATAACGAATACCGCTTGTATTAAAGAAACGGCGGACTGGCAAATCACTTTGCTCCATCCAGCTTGCTAATTGTTTTGCAGTTGGAGGATTTTCGATCATATCAATCGTTTTGTATTTTACCTGATGCTCATCTAACCAAGCTTTTGCTTTCTTACAAGTTGAACATTTTGGATACCAGAAAAATGTGTACATTTTAACGCCTTCTTTCATTTAATAGTCTTCAATCGTTGCTTCTTTTTGATATTTCATTGACATAATCAATCCTACTCCTAGCATATTGCCTAAGATAGAGGAACCACCTTGACTGATAAAGGGTAATGGAATCCCTGTTAGTGGTAGAAGTCCAATATTCGCCCCGATATTTTCAAACACGTGGAATAAAATCATCATGATGATTCCAGTCGCAATGTAGGCATAAAATTCATTATTTGTCTCAAAACAAACACGAATCATGCGGTAAATCAAGATAAAGTATAGCAAAATAATAAAGCATCCGCCAATAAAACCAAAGTTTTCACCCACAACGGTGAAAATCATATCTGATTCTCTAACAGGTACATATACATCACTAACATTAAACCCTTTTCCAAGCAATCCGCCAGAACCAATCGCTGTGATCGCTAAAGCTGGTTGGAAAGAACGATCGGGATCATGATGGAATGGATTCATCCATAAATCAATTCGATCAAACTGATACGGTTTAAACCCTACTGAATAAAGAAATTCACGTCCAGTGGTCGTGGTCACTAAGTAAATCGTGCCTGCACCTATTAGTAATGCTGCCAAAAACGCTGGTAAAATAATTTTCCAAGAGATCCCTGACATCAGGAAAACTCCGCCAAAAATTGCTAAGAAAACTAGCATCGTCCCAAAGTCATCTTGTAGTAAAATCAAAATGATGACAGGCATTGTCACCAATAGCATTTTTCCAATTAGCCAAAAATCAGATTTTAGCGTTCGATTGACATTCTTCACATTATGCATCGTCACAACATATGCTAGCATTAAAATAAAGGCTACTTTCATCAGTTCTGAAGGTTGAAAAGTTGTCCCACCTATACTGATCCAGTTTTTAGAACCTGTTTGCGCTTCTAGATAAGGATCATAGAACTTTAAAAGCAGCCCCATCATAATCAATCCAATCACATAAAACACAGGTGTCAGTCGCCAAAGAAGCTTGGAGCTGAAATTCATCACAATCACAATACTGACGCCACCGACTAAATACCACAATCCTTGTTTCATCAACATATTGCCGATCTCTGGTCGATTTGGATCATTGCTTAACGCTACATAAAGCGACAGTATTCCGATGATTGAAAGAAGGAATACCGGTAAAATCACACCATAATCAATTCTATTATCTAAGTTACGCATTAGTTTATTTTTATTCATTCGTCATCCCTTTTCCTTAAATCATACGCTTTTTATTATAACTTTCTATAGGGAGAAAAGAAAGTATAGTATTGATGATTTTGGAAAAACTTTAGGGAATTAGAGATTTGTTGAAAATACACTCTGTTATAGTTATAACGTCTATATCAAAAGGTAGATCATTACTTAAAAAAATAATCGCTGCTTCTTTGTAAGAAGAAATAGTGTCTTTTCGCTTTTCGAAACAAGCAATTTCTACTTTTCTTTTTCGTTGCCAACGATGAAGCTTTTGTTTAACGATTCTATCTACATCAGCATCTGTATATTTATATTCTTGATCTTTTCCGATTTTGATTCTCTCCCTTTTTATAAACTTACCTTTGCACTTCCTATGTTTTAATAATAAATTATTTTATGAAGACTCACCCCTCAAAATCCTCCCAATTTTCTTTCATAATTCTGTCCAGTTTTTTTCTTAAAATTTTATTAAATAAAATAAGCCAGACAAAACTAAAATCGTTTTGTCTGGCCTATTGGTATTAAACTTGATTTTTTATACTACGTCATTACAAAAATAGACTTATTTTACAACATCCAAAACTTTTTCATAAGCTTCGATTTGAGCATATAAACGTTGGATTTGCAATTCATTCTCAATATAATTGATAGAGTTTCCAAGGCTTTCTTGCCGTTTGTCTTCTAAGCGTTCGACTTCTTTCTTTGCTTCATTGGCTAATTTATTGATGTTATCAACTTTCTCTGACATGATGCAGTCCTCCTATATACTTAAGTTATACTCTTAGTGTAGGCTCTTTTTTACAAATATACAACGATTATGTATTTGATCTATATTGAAACTCTACGAGGTGAAAAATTCACGCCAGAAGAAGCAGATTATGCTGTGCAACCTTTAAATGAGTAATACTTACTGAAATAAAAAAACTGTGGGACAAAACTAAAGATCAGTTTTGTTTCGCGCTCTAAATCCGAATAAACGGCGAAAAAAAAGCAGCTCCCTCTTATTTCTTGGAGCTAAACGCTTTTGTCTCGTCCTCTTTTTCATAATACTAGTAATTTGTCTCTTTTATTCTTGGTCTTTCTTTTGCTTGATCATAAACCAACGAGTAAAAGCACAAATAATTATTACACTTCCCAATACTCCCAACACTTTTGAATAGCTATTATTTTCACCAGCACTTGGAAGTATTTTTGTTAATGCTTGATTATTATTATTTGAGTTATCTTTAGGCTGTTGTATCTTATTTTTTTCATATACATACGTAACAATTTGAGCGTTATCGGTAAATCTCCCCTTGATATTTCCATGAACTTCTTTAAATATATACCCAGGAATCCCTTTTTGTTCTGTGGTATATTGCTCTCCAACTAATCCAGTTTTTACCACATCATCTGTTAATTTATTCCCAGCACCATCTTGATAGTTTACAGTTACTTTTGCTGTCTTAGTTGGAATTTGTGTATAAATATAGATTACGGTTTGAGTTTCATCTGTAAACACCCCAGCAGCACTTCCTAGAATGTCATTAAAAGCATACCCAGGAATTTCTTTTTGTTCTGTAGTATACTGTTCTCCAATCATTCCTGTTTTCACTACATCGTCGGCTAGCTTATTTCCATCAACATCTTGATACTTTACTGTTACACTGGTTGCTTTTACTGGATTTTTATTATATACATAATTTACTACTTGCTTTTTAGCAGTAAAATTACCTATAGCATTTATCGGAAACCTCTCTTGATTTAATGTATATCCAGGAATTTCCAATTTGAATTGTTCTGTAGTCGTATCGTAAGTGTCCCCTACATTTCCTTTAATCCATTGGGGATCATGAATTTCTATACCATCATTATCTTTATAAGTAACTTCAACATCTGCCCCAGGTACTGGAATATTGGTAAAGTGTACACCTCTTCTAAATCCCCAATCATAATAAGTACCATATCCACCCGAATCATAACCTCCACTAAAAGGAACGATATCCTTATCTAACGCATTGTTTTCGATAATATAGTCTTTTTTGGGAGCCATTGTGAATGAAATGAGCAAATCAGCTTCTCTATTATTTCCATCTGAAGGATGTACAATATTTTGAGTAATTTCCATCTTATAACCAACTAGATCATTTAACTTTGGAAGTGTTTCACTAAAATTTATTCCGTCTGTCGTATAAGTTATCTTTGCATTTCCTTTAGTAACTGTAGGATATGATGAGAACTGAAACCAAGAATTACCTAGACTGTCTTGATTAATAAACTTTGCCAAATACTTTGTCATAGTACCATTATTTACCGTCAACTCTTGTTGAAAATAGACAATCTCATTTTGGTTTAAATCTATTTTTGTTGGCTCAGAGAAAATATCATGGAAGGCTTTCCCTACAAGAACATAGTCTGTCCCGTCATCAGAAGTTTTCATTCCTGAACTAGAAACATTGCCTTGCGCAAATACTGCTGGAGCATAGACTAGTATAAATCCTAACAATAAAAATCCCGTATAGTGCAAAAGTTTTTCCATCCGTAACCTCTCACTTATCTTTTTTTAACAAAAAAATAGTAACATAGTATACTTTGACTTTGTGTTTTTTTATTTTTTCTAGAAGAAATAATAGAACACTTTCAAACTTTAGGATCACTTCGCTCAATTTATTACTTCTATTTTTATGATTTTATAGAAAGATTAAGTCAAATTATTATCATATGAGTTTCTTTTAGAATTTATATGAGACATAGATCCATTTTTCAGAGCTCTTATTGGAAACAAATGTAATATATTCTGAATCTATATCTGTATGGACGATTAATCCACCTTCCGCCATTACAATTGTATCTTTCATACTAGCAATCATTAATCAGCCTACAATTTCTCTTTTAAATATATCAAAAAAATGAGAATGAAAGTCTTTGCTTATTATTTTGCTAAAACTACAAAAGATACAAACAAACTTCTTATAAAGAAGATTTATTTGTATCTTTTGTCTTCAGTCTTTAATCACCATAATTAGGTGCTTACAACTCATATTAATAGTTTCTTAATCTTCAAAAAGGACTTTTAATCTTACTTCCCCATTAAAGACGATATTACGGTTTGGCTCTGCCAACTTATATTCCCATGTAAATGATTTAGGCTCCTCACTAGTTGAAAGATCCCATCTTAATTCATTGCCAACAACTTTGAAATTCTTATCTTGAGAAGTATATGTTGTTTCGCCACCGTTATTGTTCGATAGCTGAATTGGATTTTTTATAACTAATTCCTTTGCATCCGAGGACAACGTAATTGTGGGATAAGTTGTGCTATTTCTGTATAGCACATCTTGAAACTTTTCAGGTATTTTAACGTCTGAAAAATCTTTGAACGAATATTCATAATCCCTTACATGCAAAACTTTCAGTTTTGGCATGCGCTTAGAAGTAAACAATTGATCTAGCTCATTCATCGTAACATTAGCATCTTCTAAATCCAACTCTTCTAGATGTTCCATCAGAAATATTGGAGTAATATCAGAGTTTCCAATCTCAAAAAGCCTTATTTTCTTTACATTTTCACCTAAATGTTGGATTCCTTGAATTCCACTTAAACTCAATTCTCCAAGCTCCAAATATTGATTCGGATCAGAATATGCATATTTTTTTATTTGATCGACTGTTGGTAATTCCTTTTCGATTTCAAATAGACTTTCACTTCCATCTTCCGTTTCAACCAGAGTATTTCTTTCGATCAATGTGAGTATACTAGAACGTATACTCCCGTCAGGCATGTAAACATAGTCATCTCCATAACCTGATTGCCAACCATTAACAACAGTTCCACCATATAATCCTAGGCCAACTATTCCTAAAACACCAACGACTAATAACTTTTTTTTCATTTCAAATTCCCCTTTTATATTTATTTATTACTAAAAATACATTATATATCATTTTAATATGAATTGTATAGTTTTTTTTAAGCCTAAAGTATATCGAAATCATGAGATTGTCCTCTAACTAATTTGTTTATACATTGTCAAATCCTGATTTTTTACTATAAAAATAAATAAACGTGAAAGATCAATGCTTACAAGCATTGATCTTTCACGTTTAAATGATGCCAGCTATAGGAATCGAACCTACGACCTACGCGTTACGAGTGCGTTGCTCTACCGACTGAGCTAAGCTGGCAATACACTAAAAATTATAGAACTAAACCCATTCTTTGTAAAGACAAAAAACCTCCTTTTTTAAAAGAAAATTAGTTTTCTGAATTTTTTCTTAATTTGTGGTATAATAGAAGTAGTTAAGAAAGGAAGTTTTTTTGAATGTCTAATTTCGGTAACTTTAATCGTCCTGTTGAGCCTTCTGCAGAAGGGGATTTATTCACTGTCGATACTCAGGTCACTTTCTTGATGCATGGTCAGCCACAAACTGGAATTATTACGAAACAATTAAATAATTCTGCTGTTGTGGAAATTGATGAAAATTCTGATAACACCGATTTAATGGTTAAAAGTAATGGTGTCATCGTCATCAATTACAAAAAACTAAAAAAAGTATAGATTTTTCCATCCATAATTACTGGATGGATTTTTTAGTTCATAAAAAATAGCTGCTAAAAACATGAAGTTGTTTTTAGCAGCTATTTTATTTTTACTTAGTACCGAATAAACGGTCACCAGCATCGCCAAGGCCTGGAACGATGTAGCCATCTTTATCTAAATACTCATCTAATGCTGCAGTATAGATATCGATATCTGGATGTGCTTCTTGTAAGGCCTTCACACCTTCTGGCGCTGCTACTAGACAAACAAATTTGATATTGCTGCCGCCACGTGCTTTCAACGCGTCGATCGCCATAATTGCTGATCCACCTGTTGCTAACATTGGATCAACTACGAATAATTGACGAGCATCAATATCTTCAGGCATCTTCACAAAGTATTCAACTGGCTCTAATGTATCATGATCACGGTATAACCCGATATGTCCAACTTTTGCTGCTGGAATCAATTCCAAAATACCATCTACCATTCCAATACCTGCACGTAAAATAGGTACGATTGCTACCTTTTTACCAGATAATGTTTTTTGTGTAGATTCACAAATCGGTGTCTCGATAACAATATCTTCTAGTGGCATATCTCTTGAAACTTCGTATGCCATAAGCATTGCGATCTCATTTACGACTTCACGAAAAACCTTTGTTCCACAATCCTTATCTCTAATGATTGTTAATTTGTGTTGGATCAGTGGATGATCAATAACTTGGAATTTTCCCATGCTCATTCTCCTTCAATAATTTATTCCTTCCTATTGTAAAACAAAATCGAGCGATTGACTAGTCAATCACTCGAAACTTTTACTTATAAAGTGGATATTTTTTTGTAAGTTCACTAACAGAAGCACGAACTTCAGAAAGAGTCGCTTCATTTTCATGATCATTTAGGACTTTCACGATTAATTTTGCAACTTCTACACAATCATCTTCTTTAAATCCTCGTGTCGTGATTGCAGGTGTTCCAATACGAATACCACTTGTTTTAAATGGACTAAGCTGTTCAAACGGAATCGAATTTTTATTAGCCGTGATATTTACGCTATCTAAAATTGCTTCTGCTTCTTTTCCGTTTAAACCAAAACCACTAACATCTATTAACAATAAATGATTATCAGTCGATCCACTTACTAAGCGAGCCTCTGGTGTCTGATTAAATACTTTTGTCATTGCTTTAGCATTTTCGATAACTTGTTCACTATATTCTTTAAAGCTAATGTCTAACGCTTCTTTAAAGGCAACTGCTTTACCAGCAATCACGTGTTCTAATGGTCCGCCCTGAATACCAGGGAAAATATTGCTATTGATTTTTTTCGCTAACTCTTCATCATTCGTTAAAATAAGCCCACCACGAGGCCCACGTAATGTTTTGTGTGTTGTTGATGTTGTGATATCCGCATAAGGTACTGGATTTGGATGCAAACCTGCGGCTACAAGACCCGCAATGTGTGCCATATCTACCATTAATTTTGCGCCAATTTCATCAGCGATTTCACGGAATTTTTCGAAATCGATTGTCCGAGAATACGCACTAGCTCCTGCTACGATTAATTTTGGCTGGTGTTCACGAGCCAAAATACGTACAACATTATAATCGATCACTTCAGTTGTGGGATCCACACCATAACTTACAAAATTATAGGTTTTCCCACTAAAATTGACTGGTGAACCATGAGTTAAATGTCCTCCCGCAGACAAATCCATCCCTAAAACAGTATCTCCTGGTTCGATCAATGAAAGATAAGCTGCTGTATTCGCTTGGGAACCTGAGTGCGGCTGAACATTTGCAAACTTAGCCCCAAATAATTCTTTCGCACGATCGATCGCCAAATTTTCAACGATATCGATAAACTCACAACCACCATAATAACGTTTCCCTGGATAACCTTCTGCATACTTATTTGTAAGAATACTTCCTTGTGCAGCCATCACACCTTTAGAAACAACGTTCTCTGATGCAATCAACTCCAAGTTGTTTTCTTGACGGTCATTCTCTTTGGCAATTGCATCCCATAAATCAGGATCAAATGTTTTATACTCCATTAAACAAGCCTCCATTTCATTTGTTTGTACCGATTGTATCATACTTAAATGCTCTCTACTCAAAAATCGAATCAATTTTTAGAATTTTTTGATTTGCTGCTTTTTTCAGTCGGTTCATGTAAGCGATCCCTAGATCTGATTCTGGAAAAGCTTGTGCAAAAATCACATCGATATTTTGTTCATCTAAACTTCTCAGACCTGCAAATAATAATTTAGTTCCTTGTTCCACTGATCCTTCACCAAAAGAAAAAATGGCTGCTACTTCATCAGAAAACATTTCTGTAACTTGATTGTCCGCAAACAAACCAATCCGCTGATTTTTACTTTCAGCCCATTCAATTGCTTTTTTAAACGTCTGTTGATCACCCTCTACGATCCAAACAGGGACATCTGGTGAATAATGTTTATACTTCATCCCAGGTGCTTTAGGGGCTTCTTTTTCGCTGATTAAGTGCTGATCAACAATCACCTTACCCACTACTTGCTCCAAACGTTCTTGTGTAACGGCACCAGGTCTTAAAATGACCGGAACTCCGTCTGCAGCAGTTAAATCTAAGACCGTTGATTCTACACCGATTTGAGTTGGGCCATCATCTAGAATACCAGCGATTTTCCCATGAAGGTCATGATACACATGCTTTGCTGTTGTCGGACTTGGTTTTCCGGAAGTATTAGCGCTAGGTCCTACTAGAGGTAGCTTGGCTGTTTTGATTAGTTCCAGTGTTTTTTCATTATTAGGCATCCGAAAAGCGACCGTTTTCAAACCACCAGTTACGGTAGTAGAAAAAGCATCTGTTTTCACATTAAAAATCAACGTCAAAGGACCCGGCCAAAAAGCATCCACTAATTTTTTAGTCTGTTCAGGAAAGTCCGTCACATAATTTTTAACCATCTCAAAATCACTTACATGAACAATCAAAGGATTATCGCTAGGGCGTCCTTTAACTGCATAAACTTGCTTTACTGCACGTTCATCCAATGCGTTTGCGCCAAGTCCATAAACAGTTTCAGTTGGAAAAGCGATTAGTTCTCCTTTACGGATAAGTTCTGCAGCTTGATCGATGTTATCCGCTGTAAATTGTTTTGTTTCCAATTTCCTACCCCTCCTCTTTTTTAGATGAAACAATCACCATTCGATCATTTCCCGATAAGTCTTGGGCAACTTGTACTTGTTTTTGTGGAAAGGTTTGCTGAAAAAGTTGTTTGACTGCTTCGCCTTGTTGAAAACCGATTTCTAAATAAATTTTTCCATCTGGTTTCAGCAACTCTTTTGCTTCTTCAGCCAATCGTTGATAAATCGCTAACCCATCGTTTTCTGCAAACAATGCAGTTTTGGGTTCAAATGTTCGCACACTTTCATCCATCAAGTCCCATTCAGTATTACTGATGTAAGGAGGATTTGAAATCAAGATATCGATTTTTTGCTCTTTCATTGGTTTAAGTGCATCGCCATGACAAAAACAAATATCTACCTTTAATTGTTCTGCATTTTTCTTGGCAACGTTTAATGCTTCTTCTGAAATATCGATTGCAGTCACTTGCCAATTTGGTCGATCCAATTTTAGACTAATCGCAATTGCACCTGTTCCAGTCCCAACATCAACAACTGTCAATCGCTCATTTGGATTTTCTTTTAAGCAACGGTCGACGAGCTCCTCTGTCTCAGGTCTTGGAATCAATGTATGCTCATTAACTATAAAACGATGACCATAAAAATCGCTATATTCCAATAAATATTGTGGCGGATAATTTTGAGCAAGCCTCAATACGTCCTCATTGATTTGTTGCTCGTCTTCGGATGTTATTTCTTCTTTCAGATGAAGCAGCCAATCCGTCTTGGTCCAGCCTTTTCTTTCTAGAAAAACAAAAAGAATACTATAGCCTTCTTGTCCTTGTTTTTCTAAAAAAGAAGAAGCCCGTTCAAGGACTTCAAAATAACGGTTACCCATTTTGCATCTCTTCTAATTTTGATGTTTGATCGTATAACACTAATGCATCAACGATTTCATCTAATTTTCCAGCTAAAATTTGATCAAGTTTTTGAATGGTTAAACCAATACGATGATCCGTTACACGATTTTGCGGAAAGTTATAGGTACGGATTCGTTCAGAACGATCTCCTGTCCCAACAGCTGATTTGCGATTTGCATCATATTCGCTTTGCGCTTCTTGCTGCATTTGGTCGTACACTCTGGCACGTAAAATTTTCATTGCTTTTTCACGGTTTTTGATTTGAGAACGTTCATCTTGCATAGCAACAGCAATCCCAGTTGGAATATGGGTCAAACGAACAGCAGAAGCTGTTTTATTGACGTGCTGACCTCCGGCTCCACTAGCATGGTAGATATCTGTGCGAATGTCTTTATCTGCAAGATCTAATTCTACTTCTTCTGCTTCTGGTAAAACAACGACAGTTGCAGTTGATGTGTGGATACGGCCTTGAGATTCTGTTGACGGTACACGTTGAACCCGATGCGCACCACTCTCATATTTTAGTTTAGAGAAAACATTATCTCCGGAAATCATCATGATCACTTCTTTATATCCACCGATTCCAGTAATATTCGCTTCCATGACATCCGTTTTCCATCCTTGTGATTCCGCATATTTTTGGTACATCCCGAATAAGTCACCAGCAAATAAAGCTGCTTCGTCCCCGCCAGCTGCACCACGGATTTCCATAATGATATTCTTATCGTCATTTGGATCTGTCGGTAATAGTAAAATTTTGATTCGTTCTTCCAGTACGTCTTTTTCTTTTTTTAATTCTGAAAGTTCTTCTTTGGCCATTTCAGCCATTTCGGCATCTAGCTTTTCACCTAATAGTTCTTCGGTATCACTGATTCCTTCGACTACTTGCTTATAGCGACGATAAACGTCGACTGTTTCGCGGGTATTCGCTTCTTCTTTAGATAATTGCATAAAGCGTTTCGTATCACTGATGACTTCTGGGTCACTTAATAATTCGCCCAGCTCTTCATAGCGATCTTCAATTGATTGTAACTGATCGTACATAGTTAGTTGCTCCTCTTTTTAGTTGATAAGTATCGTTTATTTTCCACTTTTTACTGAGTTAATTATTTTCTACCTGCTCACCATCGATTGGTGGATGGAAATAATGATTACGGCACACAGGATAATAAGCTTCGTTTCCACCGATTTGGACTTGAGTTCCTTCATAAACTGGTTGACCATCAATATAATGTAGATTCATCGTCGCTTTTTTATGACAGAACCAGCAGATTGTTTTAAGTTCTTCTAGTTTATCTGCATATAACATCAAGTATTTCGATCCTTCAAATAGTTCATTACGGAAATCATTCTTCAGACCAAATGCCATAACTGGAATATTTAATTCGTCTACAACTCGGGCAAACTCAATCACGTGTTGTTTGCCTAAAAATTGTGATTCGTCCACTAAGATGCAATAAGGTTTATAATCAAGCTTTTGGATCAAATCATAGACATTCGTCTCTTTAAAAATAGGGATTGCTTCTCTTCTAAGGCCGATACGGCTTGAAACGACACCAACGCCATCTCTAGTATCAAGTCCGCTTGTCATAATGACAACAGGTTTGTCTTGTTCTTCATAATTGTGCGCTACTTTTAATATTTCAATTGTTTTACCACTATTCATTGCGCCATATTTAAAAAATAATTGTGCCATTACTCCGTCGTCACCTCTCGTTTAGTTCCTCTCGTATTTTACTATATTTTCGACAAAAAAGCAGTATTTTTGAAAAATTGCTTTCTTAGTTTTTGATTATAAGTTCATTTAGACGATAAAAAGAAACCAATAGGCAAACGCGGACGTTCGATCTATTGGTTTTCTTAGACTTACTTATTTTTGTGCTGATGCAAAATTCGCTGCTTCTGTTCCAGATTGACGACCAAAGATGATGATGTCCGCTACAGCGTTTCCGCCAATACGGTTTGCACCATGTAATCCACCAGTTACTTCACCAGCGGCATATAATCCTTTGATTGGGGCGCCATTTTCTTTTAAGACTTCTGTTTTCGTATTGATCTTCACACCGCCCATTGTATGGTGGATTCCTGGTGCGATTTTGATTGCATAGAATGGTCCAGTTGATAGATCATGATCCATACCTGTTGCGCGATTAAATTGAGTATCAGATTTCGCTTGAACTTCTTTATTCCATTGTTCTACTGTTTCTTTTAATTTGGCTTCTGGCATATCGATCTTTTTCGCAAGTTCTTCAATTGTTGTACCTTCTACAACAAAGCCTTGTTCATCATAAAAATCAATTGCTTTCGCACGATCACGAACACCTTGATCAAAGACTAGGTATGCTGATTTTTCTGGCAATTCAGTGATGGCCGCTGACACTTTATCCCGGGTATCCATTTCATTCACGAAACGTGTACCTTCTTGTGATGCTAAAATTGCGCCTTCACCACGAACAACTTCACCGATCAAGAATGATTTATCTTGTTGAACAGTTGGATGAATTTGGATTTCTTTCATATCCACTGTTGCACCGCCAAGTTTTTCGATCATCTTGATACCGTCACCTGTTGTACCTTCTTGGTTTGTTGTGACATAATCTTTTAATTTTGGATCGTATTTTTCTAGCATTTCTTTATTCGCACCAAAACCACCTGTTGTAACGATTACAGCATTTGATTTGATTTCTTTTGTTTCTTTGTCATTTAGTTTGACTTTAACACCGTTGACTTGACCGTCTTTTTCAGTGATTTCCGTCACGTTTGCATTTACAAATAACGGAATTTTTTCTTCTTTGACATTCCGAACAAGTCCATCAACTAAGTAGCCGCCGATTGCAGAACCATCAGCTGGACGGTGAGTGCGTTTTTCGCTCATTCCACCGGTAATTGTCAAGTTGCTTAGTTCAATTCCTTTCGTATCTAACCAATCGATTGCATCTGCTGAATGATCGACAAAAAAGCGTAATAGTTCTTTGTCATTCGTTCCTTTTCCACCTTTAAGTGTTTCTTCGAAGAATTTATCATTGCTATCTGTGATACCTTCTGCTTTTTGGTATTTTGTTTCAGAAGCATTCATACCTGAAGAAGATTTGATTGTATTGCCACCTGCAACTGGCATTTTTTCTAGGATAGCTGGATTCATTCCTGCTTCTTTTGCTTGTAATGCAGCTGTCATGCCAGCGCCACCTGCACCGATGATCACGATGTCATATTGATCTTCTAATTCACTTAAATCTGTATAGCCATTGGCTGATGCACCAGAAGTAACTTCTGTGCTTTCCTTGGATTCTTTACTTTTCTTGGTTGTTTTGTCTTGATCACTGGTACAACCTACCGCAATTCCTGCAAATAGACTCAATGATAGTAAACTCATGATGACTTTTTTCATTTTTTCCCCACCTCAGTAATTTTTAACCATCCAACTCCTGATTATTTAACTTAAATCTACCTAATCTCTTATATAAATGTGAATATAATCACATTTTGAAAATGATAGATTTCTCTTTTATACTAAACTCATTAGTTTAATTAAGTTTATTTTTCAACCTATTAAACAAAAGAATGTTACTCCCCTCACAATAAAATAGCATGTTCTGTTTGATTTGTGCTCTATTCTCGTTATTTTTAATCAATTTCTTATTTCTTCTAAGGGTTTATTCTTTGTTTGCCCACCATTTATTTTCTGCTATACTTGGTTTAATGATATTCAGGAGGTCCACTATGAATCGATTTCGGCTTTTATGGCTGGCGCAACGCAATGGAAGGCGTTATATTTCTAATAATTTCTCATCTATACAAATAATTGTTTCCTATTATGTTATCATGACAGTGGTTTCTTACTTATTGTTTTGTCTGCCCTTTTTTAGAGAACCCGGCTCTCATGTGAGCTTCATCGATATGCTCTTTATGGCCATCAGTACAGTAAGTGTTACAGGTTTGTCTACATTTGATATTAATTCTGTCTTTAATGACCGCGGCGTAATTTTACTGGAAGTGTTATTTCAAGTTGGTGGTTTGGGGATCATGATGATTTCTACAGCTTTCATCATTCTATCTAAACGGAGAATTTCTTTAAAACAACGGCAATTAATCATGACCGATATGAACCAACCAAAATTGAGCGGTATCGTTCGCTTGATTCGAATCACATTTACCATTATTTTATGGTTTCAAGTAATATTTGGTACATTTTTCTCCATTTATTTTTACTTCTCCGGCTATTATAAAACCTGGCCCAGAGCGATTTTCTTTGGTTTTTATCAATCGATTTCAGCAGTTACCAACTCTGGATTTGACGTTACAGGAGATTCGATTATCCCATTTGCCAACGATTATCTTTTTTTGATCGTGATTATGTTTTTGATTTTTGTCGGTGGGATTGGCTTTCCAGTATTGATGGAAGTTCGTGAGTGGTTGTTTTTTAAGAAGAAAAAACGAGGATTGCCTTTCCGTTTTTCATTGTTTAGTAAAATTGCTGTATTGGCTTTTGTGATTTTATTTATCGGCGGTACAATTTTGATTTATTTATTGGAGAAAGATCATTTGTTTGTGGGGATGGGTGAGATCCAGCGTTGGATCACATCAATGTTTTATTCTATGACGACTCGAAATGCAGGTCTGCAGATCAATGATTTAGGTGATTTTCAGGTTACGACATTAATGGTATTTTCTCTTTTGATGTTTATTGGCTGTAGCCCTAGTTCAGTCGGTGGTGGGGTTCGAACAACGACCGTTGCGATCATTGGTTTATACTTGTATGCTTTTTTGAAAAGTGAAGATAAAATCAATGTGTTTGGACGAC